>DASRFB010000063.1:0-3721 GCA_035651815.1 Burkholderiales bacterium | reverse complement strand
CAGATGCGGCAGGCTCACGTCCTTGGTGAGGTAGTCGTCGGCGCCGAGGCGCAGCCCCGAGACGACGTCGAAGTCCGAGTCGCGCGCGGTGAGGAAGATGATCGGCAGCGCGGGCGCCTGGGCGCGCAGCTCGCGCACCAGCGCGAAGCCGCCGTCGGGCTCGTCGCCGAGGCCGATGTCGATCACCGCGAGATCGGGCAGGCGCGCGCGGAACGCACTCATCGCCTCGGCGCGGCGCGCGTAGGCGCTCACCTCGTAGCCGTGCTTCTTCAGCGCGTCCGCGTAATTCGCGCGGATGGCGGCGTCGTCCTCGACGATCGCGATGCGCTTGGCCATGGAAATATCTCTCGCTTTGCTACAGAGCGTCGCCGTCGGGCGACATATTTCACGAAAAATTCCGACGACTATAGCGCAACGCCGCGCGCTTTCGAGCGCCTGCCATCTTTTTGCCACAATTCTTCGGCATCATGAGCGCCAAGAGCGAAAGGAAAGGAAAGCCATGAGCGACACCACCACCGACCAAGCCGCGCGTCCCAGCCCCAGGATCGTCGATGTCATCGCCTACATGGCGCTCACGTTCGGCATCGGCATCGCCGTGAGCATGGTGCTCGCCGGCGCGGTGCTGTTCCTGAACTCCCCGGTCTAAGGCAAAGCGTCCCCGCGAGGCCGGGCTCCGCCTGCAAGGCGGGCCCGGCCTCTTCATTTGGTGATCCCCTCCTCATCGAGGAGGGGTGCCCGCCGAAAGGCGGGCGGGGTGGTTCTCGGCACGGCACGGCACGACGCCATCCGCCCGCCACATTTCTTCCGAGGTTTTTCCCGCCGCGCGCACGGCGGGGCCCTTTTCCGGCCGTGTAATGCCAGGCATGGTCCGGCGCTTCGCCGGCCGAACGGAAAGGGAGACTCCCGCATGCCGCAACACGAAGCCGTTCCGGCGCGCCCGGCACCGGCGCGCCCCTGGGTGGACGAACTGCTCACCCGCCTGCTCGCCGCGTTCACGATCGCGGTCTCGGTCGCCGTGTCGGGCGCGATGCTGCTCGCCGCGCGCGACGCGCGCGCGCAGGAGCCCTCGGTCGATCCGTCCGACGCGAAGTCGGGGACGCTGCTCCTGCGCGATCGCGCGGGCGCGACGCTGACCGCGCCGCTGCTCGCGACCGACGTGCGCATCCGCGTCTCGGGCATGGTCGCGCGCGCCGAGGTGCGGCAAACCTTCTCCAACCCCTGCGGCGAGTGGCTCGAGGGCGTGTACGTGTTCCCGCTGCCCGAGAACGCGGCGGTCGACCACCTGCGCATGCGCCTCGGCGAGCGCGCGCTCGAGGGCGAGATCCGCGATCGCGGCGAGGCGCAGCGCGTGTACACGAGCGCGCGCGCCGCGGGGAACCGCGCCGCGCTTCTCGAGCAGGAGCGCCCCAACGTCTTCACCTCGAGCGTCGCCAACGTCGGCCCGAACGAGCGCGTGACGGTCGAGATCGAGTACGAGCAGACGCTGCGCTACCAGGCGCTCGCCGACGGCGGGGCGCGCTGGTCGCTGCGCTTCCCCACGGTGATCGGCCCGCGCTACGTCCCCGCGGGCCGCTTGTCCGACCTGCGCGACGCGGCGCGCGTCACGCCGCCCGTGCTGCCGCCGCGGCGCGACGAGCCGCCCGTCAACCCGGTGACGATCCGCGTCGAGCTCGACGCCGGCGTCCCGATCGCCACCATCGACAGCCCCTATCACAAGATCGCGGTGCAGACGCTCGACGAGCGCCGCGCGGTGATCGAGCTCGCCGACGGCGCGACTCCCGCGACGCGCGACTTCGAGCTGGTGTGGACCCCGGTGCTCGCGCAGGCGCCGCGCGCGGCCTGGTTCACCGAGCGCCGCGGCGGGCGCAGCTACGGGCTGCTGATGCTGATGCCGCCGACCGCCCCGCCGACCCTGAACGGAAAGGAGGTCGAGCGCCTGCCGCGCGAGGCGATCTTCGTGATCGACACCTCGGGCTCCATGTACGGGACCTCGATCTCGCAGGCGATCGAGGCGCTCGAGATGGCGATCGACCGGCTCGCCCCCGGCGATCGCTTCAACGTCATCGAGTTCAACTCGAGCGCGCGCGCCCTGTTCCCCGACGCGCGTCCCGCGACGCGCGACAACCGCGCGACCGCCCGCGGCTGGGTGCGGGCGCTGCGCGCGCAGGGCGGCACGGAGATGGCGAAGGCGCTCGGCCTCGCCCTGAACGGCCGCGAGGACCCCGCGCGCGTGCGCCAAGTCGTGTTCCTCACCGACGGCCAGGTCGGCAACGAGGACGAACTATTTCGGCTGATCGCGGGAAAGCTTGGCGACTCGCGGCTGTTTACGGTGGGCATCGGCTCGGCGCCCAACAGCCATTTCATGACGCAGGCGGCAAAAGAAGGGCGCGGCACGTTCACTTATATCGGCAGGATCGGGGAGGTTCGCGACAAGATGGCCGAGCTCTTCGCCAAGCTCGAGTCGCCCGTGCTCTCGGGCATCCGCATCGACTGGCCGGACGCCGCGGGCGTCGAGTCCTGGCCCGCGCGCATCCCTGATCTCTATTCGGGAGAACCCGTAGTCGTGACCGCCGCGCTCGACCGGCTGGAAGGCGTCGCGCGCGTCTCGGGCGTCCGCGGCGCGGCGTCGTGGCGCGCCGAGATCGCGCTCGGCCCGAAAGGACCCTCAGCCGGGAGCGAAGCGGCCGGCGTCGGCATCCTATGGGCGCGGGACAAGATCGCCGCGCTGGCGGAGGCCATGAATACGAACCGGACGCCGGAGGCGCGAGCGGAGATCGTAAAGTTAGCGCTTGCCCACCACCTGGTCACCCGATATACGAGCCTGGTGGCCGTCGACCGCACCCCGGCGCGTCCGGCGAACGAGGACCTGAAGACGATGGCGATCCCGACCAACCTGCCCGAAGGCCAGAGCTACGAGGCGATCTTCGGGCCGGCGATCGGCGAGTTGCCGCGCGGGGCGACCGACAGCCGGCTGCACATCGCCGTCGGCCTCGCGTTCATGCTGTGCGCGCTGCTCCTGAATGTGGTCCGCTGGATGACCGGCGGGCCGATCGACCCGCGGCGGCGAGTCCGCAACCGCGAGAGCCCCTCCCCGCTCTCGTCTGCGGACTCGTCCGCTTCGGCTTCTTTTTATGCTGCGTAGTCCATATGGCGGGCTGATGTGTCCGGTTTCCGGCCGTTTTCCCTGCATCTTTGGAACTACTGTTGCGCAATAGCCCTCCAATTGGTGCACTAGGGGGCGCAGGGAACACGTTAGGCAGGGAATGCAGATGAACAGAACCATCCGGTCCGACCGCGACGACTTCCTGGGCGTCGAATCCGCCCACCCGGCGACGCTTCCCGGCCTGGTCTGGCCGCCCTCGTCCAAGAACAAGCGCACATCGACCCCGCCCCGCGGCAGCTCCCGCGCGGGGCGGGGCGGGCGAGCCGCGAAATGGCTCGCCCTCCTCGCCGCCCTGCTGATCGCCGCCGGCGCCTGGGAGATCGGGCGCGGCTACTACATCCAGGCCAAGGCGCAGGTGGCGCAGCTCCTGATCCGCAGCGCCTGGTCGCGCACCCTCGCGGGCGAACGGCACGTGAAGCCCTGGCCCTGGGCGGACACCTGGCCGGTCGCGCGGCTGCAGATCGCCGACCGCTCGATCGACCTGTTCGTGCTCGCGGGCGCCGACGGCCGCGCGATCGCCTTCGGCCCGGGCCACGTGTTCGGCACCGCGATGCCGGG
>DASRFB010000062.1:0-2786 GCA_035651815.1 Burkholderiales bacterium | reverse complement strand
AGCCCCTGATCGCGATGGTCGCCGGCGAGGCCTCCGGCGATTTCCTCGGCGCGCACCTGATGACGGCGCTGCGCAAGCGCTTCCCGAAGCTGCGCTTCGCCGGCATCGGCGGCCCGAGGATGGAGGGCCTGGGCTTCGACTCGTGGTACCCGATGGAGCGGCTCGCGGTGCGCGGCTACGCCGAGGTGCTGCGCCATTACCCGGGCCTCGCGATGATGCGGCGCGCGCTCGTGCGCCGCCTGCTCGCCGCGCGCCCGGCGTTGTTCATCGGCGTCGATGCGCCGGACTTCAACCTCGGGCTCGAGCGCCGTCTCAAGGCGCGGGGCGTCCCGACGGTGCACTACGTCAGCCCCTCGGTGTGGGCCTGGCGGGGCAACCGCGTCCGCGCCATCGCGCGCGCGGTGAGCCGCATGCTGGTGTTGTTCCCGTTCGAGGAGGAGATCTACCGCGCGGCCGGCGTGCCCGTGACCTACGTCGGCCATCCGCTCGCCGAGCAGATCCCGATGGAGTACGACGTCGAGCTCGCGCGCGAGCAGCTCAAGCTCGCTCCGGGGCGCAGGGTCGTCGTGCTGATGCCGGGAAGCCGGCAGTCCGAGGTGCGCTACATGGCGCCCGCGTTCGTGCGGGCGGCGGTGCGCATCGCCGAGCAGCTGCCGACGGCGCATTTCCTCGTGCCGCTGGTGAGCCGCGAGACCCGCGCCATCTTCGAGCAGGCGATGTACGATGCCGGCAATCCCGAGCTCGCGCTGACGATCCTCTTCGGGCACGCGCGCGAGGCGATCGCCGCGGCGCACGCGGTGCTGGTCGCGAGCGGCACGGCGACGCTCGAGGCCGCGCTCTACCGCAAGCCGATGGTGATCGCGTACAAGATGGCGAAGAGCACGCACCGCATCATGTCGCGCATGGCCTACCAGCCCTGGATCGGGCTGCCGAACATCATCGCCGGCGAGTTCATCGTCCCCGAGCTGATCCAGGACGAGGCGACGCCCGAAAACCTCGCGCAGGCGCTGCTCAACGCGCTCGCCGACCCGGTCGTCGCGAAGCGCCTGCCCGAGCGCCTCGCGCGCCTGCACGAGCTGCTGCGGCGCGACTCCGCCGAGATCGTGGCCGAAGCGCTTTCCCCATGGCTCGCCCGCGCCTCGTCTGCGGCATAGACGAGGCGGGCCGCGGCCCGCTCGCCGGCCCGGTCTACGCCGCGGCGGTGGTGTTCGATCCGCGCAAGCGCTTGCCGCGCGGGATCCGCGACTCCAAGGTTCTCGCGCCCGGGGAGCGCGAGCGCCTCGCCGGACTGATCCGCGCCGCCGCGATCGGCTGGTCGGTCGCCTTCGCGACGGTCGAGGAGATCGACCGGCTGAACATCCTGCGCGCGAGCCTGCTCGCGATGCGCCGCGCGGTGCAGGGGCTGCCGCTCATCCCCGACGAGGCGCTGATCGACGGCCAGCACTGCCCGCCGCTCGGCTGCCCGTCGCGCGCGATCGTCGACGGCGACGCCAGGGTGCGCGTCATCGCGGCCGCGTCGATCCTCGCGAAGACCGAGCGCGACGCCGAGATGTGCCGGCTGCACGCGCTGTTTCCGCAGTACGGGTTCGACCGGCACAAGGGCTACGCGACCGAGGAGCACCTCGCGGCGCTGCGCCGCTTCGGACCGTGCGAGGTCTATCGGCGCAGCTTCGATCCGGTCAAGAGCATGCTCGCCGCCGGACGGCTGAGCTCCGCGATCACGCGGGCGAGCGCCGAGCGCTCCGCGCGCGGGCGGAACAGCGGCGCGCGCGCGGCGACGCCGCGGGCGAGCGAGCGATAGAACGCGGAATCGGTCGCGGCGCGGCGGATCAGCGCGGCGAGCCGGCGCTCGTCGCCGAGCGGGTAGTAGCCGGGATACGAGGCGCCGAGCATGCCGACGTTCCCCGGGATGCGCGACGCGAGCACCGGCACGCCGATCGCCGCCGCCTCGCACACGACGTTGGCGCCGCCTTCCATCCTCGAGCTGACGACGAGCGCGTGGCTGCGCGCCATCCACGCGAGCGCGCGCGAGTGCGCGACGCCGCCGAGCCAGCGGTAGCGCGGCTCGCGTGCCATCAGCGCCCGGGCCTGGTCGGCGGTCCCCGGACCGAGCGGCTCGCCGAGCTGCACGACCTCGACCTCGGGCAGATCGCCGAGGTGCGCGAGCGCGAGCGCGGCGCGAAACGGGTCTTTCTCGTCGCGCAGGTGCCCGACGACGGCGACGCGGAAGCCGCGGCGGGGCGGCTCGTGGCGGCGTCCCGTGCGCGCCGACTGGTACACGACGCGGACCTTGCGGCGCAGGCGCCGGGCCAGCTCGAGCGCTCCGCGCTCCTGCAGCACGACCAGCCGGTCGGCGAGCTCGAGCGACGCCTGCGCGTCGCGGTCGCCGCGGATATCGCGGTAGAGATCGGTGCCCGTGAGCACGACCACCAGCGGCGCGCGCGGCTGCTTCTCGCGGAACGCCGCGATCGACGCGTGGCTGCGGCGCGCGTGCAGCGCGAGCATCAGGTCCGCGGGCCGGCCGTCCCATTCGACCGCGACCCGAACGTCGTGCCCGAGCGAGCGCAGCATCGCCGCCCAGCGCGCCGCGGTGTGCCGGTTGCCGGTGCGCGAGCGCGCCCCCGCCGGGGTGATCAGCGCGATTTTCATGCTATGGTCTGCTCCTGCCCCGGTCCCGCATGTTCTTCGACTCCGCACAACTCAAGCAGCGCTTGGTCGACAGCCGCCGTCACACCCGCGCCGTGACCGCGGGCCTCGAGGGACCCCGACTGCTCGGCCCGAAGCTT
>DASRFB010000061.1:0-19819 GCA_035651815.1 Burkholderiales bacterium | reverse complement strand
TTCTTCGCCTCCCCACCGTACTTCTTCGCGAGGATGTGCGTCATCGCCGCCGTCAGCGTCGTCTTGCCGTGGTCCACGTGACCAATCGTCCCCACGTTCACGTGCGGCTTCGTGCGCTCGAATTTACCCTTTGCCATGGTGGTGGTCCTTCTCGTTGCTCCTGATGGTGCCGTTGGCGCGGATTGAACGCGCGACCTCTCCCTTACCAAGGGAGTGCTCTACCACTGAGCTACAACGGCGGAAGCGTTGCGCCGGCCCGTTTCTCTTCCGCGTCCGTGGAGCGGGTGAAGGGAATCGAACCCTCGTCATAAGCTTGGAAGGCTTCTGCTCTACCATTGAGCTACACCCGCGTCGCCAACCTGAGCCGCCGCCTTCGCGCCTAGAACGCCGAAACCTGGTGGAGGAGGTTGGATTCGAACCAACGTAGGCGCAAGGCCAACAGATTTACAGTCTGCCCCCTTTAACCGCTCGGGCACCCCTCCGAACGAAACCGATGATTATGCGTGATTTTTTGGGGACCGTCAATAATTCCACAATGGGTCTTCCGCGGCGGTCCGGGGTTCGAGGCGCGGGATGCGCCAAGGGCCGGATTTTAGTCTAAAACCCGGAAGCTATGGCGACTCGCGCGAAGCTGGTTTTCGTTCCCGGGCTGCTCTGCGATGCGCGGCTGTGGCGCGCCCAGGCCGAGGTGCTCGCGGACATCGCCGACTGCTGGGTCGCCGACGCCACGCGCTCCGAGACGATGGCAGGCCTCGCCCGCGATCTGCTCGCCGACGCGCCCTTCGAGCGCTTCGCGCTCGCCGGCCTTTCCATGGGCGGCTACGTCGCGCTCGAGACCCTGCGCCAGGCTCCCGGGCGCGTCGAGCGCCTGGCGCTGCTCGACACCTCGGCGCGCGCCGATGCCCCGGAGCAGTCGCAGAAGCGGCGCGACTTCATCGCGCTCGCCGAGCGCGGGCGGTTCTTCGGCGTGACCGACGCCCTGCTGCCGATGCTCGTGCATCGCTCGCGCCTCGGCGACGCGGACCTGGTCGCGCTCGTGAAGGACATGGCCAGGGAGATCGGTAAGGAAGCGTTCGTCCGCCAGGAGCGCGCCATCATGGGCCGCGCCGACAGCCGCCCGCTCCTGCCGCGGATCGCGTTCCCGACGCTCGTGCTCTGCGGCCGCCAGGACGCGCTGACGCCGCTCGAGCGCCACGAGGAAATCGCGGCCGCGGCGCCGGGCGCGCGCCTGGAGATCGTCGAGAACTGCGGTCACCTCAGCACGCTCGAGCGGCCGGACGCCGTCAACGCCGCGCTGCGCCGGTGGCTCTGGGCATAGTCCGGAAGAACGACCGTGCGCGCCGTGGGTCCAAGCGTTGACGGGTACAATGCACGCCATGCCGTACGCCCATCCGGGACACAATCCCGGCAAGAGGCACCGATGCCCCGCCCGGGACCCGGGACGAGGAGACGACGCATCGAGCAAGAGTGAGGATCCATGAACGCCCCGCTTGACGCACCCGCGCGGCTCACCGAGATGACGCTGGACGACAAGTACACGCTCCAGCGCGGCCGCGCCTTCATGACCGGAACCCAGGCGCTCGTGCGCCTGCCGCTGCTCCAGCGCGATCGCGACCTCGCGGCGGGACTGAACACGGCGGGCTTCATCTCGGGCTATCGCGGCTCGCCCCTCTCGGTCCTCGACCACGCGCTCGAGCGCGCCCGGCCGCACCTCGACGAGCACCACGTCGTCTTCCGCCCGGGCGTCAACGAGGACCTCGCGGCGACCTCGATCTGGGGCACGCAGCAGGTGAACCTCTATCCCGGCGCCAGGTACGACGGCGTCTTCGCCATGTGGTACGGCAAGGGTCCCGGCGTCGACCGCTGCGGCGACGTCTTCAAGCACGCCAATTCCGCCGGCACGTCCAGGCACGGCGGCGTGCTCGTGCTCGCCGGGGACGACCACGCCGCGAAGTCCTCGACCCTCGCGCACCAGAGCGAGCACATCTTCAAGGCGTGCTGCATCCCCGTCCTGAATCCCGCGAGCGTGCAGGACTATCTCGACCTCGGCCTGCACGGCTTCGCGATGTCGCGGTTCTCGGGCTGCTGGATCGCCTTCAAGTGCGTCACCGACGTGGTCGAGTCGGGCGCGGTCGTCGACATCGACCCGGACCGCGTGCAGATCGTGCAGCCCGATTTCGCGATGCCGGCCGGGGGCCTGAACATCCGCTGGCCCGACGCCTTCCTCGACCAGGAGGCGCGGCTGCTCGACTACAAGGTGTACGCCGCGCTCGCCTACTGCCGCGCGAACCGGCTCGACCGCATCGTCTGGGATTCGCCGCGGGCGCGCTTCGGCATCGTCACGACCGGGAAGTCGTACGGCGACACCATGCAGGCGCTCGCCGATCTCGGCATCGACGAGAGCGTCGCGCGCGACGCCGGCATCCGCGTCTACAAGGTGGCGATGTCGTGGCCGCTCGAGCCGCAGGGGGCGCGCCGCTTCGCCGAGGGCCTCGAGGAGATCCTCGTGGTCGAGGAGAAGCGCCAGGTCATCGAGTACCAGATCAAGGAGGAGCTCTACAACTGGCGCGAGGGCGCGCCTCCGCCGCGCGTGGTCGGCAAGTTCGACGACAACGGCGAATGGTCGGTCGCCGCCGGCCAGCCCGCCGGCAACTGGCTGCTGCCCGCGCACTACGAGCTCTCTCCCGCGCTGATCGCGAAGGCGCTCGCGAACCGCTTCGCCAAGCTCGGCCTGGACCAGGCGCTCGGGGAACGGTATCGCCAGCGCGTCGCTTATCTGGAGTTCAAGGAGAAAGCGCTCGCGAGGCCGCGCATCGTCGAGAACCGCCTGCCCTACTTCTGCTCCGGCTGCCCGCACAACACCTCGACGAAGGTCCCCGAGGGCAGCCGCGCCATGGCCGGCATCGGCTGCCATTTCATGGCGGTCTGGATGGACCGCAACACCTCGACCTTCACGCACATGGGCGCCGAGGGCGCACCGTGGATCGGCCAGGCGCCGTTCACCGAGTGCCCGCACGTGTTCGCCAATCTCGGTGACGGCACGTACTATCATTCGGGCCTGCTCGCGATCCGCGCTGCCGTCGCGGCCGGGGTCAGCATGACCTACAAGATCCTGTACAACGATGCGGTCGCGATGACGGGCGGCCAGCGCGTCGACGGGCCGCTCGACCCGGCGATGATCTCGCGCCAAATCGCGGCCGAGGGGGTGAAGCCGATCGTGGCGGTCTACGACGAGAAGGAGCCGCTGCCCGAAGGCCTCGACTGGGCGCCCGGCGTCACCTTCCGCGAGCGCGCCGAGATGGACGCGGTGCAGCGCGAGCTGCGCGAAGCAAAAGGCGTGTCTGCGATCATCTACGTGCAGACGTGCGCCACCGAGAAGCGCCGGCGGCGCAAGCGGCAGGATTTTCCGGATCCGCCCAAGCGCGTGGTCGTCAACGACCTGGTGTGCGAGGGTTGCGGCGACTGCAGCGCGCAGTCCAACTGCCTTTCGATCGAGCCGCTCGAGACCGAGTTCGGCCGCAAGCGCACGATCAACCAGTCCTCGTGCAACAAGGACTACTCGTGCCTGAAGGGGTTCTGCCCGAGCTTCGTCACGGTCGAGGGCGGAAGCCTGAGGAAGGGCCGCGCCGTAGCGTCCGACGCCGAGGCGGCCTTCGCCGCCTTGCCCGATCCGGCGCCCCACGCGCTCGAGCGTCCCCACGGAACCCTGGTGACCGGCATCGGCGGCACCGGCGTCATCACGATCGGCCAGATCATGGCGGTCGCCGCGCACATCGAGGGCAAGGGCGCGACGGTGCTCGACATGTCGGGTCTCGCGCAGAAATTCGGCCCGGTCATGTCGCACGTGCGCATCGCGCGCGCGCCCGAGGAGCTGCATTCGGTCCGCGTGGGCACCGGCGCGGCCGACCTGGTGCTGGGGTGCGACCTGGTGGTCGCCTCGGGCGCCGAGGCGCTCTCGAAGATGAACGAGCGCTCGACCAAGGCGCTGGTGAACTCCACCACGTCGCCGACCGCAGCCTTCGTGAAGAACCCCGACTGGCGTCTCCCGGGGGCGAGCCTGCAGGACGAGATCACGGCCGCGGCCGGCCGCGGCAACGTCGAATTCGTGGCGGCGGGGCGCCTCGCGACCGCGCTGATGGGCGACGCGATCGCGACCAACATGTTCATGCTCGGCTACGCCTACCAGAAGGGCTGGGTCCCGCTCGGCGAGGCGGCGCTGCTGAAGGCCATCGAGCTGAACGGCGTCTCGGTCGAGTTCAACAAGAAGGCCTTTGCGTGGGGGCGGCGTGCGGCGGTGAACCCGCAGCTGGTCGAGAAGCTCGCCTCGCCGGCCGACGTCGTGCCCATCTCGCAGGCGCCCTCGCGCGACCTGGGCGAGCTGGTCACGCGCCGCGCCGACTTCCTCGCCGCCTATCAGGACGCCGCCTACGCGCGCCGCTACACCGATCTCCTCGAGCGCGTGCGCGCGGCGGAGACGCGGCTCGGCGGCGACTCGCTGCCCCTGACCGAGGCGGTCGCCCGCTATTACTTCAAGCTGCTCGCCTACAAGGACGAGTACGAGGTCGCGCGGCTGCATTCCGATCCGGCGTTCCGCCGCCGCATCGAGACGATGTTCGAGGGCGATTACCGGCTGCGATTCCACCTCGCGCCGCCGCTGCTCGCGAAGCGCGATCCGGCGACCGGCGAGCTCCGTAAATCCGCCTACGGCCCGTGGATGATGACGGCCTTCCGGGTCCTCGCGAAGCTGAAGGGGCTGCGCGGGACCGCGCTGGACGTCTTCGGCTACTCGGAAGAGCGCCGCACCGAGCGGCGGCTGATCGCCGGGTACGAGCGCACGGTCGACGAGCTGCTCGCGCGGCTCGACCGCGGCAACCGCGCGCTCGCGGTCGAGATTGCCTCGATCCCCGAGCGCATCCGCGGCTTCGGCCACGTCAAGGCGCGGCACCTCGCCGAGGCGAAGAAGAAGGAGGCCGAGCTGCTGTCCACGTTCCGCAACCCGCGCGAGCAGCCGAAGGCCGCCTGAGCGCCGGATGACGCTGACGCGAGCCGACCTCGAGAACGACCGCTTGCGGAAGCTCTTCCGCGAGGCGAATCCCGATACGCCGGTGCTGTCCGAGGCGGAGCTCGAGGCGTCCGCGAGCGCGCTGCTCGCCGAGCATGCGGCGGGCGAGGACGTCTGGCTCTTCGGCTACGGCTCGCTGATCTGGAACCCGATCGTGCACTTCGAGGAGCGCCGCGTCGCGCGCCTGCACGGCTTCCATCGGCGCTTCTGTCTCTGGTCGCGCGTCAACCGCGGCTCGATGCAGAAGCCTGGGCTGGTCCTCGGCCTCGATGCCGGCGGCAGCTGCCACGGCGTCGCCTACCGGATCGCCGCGCGCCGCGCGACCGAGGAGCTGCGCCTGCTCTGGCGGCGCGAGATGGTGCTGGGTGCGTACGCGCCGCGCTGGGTTCCGATCGACGCCGGCGGGACCGCCCTGCGCGCGATCGCGTTCGTGGTGAACCGGAGGCATTCGAGCTACGCGGGGAAGCTGCCGCTCGAGACCGTGATCCGTACGCTGGTCAGCACGCGCGGCTATCTCGGTACGCCGGTCGAGTATCTGCTCGAGACGGTGAAAGGCCTGGTCGAGCACGGCGTGCGCGACTCGTACCTCATGGAGCTGCGCAGGCGCGTGCTGCAGATGCACCCCGAACTCGCGCCGGTGCAGGCGCGCTAGCGCGGACGGCGATGGAGCGCGATCGCGTGGACAACCCGATGGGCACTGCGGGCTTCGAGTTCGTCGAGTACGCGGCGCCGGACCCGCGCGCGCTCGGCGCGCTGTTCGAGACGCTCGGTTTCAAGGCGATCGCGCGGCACCGCCACAAGAACGTGATTCTCTACCGCCAGGGTGGAATCAACTTCATCGTCAACGCCGAGCCCGACTCGTTCGCGCAGCGCTTCGCGCGGCTGCATGGGCCGTCGATTTGCGCGATCGCGCTGCGCGTGCGCGACGCGGCGGCCGCGTACCGGCGCGCGGTCGAGCTGGGCGCGTGGGGCTTCGATTCGCGCTCGGGCCCCATGGAGCTCAACATCCCCGCGATCAAGGGCGTCGGCGACTCGCTCATCTACTTCGTCGACCGCTGGCGCGGCAAGGACGGGCGGCGCGGCATCGGCGACATCTCGATCTACGACGTCGATTTCGAGCAGCTCGGTGCCGACGGCGACGGAGCGCACGCGGGCGCGGGGCTGCTCGCGGTCGATCACCTGACACACAACGTTCACCGCGGCGCCATGAAGGAATGGGCCGACTTCTACGAGCGCCTGTTCAACTTCCGCGAGGCGCGCTACTTCGACATCGAGGGCCGGCTGACCGGGCTGAAGAGCAAGGCGATGATCAGCCCGTGCGGAAAGATCCGCATCCCGATCAACGAGTCGTCCGACGACCGCTCGCAGATCCAGGAATACCTGGAGGCCTACCACGGCGAAGGCATCCAGCACGTCGCCCTGGCCACCGCCGACATCCATGCGACGGTCGAGTCGCTGCGCCGCGCGGACGTCGCGTTCATGGACACGCCCGACACCTACTACGAGGCGCTGGACGCGCGCGTGCCAGGGCACGGCGAGGACGTCGGGCGGCTGCGGCGCAACCGGATCCTCCTCGACGGGGCGCCCGGCGACCTGCTGCTCCAGATCTTCACCAAGACGGTGATCGGCCCGATCTTCTTCGAGATCATCCAGCGCAAGGGCAACGAGGGCTTCGGTGAAGGCAATTTCCGCGCGCTGTTCGAGTCGATCGAGCTCGATCAGATCCGCCGCGGCGCGCTGAAGCCGGTTTGACCGCGACACGATTCGCGCTTTGGCTCGAAGGGAGATGAACCGATGGACGCCCGCGTGAGGAAACGGCCGAAACCCCTTGCCCGCAAGCCGGGCGCCCCGCTCGCGTACCAGAGCGGTTTCGGCAACGAGCACGCGAGCGAGTCGGTCCCGGGCGCGCTGCCGACGGGACGCAACAGCCCGCAGCGCGCCCCTCACGGCCTTTACGCCGAGCTGCTCTCGGGCACCGCGTTCGGCGCGCCGCGCGCGGCGAACCGGCGCACGTGGACCTACCGCATCCGCCCGTCGGCGACCCACGGGCCCTTCGAGCGCCTGCAGCAGCCGACACTGCGCACGGCGCCTTTCGACGAGGGCGCCGCGACGCCGTCGCAGCTGCGCTGGGATCCGTTCCCCGCGCCGGCGCGGCCCGCCGACTTCGTCGACGGCCTCGCGACGATCGCCGGCAACGGCGACGCGCGCCTCCAGTGCGGGATGGCGGTGCACTGGTACGCCGCGAACCGCGACATGAAGGACCGCGTCTTCTACGACGCGGACGGCGAGCTGCTGATCGTTCCGCAGGCGGGGGCGCTCGAGCTCTTCACCGAGCTCGGCCGCCTCGCGGTCGCGCCCGGCGAGATCGCGCTCCTCCCGCGCGGGATGCGCTTCCGCGCCGAGCTGCCGGAGGGCGCGGCGCGCGGCTACGTCTGCGAGAACTACGGTGCGATGTTCCGTCTGCCCGAGCTCGGACCGATCGGCTCGAACGGCCTCGCCAGTCCGCGCGACTTCCTCGCGCCGGTCGCCGCGTACGAGGACGTCGACCGGCGTCACGAGATCGTGGCGAAGTTCGGCGGCGCGCTCTGGTCGGCGGGCATCGACCATTCGCCGCTCGACGTCGTCGCCTGGCACGGGAGCCTCGCGCCCTACAAGTACGACCTCGCCCGCTTCATGGTGATCGGGACGGTGAGCTTCGACCATCCCGACCCGTCGATCTACACGGTGCTCACCTCGCCGTCGGACAGCGCGGGCTGGGCCAACGTCGACTTCGTCATCTTCCCGCCGCGCTGGCTGGTCGGCGAGGATACGTTCCGTCCGCCCTGGTATCACCGCAACGTGATGAGCGAGCTCATGGGCCTGGTGCACGGCGTGTACGACGCCAAGGCCGAGGGCTTCCTCCCCGGCGGCGCGAGCCTGCACAACTCGTGGAGCGCGCACGGCCCCGACGCCGAGACCTTCGAGCGCGCGTCCTCGGCGAAGCTCGCCCCGCACAAGATCGAGGACACGCTCGCGTTCATGTTCGAGTCGCGCTACCCGATCCGCGCGACGCGCTACGCGATGGAGACTCACCCGCCGCAGCGCGACTACGCGCACTGCTGGCGCGGGCTGAAGAAGCGCTTCCGCCCGCGCTGACCGGCGCGGGGCGCGCGGTATAATCCGCCCCTTCTTTCGCCCCGCCATGAAGCTCGCCACCCTGAAGGACGACACGCGCGACGGCGCGCTGCTCGTCGTCAGCCGCGACCTGAAGCACGCGACGATCGCGTACGACGTCGCGCCCACGCTGCAGGCCGCGCTCGACGACTGGGACTACGCGTCGCCGCAGCTGCAGACGCTGTACGAGACGCTGAACCGCTCGCCGCAGGCGCTCGGCTCGCGCGCCTTCGAGCTCGAGCCGCAGCGGCTCGCAGCGCCGCTGCCGCGCGCCTACCAATGGCTCGACGGCAGCGCCTACCTCGCGCACGTGGAGCTGGTGCGCAAGGCGCGCGGGGCGTCCATGCCCGCGGAGTTCAAGCGCGACCCGCTCATGTACCAGGGCGACTCGCAGTGGTTCATCGGGCCTTGCGATCCCATCGAGGCGGCGAGCGAGGACTGGGGCATCGACCTCGAGGCCGAGGTCGCCGTTTTCCTCGACGACGTGCCGATGGGCGTGAAGGCCGACCGCGCGAGCGAGCACGTGCGGCTGCTCGCGCTCGTGAACGACGTCAGCCTGCGCAACCTCATCCCGGCCGAGCTCGCCAAGGGCTTCGGCTTCGTGCACGGCAAGGCCGCGACGGCCTTCTCGCCCGTCGCGGTGACGCCCGAGGAGCTCGGCGACGCCTGGGACGGGCGCCGCCTCAAGCTGCCGATGCGCGTGAGCGTCAACGGCAAGCCGTTCGGGTCGCCCGATTGCGGTACCGACATGCAGTTCGGCTTTCACCAGCTCATCGCGCACGCCGCCGCGACGCGCCCGCTCGGCGCGGGGACCGTGCTCGGCTCGGGGACGATCTCGAACTACGGATACGAGTCGGGGCACGCCTGCATCGCCGAGCGGCGCGCCCTGGAGACGGTGAAGAAAGTCGAGCCGCAGACCCCGTTCCTGCGCTTCGGCGACCGGGTCCGGATCGAGGTGCTCGACACGGCCGGGGGCTCGATCTTCGGGGCGATCGACCAGCCGGTCTCGCCCCCGGCGGTCCCCTAGAAAAGCAAAGCCCCGCGAAAGCGGGGCTTCGACTCGATCCTGGCCTGGAACGTCAGGCGGGAACTTGCTCCTTCACCGGGCGGGCCGGAATGGGCTTCACCGGGGCTTGGGGCTCTGCGGACCTGCGGTCTTCCTTGGCTTTTTCCTTGAGTCGGCGGGCCTGCTCGGCGAGGCGCGCCTTCTCATACCATTCGTATTCGTAGCACATACCACACTCCTTTTCGGATCAGGTCGACGACCCCCCTGCCGGCTTCTTGGAGTTATGTGAAGCTTATGCTACGCGCGGCCACCGCCGAAGGCAATACAAATGGGCGGGTCGGCGGGGCTCAACGGTGCTTGCGGATGAACTGACCGATGCACGGGCTGATCGTCTCCCGCCAGCGCCGGCCGGAGAAGATGCCGTAGTGCCCGACCTTCGGCACTAGCAAGTGCTCACGTTTCCGGTCGGGTATCCCCGAACACAGGCCGTGCGCCGCCTCGGTCTGGCCGTTGCCCGAGATATCGTCGAGCTCCCCCTCGATGGTCAGGAGCGCGGTGCGCTCGATCGCCTGCGGGCGCACCAGGTCGCCCCGCACCTTCCAAGTCCCGCGCGCGAGGCGGTGCTCCTTGAACACCGTCCGGATCGTGTCGAGGTAGTACTCGGCGGGCATGTCGAGCACCGCGTTGTATTCGTCGTAGAAAGCCCGGTGCGCTTCGGCCGATTCCCCGTCGCCCTCGAGCAGGTGGTTGTAGAAGTCCCAATGGGCCCAGACGTGCCGGCGCGGGTTCATCGCGACGAACCCGAGGTGCTGCAGGAACCCCGGATAAACGCGTCGCATGAAGCCGGGATACTTGGCCGGCACCTTGTCGATCACCGAGCGCTCGAACCAGGACATCGGCCTGCGGGTCGCGAGGTCGTTCACCGCGGTGGGGCTGCGCCGCGCGTCGATCGGCCCGCCCATCATGACCATCGTCCGCGGCGCGATGCGCTCGCCCGCATCCGCCATCAGCGCCACCGCCGCGAGCACCGGCACGGTCGGCTGACAGACCGAGATCACGTGCACGTCGGGTCCCAGGTAACGGATGAACTCGCGGATGTAGTCGACGTAGTCGTCGAGGTGGAAGGCGCCGTGCGCGATCGGGACCATGCGCGCGTCGGTCCAGTCGGTGACGTACACGTCGTGATCGGGCAGCAGCGCGCGCACCGTGTCGCGCAGCAGCGTCGCGTGGTGCCCCGACAGCGGCGCGACCAGCAGCACCTTCGGGTGCTCCGCGCGCGCCTGCGCCTTGCAGAAGCGCAGCAGCCGGCAGAACGGCTTCTCGATGGCGACGCGCTCCTCGACCCCGACGCGCGCGCCGTCGGCGAGCGTGTCGCGGATTCCGAACGCGGGCTTCTCGTAGCGCTGGGTCAGACGGCAGAAGACTTCGGCGCCGGCGGCGAGGCGCCGGCTCTCGGGCAGGTAGGCGAACGGGCTGAAGGGGCTGGTGAACAGATCCAGCGTGGTCTTGGCTGCGGCATACCAGGGCGCGAGCGCGGCAAGTCGCAGTTCATTCAGCGCGTAGATCATCCCGTCCTCCCGAAAACGGCTGACGTTTTATACCAGACGCGACCCGCGAACCGCAATGCGGGTTTGCAAATAAGGTCATATTCCACAGGCATGAAAATGCATGCGCTGCTCCGCCCCGCCGCGCGGTGCTAGCATGTGAGCGGATCAACCGCTTCGACCCACCGTGGCCCGCATACTGATCGTCGACGACGACCGCACTTTCGTGGAGCTGCTGCGCGTGCATCTGTCCGATGCCGGGCACGGCGCCGAGGTCGCGGTCGATGCGGTGGCCGGGCTGCGATTGATCCTCGCCGATCCGCCCGACCTGCTGCTGCTGGATCTCAACATCCCGTACCTGCACGGCTTCGAGATGCTGCGCGCGCTGAAGAACGATCCGCTGACGCGCAGGATGCCGGTCGTGATCATCACCGGCCGGGACGACGAGGACGCCTACGTGCAGGCCCTGCAGATCGGCATCGACGGCTACCTGACCAAGCCCGTGCAGCGCGAGATGCTGCTCGCGACGGTCGAATCCGCGCTCGGCCCGGTCAAAGCCTGACCGGCTCCGCCTGCGGCGCGGCGCGCGCCTCGTCGCGCAGCGCCCGCCTCAGGATCTTGCCGACGTTGGTCTTCGGCAGCTCCTTGCGGAACTCGACGTACTTCGGGCGCTTGTAGCCGGTCAGGCTTTCCTGGAAGTAGCGGCGCAGGTCGGCTTCGGTGAGCGCCGGGTCCTTGCGCACGACGAAGACCTTCGGCGCCTCGCCCGAATGCTCGTCGGGCACGCCGATGACCGCACATTCGAGCACCCCGGGATGCGCCGCGATCACGGCCTCCAGCTCGTTCGGGAAGACCTTGAAGCCCGAGACGATGATCATGTCCTTCTTGCGGTCGACGATGCGCACGTAGCCCTTCTCGTCCATCACGCCGATGTCGCCCGTGGCGAAGAAGCCGCGCGAGTCGATCACCTTCGCCGTCTCGTCCGGGCGGTTCCAGTAGCCGCGCATCACTTGCGGACCGCGGACGCAGATCTCGCCCGGCTGCCCGAGCGGCACCGGATTGCCGTCGTCGCCCCGCAGCTCGACCTCGGTCGACGGGATCGGCAGCCCGATCGCGCCGTTGTAGTCCGCGAGATCGAGCGGATTGATCGTGACGGCCGGAGAGGTCTCCGACAGCCCGTACGCCTCGACCAGCGTCGAGCCGGTCACCTGCTTCCAGCGATCGGCGACGGACTTCTGCACCGCCATGCCCCCGCCCAGCGCCACCTTGATCCCCGAGAAGTCGAGCTTGGCGAAACCGGGATTGTTGAGCAGCGCGTTGAACAGCGTGTTGACGCCGGTGAACATGGTGAACCGGTGCTTCGCCAGCTCCTTCACGAAGGCCGGGATGTCGCGCGGATTCGTGATGAGGATGTTGCAGCCGCCGATCTTGAGCATGAACAGGCAGTTCGCCGTCAGCGACAGGATATGGTAGAGCGGCAGCGCCGTGATGATGATCTGCGGCTGCGACTCGTCGAGGAACGGCTTGATCCAGGCGAAGCTCTGCTCCAGGTTGGCGAGGATGTTGCGATGCGTGAGCGTGGCGCCCTTCGCCACGCCGGTGGTCCCGCCGGTGTACTGGAGGAACGCGACGTCCTCGTGCCCGACGTCGACCTTCGCGAGCTCGCGCCGCGCGCCCTCCGCGAGCACGGCATTGAACCGCAACGCGCCCTCGATCCGCCAGGCCGGCACCATCTTCTTCACGCGGCGCAGGACGAAATTGACCAGCACGCCTTTCGCGCCGAGCAGGTCCCCGAGCGCCGCGACGACGACGTGCCGGACCGGCGTGCGCGCGACCACCTGCCCGAGCACATGGCAGAAGTTCTCGAGGACGACGATCGCCTCGGCGCCCGCGTCCTTGAGCTGGTGCTCGAGCTCGCGCGAGGTATACAGGGGATTGACGTTGACCACGACGCACCCGGCGCGCAGGATGCCGAACGCCGCGATCGGGTACTGCAGGCAGTTCGGCATCATGACGGCGACGCGCGCGCCCTTGCCCACCCCGCGTCCCTGCAGCCACGCCGCGAAGTCGCGCGACCTGCGGTCGAGCTCGCCGAACGTGATGGTGGTCCCCATGTTGTAGAACGCGGGCCGGTCCTGGAACTTCGCCGCGTTCTTCTCGAACAGCTCGCCGACCGAGCGGTTCCCGCTGTAGTCGATCTCGGCCGGCACGCCCGGCGGGTAGCTGCTCAGCCAGATCTTCTGCATGTGGACCCCTCCTTTTGCAGCGCGGTATCGCCAACCGACCCGGGCCACTGCTGGCTTTACTGCATAAGTTAAGGGAGAAACCCGTTCCGTTCAAATCCGTCCGGCGGACGGTCGCGCGCGAGCCTAGCGGATCGCGTTCGCCCGCTGCACGCTCGCGATCATGCTGCTGATCTTGAGGAACTCGCGCCGGCCTTCCAGCGTTTGCGCCTGCTGCCGGATCTCGGCGAAGTTCTTCTGCCGCTCGCGCTCGTCCTTCTCGTTCAACCGCCGCAGGTTCTTGATCGAAAACTCCTGCACGTACTCGAGATTCACGGTCCGGCGCTGGCGCACGTACAGGTCGAGCAGCTCGGAGCCGGCTTCGCCGCGGCAGACTTTGCCGAGCTTCTCGGTGAGGTTGAACGAGTCCTGGATGCCGCCGTTCAGCCCGAATGCGCCCATGGGGTTGTTGAGGTGCGCCGCGTCTCCGGCGAGCAGCACGCGCCCGACCCTGAAGTCCCTGGCCACCCGCTGGTGGACCTTGTAGATGCTCTTGTACTTGATGGGATAGCCGCCCTCGCGCGGCACGAATCCCTGCATGCGCTTCTCGACCAGCTGCTCCGAGAGCGTGATCTCCTCCTCCTCGTCCTCGGGCACCGGGAAGATGACGCGCCACATGCCCGGCGGCCCGTCGTCGGGCATCTTGAACACCGCGACCCATTCCTCGGGATCGGAAACGTACGAGTTCATGGCGTAGCCGTGCTTCGCGAAGTCGTCCGTGGTGCTCACGACGACGAAGCGCTCCGGCCAGGTGAAGCCCTCGAAGTCCAGACCGATGCACTTGCGCACCGTGCTGCGGCCGCCGTCGGCGCCCACGACCCATGGCGCCTCGAACTTCTCCACGCCGCCGGGCGTCTTCGCCGTCACGACCACGCGCTCGGCGTTCTGCTCTAGGTCGACGACTTCGTGCGAGAAGCGCACCTCGACGTTGGGATAGGCCTTGAGCTTCGCGAAGATGATCGGCGTCAGCCGGTGCTGCTCGAGGTGCAGGCGGTACGGATAGGGCGTCAGGTCGGCGATCTCGGTCACGTCCCACTCGACGATGAGGCCTTCCTTGCGGTCCCGGAACTGCCAGCGCGGCACCTTGATCGCGGTCTTGTGCATCTCGTCGGTGATGCCGTAAGGCGCCATCATCTCGAGCGATGGCGGATGATAGGTCCCCGCGCGCAGGTCGATGGTGAGATTGGGCTCGGCCTCGAGAACGAGAACGGGAATGTCGCGCGCGCCGAGCGCGAGCGCGGTCAGCAGCCCGACCGGCCCGGCGCCGGCCACGATGACCTGCGGCTTGCCCGTCATTCGCAGATCACGTTCAGCAGCGCCTGCTGCCCCTTGCGGGTGGCCGCGAGCGCGCGCTCGAGCGCGGCCGGCAGATCCTCCGCGCGCTCGACGCGCTCGCCGTGGCCGCCGTGCGCCTCGACCAGCTTCTCGTAGGCGGGCGCCGGCGCGAGGCTCGCCAGCCCGCGCCAGTCGTCCCGGGCGGACACGCCGCCCTTGTACATGCCGCTCGTCGCGCGGCGCACCGCGCCCCAGAGCGCGTTGTTGAAGACGACCACGAGGATCGGCAGCTCGTACGCGGCGGCCACCCAGTGGCCGGCGGTGGGATTGGCGAAGATGTAGGCGCCGTCGCCGAGCGTCGCGATCACCGTGCGCTCGCGCCGAGCGAGCTTCGCGCCGAGCGCCGCGCCGAGGCCCCAGCCGAGGCCGCCGGCGGGACTGTTGTGGAAGAAGGTCCCGGGCCGCTCGAACGGGCACTGCTCCTGGCGCAGCGGATACTCGTTGAACACGATGGCGTCGTCGCCCTTCGCCTCGCCGATGCATCGGCTCACCCAGGCGAACGACATCGGCGCGCCGGGCTTCGCGTCGGCGCGCCACTTCGAGCGCAGCGCCTCGCGCGCGACGGCGAGGCGCGCGCGGCGCGCTGCGAGGCGCTTTTCGTCGGGCCTCGCGGCCTCGGCGAGCGCCGCGAGCGTCGCGGCGGGGTCGGCGGCGATCGACAGGTCGCTCGGGAAGCTGCGCATCGGGTAGCGCGCGAAGGCGGGGTCGATGCCGACGTTGGCGACGCGGCAGCCCGGCGGCGGCGACTCCTGCGACGGGATCCAGGGCACGTCGCAATCGAGCACGATCACGAGGTCGGCCGTTCCGAGCAGCGGCGTCGGCCAGTACCCCAGGTGCATGGGATGGCTCGACGGCAGGCAGAGGTACCGGGGCGCGGTCTGCGTCACCGGGATGGCGCAGCGCTCGGCGAGGCGCGCCAGCGCCTCGACCGCCCGCTCGTCGCGGCCCGCGCCCGCCGTGATGATCAGCGGATTCTCGGCTCGTGCGATCCATCCGGCGAGCTCGGTCACCGCCGCCGGGTCGGGATGCGGAGCCGCGGGCAGCGCGCGCGGCCGCGACGGCTCCGCGCCCGCCGGCGCGGCGAGCGCCTCGCGCGGCAGCGCGGTGTACACCGGACCGCGCGGGTGCGTCATCGCCTGCTCCCAGGCGCGCGCGACGACGTCGCCCGCCTGCTCCGGGTAGCGCAGCTCGTAGTCCCATTTCACGCTCTCGCGCACCATCGCCGCCTGGTCGAACATCTCCTGCGCCCAGTGGATGAAGCGGCTGCGCGAGCCGAGCTTGCCCGATTCGGTCGCGGGCGTGCGGCCCGACGAGTAAAGGATCGGCACGTTGTCGCGCGCGGCGTTGATGATGCAGTTGATGCCGTTCGCGGTGCCGACGTTGACGTGCACCATGACCGCCTGCGGGCGCCCGGTCGCGTTGTAGTAGCCGTGCGCCATGCCGACGGCGATGTTCTCGTGCGGCACGACGAGCGCACGCGGGATGCGCGCGCCGCGCTCGGCGCCGCGCGCGAGGCCTTCCACGATCGGGGGGAAATCGGTGCCCGCGTTCGCGAACAGGTAGTCGACGCCGTGCGCGCCGAGACTCTCGAGATAGATTTCCGCGGCGCTGCGGACCGTCGTCGCCCGGGGATCGGCGGGGCCGCGCGCGAGACCGCCGTTGCTGGGGGAACCCAAGACCGTCTCCTTTTCGAGCCGCGGATTATCGCACGCCTTCGCGCCGCGCCGGGGCCGGCGCCGGGGCCGGCACGGAGCGCCGGATGAACCACGACATGGCCGCGCCGCCGACGCCGAGGCTCGCGAAAGCGAAGCCCCACGCCGGCGCCCGCGCGTTGCCGCCGGCCAAGTCGAGCACCGCGCCGAATACCAGTGGCGCGACGAAGCCCGCGCCGAATCCGAGCATGGAATGCACCGCCATGGTCGCCCCCCGGATGCGCTCGTCGGATTTCGCGACCACGCCGGCGGTGAGCGCCGACGAGTCGCCCATGATGAGGCACATGTGCGCCCACGCGAGCAGCGCGAGCGCGGGCCACGGCAGGCTCGCGGCGAACCCGAGCACGCAGGTCACGACCGCCGACACGAGCATCACGCGCCAGATGAGGCGCTCGCGTCCCATGCGCATCGCCGTCTCGTTGCCGAGCACGCTCGAGACCGGCGAGAGCAGGTTCGCGATCGCCGCGACCGCGACCGGCGACAGCGCGGCGGCCGCGTCCGCGGGCGAGAGCCCCTGCGCGAAAACGAGGAAGGCGACGATCCACGAGCGCGAGCCGAACAGCTCGAAGCAGTGCACCGCGTAGCCGAAGATGTAGGGACGCACGGCGCGCGTCCTCAGCACCGGCCGGAAGTCGAGCACGTGCGTGTCGTGGACATGCCGCGACGGCCTGGCGGGCAGGCCGAAGACGACCATCAGCCCGGATACGAGCGGCCCGAGCCCCGCGAGCGCGAACGCCCAGCGCCAGCCGAAGGCCCCGGCGACCGCGCCCGCCGAGAGGATGGACAGGCTGGTGCCGAAGCCGAAGGCGCCGGTGTAGAACGCGACCGCGCGGCTCTGCGCCGGGCCGGAGACGTTGTCGGTGAGCGCGCGCAATCCCGGCATGTAAGTGCCCGCGATCCCGGCGCCGGCGAGCAGCTGGAAGAGCGATGCCGTCAGCAGACCCTGGGCGAGCCACGCCATCGCCAGGAGCGCCGCGACCACGACCAGGCACGACCCGAGATAGATCCGGCGCGCGTCGATGCGGTCGGTGAGGCTCGTGAGCAGCGGCACCGCCGCCATGTAGCCGGCGAAGAACGCGCCGCTGATGAAGCCGGCCTCGGAGTTGTTCAGGCCCCATTCCGGCTGCAGCCGCGGCAGCAGCGTCGCGTAGGTCGAGAAGCCGGTCATGCTCGCCACGTGCGCGAGGCACATCCAGGCGATCACCCGCCAGGCCGGTCCGGTCACTGGTGCTTGAAATCCGGCTTGCGCTTCTCGAGGAAGGCGGCCATGCCTTCCTTCTGGTCGTCGGTCGCGAACAGCGCGTGGAACAGCCGCCGCTCGAACAGCATGCCCTCCGAGAGCGGCGACTCGAACGCGCGGTTGACCGCTTCCTTCGCCATCATGACCGACGGCAGGGAGAACGACGCGATCGTCGCGGCGGCGGCGAGCGCCTCGTCGAGCAGCTTGTCGGCGGGGACGACGCGCGCGGCCAGGCCCGCGCGCTCGGCCTCCTGGGCGTCCATCGTGCGCGCGGTGAGGATCATGTCCATCGCCTTCGCCTTGCCGACCGCGCGCGGCAGCCGCTGCGTGCCGCCCGCGCCGGGAATGACGCCGATCTTGATCTCGGGCTGGCCGAACTTCGCGGTGTCGGCCGCGATGACGATGTCGCACATCAGCGCGAGCTCGCAGCCCCCGCCGAGGGCGTAGCCCGCCACCGCCGCGATCACGGGCTTGCGCACCGACTTCATCGCCTCCCAGTTGCGGGTGATGTAGCCAGTCTTGTACACGTCCATGTAGGTCCAGCTCTTCATCGCGTCGATGTCGGCGCCGGCGGCGAAGGCGCGCTCGCTGCCCGTGAGCACGATCGCGCCGATCGCGTCGTCGCGGTCCGCCTTGGCGAGCGCGTCGCCGAGCTCGCTCATCAGCGCGTCGTTGAGCGCGTTGAGGACCTTCGGCCGGTTGAGCGTCACCAGCGTGACGCGGCCGCGGGTCTCGACTACGATGTTGTCGTACGGCATGGGATTCCTCGGCGGGAGCACCCGATTCTAGCCGACCCGTGCGGCGGCCGGAACGACCCGGACGCGAGTACCATCCAATGCCGAGAGAACCCCGACCATGCCCACGTTCGAGACAGCATTTCTGCGCGGCGAAGAGCTTGCCGAAGGCACGATGGCGTTCCATTTCGCCAGGCCCGCCGGCTTCGATTTCCAGGCCGGCCAATCGATCAACCTCGAGCTGGTCGATCCCCCCGAAACCGATGCGAAAGGCAACCGCCGCACCTTCTCGGTCGCGAGCGCCCCGTTCGAGAACGAGATCATGATCGCGACCCGCATGCGCGACACCGCGTTCAAGCGGGTGCTGAAGCGCATGCCCGCGGACACCCGGGTGCGCGTGCGCGGGCCGAACGGCCGCTTCACGCTCGATCCCGCGGACGCCCGTCCGGCGGTGCTGGTCGGAGGCGGGATCGGCATCACGCCGTTCCTGAGCATCGTGCGCCAGTCGGAGAAGGACGCGCTCCGGCGGAAGCTCTGCCTGGTGTATTCGAACCGGCGCCCGGAAGACGCGGCGTTCCTGCCCGAGCTCGTCGCGCTCGAGGGCAAGAACCCGAACTACCGCTTTTTCGGCACGATGACCGAGATGGAGAAGTCCGCCATGCCCTGGAAGGGCGAGCGCGGCTTCCTCGACCGCGCCATGCTCGAGCGCGCGGTGGGCGACCTGCTCGCGCCGACGTACTACCTCGCCGGCCCGCCGGGAATGGTCGAGGCGCTGAAGAAGATGGTCCTCGAGGCCGGCGTCCCGGAGGACCGCATCCGCACCGACGAGTTCTTCGGATACTGAAAATCAAACAGGAGACCCGCATGCCCAGGATCGTCAAGCGCTTTCGTCAGGAACCGTTCGAAGTGAAGGCCGGCGCCGAGTCGGTGTGGATCTGCGGCTGCGGGCTGTCGTCGAACATGCCGTACTGCGACGGCACGCACGACATCACGAAGGACGAGGACCCGAAGAAGCTCTACTGGTACGACGAGGACGACACCCGCCACGAGACCGCGGACGCCTTCCGCGGCATGAAGAGCGAGCAGTCGTAGCCGCTAGAGCGGCGGCGCGCCGAGCGGGTTCGCGAGCTGCACCTGCTTCGCGACGCCCAGGATGCGCGGCTCGGAGAAGCGCGGCCCCACGATCTGCAGCCCGACCGGCAGCCGCGACGCGGTAAGGCCGGCCGGAACGCTCGCGGCCGGAAGGTTCACGAGCGACACGAGGAAGGTCGGCGCGATCCAGTCGATGTAGGTCTCGAGCCGGCGCTCGCCGATGCGATCGGGATGGTTGCGCTCCACCGGGAACGGCGGCACGGGCGCGGTCGGCGTGAGCAGCAGGTCGTAGCGCTCGAACAGCCGCCGGTAGCGCTCCCACAGCTCGGTGCGCTTGCGCTCGGCGGTCGCGATGTCGATCACCGACTGCGACAGCCCGGCGCGGATGTTGCCCGCGAGATTGGGCCCGAGCTCGTCGAGCCGGTGCAGCTTGTCGGCGTGGCTCGCGACCATGGCTTCGGCGCGCAGCGCGAGGAAGGCGTCGCGCCCGTCCGAGAGGTCGAACTCGATCTCCTCGAGCGATGCGCCCGAGGCCGCCAGGCCGCGCGGCACGGCGCGGCACAGGCGCTCGATCTCGTCGTCCACGCCGATGCCGCCGATGTCCGGGGCGTAGGCGAGCCGCACCCCTCTCAGATCCTCGGTCGCCGCGACGATCGCGT
>DASRFB010000060.1:0-37940 GCA_035651815.1 Burkholderiales bacterium | reverse complement strand
TTCACTCGCACTCCGCACGCGAAACCTCGGCAATGTGGGGAGATATCGGGTGAACTTTACACTCGACGGTCTGCTCGCTTATTCGGGGACATTCACGACCGAAGAGACATTGCTGTAGCACTACCACTACGGGTGATGTGGTAAGCCGGTACCGATGAGACTGTCCCGCGTAACCAATTCCGCCAACCCCGCCTCATCCATCTTCTCCGTCCCCTTCGGCCGCATCGGCAGCACCATGTAGCGCATGTCGGCGGTCGAGTCGTGGACGCGGATCTGCACGTCGTCGCGGATCTTCAGTCCGAACTCTTCGAGCACCTTCCGCGGCTCGCGCACGGTGCGGCTGCGGTACTCGAGGCTCTTGTACCAGGGCGGCGGGGGTCCGAGGAGCGTCCTCGGGTAGCACGAGCACAGGGTGCAGACGATGACGTTGTGGATCTTCTCGGTGTTCTCGACGACGACGAGGTGCAGCGGGCCGACCGACAGCCCGAGCTCCGCGGCGGCGGCGGAGCCGTTGGCGAGCATGCGCGCCTTGTACGCGGGATCGGTCCAGGCGCGCGCGACCATCTTCGCGCCGCGGCGGTAGTCGCGCGCTTCCATCGCCTCGACCTCGCGGTCGATCTCCTCGCGCGTGACGATGCCTTTGAGAACGAGCAGTTCCTCGACCGCGGCCTGCATGCGCTTGTAGTAGCCCTGCGTCGCGCCGGTCTTGCTCATGCGCTCTCCAGCCAGTGTTGGTAGATCTCGATGTCGATCGTGTCGCTCTTGTTGCCCGAGTAGTCGGGCCAGAGCTCGGTCGCGGCGAAGCGCACGCGGTAGAGCGGCAGCAGCGGCAGGCCGCTCCGGTGGTACGCGAGCTCCTCGGGATTCGGGAAGGCGCCGCAGATGCGCTCGATCGTGCCCGCGTGGCCGCGGCAGTAGTAAGGCGTGCGCACGTGGCCGGGCGGCGTGGCGACTCGGACCTTCACGCGATCGCCGGGCTTGAAGCGCGCGGGGACCGCTTCCGTTACGTCAACCGCCGCGCCCACCGACCTTCTCCATCATGCGCCCGAGCTCGTCGACGGTGATGACGCCGCGCTCGAGCAGGCTCTGCGTCACCGCGTGCATCCAGCGCTCGTAGTAGCCCATGTCGCGGTAGATCTCCTCGCCCAGGTCCTCGATGTGGCGCCGGCGCTCGTCGACCTTGGCGATCTCGCGGTCCTTGTCCCACATGAGCACGGCGAGCGCGTCGCAGCGCTTCTCCCACTCCTCGCGCTCGTGCTCGTCGCGCACCACGCGCCCCGCGGGCAGACCGCCGAGATCGTGGTGGCGACGTCCTGGCTGCTTCATGCGTCCTATTTTGCCCGAAGCAGGCGCGAGGCGCGGCCGACGTCCTTCGGCCGGACCCAGAAAATCGCGCCGAAGCGGCCGCTCCCCGCCGTCACCGCGTCCATCGCCGTCATGTTGATCCGCGCCTCGGCCAGCGTCTGCAGGATGCGCGTCAGCGCGCCGACCCGGTCCTGCCCCTGCACCAGGAACGCGGTCTTGCGCGGGCCCACCTTCACGCCCATCCTGCGCGCCGCCTGCGCGAACTGCGTCGGCCGCGCCGGGACGAAATCCACCTGCGCGCGGCCGGAGTTCGGGAAGCCGGTGAAGGCGAGCAGGTTCTGCCTGTCCTTCGCGATTCTCTTCAGCATCGCGAGGCCCGTGCCCGGCTTGTTCGGCACCTTCATCGAGAAATACACCACCTTCTTGATCATGGGCTGCTCCTCTCCTTGGGGTGACCTTCTATCGATAGCACTCCGCGGCAGCCGCTTCAAGTCCGCGGGCCGGTCGACGTCGAAAAGCGGGGCGAGCTCGCGAGCGGCGAGGCCCGCGCGCCGGATGCGCGCCCTTGTCTGCGCGAGGACCGAGGACCGGCCCCAGGCGACGCCGCGGAAGAGCGAAGGCTGCGGCGCCTTCAGCCCGATCAGCACGTAGCCGCCGTCCTCGGCGGGACCGAGCACCACGTCGGCGCGGCCGAGCGCCCGCGCCGCCTTGCGCAGATAGGCGCTCGTCATCGCCGGGATGTCGCTGCCGATCAGGATCGCGGGCGTCGCGACCGAGAGCGCGCGGTGCATGCGCCGGCCGAGATCGCCCGCGCCTTGCGGGCGCAGCGCGACGCCGTAGCGCCGCGCGCAGTCGGCGAAGAACGGGTGCGCCGGATCCGGCGCGCACCACAGCTCCACCGGACCGATCCGGGCCGCGGTCGCCGCCCGCAGCGCGCGCTCGGTGAGATGCGCCGCGAGCTCGGCTGCGCCCTCCGCCCCGAGCGCAGGGATCAGCCGCGTCTTCGCGCGGCCGGGCACCGGCGCGCGCGCGAAGACCAGCACGCGGCAGCTAGCGCCGCGCGTCATAGCCGCGCGCGAGCCGCGCCGGGTCCGCGCCGAAAAAGAAGCGCAGGCGCAGCCACCACATCCGCGCGACCGTCCTTACGATGCCGCGAGTTTCCCAGCGGCGCCCCGAGGTCGTCGCCCGCTCGCGCAGGCACGCGGGCGGCGACACGCGCTTCAACGCGCGCGAGAGCAGCAGGTCCTCCATGAGATCGACGTCCGCGAAGCCGCCGACGCCGCGGAACGTCTCGCGGCGCACGAAGATCGCCTGGTCGCCGGTCGCGATCCCGGTCAGGCGCGAGCGCGCGTTCATGAACCAGGCCACGAGGCCGAGCACGCGGCTGCGGCCTCCGATGCGCACGTCGAAGCGGCCCCAGCAGCGCCCGCTCCCGAGCGCGCGGCGGATGCATTCGTCCGCGTCCGGAGGCGGCAGCGTGTCCGCGTGCAGGAACAAGAGCACGTCGCCGATCGCGGCGCGCGCGCCGGTGTTCATCTGGCGCGCGCGACCGCGCGGCGCGTCGAGCACCCGGTCGGCGCCGGCACGCGCGACCTCGCGCGTGCCGTCCGCCGAGCCTCCGTCCACCACGATCACCTCGTGCCCGCGAGCGCGCAAAGGCGCCAGCGCCGCGAGCGTCGCGGGCAGCAGCGCCTCCTCGTCGAGCGCCGGCACGACCACCGAGAGCTTCATCTATCCCCGCATCCAGGCATGGAACCGCCCGAGCGCCCCGAGCAGCCGCTTCGGCGCGTGCGCGCGCTTCCACGCGCCGGCGGCGTACTTGTTCGCCTCGGCGAAAGTCGGGTACACGTGGATGGTGCCGAGGATCCTGTTCAGGCCGATGCCGTGCTTCATCGCGAGGACGAACTCCGCGATCACTTCGCCCGCGTGCGCGCCGACGACGGTCGCGCCGAGGACGCGGTCCTTGCCGGGCACGGTGAGCACCTTGACGAAGCCCTCGGTGTCGCCGTCGGCGATCGCGCGGTCGAGCTCCTCGAGCCGGTAGGCCGTGACCTCGTGCGCGACGTTGCGCTCCTTCGCCTCGGTCTCGCTCAGCCCCACGCGCGCGACCTCGGGATCGGTGAACGTCGTCCACGGGATGACCCGGTCGTCGACCCGGAACTTCCTGACCGAGCCGAACAGCGCGTTCACCGCCGCGTACCACGCCTGGTGCGACGCCGTGTGCGTGAACTGCCACGGGCCCGCGACGTCGCCGCAGGCGTAGATGTTCGGGTAGAGCGTCTGCAGGTAGTCGTCCGTCTCGATCGTCTTCTGCGGCGTCGTGCCGATGCCGAGCGCCTCGAGCCCGTAGCCCGAGGTGTTGGCGACGCGGCCGAGCGCGCACAGGATCTCGTCGCACTCGACCCGGACCTCGCGTCCCGCCTGCTCGCAGACGAGCACCTTGCCGCCCGCCTCGCGCAGCACCCGCGTCGCCTCGTGGCCCGCGAGCACGCGCATGCCCTCGCGCTCGCAGCGCCGCGCGACGAGCTCGGACGCCTCGGGGTCCTCGCGCGGGAGGAGCCTCGGCGCCGCCTCGACCACCGTCACCCGCGAGCCGAAGCGCGCGAAGCACTGCGCGAGCTCGCAGCCGATCGGCCCGCCGCCCAGCACCGCGAGCCGCCGCGGAAGCGAGCGCAGCGCCCACACCGTGTCCGAGGTGAGGCAGCCCGCCTCCGCGAGCCCCGGGATCGGCGGCACCAGCGGCCGCGCGCCCGCGGCGATCACGATCGCGCGCGTCGTGAGCGTGCGGGTGCCGTCCGCGCCTTTCACCTCCACCGTCCAGGGCGACGCGATCCGGGCGTCGCCCTGCAGGCATTCGACGCCGAGCGCGGTGTAGCGCTCGACCGAGTCGTGCGGCTCGACGGCCCGCACGACCCGCTGCACGCGCTCCATGATCTCGCCGAAGTCGAAGTCGACGCTCGCCGAGCGGAAGCCGAGCTCGCCCGCGCGCCGCGCCTGCGCGGCGAGGCGCGCGGCGCGGATCAGCGCCTTCGACGGCACGCAGCCGGTGTTCAGGCAGTCCCCGCCCATGCGGTCGCGCTCGACCAGCGTCACCTTCGCGCGCACCGTCGCCGCGATGTAGGCCGACACCAGGCCCGCGGAGCCCGCGCCGATGACGACGAGGTTGCGGTCGAACTTCGCCGGCCGCGGCCAGCGCGAGTAGACGCGGCGCGACTTCCAGAAGTCGAGCGCCTTCTTGGCGATCAGCGGAAACACGCCGAGCAGCACGAACGAGGCGATCAGCGCCGGCGACAGCAGCCCGGACACCGAGCGGATGTCCGCGATCTGCGTGCCCGCGTTCACGTACACGATCGTCCCCGGCAGCATGCCGAGCTGGCTCGTCCAGTAGAAGGTGCGCACGCGGATCGGCGTGAGCCCCATCGCGAGGTTGATCACGAAGAACGGGATCGGCGGAACGAGCCGCAGCGCGAACAGGTAGAAGGCGCCCTCGCGGCGCACCCCGCGCTCGAGCGGCGCGAGGCGCCCGGCGAAGCGCGCGCGCACCGCGTCGCGGAACAGGAACCGGCTCGCGAGAAAAGCGAGCGTGGCGCCGAGGCACGAGGCGAACGACACGACGATCGTCCCCCAGAGCAGCCCGAAGATCGCGCCCGCCGCGAGCGTGAGCAGCGCGGCGACGGGCAGCGACAGCCCGGTCAGCACGACGTAGATCGCGAAGAAGGCCGCCGCGGTCGCCACGGGCCGCGCGGACGCGAGCTGCGCGATCGCCGCGCGCTGCGCCTGGAAGTACTCGGGCGTGAAATACCGCTGCAGCCCCAGCGCGAAGAACGCCGCGAACAGGCCCAGGAGGACCAGCGCGACGAGGACTCGGCGCATCGCCGCCGGGGTCAGGCCGCGCGCGAGCGCGCCGTGGAGATCCGCATCGCGTCGGCGACGCCGTAGCCCGGGCCCGCGACGATGCGCTCGCGGTACGACGCCGCCGCGGGCGAGCCCGCGGGCCAGACGCGATCGAAGCGCTCGAGCCACGCCTCGTGGTCGTAGCGCACCGCGACCGCCTCGACGTGCACGCCGCCGGCGACGCAGCCGTACAGCGCCTCGCGCGACGGCGCGAGCGCGATCCGCGTCGCGACCCCGTGGCGCGCGCCGCGGAAGTTCGGCATGCCGGCCGCGCCGTTGTTCGCGACCAGCACCGGCCCGCGCGCGGTGGCGAGCGCCTGCATCACGGGCAGGCAGGTGTGCGAAGAGGCGAACACGTCGACCGGCGCGGCCTCGAGCGCGCGCGCCGCGCGCTCGGGACGCCGCGCGAGCAGCTCCTGCGAGAACAGCCAGCCCGCGAGGGACTCGGCGTCGCCGTGGACCACGCCGATGCGCACGCCTCCGACCTCGGCGACGAGGTGCATCGGCAGCGCGCCGAGCCGCGCGCGGAGCGCCGGGTGAGCGCGCGCCGTCGCGCGCAGGCGCTCGAGGATCGCGTTCGAGCGCTCCACCTCCGCGTCGCCGACCCAGTCGGGATAGCCGCAGCCGCACCCGGCGCCGGAGTCCTCGCCCGCGATCTCGGTCTCGACGTTGCCGCGCAGCGCCGCGTGCCCGAGCACGCGCGCGTTCACGTCGCGGAAGGCCTCGTCCTCGACGTCGAACCAGTTGAAGTCGCCGTTGAAGACGAGCGCCGCGCCTTCGGCGCGCGCCATCGCGAGCACCGCGTCGAGCGCGAAGGCGTTGCCGTAGAGCCCGCCGACGACGTAGAGCGCGTCGGCGCGCAGCGCGGGCGGCGCGGAAAACACCCCGGGCGGATATCGGTAGTCGGGCGGGCAGCTGCGCCCGGGCGCCTGCCGGGAATCAGCCATGCAGCGCTCCGCCGCAGCTCGAGCCCTGCCCCGCCGTGCAGCCGTAGCAGTGATCGCGCACGGCGACGGGGTTGCCCTCGAGGTCGCGGCCGATCAGCTGCTCGAGCTTGACGCGCGGCCGGCCGGCGAGGCGCAGCGGCACGCCCAGCATCTGATTGAAGTCGCAGTCGTAGACGTAGCCCTGCCAGTCGACCGAGACGAGGCTGCGGCACATCACCGCCCCGAGGTTCTCGTCGCGGAACGAGCCGCGCAGGAGCGCCATGTACTCGTTGAACCGGCCCTTCGAGATCAGCGCCGAGCCGAAGCGCGCGATCGGCATGTTGGCGATCGTGTACAGGCGGTTGAAGACGACGCCTTTCCGCCCGAGGATGCGCTTGTAGTCGCGCTCGAGCGCGTCCTGCCCGGGCGGCAGCGACGGCCCCTGCGGGTTGTAGACGAGATCGAGCGCGAGGCCCGAGCCCTCGCGGCCGTAGCCGAGCGCGTTCAGGGTCCGGAGCGCGCGGATGCTCGCCTCGTAGACGCCGCGGCCGCGCTGGCGGTCGACCAGCTCCTCCGTGTAGCACGGCAGCGAAGCGACGACGTCGACGCGCTCGCCCGCGAGGAAGGCGGCGAGATCCTCCTGCCCCGGCTGCTCGAGCACCGTGAGATTGCAGCGGTCGATGACGCGCGCGCCGAGCGCCCGGGCGCGGCGCACCAGGTCGCGGAAGCGCGGATTGAGCTCGGGCGCGCCGCCGGTGACGTCGAGCGTCGCCGCGCCCGAGACCGCGAGGTAGCGCAGCACGACCTCGACCGTGGCCGCGTCCATCTGCTCGGTGCGCGTCGGCCCCGCGTTGACGTGGCAATGGACGCACGACTGGTTGCACTTGTAGCCAAGGTTGACCTGGAGCGTCTCGAGGCGAGCGCGGCGGATCGCGGGGAAATCCGAGACTTCGAGTAGCGGAAGCGTCGCGTGCACCGTGCCCTGCCCCTTCTTTATCGCGCGTGCTTGCCGGCCGTCCAGCCGTGCGGGGCCAGGTATTTCTCGCCGGCCGCGAGCGGCTCGGCCTCGAGCGGCGTGCCCATCGTGTCGTTCCAGCGGTTGAGGAATCCGAAGTACGCGACGCAGGCGGCGATCTCGACGATCTGGCCCTCCGACCAGTGGCGCCGCATGCGCGCGAAGAGGTCGTCCGTGACGTCGTTCGGCACCGATGCCGCCGCGAGCGCGAAGTCGAGCGCGACGCGCTCGGCCTCGGAGAAGAGCGGGCTCGTGCGGTACTCCCACACGGCCGCGAGCTTCTCGTCCTCGACCCCGAAGAGCAGCGCGCCCTCGGCGGTGTGCGCCATGCAGTAGGTGCAGCCGGCCGCGCGGCTCGCGACGTGGGCGACGAGGCGCTTCAAGCCGCGGTCGACCTCGCCCGCGGGGTCCCAGATCGCCTGCCCGAGCTGCGAGAGCGCCCTGGCGATCTTCGGCTTGCGCTGCAGGATGAGCATGCTGTTCGGCACGAAGCCGAGCGACTTCATCGAGAACGCGAAGACGTCCGCGAGCTCGGGAGCGTGATCGGTCGGCAGCGGCGCGAGCCGCGGCGAAGGCTTCGGTTTGCCGTCCATGGCCAGATCCTCTAGCCGGACAGGTTATCACCGACCGCGCTCGCGAGCCTTGACGCGAGCGGGCCGGGCCGGCGGCGGGGAGCCGCCGCGCTGCGCTACATGCCGCTCTTGCTCTTGCCGCCGCTGCGCCCCTTCAGATCGCCGCAAGCGACGTAGGTCTTGATGTCGTCGCCGCTCTTGTGGACGTTGACCGCCATGTTGCCCTCCATCAGCTCCTCCATCTTCACGGGCACTTCGCTCGTCGACTTGCCGTCGACGACGTTCGAGAGCGGGTACTTGGGCTTCGGGTCGAGCTTCGCGCACGAGCCTTCGTGGATGTGCGCGGGCTGGGCGACGCCCTTCGGGGTGCCTTTCAGGCTGATCTCGACCTTGGTCTGGTCGCCCATGGGGGTGAGCTTGGCCCTGCCGGTCTCGCCCGACTTGTTCTGCGCGTGCAGCGCCACCGTGACGCTCTTGCCCCCTTCCTTCTTGCCCTTCGAATCCTGCGCGAAAGCCGCGCCGCTCGCCGTCGCCGCCGCCGTGAGAACCACACCTGCCCATAGACCGATCTTCATACCGCCTCCTGGAAAATGATCCGAAAAGCGCACGCCAGACGCAGCACGCGCGCGCGAAAGCCGGCCCCGCCCCGCCGGGCCTAAGGGGAGGAGCGGCGATGCGCGTAAAAGTTCTGCGAACCTACGCCGCGTCGCGCAGCACCTGGGCTCCCAGGGCTTTGCGCTCGGCGCGGGCGACCTGCGTCTCGGACGTCTGCACGTGCTTCTTGCGCTTGCGCAGCTCGCCGCGGTGCTGGCGCCGGTCCTCGCGCGCGAAGGCCTTCGCCTTCGCGACCGAGCCGAAGGTCTGGCTCCACTTCCCGTTCTTGAAGATGATCTGGTAGCCGCCCTTCAGGATCTGGAAGGGCTTCGTCACCTTCTTCAGGTGATCGAACTGCACCGAGCCCGGCTTGTGGAAAGCCTCGAAATACGACGGGTAGACGAAGTCGGTCATGTCGATGCCGTCGACCGGGAAGCTCAGCTCCTCGACCGGATCGGCGCTCTCGTAGGCGTAGATCACCTTGGGATCGGGACCGGTCGTCATCAGGTTGATCGCGGGGTCGACCAGCATCTCCACGAGCTCGTGCGAGGCCGAGACGCTGACCTTGTCGTGGTTGTCGAGCGTGGTCTTCACGAACACCTTCGAGACCGGCAGCCCGTCGGGCGTGAGATCGTGATACGCGAGCGCGCCCGCCTGGTCGGCGTTGTCGAGGAACACCATCGCCCAGGCGTTCTTGAGGAAGCCGTGCGAGCGCTGCAGCCTCGCCGGCGTCCCCCAGACGGGGACGACGTGCTGATCGATGAACGCCTGCATCGCCGCGATCAGGGCGTCGAGGTCGACGCCGAGCGGCGTCTTCGCCTTGTTGAACACCGCGATGGTGGGCGTCGCGCCCTGGTTGAATGCGCCGAACGTCGCTTGCGATTCCATGGCCGTCTCCCGTGTGGTGGTGCGATGGAAGGCGCAATCTACGCCCGCGCGAGGGCGGCGGCAATGCCGATGTCATTGTCAGGATAGTCCGATGCCGCGCGTAGTCCGGGCGCCGGTCCCGCGCGTGTGCTAGCCTCGCCCCATGGGCCATCGCCTCTCGAAGATCGTCACCCGCACCGGCGACGCCGGCGAGACCGGCCTCGGCGACGGCTCGCGCGTCCCGAAGGACGCCGCGCGCGTCGCGGCAATGGGCGAGGTCGACGAGCTGAACTCGTGCATCGGCCTGCTGCTCGCCGAGGACCTGCGCGAGGCGGTGCGCGCGACGCTGGTCGAGGTCCAGCACGACCTGCTCGACCTCGGCGCCGACCTGTCGGTGCCCGGTCGCTCGACCATGAGCGACGCGCACGTCGAGCGCCTGGAGTACCAGGTCGAGCAGCTCAACGCCGGCCTGCAGCCGCTCAAGGAGTTCATCCTGCCCGGGGGCACGCGCGCCGCGGCGCTCGCGCACCTCGCGCGCACGGTGTGCCGGCGCGCCGAGCGCTCGGTCGTCGCGCTCGCGCGCAAGGAGCCGGTCGCCGACGCCGGGCGCGTCTACCTCAACCGGCTCTCGGACCTGCTGTTCGTCCTGGGGCGGGTGCTCAACCGCGCGGGCGGGCGCGGCGACGTGCAGTGGCAGCCGAGGCGCGACAAATGAGGATCGGCGCTCGCGCGCTCAGTGCTCCGAGAGCAGCGAGCCGAAGCCGTAGATCCTGTCCTTGATCCCGTTCTGCCGCAGCGCGTACCAGTAGGTCGCGGTGTTGATCGCGATCACGGGCTTGCCGAGCCAGAACTCGGCCGTCGCCGCGACCTCGGCCATCGCGAGGTTCGTCCCGACCTGCACGACCGCGTCGACCTTGCCGCGGTTCACCGCGATCGCCGCGTCGCGCAGGGCCGCCTTCGGGACGTGCGCGATCTGCGTCGGGCTGCCGCATTTCAGCCCGAGCAGGTTCACGACCTCGTAGCCGATCTCGGTGAAGTAGCGCCGCACCTGCCGGTCGCCGACCGGCATGTACGGCGTGATGACGCCCAGGCGCCGGATCCTTCCGTACGCGCGCAGCGCGGCGCGGCACGCGTCGGAGCCCATCGCCACGCCGACGCCGGCGATTCTCTCCATGCGCTTCTTCAGGCGGCGGCTGCCGTCCATGCCGTCCCAGAAAGTCTCCGAGGACATGCCGAGGATGACGTAGTCGGGGCCGCAGGTCATCACCGCCTCGACCGCCGCGGGGAGCGACGCGCGGATGTCGCCCATCATGAGGTTGAAGCTCGCGTCGTCGGTGACCTTGCGGTCCGGGATGAGCACGCGCGAGAAGTGGTTCGTCACCCCGTGCGGCCGGAACGCGTCGAATTCCGGCTGCACCGACGTGTTGGTCGACGGCGCGACGACGCCGAACTTGCGGCGGAAGCCGAGCGAGTCGGCCATGCGGACGGAAGCGCGCGAAGGCCCGGGCTTCAGGCCTCGACGAAGGCTTCCTCGCGCTTCTTGCGCACCGCCGGCAGGACCACGATCGTCAGCAGGAACGCGGCGATGACGAGCATCGTCAGGCTGATCGGCCGCGTGAAGAACACGACCGGATCGCCGCGCGAGAGCAGCATGGCGCGGCGCAGGTTCTCCTCCATGAGCGGCCCGAGGATGAAGCCGAGGATCAGCGGCGCGGGCTCGCACTCGAGCTTCACGAAGACGTAGCCGACCACGCCGAAGATCGCCGTCTGCATCACGTCGAAGGGCGCGTTCGAGATCGAGTACACGCCGATGCAGCAGAACAGCAGGATCGACGGGTAGAGCACGCGGTAGGGCACGGTGAGCAGCTTGATCCACATCCCGATCAGCGGCAGGTTCAGCACCACGAGCATCAGGTTGCCGACCCACATCGAGGCGATCATTCCCCAGAAGAGCTGCGGCCGCTCGGTCATCACCTGCGGTCCCGGGGCAATGCCCTGGATCATCATCGCGCCGATCATCAGCGCCATGACCGGGTTCGACGGGATGCCGAGGGTCAGCAGAGGAATGAACGAGGTCTGCGCGCCGGCGTTGTTGGCCGACTCGGGCGCCGCGACGCCCTGGATCGCGCCCTTGCCGAAGTTCGCCGAGTTCTTGGAGGCCTTCTTCTCGAGCGTGTAGGCCGCGAACGAGGCGAGCAGCGCGCCCCCGCCCGGCAGGATGCCGAGCGCCGAGCCGAGCGTGGTGCCGCGCAAGATCGACGGCGTCGCGTCCTTGATGTCCTGCCACGTGGGCAGCAGGCCCGTGACCTTCTTGGTGAAGATCTCGCGCTGCTCCTTCTGCTCGAGGTTGCCGATGATCTCGGCGAAGCCGAACACGCCCATCGCGACCGAGACGAAGCCGATGCCGTCCGAGAGCTCGGAGATTCCGAAGTTGAAGCGCGCGACGCCCGAGTTGACGTCGGTGCCGACCAGGCCGAGCAGCAGCCCGAAGATCACCATCGCGACCGCCTTGACGACCGAGCCGTGCGCGAGCACGACCGCGGCGATCAGGCCGAGGACCATCAGCGAGAAGTACTCGGCCGGACCGAACTTGAGCGCGACCTCGGCGAGCGGCGGCGCGAACAGCGCGATGATCACCGTGGCGCAGCAGCCGGCGAAGAACGAGCCGAGCGCGGCGATGCCGAGCGCGGCGCCGGCGCGGCCCTGGCGCGCCATCTGGTAGCCGTCGAGGCAGGTCACGACCGACGACGACTCGCCCGGCAGGTTGACGAGGATCGCCGTGGTCGATCCGCCGTACTGCGCGCCGTAGTAGATGCCGGCGAGCATGATCAGCGCCGACACCGGCGGCAGCGTGAACGTCACCGGCAGCAGCATCGCGATCGTGGCGACCGGCCCGATCCCGGGCAGCACGCCGATCAGCGTCCCGAGCAGCACGCCGAGCAGGCAGTAGAGGAGGTTCGCCAGGCTCAGCGCGACGCCGAACCCGATTCCGAGATTCGCAATCAAGCTTTCCATCGGCTACTCCAGGAAGTCGGGCCAGATGTTCATGGGCAGGCCGAGGCCCTTCACGAACGCGTAGACCGAGAAGATGGCGAGAAGGACGGAGAGGAAACTCACTTCCTTCCACTTGAACTCGTGACCGCCCGCGGCGCTGACGAAGATCAGGACGAACGTGGCGAGCACGAGGCCGATGGGCTTCAGCAGGTAGCCGAACATGACCACGCCCGCCAGCACGATCCAGAGCGAGCGCGGGCCGAACGCCGCGAACAGGAGCACGACCGAGATGCCGGAGAGGATCATGTGGCCGATTTCCCACGCGATGCCCGACTGGCGGGTCGCCTGCGTGTAGTACGCGATCACGCCGAGAATCAGGCCGACGGCGGCCGGGATCCACCGGAACGGAAAGACGTGGATCGGCTCGTGCACCTTCGAGACGAAGGCGCGGAAGAAAACGATTGCGCCCAGCACGACCAGCATTGCGCCCAGCACGGTCGGGAAGTACGCGGGCCCCATGCGCACGGCGGTGCCCATCGCATAGTCCTGGGACACCACCACGAATCCGAGGCCGAAGCCCATGAACATCAGGCCGGCCCAGAAGTCCTTGCCGTTCGTTATCTTCATCCAATCCTCCTCGGGGCGTATTCTGCCATAGTCGACTCTCTCGTCTACAACCCGGGCGGCGCCGTCATCGCCGCTCGCGGTCCATGTACTCCACGAGCTTCACGCTCGTCGCGCGCAGCCGCTGCGAGAGCATGAGCACGAGCTCCATCAGGATCTTCGCGCCGAGGATCGGCTGCTCGAGGACGATGCGCGCGAGCGACTCCCGCGTGAGCACCGCGACGACGCACTCCTGCGCCGCGACGCACGAGGCGAAGCGCGGCTCTCCGTCGATCATCGACATCTCGCCCAGGGACTGCCCGGCGTCGATGACGGCGATGAGCCGCGGAGAATTCCATCGGTCCTGCCTGAACACCTCGATCCTGCCCTCGATGACCAGCATCATGAAGTCGCCGTCCTCGCCTTCGCGAATGAGGTCGGCGCCGGGCTGCGCACGAAACACCTCCATGAACTGGCACATCAGCCGGATCTCGGCGAGATTGAAGTTCTCGAACAGCGGCGAGACCGCAATCAGGCTGTGGATCTGGCCGGCGAATTGCGTCGCGTCGCCCAGGGCTTCCAACTGCGAAAGCCGGGCAGGTTCGGCAATTTCGGCCATTTCTAGTTATGCCTCGTGGACACCGTGCGCGCGCCGTTTGTCGAGACCCTCCCGGCGCACGCGGGCGCGGGAAATTATGCCCCAATCACGACGCCGACCACAAACCGGCGTGCTGACGGTCACCTGACATCATCGTCCCGCGAGCACGATGCAGGTCGCCGCGAACCACGCGAGCGTCGCCGCGATCAGGTGCGGATCGTGCAGCAGCTCCCAGGCCGGGTCGGCGCCGCCGCCCCGGCGATGCACCAGGAAGAGGTATCGGAACAACCCGTAGACGACGAAGGGAAGTGTCAGGATGAGGCCATTGGTGCCGTGCAGCAGGACGGTGTCCGGGGCCACCGTGTACAGACCGTAGCCGGCCGCGGCCCCGACCGCCGTGGTGGCCACCATGCGGTCGAGCATGGGGGTGCTGTAGCGCTCGAGCACCGGGCGCTGCGCGACGCCGGGCGCGTCGTCCGCCGCATCGCCCGCCCGGCCCTCGAGCGCTGTCAGCTCGGCGCGCCGCTTGGCGAAGCCGAGGAAGAGCGTGAGCATCAGCCCCACGAACAGCAGCCACTTCGACGGCTCGATGCCGATGCCCGACGTGCCCGCCAGGATGCGCAGCATGAAGCCGGCCGCGATCAGGACCACGTCGAGGATGGCGACGTGCTTCAGCCCGGCGCTGTACGCCGCGTTGAGCACGAGGTAGCACGCGACGATGGCGAGCGCGGCATCCGAGATCAATCCCGCGGCCAGCAGCGCCGAAGCCGCGAGCGCGCCGCAAAACAGCCACGCGGCGGGAACGCCGACCGCGCCGTTCGCGATCGGCCGGTTGCGCTTGCCCGGGTGCGCGCGGTCGGCGTCGCGGTCCATGATGTCGTTGCCGACGTACACGGCGCTCGAGGCGAGGCAGAACGCCGCGAACACGGCGAGCGAGGCGCCGATCAGCGACGCGTCGGTCCAGCCGTGGCCGAACACCAGCCCGACGAGGACGAAAGCGTTCTTGATCCACTGGTGCGGACGAAGCAGCCGCACGAGCGCCCGGAGATAAGGCGCCGGGCGCGTCCCGCGCGCTAGCGCGCCGGGCACGTGACCTCGCCGAAGTAGCGCTCGCAGAACCAGCATCGGCCCTGCGGAAGGTAGCGCGGGATCGCGTACCAGCTCGCGCGCGCCGGCGCGAGGACGCGGTCGCGGTACGCCGCGTAGTCGAACCCGCGTCCGAGCACGACGTGGAAGGTCGCCCCCGCCTCGGTGAAGCTCGTGAATCCCACCGAGCGGAAGAACGGCCGGTACTCCTCCTCGGGCGGCGGGTTCTTCCGGAGCACGAGGATGTCGGCGCCGTCCAGCTTGCGGAAGTCGGTCAGGATGTCATCGTGGCGCGCGTGCGACGACGCCTTGCCGAACACGAAGAAGTAGTGCTCGCGCAGCGCCTGGACCGGCGCCGCGCCCCGGCGCGCCGCGTCGAGGCCCGCGTAGTACGAGGCCACCACCGCCGGGGAATAGCCGTCGGCGGCGAAGCGGAACCTGCCGGCGTAGGGCTCGAGGCGCTTCAGGATCGCGGCCGTTCGCACGTTGTACACGATGCCGTCGTAGACGCGCAGGTTCTTCCAGGTCTCGAGCGGCAGCGCGGCCGCAGCGAGCCCGGCGGCGACGTGCAGCGCCGAGAAGGCGCCCAGCCACGCGACCGAGCCGCGCAGATCGCGGGGCGAGAGCGCCAGCCCGGCCGCGAGGAAGAAAAACGGCACGAACGAGAGCAGCCAGTGCAGCCCGATGGTCTTCACGGGCGAGAGCGCCGCGAACACGAGCACCGGCACCGCCACCAGCGTCGCCCAGAAGCGGAAGTCGCGGTCGGCCAGCCACGCCGCGAGCGCGCGCCCGCGCGCGAGCTGCCACACCGCGACCGGGCTGGAAAGATAGAAGAGCACCGCGGCGTAGAGCGGCGGGCGCCACCACGCGAGCCCCGAGTCCCCGTGCCGGTTGTACACGTTGAACATGAGGTTCGCCCAGCAGTTCTCGTAGTTCCAGTAGGCGTTCAGCAGGCCGAACGGCACCGCGCACGAGACGGTGAGCGCGAGCCCGCGCCAGTCGCGCTCGGTCCTCGGCAGGACGAGGACCCAGGCGATGTAGGCGAGCCCGAGCAGGACCGCGAAGTACTTCGACAGGAAGGCGCAGCCGAGCAGCACGCCGGCCAGGGCGTGCCACGCGGCGGAGCGGCGCTCGAGCGCCCGGCGGAACGCGAGCGCCGAGAGGAACGAGAAGAAGACGAGCGGGACGTCGGTGGTGACGAGGACGTTCCAGACGCTCACCGGCAGGAGCAGCAGCGCGAGCGCGGCGAGGAGCGCGCGCTCCTCGTCGCGACGGCGAAGCGCGAGCCAGACGCCGGCCGCGAGCACGAACGGCAGCAGCGTGCTCGGCAGCCGCAGCATCCAGGGCTCGGCCGACAGCCGCACCAGCAGCGCCAGCCACCAGCCCACCATCGGCGGATGATCGTAGAAGCCGAGGGCCGGCCACACGCCCCAGTAGGCGAAATACGCCTCGTCGCCGGTGAAGGGAAGCGCGGCGGAGAGCCAGACGCGGAAAGCCAGGATCAGCGCGGCGAGGACGACAACCCGGCGGCGAACGCTGTCGATCATCGCCGCGGATTATACGCGCCGCTAGTCGTCCGATTTCACCAGCCGGCGCTTGCGCACCGCCTCGGCGAGGTTGCGCAGCGCCGGGACGCTCTCCTCCCAGCCGATGCAGGCGTCGGTGATGCTCTGGCCGTAGACGAGCGGCTTGCCGGCGACCAGGTCCTGGCGGCCCGCCTTGAGGTGCGACTCGATCATCACGCCGATGATGCGCTCCTCGCCGGTCGCGACCTGGCGCGCGACCTCGCGCGCGACGTCGAGCTGGCGTTGATACATCTTCTGCGCGTTCGAGTGGCTGCAGTCGATCATGAGGCGCTGCTCGAGGCCGGCGGCGGCGAGCTCGCGCGCCGCGGCCTCGACGCTCGCCGCGTCGTAGTTCGGGTGCTTGCCGCCGCGCAGGATGATGTGGCAGTCCTCGTTGCCGTTGGTCGAGACGATGGCCGAGTGCCCGCCCTTGGTGACCGACAGGAAATGGTGCGGCGTGCGCGCCGCCTTGAGCGCGTCGACCGCGATCCTGACGTTGCCGTCGGTGCCGTTCTTGAACCCGACCGGGCACGAAAGGCCCGAGGCGAGCTCGCGGTGCACCTGCGACTCGGTGGTGCGCGCGCCGATCGCGCCCCAGCTCACGAGGTCCGCGTAGTACTGCGGCGAGATCATGTCCAGGAACTCGGTGCCCGCCGGGACGCCGAGCTCGTTGATGTCCATCAGCACCTGGCGCGCGAGGCGCAGCCCCTTGTTGATCTGGAAGCTGCCGTCGAGGTTGGGATCGTTGATCAGGCCCTTCCAACCGACGGTCGTGCGCGGCTTCTCGAAGTACACGCGCATCACGACGATGAGGTCGCTCTCGAGCTCGTCCCTGAGCTCGCGCAGGCGGCGCGCGTACTCCACGCCCGCCTTCGGGTCGTGCATCGAGCACGGACCGATCACCACCACCAGCCGGTCGTCCGCCCCGTGCAGCACGCGGTGGATCGCGGCGCGCGTGTTGTACGCGAGCGCCTCGGTCTTCTCGCTCGTCGGGAACTCGCGCAGCAGGTGCGACGGCGGGGCGAGCTCCTTGATCTCCCGGATGCGGACGTCGTCCACCTGGTAGGGCATGGTTGCCTCCTCGGGCGTTTCCAACTCGTGCTCGGCGGTCGTGCTCATCTCTGCCTCTGTCAAAAAAAAACCGCCAGCGGGTTCGCTGGCGGTTTCGGGGATCGGGTCGAATGCGGCCTGGGCTCAGTCCCTCCGCCAGCGGGCGGGAAAGCCGAAAAAATAGTACGCGAAGAAATGGCCGCGGTTCATCACACCCGATTCAATCAGAAACCGCGCGCCGTGGCAAGCGCCGCCGCCGAGCCCTCACCACAGGACCATCTGCGTGCAGCGGAAGAGCGCGAGGCGCCTGCCGCGCGCCTCGTCGGTGACCGTCGCGTCCCAGACCTGCGTGTTGCGGCCGCGATGCACCGGGACGGCCTCGCACGCGAGCGCGCCCTCGAGCAGCGTGCCGAGGAAATTGCTCTTCAGCTCGACGGTCGTGAACCCCTTCGCGCCCTCCGGGAGGTGCGCGATGCAGCCGTAGCCGCACAGCGTATCGGCGAGCGCGATGATCGCCGCCGCGTGCAGAAAGCCGTTCGGCGCGAGCAGGTCGGCCCGGACCGGCATGCGGCCGTTCACGCGGCCCTCCGCGACCTCGAGCACCTCGAGTCCAACCAGCCCGGGGAGATGCCCGGCGCTGCGCCGGTTGAGCTCCGAGACGGTCACTTCGGGACGAAACGTCGACGGATTTGCCATTTCGCGGGGTCCGGCGGGGAAAAGCGCGCACTATAGCGGGTCGCCGCGAATGTGACCAATTGACGCTCGCGATGTGCCGATCGGGCGGTTTTGCCCGATGCGCGGTGTGGACCCGGAAACCACGGCCGCGTTAAATGAGTCTTACGGGCAGGCATGTTGATTGCATAAGGCGGGGTTGCGTGGTAAGTTTTTCGGGCAACTGTCCAGGGAGAAGGAAAATGACGGCAGCTGCGCTCAGCATCCCGATCGCCGGATTCAAGGACGTGTACGACGTCGCGGAAGTCGACCGCGCGCTGCAGGAATTGCCGCCCTCGGCGAACGAGGCGCTCAAGTCCACCTACGAGAAGATGATCAAGGCGGGCGGCACGCGCCTCACGGTCAAGCCCTCGGGCGTGCCGGCGATGGAATCCCTGTACGACGAGCTTCCGAACTTCGCGGAGGTGCTCGACGACGTGCGCAAGCACATCGCGCTGTGCGCCTCGTCCAACGACTGCATGGAGCTGCCGCCGGTGCTGCTCCTCGGCGACCCGGGCATCGGCAAGACCCACTTCGGCAAGCGCCTCTCGCAGTTGCTCTCGACCGGCTTCGGCTTCTGCTCGATGAGCTCGATGACGGCCGGCTGGGTGATCTCGGGCGCGTCCTCGCAGTGGAAGAACGCGAAGCCGGGCAAGGTGTTCGACACGATCCTGAACGGCACCTACGCGAACCCCGTGATCATGGTCGACGAGATCGACAAGGCGAGCGCGGAGAGCCAGTACGATCCGCTGGGCGCGCTCTACTCGCTGCTCGAGCGCGACACCGCGACCGAGTTCGTCGACGAGTTCGTCGAGATCCCGATCGACGCCTCGGCGGTCGTCTGGATCGCCACCGCAAACGACGAGTCGCGCATCCCGGAGCCGATCCTCAACCGGATGAACGTGTACGAGATCACGCCGCCCGACCGCGACGGATCGATGCGCATCGCGCAGTCGATCTACAACGACATCCGCAGCAACCACGATTGGGGCAAGGGGTTCCCCGAGCGCCTCGCCGACGCGGTCGCCGACAAGGTCGCGGAGCTCTCGCCGCGCGAGATGCGCCGCGTGCTGATGAACGCGTTCGGCAACGCCAAGCTCGCGGGCCGCGACGAGGTCGCGCTCGGCGACGTCAGCGAGAGTCGCGGGGTACGCAAGCAGCGCATCGGCTTCTAGCCGGCGCGAGCAGCCGTCAGAGCCGCTGCTCGACCCACTGCCGCACGGACCCGAGCGCGGCCGGCACCTTCGCCGGCTCGGTGCCGCCCGCCTGCGCCATGTCGGCGCGCCCGCCGCCCTTGCCGCCGACCTGCTGGGCGACGTAGTTGACCAGGTCCCCGGCCTTGAGCCTGCCCGTCAGGTCCGCGGTGATCCCGGCGATCAGGCTCACCTTGCCGCCCTCGGTCGACCCGAGGACGATCGCGGCCGATTTCAGCTTGTCCTTGAGCTTGTCGACCGTTTCGCGCAGCGATTTCGCGTCCGCGCCGTCGAGCGCCGCGGCGAGCACCCGCACTTTCGTTCCATCCTTGCCTTTCACCTCGACCGCCTGCGCCGCGAGGTCCTCGCCGTGCGACGCGGCCATCTTCGACTTCAGCCGCTCGAGCTCGCGCTCGAGCGCGCGCGAGTGCTCGACCAGCTGCTCGATCTTCTGCGTCAGCTCCTGCGGCTGCGCCTTGAGCGCGGCCGCGGCCGCGGCGAGCTTCGCCTCCTCGGCCTGCACCCACGCGAGCGCGCCCTCTCCGGTCGTCGCCTCGACGCGCCGGATCCCCGCCGCGACCGCCGACTGCGACACGAGCTTGAAGAAGCCGATGTCGCCGGTGCGCGCGACGTGGGTGCCGCCGCAGAGCTCGCGCGAGGACCCGATGTCGAGCACGCGCACCTCGTCGCCGTACTTCTCGCCGAAGAGGGCCATCGCGCCCGCCTTCACCGCATCGTCGAACTTCATGACGCGCGCGCTCGTGGGCTCGTTCTGCAGGACCTCGGCGTTCACGATCGCCTCGACCCGGCGGACCTGGTCGTCGGTCAGCGGCGCGTCGTGCGAGAAGTCGAAGCGCGTCTTCTCGGCGTTCACGAGCGAGCCCTTCTGCTGCACGTGCGCGCCCAGCACTTCGCGCAGCGCCTTGTGCATGAGGTGCGTCGCGGAGTGGTTGCGCATGGTGCGGGCGCGAGCGGCGGTGTCGACCTGCGCCTTGACCGCGTCGCCGATTCGCAGCGTGCCGCGCTCGAGCACGCCGTGATGGCCCGAGACCGCGGCCTGGATCTTCTGCGTGTCGTCGACCGCGAAGCGCCCGCCCGCGGAGACGAGCTCGCCGCGGTCGCCGACCTGGCCGCCCGACTCGGCGTAGAAAGGCGTGCGGTCGAGCACGACCACCGCGGGCTCGCCCGGACGCAGCTCGTCGACCCGGGCGCCCTCGCGGTAGAGCGCGACCACCCTGGCGTCGAGCGCGAGCGTGTCGTAGCCGCGGAACTCGGTGGCGCCGCCCGAGTACTCGACGCCGGCTTGCATCCTGAACTTTCCCGCGGCGCGCGCGCGCTCGCGCTGGCGCTCCATCGCGGCGTCGAACCCCGGGTGATCCACGGCGACGCCGCGCTCGCGCGCGATGTCGGCGGTGAGGTCGATCGGGAAGCCGAACGTGTCGTAGAGCTGGAACACGGTCTCGCCGTCGAGCGTCTTCGGCTTCGGCGCGAGCGCGGCTTCCAGCACCTTCATGCCGTTCTCGAGCGTTTCGGCGAAGCGCTCCTCCTCGGCCTTGAGCACCTGGACGACGCGCTGCTGCGACTTGCGCAGCTCCGGGTAGGCGTCGCCCATGACCCGCGCGAGATCCGGAACGATCCTGTGGAAGAACGGCTGCTTCTGCCCCAGCTTGTAGCCGTGCCGGATCGCGCGCCGGACGATCCGCCGCAGCACGTAGCCGCGGCCCTCGTTGCCGGGGATCACCCCGTCGACGACGAGGAAAGAGCACGCGCGGATGTGGTCGGCGATGACCTTGAGCGAGTTGCTCTTCAGGTCCTTCGTTCCCGTCTCGCGCGCGGCGGCACGGATGAGCTCCTGGAACAGGTCGATCTCGTAGTTCGAGTGCACGCCCTGCAGGACCGCGGCGATGCGCTCCAGGCCCATGCCGGTGTCGACCGACGGCTTCGGCAGCGGGTCGAGCTTCCCCGACTCGCCGCGATCGAACTGCATGAACACGAGGTTCCAGATCTCGATGTAGCGGTCGCCGTCCGCGTCGGCGGACCCGGGCGGGCCCCCGGGGATGCCCGGCCCATGGTCGTAGAAGATCTCGCTGCACGGGCCGCACGGGCCGGTGTCGGCCATCTGCCAGAAGTTGTCGCTCTGGTACTTGCCGGCGCCGGGCTTGTCGCCGATCCGCACGACGCGCTCCTTCGGCACGCCGATCTCCTTCGTCCAGAGATCGTAGGCCTCGTCGTCCTCGTGGTAGACGGTGGTCCACAGCTTGTCGGCCGGGATCCCGTAGACCCGGGTCACGAGGTCCCAGGCGAAGCGGATCGCGTCGCGCTTGAAGTAGTCGCCGAAGGAGAAGTTGCCCAGCATCTCGAAGAACGTGTGGTGGCGCGCCGTGTAGCCCACGTTCTCGAGGTCATTGTGCTTGCCGCCCGCGCGCACGCAGCGCTGCGCCGTCGTCGCGCGCCGGTACGGCCGCGATTCCTTGCCGAGGAACAGGTCCTTGAACTGCACCATTCCCGAGTTGGTGAAGAGCAGCGTCGGATCGTTCGCCGGGACGAGCGGGCTCGAGGCGACGATGGTGTGGCCGCGCTCCTCGAAGAACTTCAGGAACCGCTCGCGGATTTCAGAGGACTTCATGGACGGATTTTAGCGGATACAGGGTGACGCACGGCAGCCAGCCCTCCGGGATCGGAACGGCAGGGTCGTGCGTGCGGCCCTGCGCGAGCAGCGCGGGCAACAGGTGCGTGTGCGGTCCGCTCGGAACGCGCCCGCCCTCGGGCGCGATGTCCTGGTACACCTCGATGCGCCCCGCGCGCGAGCGCACGACCCGATGCGGGTTCGAGCGCTTGAGCCGCTCGACCAGCGGCGCGTTCCCGAGGAGCGCCGTGCCTTGCGCCGCGCGCAGCGCGGCCGCGAGAGACGCGTCCGCGGTGCGCACGCAGAACTCGCAGTTCGCGAGACCCAGGCCGAGATCGAAGAGAGCCCCTTCCCGGTCCTGCGGCCGCGGCGCGCCCGAGTCGCGGCCGAGATCGGCGATGCCCGGACGCACGCTCATGCGCGCCTCGGGCGCGGGCAGGCACAGCCACAGATGCGGCGGGGCCGAGCGCCGCTCGCGAGCGAACACGCGGCAGCCCGTGGGGAGATCGAGCGATATCGCGCCGCGCGCGGTCACGGCCGAGAACGCCCGGATGTCGACGGGCTCCGATGCCGATCGCTCGAACTCGGCGATCGCGCCGAGCGCGCCGATGCTCCAGCTCGATTGCGCGGAGCGCAGGTGCCGTTCGATCAGCTCGTGCAGCGTGGAAGCGGGCATCCGGAATTCCCCGATCGGTGCGCGTGAATTGTGCGACGCGCCGGCCCGGGCGCGCAATGACTGCGGCGGGCGCCTGCGCTATGCTCGCCGTTCGCCATGAAGCCGATGCACGACCGATGCTGCACCTTCTCGAACCTCTGCTGACCGCGGGGGACGGCGCGCTCGGCCGTCTCGTGCTGGGGCGCCAGGGCTTCGGTCAGCTCGCGCGCGCGGCGGGGCTGCAGTGCCTGGAGTCGGAGGACCTCGACCGGGCGTGGCGCTGGCTGTCGCTCGCGACGCGCCTCGCGCCCGACGACGCGCGGGCGCAGTTTTTCTCCGGGATGACCGCGCTCGGCCGCAAGGACGCGGCGGAAGCGCGCGCGCGCTTCCAGACCGCCGCGGACCTCGACCCGGGGAGCAGCCTGGCGCACTCGGCGCTCGCGCAGATGAGCCTTCCCGGGCCGGGCTACTACGAGGTGCTGCGCCGCATCCACGAGCATCTGCGGCCGCGCACCTACCTCGAGATCGGCGTCGAGGCGGGGCGCTCGCTCGCGCTCGCCCTCCCCGGGACGCGCGCCATCGGCATCGATCCGGAGCCGCAGCTCGCGGCGCCGCCCGCCCCCGGCGTCACGGTCCACGCGATGACGAGCGAGGCGTTCTTCGCCCGCCACGACGTCCGCGCCGAGCTCGGCGGCGCGCCGATCGATCTCGCGTTCATCGACGGCATGCACACGTTCGAGTCGGCGCTGCGCGATTTCATCGAGATCGAGAAGCACTGCACGCCGCGCTCGACGATCCTCTTCCACGACGGCTATCCGCTGGACCGCACGACCGCGGATCGCGAGCGCCGGACGAAGTTCTGGAGCGGCGACATCTGGCGCCTGGTGCTCGCGCTTCGCAAATACCGGCCGGATCTGAGCGTGCACACCGTGACGACGGCCCCGACGGGTCTCGGTCTCGTGCGCCGCCTCGACCCGGGCTCGCGCGTGCTCGAGGAACGTTTCCGCGAGATCGAGCGCGAGTTCCTGGCGCTCGATTATTCGGTGCTGGACGCGGACAAGCGCGGCATGCTGGCCGCCGTGGCGAACGATTGGGAGCAGATCGTTCCGCTCCTGTCGTAGCGCGCCCGCGGCGCGCTCAGTACAGCACGCCCACGACCGCGCCCGCGATGCAGGTCGCGAGCGTGCCCGAGACGATGGTGCGCCCGCCGAGCCGCACGATCTCGGCGCGGCGGCCGGGCGCCATGGTGGCGAGCCCGCCGATCATGATGCCGAGGCTGCCGAAGTTGGCGAACCCGCACAGCGCGTACGTCATGATCAGCCGGCTGCGCGGCTCGAGCGCGCCCTCGGGGAGCTTCGCGAGATCGATGTAGGCGATGAGCTCGTTCAGAACCGTCTTCGTGCCCATCAGCGCGCCCGCGGTCGTCGCCTCGGACCAGGGGACGCCCATGACCCACACCAGCGGCGCCATCAGCCAACCGAGCACGCGCTGCAGCGTGAGCGGCGCGCCCGCGACGTCGGGGAGCAGCCCGATGATCTGGTTGGCGAGGCTGACGAGCGCGACCAGGACGAGCAGCATCGCGACGATGTTGATCAGCAGCGTCATGCCGTCGACGGTGCCTCGCGTCACCGCGTCCATGCTGCTCGAGGCCGGGTCCTCGAGGTCGAGCGCGCCGCCGGTCTGGCGGTCGAGCGGCACCATCAGCGCCGAGACCGCGATGGCGGCGGGCGTGCTGATGATCGACGCGATGAGGATATGGCCGAGCGCGTCGGGAACGACCGGCGACAGGATCGACGCGTACAGGGCCATCACCGTGCCCGCGATCGTCGCCATGCCGCACGACATGAGAACGAAGAGCTCGCCGCGGCTCATGTCGGCGATGTAGGGCTTCACCACGAGCGGCGCCTCCACCATGCCGACGAAGACGTTCGCCGCGGACGAAAGGCCGATCGCGCCGCCGACGCCCATCGTCTTCTGCAGCAGCAGCGAGAAGCCGCGCACGATCCAGGGAAGCACTCTCCAGTGGAAGAGGAGCGCCGAGAGCGCCGAGACGACGACCACCAGGGGCAGCGCCCGGAACGCGAGGATGAAAGTCGACCCGGCGTGCGTCTCGGCGAACGGGAGCGGCGCGCCGCCGAGATAGCCGAAGACGAACGCGCTGCCGTCGCGCGTCGCGCGCTCCAGCACGTCGAGCGCCCGGTTCAGCCCGAAGAAGACCTGCCTGACCGCCGGGATCCTGAGCAGCACGACGCCGAGCGCCAGCGTCAGCGCCATGCCGCCCACGACCGGGCGCCAGGCGACCGCGCGCCGGTTCTCGCCGAGCGCCCACGCGACCCCGTGCAGCGCGAAGAAGCCGAGCAGGCTATGGAGCGCCGCGAGCATCAGCCGAGGCCCACGCCCATCGCGCGTCCGATCGCGTACGTGATCGCGCCGGCGGCCGCGCCGATCGCGAGCATGCGCAGGCCGTCGCGGAGCGCGCCGCGGCCCGTGAACAGGCTGATCAGCGCGCCGACCGCGAACAGCGACGCGGCGGTGAGCCCGATCGACGCGCCGAGCGCGCGCCCGCCGCCGGCGACGAGAAACGGCGCGAGCGGCACCGCGGCGCCGATCGCGAACGACAGGAACGACGCGATCGCCGCGCCCCACGGCGAGCCCAGCTCGTCGGGGTTGAGTCCGAGCTCCTCGCGCGCGAGCGTGTCGAGCGCCTGCCGGGGGTCCGCGATCGTGCGCGTCGCGAGCGCGTGCGCCTCGGCCTCGGGCATGCCGCGGGCCGCGTAGATCAGCGCCAGCTCCTCGGCCTCGGCCTTGGGGTACTCGGCGAGCTCGGCGCGCTCCAGGCCGATCTGGTGCTCGTACATCTCGCGCTGCGAGCGCACCGAGACGTACTCGCCCGCGGCCATCGAGAAGGCGCCGGCCAGCAGCCCCGCGACCCCCGAGAGGACGATGACGCCCGGGCTCGGCGACGCGCCCGCGACGCCCAGGATCAGGCTCACGTTCGAGACCAGGCCGTCGTTCACGCCGAACACCGCCGCGCGCAGGTTGCCCTGCCCCGCGACGCCGCGGTGGCGCTTTCCGACCTCGTCGACCGTCGTGGTCGCGGGGTGCCCGGGGGCGGCGTGGCTGTAGACCGACAGGCCGCGCACCTTCATCGCGGCGAGGATGCCGCGGATCGCCCTCGGGCCGTAGCGCCGGGCGAGCGCGGCGACCACGCGGGTGCGCAGGTCCGGGGCGTACGGCGGAACGGACGCGAGCTTCGCGCTACGGGCCCAGATCGACGCCTGCTCCCGGGCTTCCTTCGCGAGACCTTCGAACATCTGCGCGCGAGGCGTCCCGCGCTCCACTTCCGCGAGCACGCGGTAGAGATACGCCGAGCGCATCTCGTCGACCCAGCCGTTGTCCGCCTCGGGCATACCGGGGCGGATTTTGGCAGAACTCAGTCGTCCTCGGTTCCGCCGGTCACGGCGCGTATGGTGTCGAAGGAGAACCCCCGCGATTGCATGAAACGGATCTGCCGGGCGCGCTCCTCGCGCGTGTCGGGCGGCGCCCCGAACTTCCGGCTCCAGACGTCGCGGGCGCGCTCGAGCTCGGTCTCGCGCGCCGCGGCGGCGGCCGCCTCCGCGGCCTCCTTCGGCAGGCCCTTCGCCCGCAGCTCGTGCGCGATGCGTGCCGCGCCGTACTTGCGGGAGAGCTGGCGCGCTCGGGCCTCGGCATAGCGCGACTCGGAAAGCTGGCCGCGTTGCGCCAGCTCGTCGAGCAGCGCGGAGAGGTCGTCTTCGGCGCCGGCGTGGCCGGCCAGCTTGCGGGCGAGCTCCGCGCGCGTGTGCTCGCGGCCGGCGAGGAGTCGGATGGCGCGCTCCTTCAGGGTGGGCTGACGCGCCATCCGCCCTGCCGTAGGGTGGGACCGGACCGAGCCGGGCTTTAAGCCCGACTAAACTTCGGCCGTCACCGGCGCCGCGGCCGGTGACGCCGGGTTCTTCACGCCGAGCTTCTCGCGGATCTTCGCCTCGATCTCGTCGGCGAGCTCGGGGTTCTCCTTCAGGTAGTCGCGGGCGTTGTCCTTGCCCTGGCCGATGCGGTCCTTCTTGTACTGGTACCAGGCGCCCGACTTGTCGACGATGCCCTGGGCGACGCCGAGCTCGAGGATCTCGCCCTCGCGCGACACGCCCTCGCCGTAGAGGATGTCGAAGACGGTGTCGCGGAACGGCGGAGCGACCTTGTTCTTCACGACCTTGACCCGCGTCTCCGAGCCGATCACCTCGTCGCCCTTCTTGATCGAGCCGATCCTGCGGATGTCGAGCCGGCACGAGGCGTAGAACTTGAGCGCGTTGCCGCCCGTCGTCGTCTCGGGGTTGCCGAACATCACGCCGATCTTCATGCGGATCTGGTTGATGAAGATGACGAGGGTGTTGGTGCGCTTGATGTTGGCGGTGAGCTTTCTGAGCGCCTGGCTCATCAGGCGCGCCTGCAGGCCCATCTGCGGCTCGCCCATCTCGCCCTCGATCTCGGCCTTGGGCGTGAGCGCCGCGACCGAGTCGACGACGATGACGTCGATCGACCCCGAGCGCACCAGCATGTCGGCGATCTCGAGCGCCTGCTCGCCGGTGTCGGGCTGCGAGATGAGGAGGTCCTCGATCTTCACGCCGAGCTTCTTCGCGTACTGCGGGTCGAGCGCGTTCTCGGCGTCGATGAAGGCGGCCGTGCCGCCCAGCTTCTGGATCTGGGCGATGACCGAGAGCGTCAGCGTCGTCTTGCCGGAGGACTCCGGACCGTAGATCTCGACCACGCGGCCGCGCGGGAGGCCCCCCACGCCGAGCGCGATGTCGAGGCCGAGCGAGCCCGTGGAGACGACCTGCACGTCCTGCGCGGCGGCCGAGTCCATCTTCATGATGGAGCCCTTGCCGAACTGCTTTTCGATCTGCGCGAGCGCCGCCTGGAGCGCCTTGGCCTTCGCTTCTTCCATGACCTTCCCTTCGTTGACCATCGGATTATCTCCCAATTGTGCGTTGAAGCGGGCGCCCGCCGCCGGACAGGCTCGCTCGAAGGGATCAACGCCGGGAGCGACGAGCCGGTTGACTGTATTTATATACAGTCCCGGCCGGAAAAGCAAGTCCCGGCTAGCGCGACGCCGCGAGCCGGACCGGGATGCGGCGCGAGCCGAAGGACCGGGTGTAGCGCTCGTAGCGGCCGGCGACGGCGTGGCCGCATTCCTTGCAGCGGCCGTCGTCGGCGAGCCGGTAGCCGAGGATCTCGTACCAGTCGCGCCCGATCACCGCGGTCCCGCACCCCGGGCAATAGGTGCTGCCGCCTTCGGGGTCGTGGACGTTGCCCGTATACACGTAGCGCAGGCCGTGGCCGAGCGCGATCCGGCGGGCGCGCGTCAGCGTCGCCGCGGGCGTCGCCGGAATGTCGGTCATCTTCCAGTCGGGGTGGAACGCGGTGAAGTGCAGCGGCACGTCGGGCCCCAGCTCCTTCGCGATCCAGCGGCACTCGGCGTCGATCTCCTCGTCCGAGTCGTTCTTTCCCGGGATGAGCAGCGTCGTGATCTCGAGCCAGGTGTCGGTCTCGTGGCGGATGTAGGCGAGCGTGTCGAGCACCGGCGCGAGCCGCGCCCCGCAGGTCCTGAAGTAGAAGTCGTCGGTGAACGCCTTCAGGTCGACGTTCGCCGCGTCCATCTTGGCGTAGAACTCGCGCCGCGGCTCGGGATGCATGTATCCCGCGGTGACCGCGACCGCCATGACGCCCTTCTCGCGGCAGGCGTCGGCGATGTCCATAGCGTACTCGGCGAAGATCACCGGGTCGTTGTAGGTGAACGCGACCGAGCGGCAGCCGAGCTCGAGCGCGGCCTTGGCGATCGTCCCCGGGTCCGCGGCGTCCGCGAGCCGGTCGAAATCCTGCGACTTCGAGATGTCCCAGTTCTGGCAGAACTTGCACGCGAGATTGCAGCCGGCGGTGCCGAAGGACAGGATCGCCGAGCCGGGGTAGAACTGGTTGAGCGGCTTCTTCTCGACCGGATCGACGCAGAAGCCCGACGAGCGCCCGTAGGTGGTGAGCACCATGGCGTCGTTACTGCGCATGCGCACGAAGCACGCGCCGCGCTGGCCCTCGTGCAGCTTGCAGTCGCGCGGGCACAGGTCGCACTTCAACCGGCCGTCGGCCAGCATGTGCCACCAGCGCCCGGGAAAATGGGGATCGGGACGCGCGCTCACGGCCGCGGGTCGCTCTCGCGCCATTTCAATACGGCGTAGCGCCGCGCGGCGAAGCGCGTCGTGGGCTCGCCCGGCGGCAGTCCCGCCTTGCGCTTGAGCTGAGCCACGAACTCCTCGCGGTCGGGAAGCGACTCCCACACCTGCGGCAGGAACGTCGCGCGCCGCGACGGGTCGTCGCGATGCTGCACGATGAGGCCGTCGATCCCGGGACGCAGCTGCGCGACCAGCTCCTCGTGCGTGTCGAACGCGATCCGCGTCGGCGCGGAGAGGAGCGACACCTCGAGCTCGGTGCGCTCGAGCTCGTGCTCGCGCAGCGGCGCGAAGCGCGGATCCTGGAACGCCGCGGCGCTCGCGTTGGCCGCGACGTCCTCGGCGAGCGGCCGGTGCGGCTCGAGCGCTCCGACGCAGCCGCGCAGCTCGCCGTCGAGCTTGAGCGTGACGAAGCTCGAGCGCCATTCCTTCAGCCAGGGCGCGTCGGATCCCGGGAGCGCCGCGTCGCGCCGGAAGGCGCTCGCGATCGAGGCGCGCGCGATCGCGAGCAGCCGCTCGCCGTGCCCGGGCCCGTAGGCGGCTTTGTCGCCGAAGGCGAGCGAGGCATAGCCGACGACCTGGCGCCGGTCGCCGGCGGTATCGCCGGAGTTGCGGTAGTCGAGCAGCTCGGGCGAGAGGCCGCGCCGGCGCGCAGCGACCAGGGCGCCCGCGATCGGCGTCGCGCCGCACGCCTGGTCGTGCGCGATGCGCGTCTCGAAGCCGAGGATGCTCTTCAGCGTCGCGCCGTCGATGCGCCGCGCCACGTCGTAGGGGAGGTAGTGCGACAGGTCCGAGCTGATCACGACGACCGTCTCCGGGCCGCCCCAGAGGCGCTCGATCACCTCGGCGACCTCGTCGGCCGCGGCGTCGCCGACGACGAGCGGCACGAGCGAGAACTCGCCCAGCACGCGCTGCAGGAACGGCAGCTGCACCTCGAGCGCGTGCTCCTGCGCGTGCGTCGCCGCCGACTCGCTGACCTGCGCCAGCCCGCGCAGCGCGGCGACGGCGTCCGCGTCGACCGGGACGCGCCCGAGCGGCGTCTGGAAGGCGCCCGCCGCGGGCAGCGCGAGGCCGCGCACCGGCACGCGGTGACAAGGGCCGAGCAGGACGATCCGCCGAACGAGTCCGCGCGCGGGCGCGAGCGCGGCATACGCGTTCGCGGCCACCGGGCCGCTGTAGACATACCCCGCGTGCGGGACGATGACGAGCTTGGGGAAACCGGGCGCGAGCGCTCGCTCACCTGCCGCCTCGAGCATGGCGCCGATATCGCGCTCGAGCGCCCGGGCGTCCGCGGGGTAGAACATCCCCGCGACGGCGGCCGGGCGCACGCCGGCGGCAGGGATTTGGAGAAGGCCCATCCCGCCAATATAGGGGAGCGGCGCGGCCGGTCCAAGACCGGGCGGCGGTTTTTTTCAGTCCTCGAGCGAGCCGAGCACGCCCTCGAGCGCCGCGATCACCGACTGGCGCCGCACGCTCGCGCGGTCGCCGTCGAACCGCCGAACCGCGCTGCGCGCGCGGCCGCCGCGCCTCGCCCACGCGAAGCACACGGTGCCGACCGGCTTCGCGGGCGTGCCGCCCGCGGGTCCCGCGATCCCGGTCACCGCGACCGCGACGCCGGCGCGGCTGCGCTCGAGCGCGCCCGCCGCCATCTCGCGCGCGGTCTCCTCGCTCACCGCGCCGTGCGCGTCGAGGGTCGCGCGGCGCACGCCGAGCAGCTCCTCCTTCGACGCGTCGGAATAGGTGACGAAGCCGCGCTCGAACCAGTCCGAGCTGCCGGCGACCGAGGTCACGCACTGCGCGACCCAGCCGCCGGTGCACGATTCGGCGGTGGCGAGCGCGATCCCGCGCGCCTTCAGCGCGGCGCCGACGCGGATCGCGAGCCCGCCGAGCGCGTCGTCCGCCTCGGTCACGGCGACACCAGCGGCCAGATCTGCCTCGCCGCGGCCATCACGAGCAGCGCGTAGAACGCGGCGAGCAGGTCGTCGAACATCACGCCGAAGCCGCCTTTCAGCGTGCGGTCGAAGTGGCGGATGGGCGGCGGCTTGACGATGTCGAAAAAGCGGAACAGGAAGAACGCGAGCGCCTGCCACGCGACGCCCTCGGGGGTGAGCAGCAGCACGAGCAGGAACGCGACGACCTCGTCCCAGTTCATGGCGCCGTGGTCGGCGACGCCGAGGTCGCGCCCGGTGCGGCCGCACGCCCAGACGCCGAGCGCGAAAAAGGCGGCGAGCGCGGCGAGGAAGGCGAGGCGCGCCGGCCAGCCGTCGAACGGCCCGAGCGCCGCGTCCAGCCCGAGGTAGATCGGGAACGCGAGCAGCGTGCCGGCCGTCCCCGGCGCGATCGGCGCGAGCCCCGTCCCGAACCCGAGCGCGACCAAATGCGCCGGGTGCCGCACGAGAAAGCGCGCGTCGGGACGCAGGATCACCGGAAATGATCCCAGCCTGCGGGCGCGGGGACGGTCGCCCCGGCCGCATCGAGCAGGCGCACGCCGGCGTTCCCGGCGGCGATCCGCCCGATGCGCGTGAGCCGAAGGCCGAGCTCGCGCGCGAGGGCCTCCAGCTCGGCGCGGCGGCCGGCGGGCGCGGTGAACGCGAGCTCGTAGTCGTCGCCGCCCGCGAGCAGGCAGGCGCGGGCGAGCGTTTCGTCGCGGCACGCCGCCAGCGCCGCGGCGCGCGGGACGAGCTCGAGCGAGACCTCCGCGCCGACCGCCGAAGACTCCGCGATGTGACCCAGGTCGGCGAGCAGGCCGTCCGAGACGTCGATCGAGGCGCTCGCGATGCCGCGCAGCCGCTCACCGAGCGCGACGCGCGGCTCGGGCGTGTGCAGGCGCGCGAGACAATCCTCGAGCGCGCGCGGCTCGAGCCGCGCCCGCCCGCGCAGGTGCGCGAGCGCGAGCGCCGCCTCGCCGGTCGCGCCCGAGAGCCAGACGTCGTCGCCCGCGCGCGCCCCCTCGCGCCTCAGCGCCTGCGCCTGCGGCACCTGGCCGATCGCGGTGATCGCGATCGCGAGCGGCCCGCGGTTGGTGTCGCCGCCGACGAGCTCGACGCCGTGGCGGTCGGCGAGCGCGAAGAAGCCGCGCGCGAACGCGGCGAGCCAGGCGTCGTCGGCCTCCGGCAGCGCGATGGCGAGCAGCGCCCAGCACGGGCGCGCCCCCATCGCGGCGAGATCCGAGAGATTCACGGCGAGCGCCTTGTGGCCGAGCTTCTCCGGATCGGCGTCGGGAAAGAAATGGCGGCCGGCGAGCAGCATGTCGGTGGTGACCGCGAGCACGTTGCCCGGCTCCGGCGCGACGAGCGCGCAGTCGTCGCCGACGCCCAGCACGGCCGAGCGCGCCGGCCGGGCGAAGAAGCGCCGGATGAGCTCGAATTCGGAGCTCACGGCCTAGGCCGCTTCCGACGGCCGGAGGACTTTCGCGACGCGGTCGAGTACGCCGTTCACGTACTTGTGGCCGTCGGTGCCGCCGAAGGCCTTCGCGAGCTCGATCGCCTCGTTGATCACGACGCGGTACGGGACGTCGGGCGAATTTCGCAGCTCGAACGCGGCGAGCAGCAGGATCGCGCGCTCGACCGGGGAGAGCTGCTCGGGCCGGCGGTCGAGGACGGGGGCGATGTCGCGCTCGATCTCGGCCGCCTGCTCGATCGTGCCGCGCAGCAGCAGCTCGAAGTACGCGGCGTCCGCCTTGGCGAAGTCGTCGCCCTCGGCGAGCTGCGAGCGCAACCCGGACGCCGACTCCTTCGACAGCTGCCAGGCGTACAGCCCCTGGAGCGCGAGCTCCCGGGAGCGGCGGCGGGCGGATTTCATTTGTGCCTGCTGGCGATCGCTTTCGCGAGGTTCGCCATCTCGACGGCGACCTCGGCGCAGTCGCGGCCCTTCTGCGCGGTGCGCGCCTCGGCCTGCGCGTCGGTGTCGGTGGTGAGGATGCCGTTCGCGATCGGGATGCCGGTGTCGAGCTGCACTTGCATGAGCCCGGCGGCCGACTCGTTCGACACGACCTCGAAATGGTAGGTCTCGCCGCGGATCACGGCGCCGAGCGCGATCAGCGCGTCGTAGTTGCCGGTGTTCGCGAGCTTCTGCAGCACGATCGGCGCCTCGAGCGCGCCCGGCACGGTCTCGGTCCTGATCTCGGTGACGCCCAGGTCCTTCAGCCGCGCGCTGCACGCCTTCAGCATCGCGAGGCCGATCTCCTCGTTGAAACGGCTGCGCACGATGCCGATGCGCAACCCGGCCCCGCTCAAGTCGGCCTTCGCCTGCGCCATGTCAGTGCAGACTGCTCTTGCGCGGCGACTCGATGAAGCCGGCGACCTCGAGGTCCCAGCCCGCCATGGACGGCATCTTGCGCGGCGCGGCCATCAGCCGCATGCGGCGCACGCCCAGGTCGCGCAGGATCTGCGCGCCGATGCCGTAGGTGAGCAGGTCGTTCTTCGCCGGCGAGCGCCGCCCGGGCGCGGCGACGCGCTCGATCAGCTGGCCCGCGCTCTCCGAGCAGTTGAGCAGCACCAGGACGCCCGCCCCGCTCGCCGCGATGCGCTCGAGCGCCTCGTGAACGGTCCACGAGTGCTCGCCCGCGCCCGTGTCGAGCAGGTCGAGCAGCGACAGCGGCTCGTGCACGCGCACCAGGGTCTCCGCGGACGCCGACGGCTGGCCGCGCACCAGCGCGAGGTGCGTCTCGCCGGCGAGCTTCTCGAGATAGGCGATCATGCGGAACGGCCCGTGCACCGTGTGCACCGTGCGCTCGGTGATGCGCTTGATCAGCGACTCGTTCTGGCCGCGGAAGCGGATCAGGTCGGCGATCGAGGCGATCTTGATGCCGTGGCGCGCTGAGAACTCGACGAGGTCGGGGAGCCGCGCCATGGTGCCGTCGTCCTTCAGGATCTCGCAGATCACGGCGGCCGGCGTGAGGCCCGCGAGTGTCGCCAGGTCGCAGCCGGCCTCGGTGTGGCCGGCGCGCACCAGCACGCCGCCGCCCTGCGCCATCAGCGGGAAGATGTGCCCCGGCTGGACGATGTCCTCGGGCTTCGCGTTCGGCGCGACCGCGGCCTGCACGGTGCGCGCGCGGTCGTGCGCCGAGATGCCGGTGGTGACGCCGCTCGCCGCCTCGATCGAGACGGTGAACGCCGTGCCGAGCGGCGAGCGGTTGTCGCGCACCATCAGCGGCAGGTTCAGCTGCCGGCAGCGCTGCTCGGTGAGCGTCAGGCAGATCAGCCCGCGCCCGTGCTTCGACATGAAGTTGATCGCCTCGGGCGTGACGAACTCCGCCGCGATGACGAGGTCGCCCTCGTTCTCTCGCTGCTCGTCGTCGACGAGGATCACCATCCGGCCGGACTTCAGCTCGGCGATGATCTCGGGGATCGAATTGAGGCTCATGGCGCAGGAGAAATTCTACGCCACCGGGGAAGCGAGGGCCGGCCTACTCCTCGCCGCCGCCCTGCTGCTCGTGCGCCGCGACCTTCTCGCGGATGCGCGCGCCCTTGCCCGAGCGGCCGCGCATGTAATACAGCTTGGCGCGGCGCACGTCGCCCTTGCGCTTCACCTCGATCGAGGCGATGAGCGGCGAGTAGGTCTGGAACGTGCGCTCGACGCCCTCGCCCGAGGAGATCTTGCGCACGGTGAACGACGAGTTGAGGCCGCGGTTGCGCTTGCCGATGACCACGCCCTCGTAGGCCTGCACGCGCTTGCGCTCGCCCTCGACGACGCTCACGCTGACGATGACGGTGTCGCCCGGGTCGAACTCGGGCACGTTCTTGCCGAGGCGCTTGATCTCGTCCTTCTCGACCTGCTCGATCAGATTCATGGCTTTGCTCCGTTCGTATCCCGTTCCCGCTTGAATTCTTCGAGCAACCTGCGCTCGGCCTCGCTCATCCCGCGTCGCTCGAGCAACTCCGGGCGCCGCAACCACGTCCTTCCCAGCGACTGCTTCAGGCGCCAGCGCTCGATCTGCGCGTGGTGGCCCGAGAGCAGCACCGCCGGCACCGTCTCGCCGCGGTACGTCTCCGGCCGCGTGTAGTGCGGGCAATCGAGCAGCCCCTCCGCGAACGACTCCTGCTCGGCCGACTGCTCGTTCCCGAGCGCGCCCGGCAGGCGCCGCACCACCGCATCGATCAGCACCATCGCCGCCAGCTCTCCGCCGGAGATCACGTAATCCCCGATGGACCATTCCTCGTCGACCGAGCGCCGCACCAGCCGCTCGTCGATGCCTTCGTACCGCCCGCACAGCAGCACCAGCCGCTCGCCGCGCGACACCGCCTCGATCCTGGCGTTGTCGAGCGGCGCGCCCTGCGGCGAGAGCGCCACCACCTTCGCCTCGCCCGCCGCCGCGGCCTTCGCCTCGGCGATCGCCCGCTCGAGCGGCTCGGCCAGCATCACCATCCCCGGCCCGCCGCCGTACGGCCGGTCGTCGACCGTGCGGTACGCGTCGCTCGTGAAATCCCGCGGATTCCACAGCGCGATGCTCCACAACCCCTGCTCCAGCGCCCGGCGCGTGACGCCCCAGTCGGTGACCGCCGCGAACATTTCGGGGAAGAGCGTCACGCAATCGAACCGGATCACCAGTCCGCTCCCCACTCGAGCTCGACCACGCCGCCCTCGACATCGACCGCGCGGATCACCGGCGGCACGAACGGCACGAGCCGCTCGCGATCCTCGCCCGCGACCCGCAGGACCGGGTTCCCCGGGTTCTCCAGGATCTCCACGATCCGGCCGAGCCGCTCGCCGTTCGCGCCGAGCACGGTGAGGCCGATCAGGTCGGCCTGGTACACCTCGTTCGGCTCGGGCGGCGGCAGCTCGCCGCGCCTCAGCATCACTTGCGCCCCGCGCCAGGTTTCCGCCTGGTCGCGGTCATCGCATCCTTCGAAGCGCGCCACCACGTGCGCTCCGTGAACCTTGCATTCGGCGACCGCGACCGGCTGCAGCTTTCCCCGCTTCTCGAGCAACCAGTTCCGGAATCCGCAGAGGTTGTCGCGCTCGTCGCTGTAGGGCTCGACCTTCACCCAGCCCTTCACGCCCCAGGGCGCGACCACGCGCCCCATCGGCACCTTCTCGTCCGGGTCGCGCGCCATGCGGCCGCGCCCGAATCGCTTACTTCGACGCGGCGGCCGGCGCCGCAGCGGCGACCGGCTTGTAGCCCTTGAACAGCCGCTCGACGGTCGGGCTCATCCTCGCGCCCTTGCCCGTCCAGTAGGTCACGCGCTCGGAGGCGAAGCGCAGCGTCTCGCGCCCCTCGGGCGCCTTCGGATCGTAGAAGCCGACGCGCTCGATGAACCGCCCCTGGGCGGCGCGGCGATGGTCGGCCACGACGACGCTATAGAACGGCCGCTTTTTGGCCCCGCCGCGGGCCAGACGAATCACTACCATGATGGAGAGTCCGGGACGTCGAAAAGGGCGTGATTTTACGCGAGTTTCGGGGAGATTGGAAGGCGGCGTTCGGCATCGGCGGGGCGCTGCTAGCGCAGCCCCGGGAGCATGCCCTTCATCCCGCGCATCATTCGCGCAAGGCCGCCTTTCTGCATCTGCTTCATGACCTTCTGCATCTGCTCGAACTGGTTCAGGAGCCGGTTCACCTCCTGCACCGGCACGCCGGCGCCCGCGGCGATGCGCCGCTTCCTCGACGCCTTGATGATCTCGGGCTTCGCGCGCTCCTGGCGCGTCATCGAGTTGATGATGCCCTCGATGCGGTGCAGCTGGCGCTCGTCGAGCTGCGCGGGATTCGCGGCCTGGGCGAGCTGCGCGGGCAGCTTGTCGACCAGGCCCGCGAGCCCGCCCATCTTCTTCATCTGCGCGACCTGCTGCTTGAAGTCCTCGAGGTCGAAGCCCTTGCCCTTCTTCACCTTCTCGGCGAGCTTCTTGGCCTCGTCGAGGTCGATCGACTTGTGCGCCTCCTCCACCAGCGACAGCACGTCGCCCATGCCGAGGATGCGCGCGGCCATGCGCTCGGGGTGGAAGGGCTCCAGCCCGCCGAGCTTCTCGCTCGTGCCGGCGAGCTTGATCGGCTTGCCCGTGACGTGGCGCACCGACAGCGCCGCGCCGCCGCGCGCGTCGCCGTCGAGCTTGGTGAGGACCACGCCCGTCAGCGGGATGGCGTCGTTGAACGCCTTCGCAACATTGACCGCGTCCTGCCCCTGCATCGCGTCGACGACGAACAGCGTCTCCGCGGGGCGCAGCGCCGCCGAGAGCTCGCGGATCTCCTGCATCATCTTCTCGTCGATCGCGAGCCGCCCCGCGGTATCGACGATCAGCACGTCGTTGTAATGCTTGCGCGCGTGGTCCACGGCGGCGAGCGCGATATCGACGGGCTTCTGTTCCGGGGAGGAAGGGTAGAAATCGGCGCCGGCCTGGCCGGCGAGCGTCCTCAGCTGCTCGATGGCTGCAGGGCGGTAGACGTCGGCGGACACGAGCAACGGCTTTCGCCGCTGATCGATCAGCCATTTCGCGAGCTTCGCCGCGGTCGTGGTCTTGCCCGAGCCCTGCAGGCCCGCCATGAGGATCACGGCCGGCGGCGTGACCGCGAGGGCCAGCGCCGCGTTCTGCCCGCCCATCAGGTTCGCGAGCTCGCGGTGCACGACGCCGACCAGCGCCTGCCCCGGCGTCAGGCTGCCGACGACCTCCTGTCCCAGAGCCTTCTCGCGCACCGCGGCGATGAAGTCGCGCACCACCGGCAGCGCCACGTCGGCCTCCAGCAGCGCGACGCGCACTTCTCTCAGCGCCTCGGCGACATTCGATTCCGTGAGACGCGCCTCGCCGCGAATCGTCTTGACGACGCGCGAAAGGCGCTGCGTGAGGTTCTCGAGCATGGAGCGGGCCTGCGTGGAACGGGTAAACTGGCGGGATGTCCCCCATTCTACTCTACGCCGCCGCCACCCTCCTGTACGCGGCGCTCGCGTTCCATTTCTGGCGAACGCGCTGGCGCGAGCCGGGCCCGGCGTCGATCGAGCCGTGGGAGCGGTGGGCCATCGTGGCGCCGCTCGTCATCCACGGATGGCTCGTGTACCAGGCGCTGCTCGCGCCCGAGCTGCGCTTCGGCTTCGGGCTGGCGCTCTCGATCATGCTGTGGCTCACGGTGCTGCTCTACTGGATCGAGAGCCTGTTCTTCCGGCTCGAGGGCATGCAGCCGCTCGTGCTCGGCTTGGCCGCGGTGTGCGTGCCGCTGCCGCTCGTCTTCCCCGGACTGGCGGTACAGGCGCCCACGCAGTCGCTCGAGTTCCGCCTGCACCTCATGCTCGGCATGTCGGCGTACAGCCTGTTCACGGTCGCCGCGCTGCACGCGCTGCTCATGACGCTGCTCGAGCGCCGCCTGCACGGCGGCGCGCTGTCGGCGCCGTTCTCGGCGCTGCCGCCCCTCTTGACCATGGAGAGCCTGCTGTTCCGCATCATCTTCGCGGGCTTCGTGCTGCTCACGCTGACCCTCGCGACCGGGTTTCTCTTCTCCGAGGACCTGTTCGGCCGTCCGCTGCGATT
>DASRFB010000059.1:0-10453 GCA_035651815.1 Burkholderiales bacterium | reverse complement strand
TCGCCGCCGAGGCGCGCAACGAAGGCACGATCGTGACGGTGTCGGACGGCATCGTCCGCATCCATGGCCTGGCCGACGTGATGTCGGGCGAGATGATCGAGATGCCGGGCAACACCTTCGCGCTGGCGCTCAACCTCGAGCGCGACTCGGTCGGCGCGGTTATCCTGGGCGACTACGAGCACATCACCGAAGGCGACACAGTCAAGTGCACGGGACGCATTCTCGAAGTGCCGATCGGCCCCGAGTTGAAGGGCCGCGTGGTCGATGCGCTGGGCAATCCGATCGACGGCAAGGGCCCGATCCAGGCGCAGGCTTCGAGCCCGATCGAGAAGGTGGCGCCGGGCGTGATCGCGCGTCAATCGGTGTCGCAGCCGGTTCAGACCGGCTTGAAGTCGATCGACGCGATGGTGCCGATCGGACGGGGCCAGCGTGAGCTGATCATCGGCGACCGCCAGACCGGCAAGACGGCGGTGGCGGTCGACACGATCATCAACCAGAAGGGCAAGGAGCTGATCTGCGTCTACGTCGCGATCGGCCAGAAGGCCTCGACCATCGCCAATGTCGTGCGCAAGCTCGAGGAGACCGGCGCGATGGCGTACACGATCGTCGTCGCCGCGAGCGCCTCCGAGTCGGCCGCGATGCAGTACATCGCGCCGTACTCCGGATGCACGATGGGCGAGTACTTCCGCGACCGCGGCCAGGACGCGTTGATCATCTACGACGACCTCACCAAGCAGGCGTGGGCGTATCGCCAGGTGTCGCTGCTGCTGCGCCGCCCGCCGGGCCGCGAGGCCTATCCGGGGGACGTTTTCTACCTGCACTCGCGCCTGCTCGAGCGCGCCGCGCGCGTGAACGAGGAGTACGTCGAGAAGTTCACGAACGGCGAGGTCCAGGGCAAGACCGGCTCGCTCACGGCGCTGCCGATCATCGAGACGCAGGCCGGGGACGTGACCGCGTTCGTGCCGACCAACGTCATCTCGATCACCGACGGCCAGATCTTCCTCGAGACCGACCTCTTCAACGCCGGCATCCGTCCCGCGATCAACGCCGGCATCTCGGTGTCGCGCGTCGGCGGCGCGGCGCAGACCAAGATCATGAAGCGCAAGGACACGGGCGGCGGCGTGCGCCTCGCGCTCGCGCAGTACCGCGAGCTCGCCGCCTTCGCGCAGTTCGCCTCCGACCTCGACGAGGCGACGCGCCGGCAGCTCGAGCGCGGCCGCATGGTCACCGAGCTGATGAAGCAGCCGCAGTACCAGCCGCTCCAGGTCTGGGAGATGGCGCTCACGCTCTTCGCCGTGAACAACGGCTACTTCGACGACATCGACGTCAAGAAGGCGCTCGCCGCCGAGAAGTCGATGCGAGACTACCTCAAGACCAAGTACGCCGCGCTCGTGAAGACGATGGAGGACAGGAAGGACCTCTCCGCCGACGACGAGAAGGCGCTCAAGTCGGCCATCGAGGACTGGAAGAAGAGCGGCAGCTTCTAATGCCCGGCACCAAGGAAATCCGGATGAAGATCCGGAGCGTGCAGAACACGCGCAAGATCACCAAGGCGATGGAGATGGTGGCCGCGTCGAAGATGCGCAAGGCGCAGGACCGCATGCGCCACTCGCGCCCCTACGGCGAGAAGATCCGCAACGTCGCCGCGCACATCAGCCACGCGAACCCCGAGTACCGCCACCCGTTCCTGGTCGAGCGCGAGGGCGTGAAGGGCGTCGGCATGATCGTCGTCACCACCGACAAGGGGCTGTGCGGGGCGCTCAACACGAACCTGCTGCGGCTCGCGCTCGGCAAGTACAAGGAATGGCAGGCGGCGGGCGAGAGAATCGAGGCGTGCGCGATCGGCGGCAAGGGCTTCGGCTTCATGCAGCGCCTGGGCGCGAACGTCGTGTCGCACGTGGTGCAGCTCGGCGACCGGCCGCACATGGACAAGCTGATCGGCGCGGTGAAGGTGATGCTCGACGGCTACACCGAGGGCCGCTTCGGCAGGCTCGCGATCTTCTACACGAAGTTCATCAACACCATGAAGCAGGAGCCGGTGGTGGAGCAGCTGCTGCCGCTCACCGGCGAGAAGATCGGCGTTCCCGTCGGCGCCTGGGACTACATCTACGAGCCCGAGGCGCGCGCGGTCCTCGACCAGGTGCTGACGCGCTACATCGAGGCGATCATCTACCAGGCGGTGTGCGAGAACATGGCGTCCGAGCAGTCGGCGCGCATGGTCGCGATGAAGGCCGCCTCGGACAACGCCGCCACCCTGATCGATGAGCTGACGCTCATCTACAACAAGAACCGCCAGGCGGCGATCACCAAGGAAATCTCCGAGATCGTCGGCGGAGCCGCCGCGGTATGAACACCCGTCATTCTGAGGAGCCGCAGGCGACGAAGAATCTGCTTTTTGGTTTTCAAAAAAAGCAAAAGCAGATCCTTCGCTGCGCTCAGGATGACAGAACCAACATCTGACTTTATCGGAACACACCATGGCAGAAGCACAAAGCATCGGAACCATCGTTCAGTCGATCGGCGCGGTGATCGACATCGAATTCCCGCGCGAGGCGATGCCCAGGGTCTACGACGCGCTCGTGCTCGAGGACACGGGCGCGAAGAGCTTCGCCGAGAAGGGGCTCACCTTCGAGGTCGAGCAGCAGCTCGGCGACGGGATCGTGCGCTGCATCGCGCTCGGGTCCTCGGACGGCCTGCGCCGCGGCATGAAGGTGAAGAGCACCGGAGCGCCGATCTCGGTCCCGGTCGGCCAGGGGACGCTCGGCCGCATCATGGACGTGCTCGGGCGCCCGATCGACGAGGCGGGCCCGATCCAGTCGAAGGAGAAGCGCTCGATCCACCAGGCGGCGCCGAAGTTCGACGAGCTCAGCCCCTCGGTCGAGCTGCTCGAGACCGGCATCAAGGTGATCGACCTCATCTGCCCGTTCGCGAAGGGCGGCAAGATCGGCCTGTTCGGCGGCGCGGGCGTGGGCAAGACCGTGAACATGCTCGAGCTGATCAACAACATCGCCACGCAGCACAGCGGTCTTTCCGTGTTCGCCGGCGTCGGCGAGCGCACGCGCGAGGGCAACGACTTCTACCACGAGATGATCGAGGCCGAGGTCATCAACCTGCAGAACATCACCGAGTCGAAGGTGGCGATGGTGTTCGGGCAGATGAACGAGCCGCCGGGCAACCGGCTGCGCGTCGGGCTGACCGGCCTCACCATGGCCGAGTACTTCCGCGACGAGGGCCGCGACGTCCTGATGTTCATCGACAACATCTACCGCTTCACGCTGGCGGGGACGGAAGTGTCGGCGCTGCTCGGCCGGATGCCCTCGGCCGTCGGCTACCAGCCGACGCTCGCCGAGGAGATGGGCAGGCTCCAGGAGCGCATCACGTCCACCAAGACCGGCTCGATCACCTCGATCCAGGCGGTGTACGTGCCCGCGGACGACCTGACCGACCCGTCGCCCGCGACGACCTTCGGTCACCTCGACGCGACCGTCGTGCTCTCGCGCGATATCGCGGCGCTCGGCATCTATCCCGCGGTCGATCCCCTCGACTCGACCTCGCGCCAGGTCGACCCGAACACGATCGGCGAGGACCACTACAACACGACGCGCGCGGTGCAGGCGACGCTGCAGCGCTACAAGGAGCTGCGCGACATCATCGCGATCCTGGGGATGGACGAGCTCTCGCCCGAGGACAAGCTCGCCGTGTCGCGCGCGCGCAAGATCCAGAGGTTCCTGTCGCAGCCGTTCACCGTGGCGCGCAACTTCACCGGCCAGGAAGGCAAGTACGTCTCGCTCAAGGACACGATCAAGGGCTTCAAGATGATCGTGAACGGCGAGTGCGACGCGCTGCCCGAGCAGGCGTTCTACATGGTCGGTCCGATCGAGGAAGCCTTCGCCAAGGCCGATGAGATGAAGAAGGACGCGGCGAAGGCGTAAATGGCCCGGACTCACATGGACCAGACCCACACCATCCACGTCGACGTCGTCTCCGCCGAAGAGAGCATTTACTCCGGCGAGGCGGCCTTCGTCGTGCTGCCGGGCGAGTCGGGCGAGCTGGGCATCTTTCCCCGCCATACCCCGCTCATCACCCGGATCAAGCCGGGGTCGGTGCGCATCCAGCCCGCGGGCGGAGGCGAGGAGGAGCTGATCTTCGTCCAGGGCGGGATCCTCGAGGTCCAGCCCGGGGTGGTCACGGTGCTCGCCGACACGGCGATCCGGGGCCGCGACCTCGACGAGGCCAAGGCGACCGAGGCGCTCGCCCGCGCCGAGGAAGCGAGGAAAAACGCAAAAAGCCAAGAACAAGTGGCGACAGTCGAGGCGGAAGTTGCTACACTCGCCGCCCAGCTGGCCGCGATCCGCAAGCTGCGGCGCAAGAAATAACAAAAGACTCGCTCGCGAACAAGAACAGGGAGAGAGCAAGAAGAAGAAAGCGAAAGTTAAACCTCGAAAGGCGGCCTCGGCCGCCTTTTTTATTACTGCCGCTAAAATCCCGTCATGACCTGGCGCGTCGTTCCCATGGAAGAGCGGCACATCGAGGGCTACCGGGCGGTGCTCGACAGCGTCGCCCGCGAGCGCAAGTACCTCGCCTTTCTCGAGGCGCCGCCGGTGGAGGCGGTGACCGTCTTCGTGCTGGGCAACCTGCGCGCGAACCGCCCGCACTTCGTCGCGCTCGACGGCGAAGAGGTCGTCGGCTGGTGCGACATCGCCTCGCTCGATCGCCCGGTGTTCGCGCACGCCGGGACGCTCGGGATGGGCGTTCTCGCCTCGCACCGCGGCCGCGGCATCGGGCGCGAGCTCCTGCGCGCGGCGCTCGAGAACGCGCGCGAGATGGGGCTGACGCGCGTCGAGCTGACGGTGCGCGAGCCGAACGCGCGCGCCCGCGAGCTCTACGAGAAGGCCGGCTTCGCGGCCGAGGGCCTCAAGCGCAACGCCGTGCGCGTCGACGGGCGCTACGAGAACCTGCTCGTCATGGCGATCCTGTTCCACGAGGGACGCTAGGCACTGAACGCCCCGCGGGGTCGCCTGTCCAATCGCCACCAGGGGGCGTATGACAACGACATCCGCCGTATAAGTTGTACGGCGCGGGAAGTGGAGCCCCGATGGCGCAGCTGCTGGCGCCAGTGAAGTGCCCGTCTTGCGGGTCCACGAACGTGGTCGTGATCCCCTTGTTTCTGATCCAAACCCGCTACTACCAGTGCCAGGGCTGCCCCGCGACCTTCCGCGAGATCGGGCAGGCGGACGGCCCCCCGGACTTCGACCGAATCACGCAGGACATGCTCGTCCCCGCGACGCGCAAGCCCCAGGCCTAGGCGAGCCGGCTCGGCCGGATCTCCATCCACAGCCGCCCCGGCGTGCGCTCGACGCGCGCGGAGTCCCGGGTCGGGTTCATCAGGTACGTCAGGTGGCACAGGTCGCGCACGTTTCCGAGCGCCTCGGCGCGGAAGAGCGCGGCGTTCACGCCGCCCTTCGGCCTCACGTCGCGCGCCGAGCGCGCGAGGACGCCGTTCTGCCCCTGGTCGCGGAGGTACTGGCCGAGCGGCTGGGTGAAGGCGTAGCTCGCGCGGTCGACCAGGCGCTTCTCGCGCTTCTCCCGGCCGCGGAGGTCGATCAGGATCGCGTCGCAGCGCACCTCGAACACGCGGCGCTCGCTGGCGATGCTGCGGTCCTCGCCCGGGAACGCGTCGAGGAGAAAGCGGTGGCGGTGGTGCACGGTCTCGTACACGGTGGTCTCGAGCTCGAGCGACCCGTACCACACGCCGTAGCGCAGGCCGTCGGAGAAGCGCGTCGCGTGGCCGTTGAACTCGACGAACGGGAAGGTGATGACGCTGCCGTAGTCGAAGGGCCGCGTGATCAGCGGCGCGGCGCTCGCGATGCGCTCGGCGCCCTCGGCCGCGACCGCCACGGCGCGCTCGGCGGGATCGTCGGAGAGGTCGTCGAACAGGTCCTGCGAGACGCGGATCGTCTGGATGTTGCGGACGAGGTCGCCGTGGAAGTCCTCGACTTCGCTGATGAGATCTTCGTACATCGCCGAAAAGCAGGTCCTTCGCTGCGCTCAGGACGACATCAACGGCCGCGCTCGAAATCCAGATACCTGCGCACCGCGAGCAGCCCCTCGAAGCCCTGCTTCATCACCTCGAGCGGCGCGCGGTCGCCGAAGCGGCGGTTGGGCGCGCTCACCCAGCGGTAGGCGAGGTCGCGGTCGTGCGGGAAGAGTATTCTCAGCGCCTTGTGGATGCCGAGCAGGTGCCCGGCGCGCGCGAGCAGGTCGGCGCTGTCGCCGAAGGGCTCGCCCTTGCGGTAGCGGGCGACGGTCGCGCGCGATCCCGCCGATAGGCCGAGCAGCGCGGCCTGGTCGGGCGCGGCGAGGTTCCAGTGCTCGAACAGGCGGACTACCATGCGGGCGAGCTTCTCGCGGCTCGCGCGGCTGTGCAGGTCGACTTCGCGGGACGCTTCCCGGAGCGGCTTGGGGCCCATGTCCGATCGGCGCTAAGGCGCCGTCTCAATTGATACGTACTTTATACCATTTATGACGAGGCCGGACAAGGACGCGCTCGAGGCCCTGAAGAAGCTCGCCACGCCCTACTGCGTGACCGACCGGGGGGCGTTCCGCCTGAAGCACGTCGATCCCGCCGACGACGGCGGCCTCGGCGACGCGACCAAGTCGGTCGCGAAGCAGCTGCTCGAGGACGGCGTCGCGCACCTCGCGCGATTGCAGGACGTGCTCTACGCGCAGGGGCGCTGGTCGCTGCTGCTCGTGTTCCAGGCGATCGACGCCGCGGGCAAGGACAGCGCGATCAAGCACGTCATGTCGGGCGTGAATCCGCAGGGCTGCCAGGTGTTCTCGTTCAAGGCGCCCTCGCACGACGAGCTCGCGCACGACTGGCTGTGGCGCTGCGTGAAGGCGCTGCCCGAGCGCGGGCGCATCGGCATCTTCAACCGCTCGTACTACGAGGAGGTGCTCGCGGTGCGCGTGCACCCGGCGCTGCTCGCGGCGCAGAAGATACCGGAGGCGCTGATCACGAAGAAGATCTGGGACGAGCGCTACCAGGACATCCGCGGCTTCGAGCGCCACCTCGCGCGCAGCGGCACCGTGATCCGCAAGTTCTTCCTGCACGTCTCGAAGAAGGAGCAGAAGAAGCGCTTCCTCGAGCGCCTCGAGGATCCGGAGAAGCACTGGAAGTTCTCGGAGAACGACCTCGAGCAGCGCGCCTCCTGGGACGGGTACATGGACGCGTACGAGGAGATGGTGCGCGAGACCGCGGCGCCGCACGCGCCGTGGGTGGTCGTGCCCGCGGACAACAAGTGGTACACGCGCATGGTGGTCGCGGCGGCGATCGTCGACGCGCTCGAGGGACTCGACCTCGAGTATCCCGAGCCGACGCCCGGGCAGCGCCGCGCGAGCGCGAAGGCGCGGAAGGAGCTGGGCGGGCGCGGCTGATTTTCGATTATGCTCTCGCGCAGGAGGAGCTTCCGCATGATTCCCCGCGTCCTGCTCGGTGTCGGCCTCGTTTTCCTCTTCACCCTCGCCCACGCGCAAGACCCCGCGGCGAGCTATCCCTCGAAGCCGATCCGCATCTTCGGCCAGGGCACGGGCTCGACCGCGGACTATCTCTCGCGCTACCTCGCGCAGAAGCTGCAGGAGCGCTGGGGCCAGCCGGTGATCGTCGACTCGCGCGCGGGCGCGGGCGGCACGATCCCCACCGACGTCGTCGCGAAGAGCGCGCCCGACGGCTACAACATGGTGATGGGCCACATCGGGCCGTTCGTGTCGGCGGTGACGCTGTACGCGAAGACGCTCCCCTACGACCCGGTCAGGGACTTCGAGCCCGTGACGATGGTCGCGCAGGGCGTGGTGGTGCTGGTGACGCACCCGTCGCTGCCCGTGACGAGCGCGAAGGAGTTCGTCGCCTACGCCAAGCAGAAGGGCGACCTCTCGTACGCGTCGGCGGGGAACGGCTCGACCAGCCACCTCGCGGGCGAGCTGCTGAAGAAGATCACCGGCATCCCGCTGCAGCACATCCCGTACAAGAGCGCGGGCAACGCGCTCACCGCGGTGCTCGCGAACGAGGTGCCGGTGTCGTTCCTCTCGCCGCTCACCGCGCACACGCAGCTCAAGGCGGGCAAGGTGCGCGCGCTCGCGGTCTCCTCGACCGAGCGCTTCCCCGGCGCGCCCGACATCCCGAGCGCGGCCGAGGCCGGCATCCCGGGGATGCAGATCAAGCTCTGGTTCGGCCTGTTCGCGCCGGCGAAGACATCTCGCGCGGTCGTGCTGAAGCTCAACCACGAGATCGGCGGCATCCTGCGCGCGCCCGAGACGCAGGAGACCTTTCTCAAGCAGGGCGTCGCCGCGACGCCCTCGACGCCCGAGGAGCTGGGCGAATGGGTGAAGACCGAGCTCGTGAAGTGGACCCCGATCATCCGCGAGTCCGGCATCAAGGCCGACTAGCCGTTGTCATCCTGAGCGCAGCGAAGGATCTGCTTTATGAAATATAGAAAACTCGGAAAGAACGGCCCGACGGTCTCCGCCATCGGCCTCGGCGCCGGCAGCGCCACGACGAACTTCGGCGAGCGCGACGACCAGGTGCAGATCGAGACGATGCAGCGCGCGGTCGACCTCGGCGTCACCTTCTTCGACACCGCCGACCGGTATATGAAGGGCCGGCACGAGCGCCTGCTCGGGCAGGCGCTGCGCGGCCGGCGCAACCGGGTGATCCTCGCGACCAAGTTCGGCAACTTCGACCTGCCCGACGGCAAGAAGGGCTACAACGGCAAGCCCGCGTACGTGCGCGAGGCGTGCGACGCGAGCCTGAAGAACCTCGGCGTCGATCACGTCGACCTCTACTACCTGCACCGCATCGACCCGGACGTGCCGATCGAGGAGACGGTCGGGGCGATGAGCCGCCTGGTCGAGGCGGGCAAGGTGCGCTGGCTCGGTCTCTCGGAGGCAGGCCCGAAGTCGCTCGCGCGCGCGTGCAAGGTGCACCCGATCGCGGCGCTGCAGACCGAGTATTCGCTCTGGGCGCGCGACGTCGAGGCCGAGATCCTGCCCGCGTGCCGCGAGCTCGGCATCGGCTTCGTGCCTTACTCGCCGCTCGGGCGCGGTCTCCTGACCGGCAACGTGCGCTCGCTCGAGGACCTCGCGCCGCACGACGTGCGGCGCAAGCAGCCGCGCTTCCAGCCCGGGAACATCGAGAAGAACCTCGCGCTGCTCGAGCCGCTGGAGCGGATCGCGAAAGACCACGGCGCGACGAAAGCGCAGGTCGCGCTCGCCTGGCTGCTGGCGCAGGGCGACGACATCGTCCCGATCCCCGGGACGAAGCAGCAGAAGTGGCTCGAGCAGAACGTCGCTTCGCTCGACCTGAGCTTGTCGGAGGGCGAGCTCGATCTGTTGGCCGAGACCTTCAAGCCCGGCGCGCGCGCGGGAGAGCGCTACACGCCGGGCTATTTCGTGACGCTGGGCGCTTAACCCTGTCGCACTGCGTGCTTAATCCTGTCGTCCTGAGCGAAGCGAAGGACCTGCTTTTGCTTTTACGGCCGCGAAAAGAAAAAGCAGATCCTTCGCTGCGCTCAGGATGACATCGCAAGATCAGATCCTTCGCTGCGCTCAGGATGACATCGTAGAGGAGAACGAGCCATGTCCGCCGTCCCCAAGCCCGAGAAAGACCCCCGCGTCGAAGCCGCGATCTCGCACTGGGCGCCGCGCTTCGTCGCGAACGGCGTGCCGCTCTCCGACTTCGAGCAGGTCACGGCCGCGTGCGGGCGCTGGGAGGACTGGTGCCGGCTGTGGTCGGAGCGCGCGTCGATCCACGAGAAAATGGGCGACGAGGCCGCCGCGAAAGGGAAGAAGCTCTCCGCCGCCGGCCACTGGACGCGCGCCGCGGTGTGCTACCACTTCGGCAAGTTCCTCTTCGTGATCGATCCCGAGCAGATGAAGCGCGCGCACGCGAAGGCGGTCGAGTGCCGCAACAAGGCGCTGCCCTTCCTCGAGCCGCCGGGCGAGCGCGTCGCGATTCCCTACGAGGGGAAGAAGCTCTACGGGAATCTCCGCAAGCCCGCATCTTCGTCCCGAAGCGTGGCGAAGCCGCCCGTCGTGGTGATGTGCATGGGCCTCGACTCGGCAAAAGAGGAGATGGACGACTACGAGAGCCGCTTCCTCGCGCGCGGCCTCGCGACGCTCGCCTTCGACGGTCCCGGGCAGGGCGAGGCCGAGTACGATTTCGCGATCTGCCCCGAGTACGAGAAGCCGGCGAAGGCGGTGGTCGACTTCGTCGAGACGCGCAGCGACCTCGACAAGAACCGGATCGGCGTCTGGGGCGTGTCGCTCGGCGGCTACTACGCGCCGCGCGCCGCCGCGTTCGAGAAGCGCTTCAAGGCCTGCGTCGCGCTCTCGGGCCCGTACGCGCGCTCGGCCTCGTTCGAGGGGCGCCCCTCGATCAACGTCGAGACTTTCCGCGTGC
>DASRFB010000058.1:0-31752 GCA_035651815.1 Burkholderiales bacterium | reverse complement strand
GTGGCGGTCGCGCCGGCGGCGCGCTGAGCGCCGCGCGGCCTTACTGCATCTGCGCCGCTTGGCGCAGGCTCGCGATCATCGAGGTCTCGAGCATGTGCCGGCGCGCGCGCTCCGGGTCGGAGGCGATCGCGACCAGCTCGGTCAGGCGCTCGCGCTGCACCGCGGGGTCGTGCTCCTCGAGCAGGCGCTTGTTGCGGATCGACATCTTGTCGACCTGCTCCTTGGCGACGGTGCGGCGCTGGCGCGCGTACAGGTCGAGCAGCGTGTCGTCGGCCTCGCCCCGCCACACCCGGCCGAGCTTCTCGGCGAGGCTGACGGCGTCGTGGATGCCGCTGTTCAGGCCGAAGGCCCCGATCGGGTTGTTGATGTGCGCCGCGTCGCCCGCGAGCAGCACGCGGCCCGAGCGGAACGTCTTGCACACGCGCTGGTGCACGCGGTAGGTGCTCTTGTAGCGCACCTCGTAGGGCACGCTGCGCGCGACGAAGCGCTGCAGCTTGTCCTCGACGTTGTCGGACGCGAGAACGATGTCCTCGGCCTGGTCGGGCACCGGGAACACCGCGCGCCACAGCCCCGGCGGCCCGGAGTTCGGCATCTTGAACAGCGCGATCCACTCCACCGGGTCGGCGATGTAGGCGTTCAGGGCGAAGCCGTAGCGCGAGAAGTCGTGCGTCGTGCTGGCGACGAGGAACTGCTCGGGCCAGGTGAAGCCCTCGAACTCGATGCCGAGCGCCTTGCGCACCGAGCTGCGGCCGCCGTCCGCGCCGATCACCCACGAGGCCTCGATCGTGTCCGGCTCGCCGGCCGCCTCGACATGCACGAGCGCGCGGTCGCCGCGCTGCTCGACGCCGGTGACGGCGTGGTCGAAGCGCACATCCGCCTCGGTGCGGCGCATCAGGTCGAGCTGGATGGGCGTCAGCCGGTGCTGCTCGAGGTGCAGGCGGTACGGGTACGGCGTGTCCTCGGCGAGCAGCCCGAGGTCGAACTGGGCGACGAACTCCCCGCGACGGTCGCGGATCTGCCAGTGACGCACGCGGATGCCGACCTCGAGCATGCGCTCGGTGATGCCGTAGGGCGCCATCAGCTCGAGCGTCGGCGGGTGGAACGTTCCGGCGCGAAGGTCGCGCGCGAGCGCGCGGCCCGACTCGCACACGACGACCGGGATGCCCTGGTGCGCGAGCGCGAGCGCGCACATCAGCCCGGTGGGGCCGGCACCCGCGACGACGACGGGCAGTCGTTTGCTGTCGATGGTCCTTCTCCGGTTGCCGCTATTCCGCGGCGATGTGGTTGCGGCGGATGATCTCGCCCCAGCGCGCGTAATCGCGCTTCATGAGCGCGAACAGCTCCTCGGGCGTCGACGAGGCCGCGTCCAGGCCGACCTTCTGCAGCACCGCTTTCGCCTCGGGCTGCGCCAGGATGGCGCGCAGCTCCGCGTTCAGCTTGGCGATGACGGGCGCCGGCACGCCCCTGGGCGCGTAGAACGCGTACCAGATATCGGCCGCCTCGGCGCCTTTGATCCCGAGCTCGCCGAGCGTGGGCAGGTCGGGCGCGGAAGGATGGCGCTTCGCGCCCGCCGCGGCGAGCAGCCGCAGGCGTCCGGCGTCCCGGTAGGGCAGCACCTGGTGGATCGGCAGCAGCATCACGTTGATCTGTCCCGAGACCAGGTCGGTGACGGCGCCGGCGCTGCCCTTGTACGGAACGTGCAGCAGGTCCGTGCCGGTCAGGTCCTTGAACAGCTCCATCCCCATGTGGTGCGGCGTACCGACGCCGGGGGAGCCGTAGGTGAGCTTGCCGGGCTGCGCCTTGGCGCGGGCGACGAGCTCGCGCACGCTCTGGATGCCCGTTCCCGGGTTGACGACGAGCACCATGGTCGTCGTCGCGGCGAGCGTCACCGGCGAAAAGTCGCGCAGCGGATCGAACGGGACGTTCTTGTACAGGTTGGACGCGATGACGAGCGTATTGGCGCCGACCATCAGCGTGTGACCGTCGGGGGCCGCCTTGGCGACGGCTTCGGCGCCGATGTTGCCGCTCGCGCCCGGCCGGTTCTCGACCACGACCGGCTCGCCCAGCCGCTCGGTGAGCTTCGGCCCGACGTGGCGGGCGATGATGTCCATCCCCGTGCCCGGCGTGAAGGGGACGATGAACTTGATCGGCTGCGACGGAAAGTTTTGGGAAGTGGGCTGAGCTGCGGCGGATCCGCAGAGAGCCAGGCCGGCCAGGAGCAATAAACGATGCATCGGGTACCTCGATCGCTTCGAGTGAAAAAAATCACGCGTCGGATTTCCGGCAACACCGCCGGAATCCCGTCGATTTCGGGCCCTCTTACGCCCGACATCGGACGCCTGCGTGGATAGCAGCAAGCCGCAGGCCAGCTTTGCCTTGCGCAAACCTATGGGTGCGGGGAGGAGCAGCGGGTGTCAGGGCGCCGCGAGGAAGCCCTGCACCGCGGCGACGAACTCGGCGGGTTTCTCGATCTGCGGGCAGTGCCCGGCGCCCGGGATTTCCAGGAAGCGGGCGCCGGGAATGGCGTCGGCGAGCTCGCGGGCGAGCGCGGACGGCGTGGTCTGATCGAGCGCCCCGACCATGACGAGCGTCGGGTTGCGTATCGCGCGGACCGCCTCGCGCAGGTCGACCCGGGCCAGCGCGAGGCAGGCGCGGGCGAAGCAATCCGGGTCCGCCTTCGCGAGGGCGGCCTTGCGCTCGGCCACGATCTCCGGATGCTCGAGGATGAACGCCTCGGGGAACATGCGCCGCACCGCGGCTTCGAGCACGGCCGCCATGCCGTGCTCGCTGACCTTGGCATGGAGGATCCTGAAGGGCTCCTTCGCCGCGGGCGGGAAGGTCGCGACCGAGTCGGCGATGATCAGCCGGTCGAACTTCGCCCCGTGCCGGGCCGCGAGCGCGAGGGCGACGAACCCGCCGAAGCCGTTGCCGAGCACCGCGGTGTCCGACGAGAGCTCCAGCGCCGGAAACAGGCCGGCGATGTGATCGGCGTACTCCTCGATGCTCGAGCCGGCCGGCGACGACGCGCCGTAGCCGGGCATGTTGACCATGACCACCCGCCGCCGGCGCGCGAGCCCGTCCTTCACGCGGTCGAACGCCGACCGGTCGGCGAGCAGCGAATGCAGGAGCAAGAGCTCCGGCCCGCTCCCGACCTGCTCGACGTCGAGGCGCGCGCCGCCGACCGCGACCGCCGTCATTCCAGGTTCTTCGCCGGAGGGTAGTCGCGCGAGTAGGTCGGCTGCGCGAGGAACTGCTTCGGGTCGTAGCGGAAGAACTGGCTCACTTCGCGCACCGTGTCGATGGTCGTGTTGACCAGCTGGCCGTTCTTGCGCTCGACCTTGCGCACGTAGATGTTGAGCACGGGCTTGCCGTATTGATCCAGGCGGATCGGGCCCATGGGGCCGTGACCGAGCTTCACGTTGTGCAGCGCCTTGACGAACGCCGCCTTGTCCTCGAACCGGCCCTTGATGTCCTTCAGCGCCTGCTCGAGCCACAGCCCGGCCGTATACGTACCGGCGGTGTAGAAGCCCGGGATCACCTTGTACTCGCGCTGGATCGACTCGACGAAGCGCTTGTTGTCGGGCGTGTCGCGATCGACCGTGTACCAGCTCGCCGAGTACACGCCGAGCGCCTCGTCGCCCATGTTCTTGAGGATGCCCTCGTCGACCAGCGTCGGGTTGCCGAACACGGGCTTGGTGTGCCCGTACTCGCGGTAGGCGCGCAGGAACCGCAGCGGGTTGGAGCCCGCGAAGCCGGCGTAGACGCCGTCGGCGTCGGGCTTGATCTGGCCGACGTACGAGCCGTAGTCGGGCACGTTGAGCGGCGGCCACAGCTTCTGGATGATCTTGCCGCCGTCGTCCTCGAACACGCGGTGAAATCCCGCCGCGCCCTCGTGGCCGTAGGTGAAGTCGTCCGCCACCATCGCGACCTTCTTGAGCTTCAGCTGCTTCGCCGCGTAGTCGCCGAGGACGTGCATCGGCTGCGCCGCGGTGCCGTAGACGTGGATCACGTAGTCGCTCTTGCCCTGCTGCGCGAGGTCCATCTGCGCCGCCGACGTGGGCGTGATCAGCGGCGTCTTGGACGAGAGCATGTAGTCGTCGATCGCGAGCGCCTCGAACGTCGCGAGCGGTCCGATGATGACGTGCACGTGGTTGCGCTCGACCAGCTCCTGCGTCTTGCTCTTCGCCTGCGCGGGCTGGCCCGCCGTGTCGGCGAAATAGATCTCGACCTTGCGCCCGGCGAAGGTGTTGTTGCGCTCCTTGAGCAGCAGGTTGATGCCTTCCTCCATCTGGCGGCCGCCGGCGGCGAGCGGGCCGGTGCGCACGGTGAGGAAGCCGATGCGCAGCGGCTCGCCCTGCGCGAGCGAGCTGCCGGCGGGCAGCGCGGTCGCCGCCGCCGCGGCGAAAGCGAAAAGCAGTGACCTGCGGGACACCATGGTGACTCCTCCTAGGGATCGGATGCGGATGATTGTTCTGGACCGGTATCGTACCGCATCGTTAGAATGGCCGTCCCGCCCACGCGGAACGCGGCCATGCGCCCGGACCTGCTCGCTCTCGCCTCGAGTCTCGCGGCCCGCGAAGAAGGCTTCGCGCTGGTGACTGTCGTGCGCCGCGAGCCGCCCAGCTCCGCGCGCGTCGGCGACGCCGCGCTCGTGACCGCGAGCGGCGGCTACCACGGCTGGGCCGGCGGCGGCTGCACGCGCTCGACCGTGGTGCGCGAGGCGCTGCGCGCGATCGCCGACGGCGAGCCGCGGCTGCTCAGCCTCGCGCCCGAGTCGTCCGGGCGCCACCGTCCCGGGCTGATCGCGCTTCCCATGACCTGCGACAGTGGAGGTACCGTGGAGATCTACGTCGAGCCGGTGCTGCCGGCGCCCCGGCTGCTCCTGTTCGGAAGCACGCCGGCCGTGCGCGTGCTCGCGGGCATCGCGCGCTCGATGGGATATCGCGTCGAGGTGGTCGACCCGGACGCGGCGCCGGCCGATTTCTCCGGCGCGTCGGTCCGCGCCGAGCTCGCGCCCGGCGACATCGCGCGCGGGGCGCACGTGGTCGTGGCGACGATGGGCGAGCGCGACCTCGAGATCCTCGACGCGGCGCTCGCGAGCGGGCCGGCCTACGTCGGCGTGGTGGCGAGCCGCAAGCGCTTCGAGCCGCTGCGCGACGCGCTGCTCGCGCAGGGCGTCGCGCGCGAGGCGCTCGAGCGCGTCGCCGCGCCCGCCGGGCTCGACATCGGCGCGCGCACGCCCGAGGAGATCGCGCTCTCGATCATGGCGCAGATCGTCGAGCGGCGCCGCGCCGGCGCGAAGGCGCCGCGCGAGGAAGCGCGGCCGCAGCCCGCGGCCGAGGCGCGGGACCCGATCTGCGGCATGAGCGTCACCGTCGCCGGCGCCCGCCACACGGCGGAGGCGGGCGGCGCGACCTGGTACTTCTGTTGCGCCGGCTGCCGCGCCAAGTTCCTGGCCGATCCGCAGCGCTACGCCCGCGCAATATAAGCGGACGGCGATCCAGGGGCTCTCGCTGCGGCGCGTCATGGCCGCGCGCGCCGCGCCGAGACGATTCGCGGCGGGGGTTGCTGCGCCGCCTCGCGCGATGCTATCGTCATCGGCACCCCGAAATAATTTCCCGCGGTTCGTTTCGTATCGGCGCAAGCCAAGGAGAGGCCGATGATTCCCGCTTCTTTCGATTACCACCGTCCCGCGTCGCTCGATGAAGCGCTCAAGCTGCTGAAGAAGCACGGCGACGACGCCAAGGTGCTCTCGGGCGGCATGAGCCTGCTGCCGATGCTGAAGCTGCGGCTCGCGTCGTTCTCCCACCTCGTCGACATCGGCCGCATCCCGGGCCTCGACGCGATCAAGGAGGAGAAGGGCGTCGTGCGCATCGGCGCGATGGCGCGCCAGGCGGCGCTCGAGCGCTCCGAGGTGGTGCGCGCGAAGCTCCCGATCCTCGCCGACGCGCTGCCGCTCATCGCCGATCCGCTGGTGCGCAACCGCGGCACGATCGGCGGCAACGTCGCGAACGGCGACCCGGGCAACGACCAGCCCGCGATCATGATCGCGCTCGGCGCGACCTTCGTCGCGCGCGGATCGAAGGAGCGCTCGATCGCGGCGGGCGAGTTCTACCAGGGGCTGTACCAGACGGCGCTCGCGCCGGGCGAGATCCTCACCGAGATCCGCATCCCGGTGCCGCCGGCGAAAAGCGGCGGCGCCTACGTCAAGCTCAAGCGCAAGACCGGCGACTTCGCCGTGGCCGCCTCCGCGGTGCAGCTGACGCTCGGCAAGAACGGCGCGATCGATCGCTGCGTGATCGCGCTCACCAACGCCGGGCAGACGCCGGTCGAGGCGAAGGAGGCCGGCAAGTTCCTCGCCGGCAAGGCGCCCGACGAGCCGACGCTGCGCGAGGCCGCGCAGATCGCAGCCAAGGCGTCCTCGCCCTCGGCCGACCGCCGCGGCTCGGTCGAGTACAAGAAGGAGATGGCGCGCGTGCTCACGGGCCGCGCGCTGAAGATCGCCGTCGAGCGAGCCCAGAGGGGTTGACCATGGCCACGCACAAGATCAGCGTCACCGTCAACGGCGCCGAGCGCCAGGCCGAGGTCGACTCGCGCCTGCTGCTCGTGCACCTGATCCGCGAGAACTTCCGCCTGACCGGGACGCACGTCGGCTGCGACACCTCGCATTGCGGCGCGTGCACCGTGCAGCTCGACGGGACGCCGGTGAAGTCCTGCACGGTGCTCGCGGTGCAGGCCGACGGCTGCAAGGTCACCACCGTCGAGGGCCTCGAGCAGGGCGGCAAGCTGCACCCCGTGCAGGAAGGCTTCACCGAGAAGCACGGCCTGCAGTGCGGCTTCTGCACCCCCGGCATGCTGATGACGACCAGCGCGCTGCTCGCGCAGAACCGGAACCCGAGCGAGCACGAGATCCGGCAGGCGATCTCGGGGAACCTCTGCCGCTGCACCGGCTACGTGAACATCGTGAAGGCGGTGCAGTACGCCGCCGAGAAGATGCGGAACCCCGCATAGTGGATCCCCACCCCGGCCCTCCCCTTCGAAAGGGGAGGGAGGACAGGAGAGCGAGATGAGCGAATCCGAGACGAAGCCGAGGACCGACGCCAAGATCTGCGGCATGGGCCATTCGATGAAGCGCAAGGAGGATCCGCGCTTCATCCGCGGCAAGGGCAACTACGTCGACGACATCCAGCTGCCCGGGATGCTGTACATGGACATCGTGCGCAGCCCGCACGCGCACGCGAAGATCAAGAAGATCGACACGTCGAAGGCGCTGAAGATCCCCGGCGTGCTCGCCGTGATCGACGGGCCGACGCTCGCCAAGTACAACCTGCACTGGATGCCGACCATCTCGGCCGACACGCAGATGGTGCTGCCGACCGACGAGGTGATGTACCAGGCGCAGGAGGTGTGCGCCGTGATCGCCACCGAGCGCTACATCGCCGCCGACGGCGCCGACGCGGTCGAGGTCGAGTACGAACCGCTGCCCGTGATGGTCGACCCGCACAAGTCGCTCGCGCCCGGCGCGCCGGTGCTGCGCAAGGACAAGAAGGACAAGAAGGACAACCTCGCGTTCCACTGGGAGGCGGGCGACAAGGCCGACGCCGAGCGCGCGCTCGCGGCGGCCGACGTGGTGGTGAAGGAGAACGTCTACCTTCCGCGCATCCACGTCGCGTCGATGGAGACCTGCGGCTGCGTCGCCGACTTCAACTCGGCCGAGGGCAAGCTCACGGTCTACATGACGACGCAGGCGCCGCACGCGGTGCGCACGGTGCTCGCCCTGGTCGCCGGGCACGTCGGCCTGTCCGAGGAGAAGATCCGCGTCGTCTCGCCCGACATCGGCGGCGGCTTCGGCGGCAAGGTGCCCGTCTACCCCGGCTACGTGATCGCGATCGCGGCCTCGGTCGTGATCGGCAAGCCGGTGAAGTGGATCGAGGACCGCATGGAGAACCTCCAGGCCGACTCGTTCGCCCGCGACTACCATATGCAGGTCGAGCTCGGCGCGAAGCAGGACGGCACCATGACGGCGCTCAAGATCAAGACCGTCGCCGACCACGGCTACGCCAACGCCTCGGCCAACCCGTCGAAGTTTCCCGCGGGCCTGTTCTCGATCTGCACCGGCTCGTACGACCTCAAGCACGCGTTCTGCGAGGTCGACGCCGCGTACACGCACAAGCCGCCGGGCGGCGTCGCCTACCGCTGCTCGTTCCGCGTCACCGAGGCGGTGCACGCGATCGAGCGCGCCACCGACGCGCTCGCGCAGAAGCTCGGCATGGACCCCGCCGAGTTCCGCATGAAGAACTTCATCCGGCCCGAGCAGTTCCCGTACAAGTCGGTGCTCGGCTGGGAGTACGACAGCGGCAACTACCCCGCGGCGCTGAAGAAGGCGATGGATCTGATCGGCTACGACGCGCTGCGGCGCGAGCAGGCCGAGAAGCGCAAGCGCGGCGAGCTGATGGGCATCGGCGTGTGCAGCTTCACCGAGATCGTCGGCGCGGGACCTTCGAAGCATTTCGACATCCTCGGGCTGAAGATGTTCGACTCGGCCGAGATCCGCATCCACCCGACGGGCAAGGCGATCGCGCGCTTCGGCACGAAGAGCCAGGGCCAGGGCCACGAGACGACCTACGCGCAGATCGTCGCCGAGGAGCTCGGCATCCCGGCCGCGCACGTGCAGGTCGAGGAGGGCGACACCGACACCGCGCCCTACGGCCTGGGCACTTACGCGAGCCGCTCGACGCCGACCTCGGGCGCCGCGTGCGCGCTCGCCGCGCGCAAGATCCGCGACAAGGCGCGCGACATCGCAGCGCACCTGCTCGAATGCAGCCCGCAGGACCTCGAGTGGGAGCCGGGAAAGTTCTACGTGAAGGGCGCGCCGCAGATGGCGAAGACCATCCAGGAGATCGCCTTCGCCGCGTACACCAACCACCCGCAGGGGATGGAGGCGGGGCTGGAAGCGACGCACTACTACGATCCGCCCAACCTGACGTTCCCCTTCGGCAGCTACATCTGCGTGGTCGACATCGACCGCGGCACGGGCGAGGTGAAGGTGCGCCGCTTCGTCGCGGTCGACGATTGCGGCAACATCATCAACCCGATGATCGTCGAAGGCCAGATCCACGGCGGCCTCACGCAGGGCATCGGGCCGGCGCTCTTCGAGGAGATCAGCTACGACGAGGAGGGCAACATCTCGGGCGGCAGCTTCCTCGACTACTACGTGCCGACCGCGCTCGAGACGCCGAAGTGGGAGACCGACAAGACGATCACGCCGTCGCCGCACCATCCGTTCGGCGCGAAGGGAGTGGGCGAGTCGGCGACCGTGGGCGCGCCGCCCGCGATCCACAACGCCGTGGTCGACGCGCTCGCGCACCTCGGCGTGGCGCACTTCGACATCCCGATCACGCCCGAGAAGGTGTGGCAGGCGCTGCGCGCGAAAGGCGTCGCCGAATAGCGCCCTAGTGCATCAGGAGCCGCCGGTCGATCCCGGAGCGGCGCTCGACGCCCGCGTACGGGGGCGGCGGATACCGGCGGCGATCGGTGCGCGTGCCGCGCCGGTCGGCGCCGCTGTACAGCGTCTGGATCAGCGCCGGCTCGCGCACGAACCGGGCGCTCGAGCCCATGTCGTAGCCCGTGACCTCGCCGCCCGGCGCGACCGTGAACTCGAGGCGCTCGCCGAAGTGCAGCGTCGCGAAGGCGCCGCTCGAGCGCATGACGAACACGTGCGGCTCCGGCGTGGGCTCGAGGATCACGCGCGCGGCGTGAGGATTGGGAGCCCCGGGCGGCACCAGCGTGAGCTGGCCGTCGAGCATCGCCACGAACATGGTCAGGTTCCGGTTCTCCGAGCGGTAGAGCCCGCAGTAGCGCGCCGCGTCCGCGGGCAGCGCCGGCGCGGCGCGCGCGATCTCCTTGGCGACGATCGGCGCGAGCAGCTGCAGCGCGTAGTCGCAGAAAGCCGCCGGATTGCCGTCGTCGGCGTTCGTCAGCACGACGACGCCGAGCTTCAGCGCGGGAATGAATTCCATGAGCGCCGAGAAGCCCGGCGTCGAGCCGGGGTGGCCGACGCGCACGCGGCCGTCGGCACGACGCACCTGCACGCCGAGGCCCCACGCGCTCTGCCAGTCCTCGAACAGCCATTGCGGCCGGTGCATCTCGCGCAGCAGCCGCGCGCCGAGCACGCCCTCGACCGCGCCGAGGTGGAAGGCGACGTAGCGGGCCATGTCCTCGGCGGTGGACGCCATGCCGCCGGCCGGACGCATCGCGCCGTGGTCCGCCTGGCGCGCCGGCGCGTGATCGGCGCCGACCGCCGGCCGCGAATACCCGGTCGCGAGGCGCGGGTCGTCGACCCGCGGCGTCGTCTGGGTGCTCGACATCCCGAGCGGGGCGAGGATGCGCCGCTCGAGGTGCCGCGCCCAGGGCTCGCCGCCCGCGGCGGCGATCAGCTCGCCGAGCAGCGCGTAGCCGACGTTGGAGTACTTCCACTGCGTTCCCGACGGAAACGTGGCGCTGAAATCGCCGGGAAGCGCCGCCGGGAAGGCGGGCGCGCTCCACATCGTCCCCGGCAGGTCGCGCTGCAGCCCCGAGGTGTGGGCGAGGAGCTGGCGCACCGTGACCTCGGCGGGCACGGGGCCGTGCATCGCGGCCGGGACGTGATCGCCGAAGCGGTCGTCGAGGCGCAGCTTGCCGTCCTCGACCAGCTGCAGCACCGCGAGCGCGGTGAAGCTCTTGGTGAGCGAGCCGATCTTGTACGGCGTCTGCGGCGTGGCCGGCGTCCGGGACTGCAGGTCCGCGAAGCCGTAGGCGCGCGTCAGCACCGGCCGCTCGCCCTGCACGACCGCGAGCGCGACACCGGGCACGCGCTGCTGCGCCGCCGAATGAGCGGCCCAGGTATCGAGCAGCGCGAGCGCCTGCGCGAGGTTGTCGGTCATCGCGGCCGATCATGCAGTCGCATAAGGCCGCGGTCAAGCGTAATATCCCCGTCGCCGCACCCACGGGAGGCTTCAATGACGCTCGGCCGCAACGCTGTGATGCTCGTCGCCTTTCCCCTGTTCCTGCTCGCAATGAACGCCATGGCCCAGGCACCCGCCGCCCCGCCCCCCGTTCCCGCCGACGTGAGCCCGCTCTACGTGATCACCTACGTCGAGAGCCGGCCGAGCGCGCGCAGCGACGCGCAGGCGCTGCTCAAGTCCTACCGCGCCGCGAGCCGCGCCGCGGCCGGCAACCTGCGCTCGGTCGTCGTGCGCAGCGTCTCGCGCCCGGGGCAGTTCGTCGTCGCGAGCGCATGGAAGGACAAGGCCGCGTGGGACGCGCACATGTCCGCGCCCGCGACGCAGGCCTTGCGCGAGAAGCTCGCGGCGGTGCGCAACGCGCCCGCCGACGACCGCTTCCACAATTCGCTCACGGTCGGGCCGCTCGACAATCCCGGCATCGCCGGCGCGGTCTACGTCGTGACTCATATCGACGTGATCCCGCCGCGCAAGGACGACGCGGTCGCGGCGATCGAGGCGTTCGGCGGGACCGCGCGCGCCGCGTCGGGCAATGTGCGCTACGAGATCGTGCAGCAGACGAACCGTCCCAACCACTTCACCGCGTTCGAGGTGTGGCGCTCGCGCAAGGCGTTCGACGCGCACGGGATGAGCGCGTCCATGCGCGAGTTCCGCGATAAGCTCTCGGGGATGCAGGGCGCGCTCTACGACGAGCGGCTGTACGAGCTGCTGGACTGAAGCGAATCGCTGTGTCGCCTCCGGGCGACAGATCGGTCGGCGCGTTGCTGTGAAAATTCCGCGCCGCATCCGCGCGATGCGGACTACGCGCGGAATTCTTTCGGCAGGGCCCTGCTCTAAGCAGCGTGCTCTTTCCGGCTCACGGAAAGATCGTGTCGCTCCGGAGCAACAATATGTGGTCCTCGCGCCCGCTTTATGACGGCCGTTACGTCGCCGCGACGCCTCCGCTGGCCCGCTCGTTCCGCTGGGACGACGTCGCGCTGCTGGTCGCGCGGCTGACGCTCGCCGCGCTGTTCCTGCCCTCGGGCGTGCACAAGCTGCTGCACATGGACCAGTTCGTCGCGCTCGTCGCGCAGTACGACTTCTTCGGCTACGCGCTTCCGCGTCCGAAGTTCTTCGCGGGCCTCGCGGTCGTGGTCGAGCTGGGCGGGGGCATCATGCTGCTGCTCGGGCTGTTCACGCGCTGGGCGGCGCTCGCGCTCATCGCGTTCGTGATCGTCGCGACGGCGGCCTCGCACCGCTACTGGGAGTACCGCGCGCCCGAGCGCCAGGCGCAGCAGATCGAGTTCCAGTCGAATCTCGCGATCGCCGCCGGCCTGCTCGCGCTCTCGGTCGCGGGCGGCGGCATGATGGGCCTGGACCGCAGGCGCAGGCACCTCTGAGCCCGGGCTAGGGCTCGAACAGCTCGTCCACGGTGAGCGGCCGCGGCAGCATCCCCTGGCGCGTCGCGTAGTCGATCGCGACCTCGAGCGCGCTGCGGTTGGCTTCGACGCCGTACGGCGCCATGTTGAACTCCGAGGGCCCGGTCGCGCCTTCGGTACGCTGAGATTCGGCGCGCCGCGCCTCCTGCAGCACGTCGTAGATCTCGCTCACCACCTCGGGCGCCGAGCGCGCGAGCGAGGACTTCACGACGATCATGTGGTTGATCGGCACCGCGCGGTGCCGGCGCGCCCAGTCCTTCGCCGCCGCCTCGGGCTCGCGGATCAGCGGCTGCACGCGCGCGTCGTCGGGCAGCTCGTTGCCGATGATGGCGGCGTCGATCTCGCCGGCGAGCAGCATCGCGGTCAGCTCCTTGCCCTCGGGCGCGCGCTCGGCCTGCGGGGGATCGCGGTACTCGGCGACGTGGCCGTCCTCCATCGTGATCCAGCGCGCGCGCTCGGGCGCGACGCCGTAGTCCTCGGCGAGGAAGCCGCGCACCCAGGTCACGGTCGTCTGCGCGTAGGCGCGCGCGCCGATGCGCCGTCCCGCCAGGTCCTGCGGTCGCTGCGGGCGCTCGGTGCTGTGCACGAGGCATTGGTGCTGGAAGCGCGCCGGCCCGACGCGCGCCGGCACGAGCACCAGCGGCTTCCCCCACGCCTTCGCCTGGAGAAAAGTCATGATCGCGAGCTCGGCGACGTCGAACGAAAGATCGCGCACCACGGCCTTGAACGCGCGGTTCGGCACCTTGACGTCGGCGAAGTCGAGCTCGCACTCGGACGGACGGATGCGACCCTCGCGCAGCGCGCGCGTGTTCGGATACATCCCGAGGAGGGCGCGCAGCTTCATCGGTCGACGAGCGCCGGATAGTAGAGGGTCTTCGCGGTGCGGAAGAAGATCCACTCCTGGTATTCCTTCGGCAGCGACGCGAGCGCCTCGCGCGCGTCGGCGAGCAGCACGGCGAGCGTGCCCTCGGAGGCCGGATAATTCGAGCCCCAGGCGATGCGCGAGGCGCCGAACTCCTTCACCACGCGCGCGAAGAAGGTCTCGGGCGCGGCCTTGCCCTCGCGCGACTCGCGCACGTTGTGCGTCGTCAGCTTCAGGAACAGGTTCTTGTGCCGGGCGAGCTCGAAGAGCGGCGCCGCGTCGAGGTAGGGCGCGCCGTCGGCGATCGACGGTCGCCCCATGTGGTCGAGGAGCACCCGCGCCTTGGGGAAGCGCTCGAGCATGGCGTCGAGCTGGGCGTAGGTGCCGCGCATCTGCACGCAGATCGACAGCCCCGCCTCGACCGCCTGCTGCCACGCCGGGAAGGCGCGCGGATCGTCGAGGCGGGCGTCCTTCGACGCGGCGGTGTGGCCGGCGATGAAGACGCGCATGCCGCGGAGCTTTCCCGCCCAGTGGCGGATGCGCTCGGGCGCGTCGGGAGCGAGGACGTCGACCGAGAACACGCCGGCGAAGCGGTCGGGGTGCGCGGCGACCGCGTCGGCGACGTACGAATTGTCGTGGCCGTAGCAGGTCGACGCCTGCACCAGGACCGTCTTCGCGACGCCGGCCTCGTCCATCGCCGCGATCATCTTCTCGAAGCTCACCGGCCGCTCGCGCGACCAGCCCGACTGCTCGCCGCCGAGCGGATCGCGCGGATAGCGCGCCGTGTCGGACGAGATGACGTGCGCGTGCGTGTCGATGGCGCGCGTCATTCGACCTTCCCGACCGACTTCACGACCTTGGCCATGTCCTCGTAGTCCTCGCGGATGAGGCGACCGAAGGCCTCCGGCGCGAGCGGCCGCGGCTCGACGCCCTGGCTCGCGAGGCGCTCGAGGATCGTCGGGTTCTTCAGCAGCTTCGCGACCTCGGCGTTGATGCGATCGATCACGGGCTTGGGCGTGCGCGCCGGCGCGAGCAGGCCGAACCACGAGTCGAACTCGTATCCGCGCACGGTGTCGGCGATGGGCGGCACGCCCGGGATCGAGGGCGACGGCTTGAGCGACGTCACGCCGAGCAGCCGGATGCGCGCGTCCTTCGTGAACGGCACCGCGCCCACGTTGGGCACGATCACCAGATGCGAGCGCCCCGCGAGCACGTCGTTGGTCGCGTCCTGCGTCGACTTGAACGGGATGTGCACCATGTCGAGGCCCGCGAGACTCGCGAAGTAGGCGGCCGCGAGGTGCCCGGAGCTGCCGTGGCCGGGCGAGGCGTAGTTGAGCTTGCCGGGATTTGCTTTCGCGTATCGGACCAGCTCGGCCACGCTGCGCGCCGGGATGCTCGCGCTCGCCATCAGCACGTAGCTCTGCATCCCGATGTTCGCCACGGGAGCGAAATCGCGGATGGGATCGTACGGCGGGTTGGCGCCGAGCAGCGCGGTGACGTTGTGGCTCGACGCGGCGAAGATCAGCGTCTGGCCGTCGGGGGCGGCCTTCGCCACGCTCGAGGTGCCGATCGCGCCGCCCGCGCCGGGCTTGTTCTCGATGATCGCCGTCTGCCCGAGCGCCGCGCCGAGCTCGCTGTAGAAGGTCCGCGCCAGGATCTCGCGCGCGCCGCCCGCGGCGAAGGGCACGACGATGTGCAGAACCCTGCCTCCGACCTGCGCGAATGCCGGCGCGGAGACGAGCAGCAACGCGGCCAGCGCGGCGCGAACGATCTTCATTTCTTCGCACGCTTCGCGAATCTCGGATACACCTTGCTCACGTTGCCGGAGAAGATCTTCTCGCGGTCCGCCGGCTCGATGTCGATCGCGTCGAGGTAGCGCTTGGTGTCGTCGTAGTACTGGCCGGTCTCGGGGTCGATGCCCTTCACCGCGCCGACCATCTCCGAGGCGAACAGGATGTTGTCGGCCGGGATCACCTTGAGCAGCAGCTCGATCCCCGGCCGGTGGTAGACGCAGGTGTCGAAGAAGACGTTGTCGAGCAGCAGGTCCTTCAGCGGCGGGCGGCCCATGTCCTGCGCGAGCCCGCGGTAGCGCCCCCAGTGGTAGGGCACCGCGCCGCCGCCGTGCGGGATGACGAACTTGAGGCTCGGGAAATCCTTGAAGATCTGCGGCGCGGAGATGAGCTGCATGAACGCGGTGGTGTCGCCGTTGATGTAGTGGCCGCCGGTGGTGTGGAAGTTGGGGTTGCACGAGGTCGACACGTGGATCATCGCCGGCACCTCGAGCTCGACCATCTTCTCGTAGATCGGGTACCAGTACTTGTCGGTGAGCGGCGGGTCGGTCCAGTAGCCGCCCGACGGATCGGGGTTGAGGTTGCAGCCGATGAAGCCGAAGTCGCGCACGCAGCGCTCGAGCTCGGCGACGCAGTTGGCGGGCGACACGCCGGGCGTCTGCGGCAGCTGGCACACGCCGACGAAGTTCTGCGGGTAGAGCCGGCACACGCGGTGGATCAGCTCGTTGCAGTGCTCGGACCAGTGGCGGCTCGTGGTCTCGTCGCCGATGTGGTGGCCCATGCCCGCGGCGCGCGGCGAGAAGATGGTGACGTCGGTCCCGCGCTCGCGCTGGATCCTGAGCTGCGCGTTCTCCAGGCTCTCGCGGATCTGGTCGTCGCTGATCGCGAGGGTGCCCTTCGAGGTGGGCGGGTGCTTCGCGTCCTTCAGCGCCGCGATCTGCGCGTCGCGCCATTTCTGCAGGTCTTTCGGAGCGGTCGTGTAGTGTCCGTGGCAATCGATGATCATGATGGGCTCGCTGCGGGAAAGGCGATGCTACCAAGAATCGCCGCGAGGGTGAACTCGTTGTAACATCGGGCCCGATGCGCTCAGCCCGAACCGCCGTCTTCGCCGCGTGCCTCGCCTGCTTCGCCGCGCACGCCCAGACGGCCGACGGCTATCCGACCCGCCCAATCCGCTACCTGGTCGCGAGCGCGCCGGGCGGCATCGCCGACATCACCGCGCGACTGCTCGGGCCGCATCTTTCGCAGGCGCTGCGTCAGCCGGTGGTCATCGAGAATCGCCCCGGGAACATCCTCGTGGGCGTCGAGCTGGTGGCGAAGGCGCCGGCCGACGGCTACACGCTGCTCTCGGCGACGCCGCAGGTCGCCATCGCGCAGTCGATGTACAAGCGCGCGAGGGTCGACCCGCGCCGGGAGCTCGCGCCGGTGGCGCTGGTCGGCATGATCCCGAACGTGCTCGTGGTCGGCCCGCGCACGAAAGCGAGGTCGGTGGCCGAGCTGGTCGAGCTCGCGCGCGCGAACCCCGGCAAGCTCAACTACTCCTCGACCGGCGCCGGCACGTCGGTGCACCTCGCGGCCGAGCTGCTCAAGTACATGGCGAACGTCGACATCGTGCACGTGCCCTACCACGGCGCGGCCGCTGCCATGACCGCGCTCATCGCCGGCCAGGTCGACATGCTGGTCGACTCGCTGCCGCCGTCGCTGCCGCACATCCGCGCGGGGCGTGTGCGCGCGCTCGCGGTGACCAGCGCGACGCGCGCGCCGCAGCTGCCCGACGTGCCGACCATGGCCGAGGCCGGCTTCCCGGGGTTCGAAGTGTCCGCGTGGTCGGGCGTCGTCGCAGCCGCCGCCACGCCGAGCGCGATCGTCGCGCGCCTCGAGTCCGAGATCCGGCGCGCGCTCGAGGACCCGCAGACCGCCGCGACCTACGAGAAGGCCGGGCTGCCGCTGCACTTCCTGGGCGCGAAGGACTTCGGCGCGTTCTGGGACCGCGAGATCGACAAGTTCGCCATCGCCGTGAAGCATTCCGGCGCGGCGGTGGAATAGGAGAGGACCGTGAGCGCGACCGAGCGACGCGAGATCGAGTACGCCGTCCACGGCGGCGCGGCGCTGAAGGGGCACCTGTACGCGCCGCGCGGCGGCGGCCGGGTGCCCGCGGTGATCGCGGTGCACGGCGGCGGGTGGCGCCTCGCGAACCTCGACAACTACGCGCACTTCGGCCCCTGGCTCGCCGAGCGCGGCTACGCGCTGCTCGCGGTGACGCACCGGCTCTCGAGCGCGTCGACCCGCGTGTACCCGGAAGCGGTGCACGACGTGCGCGCGGCGGTGCAGTACGCGCGCGCCAACGCCGCCGAGCTCGGCATCGATCCCGAGCGCATCGCGCTCATGGGCGACTCGTCGGGGGCGCACCTCGCGTCGCTGGTGGCGCTCGCCGGCGATCACGCGGTCTTCAAGGACGGCAACCGCGCCGACCCGCACGGGGCCGTGTCGACGCGCGTGCGCGCCGCGGTCGTCGTCTACGGCGTCTTCGACCTGGTCGCGCAGTGGCGCCACGATCAGCTCGCGCGCCCGCGCGACCCGATCGTCGACCGGTTCCTGGGCGTCTCGCTGATCGACGACCGGCGGCCGTACTTCGAGGCGTCGCCGATCTCGTACGTCTCGGCGCGCAACAACGCGACCGCGTTCCTCGTCGTCTGGGGCACCGACGACGATATTGTCGAGCCGAAAGAACAGAGCGCGGTCTTCCTGGAGGCGCTGAAGCAGGCCGGGCATTACGTGCGGCCGGTCGTGCTCGCCGGCGCGCCGCACTTCTGGATCGGCGACCCGCTCGACGAGCCCGGAAGCCAGCCCGGGTTCCTGGCCCCGAGGCTGCTGCGGTTTTTGCAGGCCAAGCTCTAAGGCGCCAAAGACGTTATACTACGGATTTATTATTTGTAGTATAACATAATTATCAATAGCTTAGAAGACGGAAATTGCTCTTTATACTACATATCGATATAATGTAGTATAACTATGACTGCATCCACGCAAACGAAAACAGAGCGCTACGCAGAGCTGTCCTTGTCAGCTCAGACGGCGTACGCGGAGCTGTTCGAATCCGCTCGTGCTCAGGAATTGCATCGCTCGATAGCAAATCTTTCCGGGAGCTTTGCTTCGAAAACCGTCAAGGGTCGGCTCTATTGGTATTACCAGTATCGCGATGTGGACGGAACCGTTCGCCAGCTTTATGTCGGTCCCGATACCGACGCGGTCAAGGCCCTCATAGAACGATCCAAAGACGATCCAGCAAAGGCACTGGAGCCTCTCGCTCGTTCCGCTATCGCCCTCGGGTGTGAACGCGTATTGCCCAGGCATTTCCGGGTAATCAGGAGGCTCTCGGAGTACGGTTTCTTCCATGCCGGCGGCATCCTCATCGGAACCCACGCTTTCCTCACGATCGGGAATGTCCTAGGCATACGTTGGCACGACGGATCGAGAACACAGGACGTGGATTTTGCGCACGCGGGAAAGAACATCTCGCTGGCGTTGCCGGCATCAATTCAAGTCGACGTCCACAAGGCCCTGGAATCGCTGGACATGGGGTTTCTTCCGATCTCGACGTTCGGCGGCGATGCAGGGGCCACGTACCTGAACCCCAAGGAACCCCAGTTCAGGATCGATTTCCTGACCACATTGCAGCGCGACGGGGAGAAGGCATTTACGCCGCCAAACCTGAACGTGGCGCTCCAGCCGCTAAAGTTCATGGAATTCCTGCTCGAGCATCCCATTCAGGCCGTGGTGTTCAGCGAGGAAGGCGCGGTGGTGGTTAATATACCGTTGCCGGTGCGCTATGCCTTGCACAAGCTGGTTGTCTGGGGTGAACGCGAAGAGTCGTTCCGCACCAAGTCGAGAAAGGATCTATTGCAATCGGCGGCACTGATCGCTTATTTCAAAGATCATAGGGGCGACGAATTGCGTGCAACGTGGCAGGACCTGGTGTCTCGGGGAAAGGGCTGGCGTTCTCGGGCCAAGGAGGGTTCGCGTGCTCTCTCCAAGGCTGCCCCGGATCTCGAAATAGAAGAGGTCCTCAAAGTCCAGCAGTAGTGCCCTGTCAAAACGTGAGACCTTACGCCTCGAGGCTGATGTGACTTCGCACAGAACCAGCCGAACGACGAACCGGTTCCTGGTTCTTTTGCTTTTGGTGCTGACAGTACAAGGCACGGTCGAGGCGGAGTCCTTCCCTTCGCGTCCGATCAAGATCGTGGTCGCCTTCCCGGTCGGCGGAGGATCCGATATCGCCGCGCGCCTCGTCGGCCAGCGCCTCGCCGAGCGCCTGGGGCAGCCCGTCGTGATCGAGAACCGCGTCGGCGCGAACGGCAACATCGGCGCCGAGGCGGTGGCGCGCTCGGCGCCCGACGGCTACACCCTGGTGATGGGCAGCAACGCCAACATCACCACCAACCCGCACCTGATGCATCTCGGCTGGGACCCGATGAAGGACCTGGCGCCGGTCGCGATGCTGACGGTGAACCCGCTGCTGCTGTTCGTGAACCCGGACGTCGTGCCGGTGAAGACCTTCGCGGAGTTCCTCGACTACGTGAAGGCGCGCGACGGCAAGGTGTACTACGCCTCCGCCGGCAACGGCTCGCCGGCGCACCTCGCGGGCGAGCTGCTGAAGCTCGTCGCCCGCGTCGGCATGGTGCACGTCCCGTACAAGGGCGGGCCGCCGGGCGTGAACGACGTGCTCGGCGGCCGCGTCGGCGTAATGCTCGCCGCGGCGCCGACCGTGATGCCGCACATCCGCTCGGGGAAGCTGCGCGGCCTCGCGACGACGGGCGCCCGGCGCTCGAGCGCGACGCCCGACATCCCGACCGTCGCCGAGTCCGGGTTCCCGGGATTCGACGTCGTCATCTGGAACGCGGTGTTCGCGCCGGGCGCGACGCCGCGGCCGGTGCTCGCGAAGCTGCACGACGGAATCGGCGCGGTGCTCGAGGATCCCGACACGCGCGCGCTGCTCGAGAAGCAGGGCGCCGATCCCGCGCCGATGAGCGATCCGGCGTTCCGCGCTATGCTCGCGAGCGAGTACCAGCGCTGGGGCAGGGTGATCCGCGAGGCGCACATCCGGGTGGATTGAAATGGAAGGCGCGAGCATCGAGAGCGTAATCGAGAAGATCGGGGGCCTCGACATCGAGATCGTGCGGCGCGGCCGCGGCCGGCCGGTGCTGTTCCTGCATCCGCACATCGGCTTCTGGGGCGCCGGGCGCTTCGTCGACGCGATGGCGAAGCACGCCGAGGTGATCGCGCCCGCGCACCCGGGCTTCGGGCGCTCGGCGCTCGCCAAGGGCATGACCACGGTCGACGACCTGTCGTACTTCTACCTGGACCTGCTCGAGCAGCTCGACCTGCGCGACGTCGTGCTGGTCGGCGCCTCGTTCGGCGGCTGGCTCGCGGCCGCGATCGCGACCAAGACCTGCGAGCGGCTCGCGCGCCTCGTGATGCTGGGCGCGGTCGGCGTCAAGCTCGGCGCGCGCGACCGCACCGACGTCGTCGACATCTTCGCCACGCCGCGCTCGAAGTGGGAGGAGGTCTCGTTCCACGATCCGGCGCACGGGCGGCGCGACTACTCGGCGCTGCCCGACGAGGAATTGCAGGCGATGGCGCGCAACCGCGAGGCGACCGCGCTCTTCGCCTGGAACCCGTACATGTACGACCCGAAGCTCTTCGGCCGGCTGCACCGCATCCGCATCCCGACCCTGTTTCTGTGGGGCGCGGCCGACCGCTTCGCGCCCGCGGGCTACGGCCGCGGCTACTGCGCGGCGGTCCGCGGCGCCGTGTTCGAGGAGGTCGCGGGCGCGGGCCACTTCCCGCACATCGAGCAGCCCGAGGCGGTCGCCGCCCGGATCGCCGAGTTCGCGCTCGGCAAGCAGCTGGAGAAGCAGCCATGAGGATCTACCAGTTCTCGGAGCAGCCGTATCCCGACGCGTGGGAGAACCCGTCGATCCGGGTGAACCTCGCGAGCCGCGCCATGGACCCGAAGGTGATGGCGCAGAACTATCACGACCGCCTCGACGAGTGGCTGCTCGCCGACGAGCTCGGGCTCGACATCATGATCAACGAGCACCACGCGACCGCGACCTGCTGCTGCCCGGTCGCCGCCGTGCCGCTCGCGATCCTCGCGCGCCAGACCAAGCGCGCACGGCTGCTCACCCTCGGCTACCCGATCGCGAACCGCCTCGACCCGGTGCGCGTCGCCGAGGAGTTCGCGATGATCGACGTCATCTCGCGCGGGCGCCTCGAGATGGGGCTCGTCCGCGGCGTGCCCTACGAGGTGCCGCTCTCGGTGCGCTCGGCGGTCGGGCAGATGGACCGCTTCTGGGAGGCGCACGACCTCATCCTCAAGGCGATGACGTCGATCGACGGCCCGTTCGACTGGCAGGGCGAGCATTTCCAGTACCGCAACGTCAACGTCTGGCCGCGCGTGTACCAGCAGCCGCACCCGCCGGTGTGGATCACGGGGCGCGCGCCGCAGAACATCCGCGAGATCGCCGAGCGCGGCTACGTGCTCGGGACCTTCCTCTCGGGCTTCCAGACGCGGCAGCTCTTCGATCACTACCGCAAGGCGTGCGCCGACCTCGGACGGCCCGCGCCCGCCGAGGACCGCTTCTCCTACCTCGGCATCGTCGCGATCGCGCAGGACCGCAAGGAGGCGATGCGCCGCGCCGAGGTGATGGTCGGGTACCTGCGCTCCTCGGGACGCGTCGCCGAGCCCTTCGGCACGCCGCCCGGCTACTTCTCGGTCGGCGACGCGATGCGCATGATCAAGGCGCGCGGCGCGCGCGGCACCACCACGCGCGACGGCAAGTTCGTCGACACGCACCACGGCGCGATCGAGGACCTGGTGAAGGCGGGCATCATGTTCGTCGGCACGCCCGACGACGTCTACGGCCAGCTCGCCGAGTTCATCGACAACATCGGCGGCCTCGGCCACTTCCTGATGATGGGCCACGCCGGGCACCTCACGCACGCCGAGGCGATGGAGCAGATCACGCTGGTCGCGAAGGAGGTGCTGCCGCGCCTCAACGCGCGGCGGCCCGCCGCCAAGGCCGCCTGATTTTATTTCCCCTCCTCGAAGAGGAGGGGTGCCGCGAAGCGGCGGGGTGGTCAGCGCCCCTGCAGGATCAGCTGCTGAAACCGCCTCGTCGACTTTTCCTGCTCGTCGACCAGCTTCGACGAATCGAGGTACTTCAGCGTCACGCCTTCCACGGGCGACTCCACCTTCGTGCTGGTCGGGACGTAGCCGATCTTCGCGAGGATCCGCTGCCCCTCGGGGCTCAGCAGCCAGTCGTAGAGCAGCAGCGCCGCGTGCGGGTGCTGCGCCTTCTTCGGTATCGCGATCGCGTTCGGGATGCTCACGGCCCGCCCGATCACGAACCAGTCGATCGGCGAGCCTTTCTTCTTCGCCTGCTCGACGCTGTACTCGTAGACCGTGAGCGCGAGCGGCACCTCGCCCGAGGCGACGAGGTTGGTGAGCAGCGGATGGCCGCTCCGCACCGAGAGCCCGTTCTTCGCGATGAGCTCGCGGAAGAACGCGACGCCCTCCTTCTCGCCCAGGTCCTCGATCACCGACGACAGCCATTCGTGGTCGTCGCCCTCGATCGCGAGCCTGCCTTTCCATTTCGGATCGAGCAGGTCGCGCCAGGCGCGCGGCAGCTCCGCCTTCTTCACCTTGTCGGTGTTGTAGGCGTGGACGAACACGTGGTCGAGCTGCGCGACCCACTGCCGGTGCGCCGGCACGGCGGAAGCGTGCAGCTCGGCGTGATGCGGCGAGCGCACCTCCTGCAGCAGGTTCTCGCGCCGCATCGCCTCGGTCGCGGTCGCGATGACGGTGATCACGTCGGCGCCGGGCGAGCCCGCGCGCGCCTCGGAGAGCACGCGCGAGAGAACGAGCTCCGAGCGAGCGCGCCAGACGCTCACCTTGATCCCGGTGCGCGCGCGGAACGGGTCGAGCAGCTGGTCGGCGTACTGCGGCGGGAAGGTGGTGTAGAAGACGAGCGCGCCTTCCTTCTTCGCGCCTTCGATCAGGCGTGCTTCCCGGTCCGGGCCGGCGTAGGTCGCGAGCTCCTGCGGCGACTGCGGATGCGCGGTCGGTGCGGCGAGAGCCGCAGCGAGCGCCAGCGCCGGCCAGCCGCGCCTCATCGCCGGGCCCCTTTCACGATCACGTCCTCGAACGACTTCTCCCACTTGTCGCTGTGGTCGAGCGCGAACGCCGGGTCGACCAGCGTGAACTTGCGCTTCGCGAACGGCGATGCGACCTTCGCGTTCGTCGGCACGTAGTCGAGCGACGCGAGGATCGCCTGTCCTTCCGGCGACAGCAGCCACTCGTGGAAGAGCAGCGTCGCGTTCGGGTGCGGCGCGCGGCGCATGACGCCGATGCCGCTCATGCGGCCGATCAGCGGCTCGAGCGCGATCCAGTCGACGTCGGCGCCTTTGCGCTTCGCGCCGTCGGCGATGAAGTTGTACATCGTGAGCGCCATCGGCACGTCGCCCGCCACGACCAGGTTGTTGAGCAGCGTGTGGCCCGAGCGCACCGAGAGGCCGTTCTTCGCCACGAGCTCGCGGAAGAACGCGAGGCCCTTCGGCTCGCCCATCCGCAGGATCACGCTCGAGTACCAGTCCCAGACGTGCGACTCGATGCCCAGGCGCCCCTTCCAGCGCGGGTCGAGCAGGTCCTCGAAGCTTCGCGGCAGCTCGTCCTTCTTCACCAGGCGCGTGTTGTAGGCCTGCACCCAGATCGAGAGGTAGCTCGCGGTCCACTCGCGGTGCGGCCGCACCGCGCCCTCGATCAGGTCGCGGGCGTGCGGCGAGTCGACCGGCCGGAGCAGCCCCTCGCGGTGCAGCGCCTCCATCTCCATCGCCGAGGAGTGCACCGCGTCGACCTCGTAGCGCCGCGCAGCGGCCTCGGCGAGGGTGCGCTGCAGCACCTTCTCCGAGGCCGAGCGCCATACGCGCAGCTTGATGCCGTACTTCTTCTCGAACGCCGCGGCGATCGGCGGCAGGTCGCGCTCGGCGAAGCTGGTGTAGAGCGTGACCGAGCCCTCCTTTTGCGCCGCCGCAAGGCGAGCGGGGTCGCCCTGCGCGAGGCACGAGGCCGCCGCCGCGATCAACGCCATGAAAAGGGCCGCTCGACGCATGTTGCGCACCGGTTCTTGAGTCGGGGACCGCGCTAATCTAACATCGAGTCCACTCGGCCGCGAAGGAGCATCGAATGTCGACTCAAGCCATCGACCCCAAGGACGTCAAGGACGTCACCCGCTCGGGCCCCAAGGCCGACGCGAAGAAGCCCGCGTTCTTCAAGCTGCGGGCGCAGATGCTCGAGCAGGGGCGCACCAACACGCCGCTCGCGCGCACCGACAACCTCTGGGCGACGCTGAAGGTGTACGCCTCGGGCGGCGAGAACGGCCTGCACACGCACCCGAACGAGGACCATACCTTCGTCGTGCTGCAGGGGAGCGCGCGCTACTACGACGCCGACGGCGGCCACACCGACGTGAACAAGCACGAGGGCATCATGCTGCCCGCGGGCGCGTACTACTGGTTCGAGGCGACGAGCCGGGAGCCGCTGGTGCTGCTGCGCGTCGGCTGCCGCGTCGGCAAGGATACGGGCGCGCGGCTCAACGCCCGCGGCGAGGCGATGCCCGGCGACTCGAAGGAGAACAAGCGCGTGCCCGTCGTCTACCGCGACGGCGAGTTCTTCGAATAGCGGGACCCTCGCGATGGACCAGGGCATCGACGGCATCATCGTCTCGGCCGACTCGCACGTGATGGAGCCGGTCGACCTGTGGAAGAAGGGCGTTCCGGCGAAGTACCGCGAGGCCGCGCCGCTCTACCCGCCGCACAAGCTCGGCGAAGGCTTCCAGCAGCGCGAGGGCGGCTGGGACCCTCGCGCGCGCATCGCCGAGATGGAGATCGACGGGCTCTCGGCCGAGGTGCTCTATCCGACGCTGCTGCTGAAGCAGTTCGCGCTCGAGGACGCCGGGCTGCAGCAGGCGTGCTTCCGCGTCTACAACGACTGGCTCATCGACTACTGCAGCGTGAACCGCGAGCGCCTGGTCGGCGTGGCGGCGATCTCGATCTACGACGTCGATCACGCGGTCGCCGAGCTCGGGCGCTGCCGCAAGGCGGGCCTCAAGGGCGCGCTGATCTGGCAGGCGCCGCATCCCGACCTGCCGTTCCACTCGAAGCACTACGAGCGCTTCTGGGCGGCGGCGCAGGATCTCGACGCGCCGGTCAGCATGCACATCCTCACCGGGCACAGCTATCACGCCAAGGAGCGCAAAGGCATCGAGCACTACCGCGGCAGCGTCAACCTCAAGCTCATGGACGTCGCGAACGCGCTGTTCGAGTTCATCTTCTACGGCGTGCTCGAGCGCTTCCCGCGTTTGAAGCTCGTCACGGTGGAGAACGAGTCGGGCTGGCTGCCCTTCATGGTGCAGCAGTGGGACTACTACTGGCGCCGCTTCAAGGGCGTGAACCCGCCGCCGATCACCAAGGCGCCGGGCGAGTACGTGCGCGAGCAGATCTATTCCTGCTTCTTCAACGACAGCGTGTGCGGGCGCCAGCTGGAATGGTGGGGACAGGACAACCTCATGTGGTCGAACGACTTCCCGCACCCGAACTCGACGTGGCCGAACTCGCTCAAGGTGATCCGGCGCGACCTCGGACACCTGCCCGTCGAGACGCAGACCAAGGTGCTGGCGGCGAACGCGTGCCGGCTCTACGGTCTCGACCCGGCGAAGCTGCCGGCCGGCGTGTCCCGGGCGGCCCAGGCCGCGCAGGCCGCGGCGTGATTCGCGCCGCGGCCGCTCTTCTCGCGCTCGTCCTCGGCCCGCCCGCCGCGGCGCAGTCCTTCGCGCAGCTCGCCGCGGACGCCTCGCCCTCGCGCCACGAGCGCCTCGTCGCCGGGGCGAAGAAGGAGGGCTCGCTCACGCTTTACACCTCGAACGCGGCGCAGACGATCAAGCGGCTCGCCGCCGATTTCGAGAAGCGCTACGGCGTGAAGGTCGAGGTCTGGCGCGCGTCCTCGGCCAAGGTTGTGCAGCGCCTGGTCGCGGAGAAGCAGGCGGGCCGCTGGGACTTCGACGCGGCGAGCGCGTCCTCGCCCGAGCTCGAGGCGCTGTACCGCGAGGGTCTGCTGCAGGAGGTGAACTCGCGCCGGCACGCGGAGATGCTCGACGGCACGGTGCCGGCGCACCGCGGCTGGGCGCCGCAGTTCCTGAACGTCTTCGTGCAGGCGTACAACACCCAGGCGGTGAAGAAGGACGAGCTTCCGCGGCGCTGGGCCGACCTGCTCGATCCGAAATGGAAAGGCCGGCTCGGCGTCGAGGCGAAGGCGGGAGAATGGTACTGCGCGCTCGCGAAGGCCCCGGGCGGCGTCGACGCCGTCGACACCCTGCGCCGGGTGGGCGAGCGCAACGGCTGGTCGGTGCGCAACGGCAACTCGCTGCTCGCCAACATGGTCGTCTCGGGCGAGGTGCCGCTCGCGCTCGCGGTCTACAGCCACATGATCGACGAGGCGAAGGCGCAGGGCGCGCCGGTCGACTGGTTCGCGATCGGGCCGATGATCGGGCGCTCGAACGGCATCGGCGTGTCGCGCCGGCCGCGGCACCCCGACGCGGCGCTGCTCTTCTACGAGTATTCGCTCGGCGAAGGCCAGCGGATCCTGGCGCAGCTCAAGTACGTCTCGCCGCTCGCGAGCATGCCCTCGCCGTTCCGCGGCGCGGGCATCGCGTTCGTCGACCCGGGCGCGAGCCCGGCCGAGGTCGAGCGCTGCGACGACGATTACGAGGCCCTGATCAGGTCGAAGCCGGCCAAGTAGGCCGACGGCCGAGGCGTCAGCGGCCGACTTCGTGACCGAAGCCGGGAACGTTGCCGGCGCGCCGGTGAGGCACGTGCGTGCCGCACTCCGGACATTGGATGAAGGGGCCGTTCTCGTCGGCGCTCAGCGGCAGGCCGCTGTGGATCCAGTCGCTTTCACCGTCCTGGCGCTCCAGGGTATAGAGGATCTTGAAGCATCTCGGGCACGCGAGGCCCCGGACCGAGCTTCCCATCGTTCCCCTCCCTTGAGGACGCTGTGGGCTTGTTTGGTTTTCGCGGGCCTGGACCCGGCGCAGCCAAGATACACGGTGAGCCGGCCCGCGTTATGCGAGTTTCTTATACCGCAATAATGTTACACGCCGCGCGGATTCGCGGTCCGTTGCGCTCAGGCCCGGGAACGCGATCGTGCGCAGTCCCGTCCAATTCGTGCGGTACCGTACCAACGACGTCGGCATGGTCCGCGAAAGTCGTGGAATCCCGGTCACTTCAACGCGCCGTCTTCCGTTGCCCGCTCTGCGGGTCGCACACTTTTGCCGCGGTGGAAATAACGCTGCGCAACGGCGTGCGGTTCACCGCGGATTTCTATCACTGCACCGAGTGCTCGCTGCACTTCGTGCATCCCGACCGCTTCATGCGCGCCATCGACGACGCCGCGGCGGGCCAGGCGGCGGTGCTCGTCTAGTCCGGCGGATTCAGCTTTTGCCCGCCCTGGGCGGGAAATCGATCTCGTAGCTCCATCCGGGAGTCACATCGCTTCGCTTCAGCGCGACCCGGTAGCTGCATACCGGGCAGCGGATATGATTGCCCTCGCGGTCCTCGCGCACGGGCGCGCCGGAGTGCTGCCACGGCTGCGTCTCGTCGTCACGGGACAGCAGGTAGAGCAGGCCGTTGCAGTTCGGGCAGAAGCCCCCTCGGACGAAGCTCGACATTCGGACCATCGCGACGCGGCTTCGACTGCGCCGCGAACGGGTCAAAGCTAGAGCGGCCGGGAGGAAAGATCAATCCGCGCTTGTGACTATCGCGGCGCCCGCTAGGACCCGACTTCGTAACCGAACCCGGGCAGGTTGTGCGCGCGCCGGTGCCGGACGGCGGTGTTGCACTCGGGACAGCGCACGAACTTGCCGTGCTCGTCCTGCTCCAGCGGCGCGCCGTTGTGGACCCAATCGGTCCCTTCGCCGCGCTCCAGGGTGTAGATGATCTTGAAGCATCTCGGACACGCCACGCCTCGAACCCAGGTCGTCATCTTCCCTCCCGACGCCGCCGTCCGGCGCGGTGAAAGATAATTCCGGCTCCGAGGCCGGCATGTCGTTTTTACGCTGGGATGGAGCGCCGGCCGTAGCATTGGGCCGCGTCCCGGCGCGTCCGTTCCGCGGACCGGGTCGCGAAGGAGGTAAAAATCATCAATCGATCGCGATCGGTCCGGCGCGGTCAGCCGCCCTCGCGCATCGCCTTGCGGTAGTACCGGAGGTCCATGTACTTGTACGGATCGGTGAGCTTCTTCGCGGGCTCGCCGTACTGGCTGCGCACCGCGAGCACGACGCGCGCGCCGCGGATGCTGATCTGCGCCTTGCGCGTGAAGCCGCCGGGGCCGGTCATCTTCGCGTAGACCGCGGCGGCGTCCCCGGCGGACAGCTCCTTGAGGCGCTTCCTCAGCACCTCGATCGCCGCCGCGCGGTCGGTGAAGATGACGTCGTGCGCGGCGACGATGGCGCGCGCGAAGGCGACCAGCTCCTTCTCGTGGTCCTTCGCCCACGCGCGGCGCACGTTGTAGACGCTTCCGGTGTAGGCGCCGAGCGCCTTGGTGGGCTCGCCCAGCGTGTGGAAGCCGAGCTTCCTCGCCTCGAGGTCCTGCGGCGGGCTGATCATTCCCGCCGCCGCGCGGCCTTCGCGCATCGCCTGGAGACGCTCGCCGGTGCCGCCGACCGAAACGATGCGGTAGTCGCGGTCCTTGGCGAGGCCCTTCTGGTCGAGGATGCGGTACATGAGCAGCGCGTAGCCGCTCGCGGCCGAGTCGACCGCGGCGGTCTTGCCCTTGAGGCCGGCGAAGTCCTTGACGTCCGGCGTCGTCATCAGCGACACGAGCCCGCCGTGCACTCCGAGGAACGAGACGACGTCGAAGCCCTCGATCGTCTGCTCGGCCTGCCCCTCGACGTAGGCGACGACATTGTCGAACGCCGCGCTCGCGACCTGGTACTTGCCCGCCATCAGGTTGCGGAACAGCGCGCCCGAGCTGGGCGTGCGGTCGAACTTCACCTCGAGGCCTTCTTTCGCGAACAGGCCGCGCTCCTGCGCGACCCACACCGGCAGGTTGCTCGCGCCGCCGAAGCCGACCATGTCGAGCTTCGTCTGGGCGAGGGCGGGGAAGGCGGCGATCGATGCGAGGAGTGCGGCGTATACGCGGATCATCGGGGGCGCCTTTCTTCGGGCGTGGCGGAGCGCCGAGTATAGCAATGCCGCGCGCTAGCGACGGCGGCCTGGTGACGCGAGGCGCAGCACCGCGGCAATGACCTCGCGCGCCTTCCCGCGCGCGCAGTCGATGAACCGCCGCGCCATCACGCTCGGCGGCTGTCCGGCCGGCCACAGCACCAGGTAGTCGTGCGCGCCGTGCCCGGCGAGCGGGCGGAAGCGGACCGCCGGATCGTCGAGGAACATGCTCGGCACGAACGGATCGGCGAGGGCCACGCCCACTCCTTGGCCAGCGAGCTGGCACGCGGACACCGCGGTGAAGGACCTGGTCGACTACGCCAGGCTCAATGCGGCGAAGATGTCCTACGCGTCCGCGGGCGTCGGCACGGTGACGCACATCGGCGCCGAGCTGTTCAAGTCGCTCGCCGGCGCGCGCGCGATCGTGCACGTCCCGTACAAAGGCGCGGGCCCGGCGATCGCGGACGTGATGGGCGGACAGGTGCAGATGGCGATGCCCAACCTGACCGGCCAGGTGCTGAAGCTGCACCAGGCGGGGAAGCTGCGCCTGCTCGCGGTGACGACGCCGCGGCGGCTCGCCGCGGCGCCCGACATTCCCACCGCGGTCGAGGCGGGGCTGCCCGGAATGGTGGCGCAGAACTTCACGGCGCTGTTCGCCCCGGCGCACACGCCCGGGCGGATCGTCGAGCAGATCGCTCAGGCGACGCGCACGGCGATGAGCGATCCGGAGCTGCGGCGCCAGCTGGTCGCGTCCGGTTTCGAGCCCGAGATCGATTCGACGCCGGAGAAGACGCGCGCCTTCGTGCGCGAGGAGATCGCGCGCTGGACGCCGGTCGTGAAGTCGATCGGGCTCAAGCTGGACTAGGCGCGCGGCGCGCCGAGGTATCTCCGGAAGAACTCGAGCGACAGCGCGAGCGCGCGCTCGGCGTCGTCCTTGCGGTAGACCTTGCTGCCGTGGCGCGCGAAGGCGTGGTCGGCGTCCGCGTATTTGTGGATCGTGACGAGCGGGTTCGGCGAGAGCCGCCGCTCGATCAGGTCGTTCACCTCGGCCTGCACCCAGCGGTCCTTCATCGCCATGTGCAACATGAACGGGCGGGCGAGGTTCTTCGCCTCGCGGATGTTGTGCTCGATGTAGGTGCCGTAGTACGCGACCGCGCACTCCATCCTCGTGCCGCGGCAGCACATGAGGTAGTTCAGCTTGCCGCCGAGGCAGTAGCCGACCGAGCCGACCTTGCCGTTGCACTCGGGCATTTTTTTCAGGAACGCGACCGTGTCCTCCATGTCGCGCACGCCCGCGTCGTAGTCGAATTCGTAGTAGAGGTCGAACGCCTTCTTCACGTGCTCGGGGTTCTTGTCGGAGAGCTCGACGCCCGGCTCCTGCCGCCAGAAGAGATCGGGCACGAGGCACACGAACCCGCTTTCCGCGAACTCCTGCGCGTGGCGGCGCATGGTGTCGTTCACGCCCCAGATCTCCATGATGGCGATGATCGCGCCGGCGGGCGTGCGGTCGGGGAAGGCGACGTGGGCGGCCATCGTGCCGTCGCGCAGACGGACGGTGATGTCTTTGGTTCTGGCCAAAAGCAGATCCTTCGCTGGCTCAGGATGACAACTTCAAGAGCCGCCTGGCGTTGCCGTAGAAGATCTGGTCCTTCTCGGCCTTCGGGATCTCGAGCGAGTCGACGGCCTTGATGGTCTCGCGGATCAGCATGCGGCCCTGCTCGGCGTCGAACGGCGCGTCGGTCGCGAACACGCAGTGCGAGGTGCCGAAGAAGGCGTGGCCGCAGCGCGCCGCCGCGGCCGAGCCGTTCACCGAGGTGTCGGCGTAGAGCATGCGGTAGTAGTCGCCGGGACGCTTCTTCAGGCCGGCCTTGCGCGCGACCGGGTTCTCGTCGGTCTTGCCGTGGAAGATCTGGTCGAAGCCGAGGTCGATCTTGCCCGCGTAGAAGGGGACCATGCCGCCCATGTGGTGGGTGATGATCTTGAGGTTCGGCAGCTCGTCGTAGAGGCCCGAGAAGATCAGCCGCGTCACGCACGCCGTCGTCTCGTAGGGCCACCCGAAGGTGAACCAGATCTCGTTCTCGGACGCGCGCTCGGTCGCGTAGTCGGGGAACTGCGGCCCGCGGATCGGGTGGATCCACACCGGGAGATCGTGCTTCGCCATCGCGCGGAAGAGCGGCCTGAACTCGGGCGCGGAGAGCGGCTTTCCGAGGACGTTGGTGAACACCTGGATCCCGCGTGCGCCGAGCGTCTTGATCGCGCGCTCCGCCTCGGCCACGCACGCCTCGACGTTGTTCATCGGCATCGACGCGATGAACGTGGGGAAGCGCTCGGGATGCTTCGCGCACAGGTCGGCGAGCCCGTCGTTCGCGATGCGCGCGAGCTCGGGCGTCTTGTCGGCCGTGCCG
>DASRFB010000057.1:0-22277 GCA_035651815.1 Burkholderiales bacterium | reverse complement strand
CACCTTCACGCCGGCGTCGCTCAGCTACACCAACGTGGTCGCGAACCAGAGCGCGCGCGACTACACCGCGGCGGGCGTCACCATCGCGGGCACCGTGCGCCTGGGCGGCGCGCCGCTCGCGGGCGCGGCGCTCTCCGGGGGCGTGGGCACCGCTTGCACGTCGTCTGACGCGGCCGGGCAGTATGTCTGCACCGTGCCGCAAGGGTGGTCGGGGACGCTGTCGATCACCGCGAGCGGATACGGCTTCCTGCCGGCGCTGCGGGCGTACGTCGATGCACAGGTGAATCTGACGGGAGAGGATTTCGCGGCGGCGATTTATGGAGTAAATGCCACTTATTACGTGCAGGTCGACCACTTGAACATCACTCGGGCGATCTCAAACGGATCTGGTATATCAGTGTGGCGTTGGGATCAGACGGAACCTTTCGGGGACTCCGTGCCGAATCAGGATCCCTCGGGGACAGGCTCGTTCCAGTTCAATCTGAGATTTGCCGGGCAGTATTCGGATCAGGACAACGGACTTTCATACAACTATTTTAGATACTACGATCCCACGACGGGAAGGTATCGGCAGAGCGACCCTATAGGGTTACGTGCGGGAATGAGTACGTACGCGTATGTGCGCGGGCGTCCCACTTCCTCAGTAGACCCTCTCGGGTTATGGAATATCGTAATAGGCGGAGGGGCGACCGGTGTGGTCGGTGTTTCGGGCACACCAGCATCTGCGCAGTACGATTATCAATCGGGAGCCTATGTCAGCGACAGTGGACAGATAGGTGCCTTTTCTACGGTTGGCGCTGGCGTTGGCGGAAACGTGATCACCAACGACGGATCGGAAACTGGTGGGAACTATGGCGGATTTTTTGCCGGTGTGGGTGCAAGTATCGGCGTGGTCTTCGGAGATACCGCTAACATTGAAGGCCGCTCTCAGAATATTTATGTGCAGCCTCCTATCCTGCCTGGAATCCAGATGTCCTACAGTCCAACTGGTCAGTGGCAGGGCATCGGCATCTCCTTTGGGCCAGGTATTGGCGCTGGAATGACACAAACAAACACGCGGATCTTCCCCGCCAACTCTGATATACAGCAGTGCAAGGGCAAATGATCTCTTCGGGTAGCGTAGGTTCTTTAAGAAGGCGGTCACTCTTAGCGTTCGCCCTTGTATTTGTCGTTCCTGTGCTCGTTACGCTTATTTTAGGTCCGAGCATTGACCACAGAATAACTCTCGCGATCGTCCTTATTTCCATCTTAAGCGGCGTCATTGTGTCGCTAACACTACGCTGCCCGAATTGTACGAGGCTGTTATCAGTTGAGTTCATGCCTATTGCTGGCGCCACTTTATTCTTATGGGCCGTACGGCAGCCATGTCCCAAGTGTCGGATCGCGTTGTACCGAACTGGCGGCTGATGGATTCCAAATCTTATTGGCCGCTCGGAATGAATGAATAAATTACTGACTATTCTCGGCGGCCTGCTTTTCGCGGGATTTATTATTGCTATCGCTGCGGCGGCAGCCACGGCGCGCTGGGGGAACATGCTTGACGCGGACAGCAAGGCGTATGCCGACAACGCAATCCCAGCACTCGCTTCCGGCTGGGACGTACAAGAACTTCAGAAAAGAGCGAGTCCCGAATTATTCGCAAGTACAAGTAGCGATCAACTGAGGGGCTTGTTTGGCAATTTTCAGCGGCTTGGAAGGTTGACGAAATATTCGGGAGCCAATGGCGAGGCAACGATATCGGTAACCTCGAAAGATGGGCTCACCATTCTCGCAGCCTACGTGGCCGACGCTGAATTCGAACACGGCCCGGCAAGAATAGAACTGAACCTAATAAGACACGACACCAAATGGCAGGTGCTGGGACTTCGAATTCAATCGAACTTGCTCCTGAACTAGAACACGGCTTGGCTGCTCGCGCGTGGGGCCGTCGGAGCGACCGACCCTCGATGTCCGAACCTCTCGCACTAACGCCTGACGCTCGCACCGCTCGAACTCGGCTAATATCGGCGCGCCAACCGGCTTCGCGCCATGCCCCGCAAGCTCTTCCGCAAATACCTCCCCACCCCGGACTCGATCCGCGAGCACCGCGTCCTCGGCCGCTTCGGCGGCTGGCTCCGACACCCGAACCTCTGGCACCTCAACCGCCGCTCGGTCGCGGGTGGCGTGGCGAACGGGCTCTTCTGCGGGCTGATCCCGGGGCCGTTCCAGATGCTGGGCGCGGCGATTCTCGCGGTGGCGTTCCGGGTGAATCTGCCGGTGGCGCTGTTCACGACGCTCTACACGAACCCGCTCACGATCGGGCCGCTCTACGTCGCGGCGTATTTTGTCGGGCGGCTGCTGGTCGGGGGCGACGCGGCGGCGCACGCCGCGGCGCCGGCGTTCGCGTGGGGCGAGCTCGCGGAATGGATGCGCGCGATGGCGCATTGGGCGATGTCGCTCGGCAGGCCGCTCGCCGTCGGCCTGCTCGCGCTGGCGTCGCTGCTCGCGGTGCTCGGCTACGCGCTGGTCGACATCGCCTGGCGCCTGAACGTGGTCATGGCCTGGCGCCGGCGCCGCGCCGCGCGCGCGTCTCGAGCCTGCGGTTCCTGAGGTAGATCGCCTCGCCCGCGAGCGCGGTGACGAGGATGAGGGCGTTCGTGACGACGAACACCCAGTTCGCGAGCAGCCAGCTGTACGCGACGAACCCGACGGATGCCGCGATCTGGCCCGCGAACAGCCCCCTTGACACCCCCCGGGTCCTTCGCTCCTTCCACTGCAGCCATGCCTGACGCCCGAGCGTCAGCATCAGGATCACGGCCGAGGCCCATCCGATCAGCTCGGTCGCCGCGCCGGGCCCCAGCGAGGCGCGAGCTCCGGTCAATGGAACAGCAGGTAGATGATCACCAGCACGAACGCCGGCACACCCAGCAGCCACGCCAACACGTATTTCCCCACGATCCTTCTCCTATCGAGTTGTCTAAGGTCGAGCCGGCGCGATCCTCATGCGCCGAACGGCGCATCGCGACAACGCGCCGCTCGTCGCGACGGAGTTGTAAGAATTGCGCCTGCGATGTCGAACCTTGCAGCCCGCGGACCGAAGCTTGCTGACAAAGCCTTGTTCCGCATTGAAACCTGGAACTGCATGTGCGACGCGCCTGGCACGTGCCCTGCGTAAAGCAAGGCTCGTGCAAGCGCAGGAAACTGTCCTCAACCGAAACGGAGTCGTGATCATGATGCGGAAACTGTTGTCTGCTGTCGTTCTGGGAACGTTCGTCGCCGGACTGTTCGCGATGTCGGGCTGCAATACCATGAAAGGCGCCGGCAAAGACATCCAGAAGGGCGGCGAGAAGCTCGAGAACTCGGCCGATCGCAACAAGAAGTAACGGCGGCGCCCCGCACCCGCGGGGACTCGTCTTCTTTGCCGCGGGAGGTCGATGAGCTCGCCCGACGGCAAAGCCCAACTCGAGGAGGAAAGACGCGCGCCGGGGACCGCGGCGCGCGGCGCCCTCGCGCGCGGCTCGCTCGTGTTCCTCGCCGTGCTCGCCGGGGTCGCCGCGCTCTATCTCGGCCGCGCCTTCCTGATCCCGCTCTTCATCGGCGTGCTCGCGAGCTACGCGCTGCGCCCGGTTGTGGACGCGCTCGCGCGCGTGCGCGTGCCGCGCACTCTCGGCGCGGCGCTCGTCGTCTCGGCGCTGACGGGCGGGCTCGTCTGGGGCATCGCGTCGCTCGGCGACAACGCCGTCGCGATGCTCGAGAAGCTGCCCGAAGCGGCGCGCAAGCTGCACCTCGCCGTCGCCTCGCACGACGGGGCCTCGCAGCCGCTGCAGAACGTGCAGCAGGCGGCGCAGGAGCTGCAGCAGGCGGCGAAAGAGGCGACCGGCGCGAAGGCGCCGGCGCGCGCCGCCCCGGCGCCGGCCGATCCCTGGCTGCAGCGCTACCTCATCGCGCAGTCGACGCTCCTCGTCTCGGTGCTCGCGCAGGCGCCGGTCGTGCTGCTCCTCGTCTTCTTCCTGCTCGCCTCGGGCGAGCACTTCCGCTCGCGGCTCGTTCGCGTCCTCGGCATGTCGCGCCGCGAGGCGAACGCCGTGCTCGACGAGATCGACACCCAGATCCAGCGCTACCTCCTGCTGATCGTCGGCATCAACCTCGCCGTCGGCCTCCTCACGGGGCTCGCGTTCTGGGCGCTCGGCGTCGAGCAGCCCGAGCTCTGGGGCGTGGCGACGGCGGTGCTGCACTTCATCCCCTACCTCGGCCCCGGATTGATCGCGGTGGCGAGCGCCGGCGCTGCCTACCTCCAGTTCGGGTCGGTCCTCAAGGCGCTCGCCGTCGGCGGCGCCGCGACCGCGGTCGCGACCGCGATCGGCCTGGTGGTGATGACCTGGCTGCAGAGCCGCATCGCGCGCGTGAACGCCGCGGTCGTGTTCATCGGGCTGCTGTTCTTCGGCTGGCTGTGGGGCGCGTGGGGACTGCTGCTCGGCGCGCCGCTGCTCGCGATCGCCAAGGTGATCTGCGACCGCGTCGGGGCGCTGAAGCCGGTGTCGGAGCTGCTCGGCGGCTAGGCGCCCGCGGGCACGAGCGCGCCGTCCTGCAGCCGCAGCGTGCGGTGCGAGCGCGCCGCGAGCGTCGGCTCGTGCGTGACGATGACGAAGCTAGTGCCGTGCGCGCGGTTGAGCTCGAGCATCAGCTCGAACACGGTCTCCGCGGTGCGCCGGTCGAGGTTGCCGGTCGGCTCGTCGGCGAGCACGCACGCGGGCGATCCCACGAGCGCGCGCGCGAGCGCCGCGCGCTGGCGCTCCCCGCCCGAGAGCTCGCCCGGCCGGTGCGTGAGCCGCGCGCCGAGCCCGACCTCGCCGAGCATCGCGCCCGCGGCGCGGAGCGCCTCCTCGCGCGGCACGCGCCGGATGAGGAGCGGCATGGCGACGTTCTCGAGCGCGGTGAACTCCATCAGCAGGTGATGGAACTGGTAGACGAAGCCGAGCCACCGGTTGCGCACCGCGCCGCGCTCGGCCTCCGAGAGCTCGTGCATCGGCCGGCCGCCGACCTCGACGCTGCCCGCGCTCGGCGCGTCGAGGCCGCCGAGCAGGTGCAGCAGCGTGCTCTTCCCGGACCCCGACAGCCCGACGATCGCCACCACCTCGCCCCGGCGCACCTCGAGGTCGACGCCGAGCAGCACCGGGACCTCGCCCTCGCCCTGCCGGAAAATCTTCTTCAGGCCGCGGCAGGCGAGCACCGGGCCGTTCTCGGCGGTGGCTGGCGTCATTCGTAGCGCAGGGCGTCGGCCGGATTGAGCTTCGACGCGCGCCAGCTCGGATACAGCGTGGCGAGCAGCGACAGCGCGAGCGAGACGAGCGCGACCGCGGCGACGTCGCGGTGACGCAGGTCCGAGGGCAGCTCGCTGATGTAGTAGATCGAGGGGTCGAGCCGCACGTGGAGCAGCCGCTCGATCACCGGCGTGATCGCGCCGACGTTCAGCGCGAGCACGATCCCGGCGGCGACGCCGATCAGCGTGCCGATCACGCCGATCAGCGTCCCCTGCACGATGAACACCTTCATGATGCCGAGCGGGCTCGCGCCGAGCGTGCGCAGCACCGCGATGTCGGGCTGCTTGTCGGTGACGATCATCACCAGCGTGGCGACGATGTTGAACGCGGCGACCGCGACGATCAGCAGCAGGATCAGGAACATCATGCTCTTCTGGCTCTGGATCGCGCGGAAGAAGTTCGCGTGGCTGCGGCTCCAGTCGTAGATGTAGAGCGGCCGGTCGATGCGCCGCGCGAGCTCCTCGGCGACCTCGCGCGAGCGCAGCAGGTCGGCGAGCTCGAGGCGCACGCCCGAGACCCGGTCGCCCAGGCCGTAGAGCGCCTGCGCGTCGCGCAGGTTGACGAGCGCGAGCGTCGAGTCGTACTCGTACATGCCGAGGTCGAAGATGCCCGACACGGTGAGCTGGCGCAGCGCGGGGAGCAGGCCCGACTGCAGCGACTCCCCGCGCGGCATCATCAGCATGACCTTGTCGCCGCGCTTCGCGCCGAGCGCGCGCGCGAGCTCGGCCCCGAGCACGATGCGCAGCGACCCCGGCGCGAGCTCGTCGAGCGAGCCGGCCGTCATGTGCGCGCCGATGTCGGCGACCTTCGCCTCGAGCCCGGGCTCGATTCCGCGCACGAGCGCCCCCTTCGCCTCGGCGCCGGTGGAGATCATCGCCTGCGCGTCCACGAACGGCGCCGCGGCGACCACCTCGGGATTGAGCGACGCCTGCTCGGCGATCGCCGGCCAGTCGGCGAGCTGCCCGCCGGGACCGGTGATCTGCAGGTGCGACACCACGCCGAGGATGCGCGCGCGCAGCTCCGTCTCGAAGCCGTTCATCACCGACAGCACCACGATGAGCGCCGCCACGCCGAGCGCGATGCCGAGCATCGAGATCAGCGAGATGAAGGAGATGAAATGGTTGCTGCGCCTGGCTCCGGTGTAGCGCAGGCCGACGAAGAGCTCGTAAGGCACGGCGCGAAGTATGCCACGGCCGCGCCCTACTCGTAGCGCAGCGCCTCCGCCGGGTTCACGCGCGAGGCGCGCCAGCTCGGGTACACGGTCGCGAGCAGCGAGATCACGAGCGATACCGAGGTGATCACGGCGACGTCCCCGCGCTGCAGCTCCGAGGGAAGGGTCGTCACGTAGTACAGGTCCGCGGGCAGCAGCTGGAAGCCGAACAGCCGCTCGAGCAAGGGCACGACCACGTCGACGTTGAGCGCGAGCGCGATGCCGCCGGCGACGCCGATCACGGTCCCGAGCACGCCGATCAGCGCGCCCTGCACCACGAAGATCCTCATGATCCCGCGCGGGCTCGCGCCGAGCGTCCTCAGGATCGCGATGTCGGGCTGCTTGTCGGTGACGACCATGACGAGCGTCGACACGACGTTGCACGCCGCGACCGTGACGACGAGCAGCAGGATCACGAACATCACGTACTTCTCGATCTGCACCGCGCGGAAGAAGCTCGCGTGCGTGCGCGTCCAGTCGGTGACCTCGACTCCGGGGCCGAGGCGCGCCGCCAGGTCGCGCGCCACCTCGGGCGCCTGGAAGAAGTCGGCGAGCTTCAGCCGCACGCCCGAGACGGCGCCGCCCAGGCCGTACAGGCGCTGCGCGTCCTCGAGGTCGACGAGCGCGAGCCCCGAGTCGTACTCGAAGGTGCCGACCTCGAAGATCCCCGAGACGGTGAACTGCTTCAGCCGCGGCACCAGGCCCGCGGGCGTCATGACGCCCTTCGGGCTGATCAGCGCCACCTTGTCGCCCCGGCCGACCCCGAGCGCGCGCGCGAGCTCGATCCCGAGCACCACGCGGAAGGCGCCCGGCTCGAGCTCCTCGAGCGAGCCCGTGACCATGCGCGAGCCGATCTCGGCCACCTTCTCCTCGAGCACGGGCTCGATGCCGCGCACCACCGTCCCGCGCACGCGCGCGCCCGCCGCAGCCATGGCCTGCGCGTCGACGAACGGCGCCGCTGCGCGCACCCGCGGGTCCTGCGACGCCTCCTCGGCGATCTTCGGCCAGCCCGCGAGGCGGCCGTCGGGTCCCTTGATCTCGACGTGCGACACGACGCCGAGGATGCGCGCGCGCAGCTCCTTCTGGAATCCGTTCATCACCGAGAGCACGACGATGAGCGCGGCGACGCCGAGCGCGATGCCGAGCATGGACACGAGCGGGATGAAGGAGACGAAGCGGTTGCGGCGCTTGGCGCGCAGGTAGCGCAGCCCGACGAGCGTTTCGTATCGCACGGCGCCAGTGTGCCACACGGGCGTCGCCGCCGCAGGCGCGGTGTACACTCGCGCGGCATGCACGTGCAACTGTTCGCGCCCGGCGTCTTCGCGCGCGGCGCCGCATCCCCCGGGCGCCTTCGCGCCGCCGAGACGCTGATCGCCAAGGGCCGGCGCGGGACCGCGGACTACGAGTCGGCCGACGCGTGGCTGTGCGCGCGCTTCGGCGTCGCGCGCCAGCGCGACTGGCCGGTCGCGCCCTACGCCCTGCTCGGCGACGGCGGCGCGCCCGGCGACCACTACTGGCTGCGCGCGGACCCGGTCCAGCTCATCGTCGACCGCGACCGGCTGGTGCTCGGCGACGTCGTGCGGCTCGCGCGCGGCGAGGCCGAGTCGCTGGTCGAGGCGCTCAACGCGCACTTCGCCGCCGAGCTCGTCGTCTATCCGATGCGGCCGGACCGCTGGTACGCCCGGCTCCCGCGCGCTCCCGATCTCGCGACGGTTCCGCCCGTGCGCGCGCGCGGCGCGAGCGTCGAGCCGAACCTGCCGGGCGGCGGCGACGCGGGCCGCTTCCGCGCGCTCGCGAACGAGGCGCAGATGCTGCTGCACGCGCATCCGGTGAACGCGGCGCGCGAGGCGCGCGGCGAGCCGACGGTGAACAGCCTGTGGCTGTGGGGCGGGGGCGCCATCGCGCGGTCTTCGCGGCCGGCCTTCCGCCAGGTGCTCGCCGACGACCCGCTCGCGCGCGGCCTGGCGCAGGCCGCTGGGATCCCGGCGGCGCCGCTCCCCGGCGACGCCGCGGGCTGGCTCGCGCACGCGCCCGGCGAGGGCGTCGTGCTCGCCGTGCTCGACGCGCGCCCGGCGGCCGAGCTCGAGCGCGACTGGCTCGCGCCGCTGCTCGAGGCGCTGCGCGCGTCGCGTATCGGCATGGTGACGCTGCACCTGCCCGCGGAAGCTTCGGTGCTGGAAGTGGAAACCGTGCGCGCCGACCTGCGGCGTTTCTGGCGGCGGCGGCGGCCCGTGGCGGAGTACGTCCGGTCCACGCAGTCATCCTGAGCGACGCGAAGGATCTGCTTTTACGATCGCAAAAGCAGATTCTTCGCTTCGCTCAGAATGACAGTACCGGCAGATTCTCGCTTCGCTCGGAATGACAGTACCATTACGCTCCGTGACGCCGCGCATGATCACCCGGCCCGTGCCGACGCAGCACCACGACGCGCTGGTGCGCGAGGGCCTGCACCCGGTGCTCGCGCGCCTTTGCGCGGCGCGCGGCCTCGCGCGCCGCGTCGAGCTCGACGACGCGCTCTCGGGGCTGCTGCCGCCTCCGCTGCTGCGCAACGCCGAGGCGGCCGCGGCGCTCCTCGCCGATGCGATCGCGGCGCGGCGGCGGCTGCTGATCGTCGCCGACTACGATTGCGACGGCGCGACCGCGTGCGCGGTGGGCTTTCGCGCGCTCGCGGCCTTCGGCGCCGAGGTCGGCTACCTGGTGCCGAACCGCTTCGAGTACGGCTACGGCCTGTCGCCCGAGATCGTCGCGCTCGCGGCGCAGCGCAAGCCCGACCTGATCATCACCGTCGACAACGGCATCGCCGCGGTCGAGGCGGTCGACGCCGCCGCGCGCGCCGGGATCGAGGTGCTGATCACCGATCACCACCTGCCGGGGGAGCGGCTGCCCGCGGCGCGCGCGATCGTGAACCCGAACCAGCCGGGGTGCGCGTTCCCCAGCAAGAACCTCGCCGGCGTCGGCGTCATGTTCTACGTGATGCTCGCCCTGCGCGCGGAGCTGCGCGGGCGCGGCGCCTTCGCGGCCCGCGCCGAGCCCAACCTCGCCGACCTCCTCGACCTGGTCGCGCTCGGCACCGTCGCCGACGTCGTTCCGCTCGACGCGAACAACCGCGCGCTCGTGTCGCAGGGGCTGAAGCGCATCCGCTCCGGGCGCACGCAGCCCGGGGTGCGCGCGCTGTTCGCGGTGGCCGGGCGCGATCCCGCGCGCGCGAGCGGCTTCGACCTCGGGTTCCTGGTCGCGCCGCGCCTCAACGCCGCGGGGCGGCTCTCCGACATGAGCCTCGGCATCGAGTGCCTCGTCACCAACGACAACGCCAAGGCGCTCGCGATCGCGCGCCAGCTCGACGACCTGAACCAGGCGCGCCGCGCGATCGAGGCCGAGATGCGCGGCCAGGCCGAGGCGCTGCTCGAGCGCGTCGACGTGCGCGAGAGCCCGGCGATCTGCCTCTTCGACGCCTCGTGGCACCAGGGGGTCATCGGCATCCTCGCGGGACGGCTGAAGGACCGGCATCACCGGCCGGCGATCGCGTTCGCGCCGGGCGCTGCGGGCGAGATCCGCGGCTCGGGCCGCTCGATCCCGGGCCTGCACCTGCGCGACGCGCTCGACCTCGTCGCCAAGCGCGAGCCCGGGCTGCTCGTGCGCTTCGGCGGCCACGCCGCCGCGGCCGGCGTGACGCTGCGCGAGGCCGACTTCGCGCGCTTCGCCGGGGCGTTCGAGGCGGTCGCGCGCGAGCTGCTGCCCGTGGCCGAGCGCGCGCACGTGATCGAGACCGACGGCTCCCTGGAGGCGCCGTTCCTCGACCTCGCGCTCGCGCAGATGCTCGAGCGCCAGATCTGGGGCCAGGGATTTCCGCAGCCGCTCTTCTGCGACGAGTTCGAGGTCGCCGGCCAGCGCATCGTCGGCGAGAAGCACCTGCGGCTGAAGCTCGCGCGCGGCGGGCGCACGCTCGACGCGATGCGCTTCAACGCGCTCGATCCGCTGCCCGCGCGCGTGCGCGCGGCGTACCGCGTGTGCGTGAACGAGTTCAACGGCACCCAGGCGCTCGAGCTGGTGATCGAGCACTGGGAAGCCTGCTAGCCATGTCATTCTGAGCGAAGCGAAGAATCTGCTGTTGACATGGAGCGCAAGCGCATCAACTCCAGCAAGATCCGCTCGGCGGGCTACGACCCGAAGTCGCAGACGCTCGAGCTCGAGTTCTCGGACGGCAAGGTCGTGCAGTACCGCGGCGTGTCGCCCGAGGTGTATCGGCAGTTCGCGGCGGCGCCCTCGCCCGTCAGCTTCTTCGAGGACAAGATCGACGAGAGCTTTCCCTCGACCCGGCTCAGGTAAGCCGCGATGTGCGGCTATAATGCCGGCTTTTAGCGCGCCGACATGGAAGCCGAACGCATCAACCAGATCGCCTCGACGCTCGCCGACCTCGATTCCAGGTCGAACGAGCTGCGGAGGTATCTTTGACTTCGAAGGCAAGCAGAAGCGCCTCGAGGCCGTAGAGCAGCTCCTCGCGGATCCCGCGGTCTGGGGCGACCAGAAGCGGGCGCAGGAGCTGGGAAAAGAGAAGAAGACCCTCGACGGGACGGTGACGATCCTGTCGTCGATCACGTCCGGCCTGCGCGACGCGCGCGAGCTGTTCGAGATGGCGCGCGAGGAGAAGGACGACGCAACGCTCGGAGGCGTCGCGGCCGACGTCGTGAAGCTCGAGCGCGACGTCGCCGACCTCGAGTTCCGGCGCATGTTCTCCGATCCGCTCGATCCGAACAACTGCTTCATGGACATCCAGGCGGGATCGGGCGGCACCGAGGCGCAGGACTGGGCCGCGATGCTCGAGCGCATGTACGCCAAGTACTGCGACCACAAGGGCTTCGGCATGGACGTGCTCGAGGAGTCGCCGGGCGAGGTCGCCGGGATCAAGAGCGCGACGCTCAAGATCAGCGGCTCCTACGCCTACGGGCACCTGCGCACCGAGACGGGCGTGCATCGCCTCGTCCGCAAGTCGCCGTTCGACTCGAACGCGCGGCGCCATACCTCGTTCGCGAGCGTGTTCGTCTATCCCGAGGTCGACGAGAACATCGAGGTCGAGATCAACCCCGCGGAGCTGCGCGTCGACACCTACCGCGCCTCGGGCGCGGGCGGCCAGCACGTCAACAAGACCGACTCGGCGGTGCGCATCACGCACCTGCCGACCAACATCGTCGTCCAGTGCCAGAACGACCGCTCGCAGCACCGCAACCGCGCCGAGGCGATGGCGCTGCTGAAGTCCAAGCTCTACGAGCTCGAGCTGAGGAAGCTCCAGGCCGCGAAGAACAAGCTCGAGGAGGCGAAGACCGACATCGGCTGGGGCCACCAGATCCGCTCGTACGTCCTCGACCAGTCGCGCATCAAGGACCTCCGGACCGGCGTCGAGAAGGGCAACACCCAGGCGGTGCTCGACGGCGGGCTCGACGACTTCATCGCGGCGTCCTTGAAGCAAGGCGTTTAATCCCTGTCATTCTGAGCGAAGCGAAGAATCTGCTTTATCCTTTGTCATTCTGAGCGCAGCGAAGAATCTGCTTTATCCTTTGTCATTCTGAGCGCAGCGAAGAATCTGCTTTTCGAAAATGGAACGCGGTCGCTACTTCGTCTACATCCTCGCGAGCCGATCGCGCAGGCTCTACGTCGGCGTGACGAACGACCTCGAGCGCCGGCTGTTCGAGCACAAGAACAAGCTCGCAGACGGATTTACGAAGCAATATCAAATCGATCGCCTCGTTCACTTCGAAGAGACGTCGGATGTCACATCGGCGATCGAGCGGGAGAAGCAGATCAAGGGCTGGCTCCGGGACAAAAAGATCGCTCTTGTCGAGTCGGGAAACCCGACGTGGGAAGACCTGAGCGAAGCGTGGTACAAACCAAGTTCAAAAGCAGATTCTTCGCTTCGCTCAGGATGACGGAGAAGGCAAAAGCAGATCCTTCGCTTCGCTCAGGATGACAACGGAACCCAAAGCAGATTCTTCGTCGCTTCGCTCCTCAGAATGACAGACGACAAGGACGAGAACCAGATCATCGCCGAGCGGCGCGCCAAGCTCGCGGAGTTGCGCGCGCGGGGCGTGGCCTTCCCCAACGATTTCCGCCGCGAGCATCTCGCCGGAGGTCTGCATTCGACCTGGGATTCGAAGCCCAACGAGGAAATCGAGCCGAAGAACGTCGCGGCCGCCGTCGCCGGCCGCATGATGCTCAAGCGCGTGATGGGCAAGGCGAGCTTCGCGACGGTGCAGGACGCGAGCGGCCGCATCCAGCTCTACGTCACGCGCGACGCCGTCGGCGAGGCCGCGTACGAGGCGTTCAAGCACTGGGACCTCGGCGACATCGTCGGCGCGAGCGGCACCTTGTTCAAGACCAGGACCGGCGAGCTTTCCATCAAGGTCGACAACGTGCGTCTGCTCGTCAAAGCCCTGCGCCCGCTCCCCGACAAGTTCCACGGCCTCGCCGACCAGGAGCAGCGGTACCGCCAGCGCTACGTCGACCTGATCACGAGCGAAGAGGCGCGCGAGGTGTTCCGCGTGCGCACGCGCGTCATCCACGAGATCCGCACGTACATGACCGAGCGCGGCTACCTCGAGGTCGAGACGCCGATGATGCACCCGATCCCGGGCGGCGCGTCCGCGCGCCCGTTCGTGACGCACCACAACGCCCTCGACGCCGATCTCTACCTGCGCATCGCGCCGGAGCTGTATCTCAAGCGCCTGGTCGTCGGCGGCTTCGAGAAGGTGTTCGAGATCAACCGCAACTTCAGGAACGAGGGCATCTCGACTCGCCACAACCCCGAGTTCACGATGATGGAGTTCTACGAGGCCTACCGCGACCACCGCTACCTCATGGACTTCACCGAGGACCTGCTGCGCACGGTCGCGAAGAAGGTCCTCGGGACGACCACGGTGAAGTACGGCGAGCACGCGATCGACCTCGCGAAGCCGTTCGAGCGCCTCACCGTGGCGCAGTCGATCCGCAAATACCACCCGCAGTGGACCGACGCCCAGCTCGCCGACCGCGCCTGGCTGACCGAGAAGCTGTACACCGGAAAGCCGCACGGCGACGTCGACGCCGCCGATCACGCGCCCGAGTCGATGGGCCTCGGCGCGCTGCAGCTCGCGCTGTTCGAGGAGACGGTCGAGCAGAAGCTCGTGCAGCCGACCTTCATCGTCGACTACCCCGCCGAGGTGTCGCCGCTCGCGCGCCGCAACGACGCGAACCCGGAGGTCACCGACCGCTTCGAGCTCTACATCGTCGGGCGCGAGCTCGCGAACGGCTTCTCCGAGCTGAACGACCCCGAGGACCAGGCGGCGCGCTTCCTCGAGCAGGCGAAGAAGAAGGACGCGGGCGACGCCGAGGCGATGCACTACGACGCCGACTACATCCGCGCGCTCGAATACGGCATGCCCCCCGCGGCGGGCGAAGGCATCGGCATCGACCGCCTCGTGATGCTCTTTACCGACAGCCCGAGCATCCGCGACGTGCTGCTGTTTCCTCACTTGCGCCGCGAGAGCTGAATCTTGCGGCGGACTGACGCCCGAGGGCGACAGTCCGTTGCGAAGTTACAGACTTTTACACCGGCGAAAGACATCTAAGCGCCCCTCGCGCGTTGTAGCGGTTAAGATACGCACCGCACAACAGCAACGAGCCATTTTCAGGAGGCACCATGGACGCGCAAGCCCCGAGATCCACGCATCCCATCCTCATCATCGCCGGAATCGCGGTGACCGTTTTCAGCCTGGTCGGAATCGGCGCCATCATGGGCTGGATTCCGAGCTCGAAGGGTCAGAGCGAGCCCGCCGTCGCGGTGACCGCGCCGGCGACTCCGGCCGCGCCCGCCGCGCAGGCGCCCGCTCCCGAAGCGCCCGCGCCCGTCGCCGAGAAGCCGCGGCCCGCGCCGCACGTCGCGAAGAAGGCGGCGCCGAGGCACGAGCAGGTCGCGCGCAACGAGCCCGCGGCGGTTCCTCCCCCGCCCCCCGTCGTCGCCGCGATCTGCCATGAGTGCGGCGTCATCGGCGGCATCCACGAGATCGAGAAGGCCGGCCAGGGCACGGGCGGCGGCGCGATCGCCGGCGGCATCGTCGGCGGCGTCGCCGGCCACCAGATGGGCAACGGCCGCGGCAACGACCTCATGACCGTTCTCGGCGCGGTCGGCGGTGCGATCGCCGGCAACGCGGTCGAGAAGAAGGTGAAGACCACGAAGGAGTACGAGGTGCTCGTCAACTTCGAGGACGGCAGCAGCAAGGTCATCAAGCTGCAGTCGGCGCCCGCCTGGCGCGTCGGCGACAAGGTGAAGGTCGTGAACGGCGTGATCGAGTCGAACGGCTGATCGCCGCGCAAAGTCCGCAGGACGGGAACGGGCCCTTCGGGGCCCGTTCTTTTTTCGCTGTCATCCTGAGCCCTTCGCTTCGCTCAGGATAAACTCCGCGAAGGATCTGCTGTTATCGTTATCGAAAAAGCAGATCCTTCGCTGCGCTCAGGATGACAACATGACCGGACTCGCAGTAGCCCTGTTGCTGGGCGCAGCGTCGATCCACGCCTCGTGGAATTACATCCTGAAGAAGAGCGGCGGCGGCATCGGCTTCGTCTGGGCCTTCGCCGCGCTCTCGTCGCTGTTCTACGCGCCGCTCGCGGTCGCCGTCTCGCTCTACACGGGCTTCACGTTTCCGCCGCTCGCGCTGGCGTGCATCGCGGCGAGCGCGGTGCTGCACACCGTCTACTATCTCCTCCTCGACCGCGGCTACCGCCACGGCGATCTGTCGGTGATCTATCCGCTCGCGCGGGCGACGGGGCCGCTGCTCACGATCGCGGTCGCGATCGCGATCCTCGGCGAGCGCCCGGGGCCGGTCGCGCTCGGGGGCGCGGCGCTGGTCGTGGGCGGCGCGTTCTTCCTCGCGGCGAGCCCGGCGCGCCTGCGCCAGGCGGGCGCGCTGCGCGGGATCGGCTTCGCGCTGCTGACCGGCTGCATGATCGCGTCGTACACGGTCGTCGACAAGCAGGCGGTGAGCGCGGTGCTCGTCCCGCCGCTCGTGCTCGACTGGGGCGCGAACCTCGGGCGCGTGATCGTCATGGCGCCGCTCGCGCTGCGCCGCCGCGACGCCGTCCTCGCGGCCTGGCGCGACCGCAGAACCTCGGTGATCGCGGTCGCGGTGCTGTGCCCGCTCTCCTACATCATGGTCCTCACCGCGATGGCGTTCACCCCGGTGAGCTACGTCGCGCCGGCGCGCGAGATCTCGATCCTGTTCGCGGCGCTCATGGGGGCGCACTGGCTGCGGGAGGGCGACGTGGCGCGGCGGGTGCTCGCCGCGCTCGCGATGGCGCTCGGGGTGGTTGCCCTGGCGCTGGGCTGACTCGATAATCGGCGCGCATGGACGTCACGTTCTCATCGGCCGTCGTCATCCTGCTCCTGGTCATCGATCCGGTCGGCAACATCCCGATCTTCGTCGTCGCGCTGCGCGGCATCCCGGCCAAGCGCCGCGCGCGCATCGTCGTGCGCGAGTGCCTGATCGCGCTCGGCGTGCTGATCGTCATGGCGCTCGTCGGCAAGCCGCTGCTCGAGCTGCTCGGGCTCTCGGACCGCTCGCTCAACATCGCGGGCGGCGTGATCCTGTTCCTCATCTCGCTGCGCATGATCTTCCGGTCGGCCGAAGGCATCTTCGGCGACACGCGCGTCGCCGGCGAGCCCTTCATCGTGCCGCTCGCGATTCCCGCCATGTCCGGGCCGACCGCGATCGCGACCGTGATGCTGTTCGTGTCGCGGCATCCGGAGCGGCTGTTCGAGTGGCTGCTCGCGATCGCGCTCGCGATGATCCTGTCGATCGTCGTGCTCGTCTTCGCCGAGCGCATCAGCAAGAGGATCGGCGAGCGCGGGCTGGTCGCGCTCGAGCGGCTGATGGGGCTGCTGCTGACCGCGGTCGCGGTGGAGATGCTGCTGCGGGGGATCGAGGGGTTCGTGCAGCTCCTTCGCCTGTCGTCCTGAGCGAAGCGAAGGACCTGCTTTTCGCCGAAAGGCAAAAGCAGATTCTTCGGGCTACGCGCTCAGAATGACACCGCGGAGGTCGTGCGCGTCCGCGCCGGTGATCTTCACTTGCGCGAAATCGCCCGGCTTCAGGCTCTTCCCGTTCTCGATGTGGACCACGCCGTCGATCTCGGGGGCATCGGCCGAGGATCGCGCGACGGCGCCCTTCTCCGAGACCTCGTCCACGAGAACCCGCAGGATCTTCCCGACCTTGCTCTTGAGCCGCCGCGCGCTGATCTTCTCCTGGAGCTTCATCAGCCGCGCGCGGCGATCATCGCGCACGTCGTCCGCCACCGCGCCGGGCAGCTCGTTCGCCCTCGCGCCCTCGACCGGCGAATAGGCGAAGCAGCCGACGCGGTCGAGCTCGGCCTCGCCGAGGAACGCGAGCAGCTCCTCGAACTCGGCCTCGGTCTCCCCCGGGAAGCCGGCGATGAAGGTGCTGCGGATCGTGATCTCGGGACAGATCGCGCGCCACGCGCGGATGCGCTCGAGATTGTTCTCGGCGCTCGCGGGCCGCTTCATGAGCTTCAGGATCCGCGGGCTCGCGTGCTGAAACGGCACGTCGATGTACGGGAGGATTTTCCCCTCTGCCATAAGGGGCACAATGTGGTCGACATGCGGATACGGATAGACGTAGTGCAGCCGCACCCAGACTCCCAGCTCGCCGAGCGCGGTCGCGAGGTCGGTCATCCGCGTTTTGAGCGGCCGGCCGCCCCAGAAGCCGGTGCGGTACTTCGCGTCGACGCCGTAGGCGCTCGTGTCCTGCGAGATGACGAGCAGCTCGCGCACGCCCGCCTTCACCAGGTTCTCCGCCTCCTGCATCACCTCGCCCACCGGACGGCTGACGAGATCGCCGCGCAGCGACGGGATGATGCAGAAGGTGCAGCGGTGATTGCAGCCCTCGGAGATCTTGAGATAGGCGTAATGCCGCGGCGTGAGCTTGATCCCCGCGGCAGGAACCAGGTCGGTATACGGATCGTGCGGCTTCGGCAGGTGCTCGTGCACCGCGCCCATCACCTCCTCGAGCGCGTGCGGGCCCGTGACCGCGAGCACCTTCGGGTGCGTCTGCCGGACGATGTCGCCCTTCGCGCCCAGGCACCCGGTGACGATCACCTTGCCGTTCGCATCGAGCGCCTCGCCGATCGCCTCGAGCGACTCCGCGACCGCCGACTCGATGAAGCCGCAGGTGTTGACAACGACGAGATCGGCGCCCTCGTACGTCGGCGCGATCGCGTAGCCCTCGGCGCGCAGGCGCGTGAGGATGCCCTCGGAATCGACGAGCGCTTTCGGACAGCCGAGGGAGACGAAGCCGACTTTGGGAGTTGCTGGCACGGGTCGATCATTTTAGCCCGATGCCGATGAAAAAAGGCCCCGGGCGAAGCGCCGGGCCTTTTCGAGCTGCCAGCGGGGACTACTTCGCCGCTTGCGGGAAAGCGGGCAGCTTGCCGATGTCGCGCGGATCGTGCTGGATGATGACCGTCGCGTGCAGGTTCTTGGCGATGCCCTTGATGCGCTCCATCGAGGCGAGCGTCTCGGCGCGGTCGTAGTTGAAGCCCGGCACGCCGTCGCTCTCGTAGTTCTCGCGGAAGTGCGCCGCGTCGCCGATCAGGACGACGGGGCCCTTCTCCTTCAGCCGCACGAGCAGCGACTGGTGCCCGGGCGTGTGGCCCGGCGTGCGCAGGATCGTCACCGTGCCGTCGCCGAACACGTCCTTGTCGGCGGGCTGCGGCTCGACCTTGCCGCCGCCCGAGATCCAGTGCTGGAACGCGGGGACGTTCGCGCCGGCCATCGGCTTCGGCGCCGTGATCCCGTCCCAATCCTTCTGCCCGATCAGCAGCGTCGCGCCCGGCAGCGACGGCAGCTGGCCGGTGTGATCGCCGTGGAAGTGGCTGATGCCGACGTACTTCACGTCCTCGGGCTTGATGTGCAGCTGCTCGAGCTGCTGGGCGAGGCTCACCTTCGGCGCGTTCGGATTCGAACCCGGCACGAATCCCGTGTCCCAGACCATCACGTCGCTGCCGTGCCGGATCACGTAGCAGCTGTACGTGAACGGCATCTTCGGGTCGGTGTAGGCGAACGTGTCGCTGAAGCGGCGCGCATCGTTGAAGCCGGTGCCGCAGTCGAGGCGGGTCAGCGTGACTTCGGGCGCCTGGGCGAACGCCGCGGACGCCGACAAGGCGCCGATCGCGGCGCCGAGCAGGCAGAGTTTCCTGAGCATTGCTTTTTCCTCTCTCCAAAAGGGAGCGACGATGTTGCCGGACGGCGGCGCGGCGGTCAATCCGGCCGAAAAAGAAAAGGCACCGGCGGAATACCGGTGCCTTTCCGGTTGTTGCGGGCTGGCTGTGCGGCTGCTACCGCGACACGACCCGATACCCGGCGTTCTCCCAGCCTTGCAGCCCCGATTCGAGATTCACCGCGTTCGGGAAACCGGCGCCATTGAGGACCGCGGTGCCCGCGGGCCCGGTGGTCGAGCCGTCGCCGCAGTAGATGACGATGTTGCGCGCCTGGTCCGCCGCGATCTCGGCCGGGATGCTCGCCCTGAGCTCGTCGAGCGGGACCGCGATCGCGCCGGCGATGTGGTGCGCGTCGTACTGGTCGCGACCGCGCACGTCGACGACCAGCGCGCCGCCGTCGATCAGGGCCTTCGCGTCCTGCGGCGAGATTTCCCTGACCTGATGCGCGCGCGTGCCGCCCGGAAGGTTCGACAGCGCAACCAGAATCCCGAAGACGAACAGGACGCCCAGAACGTGCTGACGCAGATCGGCGGCTCGCACCATGACTCGCTCTCCTTGGCTCCACGGGAAGACGATTTCAGTGTGGCCAAGGCGACGCCGGCTTTCCAGCGGAGCGACGCCGGAAAGCGGAAAAAAGCACGACGACCGTGCTTCGCGGGAACGCGGCGCGGGTTTTCCAGCCTCAGCCCGAGCCGGGCTGCCGAGCCGGCGCGCCGCGGACGTTCTTCTCGCGGACCTTCAACCAGATCGCCGTGCGCTACGACCCGGCGACGGGCATGGCCGGCGCCAGCATCAACGGCACCGACCTCGGCTCGTTCCCGGCCGGCCTCGCGGCCACGCCGAAATTCGTCGGCATCGAAGGCGTCGGCGGCGGGGCCCGATTTTTCCGGGTCTCCCACACCGACGTGACCCCGGCAAAAGGACTACAGAATGCCGCCTTCATGTGCTAGTCTGCCGCCAGCAAGCCTCTGAAAGAGCTCTGGCACGCTGCGGTCCGGCTGGTAGAAGTCGCAGACCTCAAGAAGCAGTTCCAGGCAATACAACAAAACAGGTGACGCGAAGATGAGGGAGTTTTCGGCGCTTTTCGGCCGCATTCGACCCGTCCGGGGCGGGGCCCTGCTCGCCCCGCGTCCGGGCGGCTTCACCCTGCTCGAGCTGCTGGTCGTGGTGGCCATCATCGGGCTGCTCGTCGGCTACGTCGCGCCGCGCTACTTCGGGCAGGTCGGCAAGGCCGAGACGGCCACCGCCCGGGCGCAGATCGACGCACTCGAGAAGGCGCTCGACCAGTACCGGCTCGACACCGGCCACTACCCGACCACCGAGGTCGGTCTCAACGCCCTCGTCGCCAAGCCCGCGAGCGAGCCGAAGTGGAACGGCCCCTACCTGAAGAAGGCCGTCCCGCTCGATCCCTGGAGCAACGCCTACGTCTACAAGCTCCCGGGCGAGAAGGGAGGCGACTTCGATCTCGTCTCCTACGGCAGGGACGGCAAGCCGGGCGGCTCGGGCGAAGACGCCGACATCTCGAATCACTGAAAAGCGGATCCTTCGCTGCGCTCAGGATGACATCATGCGATTCGAGCTCAAGGCCGTAGGCCCCGACGGACGCATCGAATCGCTGGACTTCCAGGGCCTCGACGAGGCGAGCGCGCGCCAGCAGGCCGAGAGCCGCGGCTATACCGTGCTCGCCGTGCGCGCGAAGGCCGGCTTCGCGCTGCCCTTCCGCGCCGGCGCCGAGCGCTTTCCGCTCACGCTCTTCAGCCAGGAGCTGCTGACGCTGCTCCAGGCCGGGCTGCCCCTGGTCGAGGCGATCGACACGCTCGCCGCGCGCGAGCGCCGCGCCGAGTTCCGCGCGCTGCTCGAGCGCGTCGTCGCCGTCCTGCGCCAGGGGTCGACCTTCTCCTCGGCGCTCGAGCAGTTTCCGCTGGCCTTCCCGCCGCTCTACGTCGCCACCGTGCACGCGAGCGAGAAGACGAGCGACCTCGCCCCCGCGCTCGGGCGCTACGTCGCGTACCAGAACCAGCTCGATGCGATCCGGAAGCGCCTGGTGAACGCGTCGATCTACCCGATGCTGCTCGTCGGCGTCGGCGGGCTGGTGAGCCTGTTCCTGCTCGTCTACGTGGTGCCGCGCTTCAGCCACATCTACGAGGACCGCGGCGTGAACCTGCCGCTGTTCTCGCGCATCCTGGTCGCATGGGGAAAGATGATCGAGGGCAACGGCACGCTCGCGATCGGCTTGCTCGTCGGCCTCGCGATCGCCGCGGCGTACGCGCTGCGCAACCCCGAGGTGCGCGCGCGGATCGGCGCGCTGCTGTGGCGCGCGCCCGCGCTCGGCGAGCGGCTCAAGCTCTACCAGCTCGCGCGCTTCTACCGCACGATCGGGATGCTGCTGCGAGGCGGCATGCCGCTGCTCGCGGCGCTCTCGATGGGGCGCGAGCTGCTGCACCCGGTGCTGCGCGACCGCCTCGCGGCCGCGAGCCGCTCCATCTCGGAGGGACGCCCGGTGTCGGCCTCGATGGAGCAGAACGGGCTCACCACGCCGGTGGCGCTGCGGCTGCTCGCCGTCGGCGAGCAGAGCGGCAACATGGGCGAGATGATGGACCGCATCGCCGTCTTCCACGACGAGGAGATCGCGCGCTGGGTCGACTGGTTCACGCGCTTGTTCGAGCCCATCCTGATGGCGGTGATCGGCCTGGTGATCGGCGCGATCGTCGTGCTCATGTACATGCCGATCTTCGAGCTCGCCGGGAGCCTGCAATGAGCGCCGCGCCATGACGCAAATGCGCGACCTCTCGTTCAAGCCGATCGACGCGCGCGAGGTCGACGAGGCGCGCGCCGCGGCGGCGCGCGAGCGGCGGCGCCTGGTCGACGTGCTCGCCGAGAAGCTCGCGCTCGAGCCCGACACCTTCACGGGGCGGCTCGGCGCGACGCTGCGCATGCCGGTGATGCGCATGGCCGAGCTGCGCGGAGCGACGCCCGCGTTCGACATCGTGCCCTTCGGCGAGTGCTCGCAGCACGGGTGCGCGCTGCTGCGCGCCGCGGGCGACGAATTGCTGGTCGTCACCGACGATCCGTTCTCGGCCGAGCTGCAGGCCTGGGCCGAGGAGCGCATCCGCGAGGGCTTCTCCTGGCGCCTCGCTCACCACGGCGACCTCGTCGCCTGGCTCGCGAGCCACGAGGAAACGCTGCGCGCGCTCGACGCCGTGCGCGCCGAGGTCGCGGTCGCGAGCGACGACGCGGGCGGGATCGAGGACCTGTCGCTGAAGGCGATCGGCGAGGAGTCGAGCGAGGTGATCCGCCTGGTGCGCTCGACGCTGCGCGACGCGCTCAAGATCGGCGCCTCCGACATCCACCTCGAGACCGTGGCTCAAGGGCTCGTGATCAAGTTCCGCATCGACGGCATCCTCTCGCAGATCAAGTCCATCGCCGACCCGAAGCAGGCCGAGCAGACCATCTCGCGCGTGAAGGTGCTCGCCGAGCTCGACATCACCGAGCGCCGCGTCCCCCAGGACGGC
>DASRFB010000056.1:0-18975 GCA_035651815.1 Burkholderiales bacterium | reverse complement strand
GCCGTCCTGGGGGACGCGGCGCTCGGTGATGTCGAGCTCGGCGAGCACCTTCACGCGCGAGATGGTCTGCTCGGCCTGCTTCGGGTCGGCGATGGACTTGATCTGCGAGAGGATGCCGTCGATGCGGAACTTGATCACGAGGCCCGCGGCGACGGTCTCGAGGTGGATGTCGGAGGCGCCGATCTTGAGCGCGTCGCGCAGCGTCGAGCGCACCAGGCGGATCACCTCGCTCGACTCCTCGCCGATCGCGCGCAGCGACAGGTCCTCGATGCCCTCGCGCTCGTCGCCGGCCTCGGCGGCCTCGCCGTGCACGGCGTCGAGCGCGTGCATGGTCTCCTCCTGGCTCGCGAGCCAGGCGACCAGGTCGCCGTGGTGCACCAGGCGCCACGCGAAGGGCTCGGCGATGCGCTCGTCGGCCCAGGCGTCCAGATCGCCCGAGAACGGGTCGTCGATGACGAGCGACAGGGTGCCGTCGTCGTCGCGCAGCAGCGCGCAGTTGCGCTGGGCGCACTCGGCGAAGGGCACGAGGTCGAACGCGGGCTTGGCCGCCCGCAGCTCGGCCATCGACATGACCGGCACGCGGATCGTCACGCCGAGGCGGCCGACGAACACGTCCGGGTCGAGGCCGAACTTGTCCTCGAGCACCTCGACCAGGCGGCGGCGCGAGCGCCTCGCCTCGGCGCGCGCCTCGTCGATCTCGCGCACTTCGAACGGCGTGAACATTTCTTCCCGGGTCGTCATTGAACGCTCCCTGCGAGCTCGAAGATCGGCATGTACATGAGCACGACGATCCCGCCGATCACCAGGCCGATGAAGGCCATCAGGATCGGCTCGAACAGCCGCGTCGCCCAGTCGACCCAGCGCCCGATCTCCTCGTCGTGGAAGGCGGCGATGCGGTCCATCATCTCGCCCATGTTCCCGCTCGACTCGCCGACGGCGAGCAGCCGCAGCGCGACGGGCGTCGTGAGCCCGTTCGCTTCCATGGACGCGGACACGGGGCGTCCCTCGTTGATGGCGCGCGCCGCCGCGTCGAGCCCGTCGCGCAGCACCGGGTGCAGCAGATCGCGGCCCATGCGCAGCGCGCCGAGCAGCGGCACGCCGCCGCCGAGCAGCGTCCCGGTCGTGCGGTAGAAGCGCGCGAGCTGATAAACCTTGAAGCGCTCGCCCACGCCCGGCAGGCGCCACATCATCGCCTCGAGGCGTGCGCGCATCGGAGCGCGTCGCAGCGCCCACACCGCTCCCGCGACGGCGATCGCGGCGACGGCGCACACCGCCGTGCCGTGACCGGCCACGAGCTGGCCCCAGGCGAAGAGGATCTTCGAGAAGAAGGGCAGGTCGGTGCCGCGCTCCTCGTAGATCGCGCTGAAGCGCGGGACGACGTAGAGCAGCAGGAAGAACGTCACCAGGCCGCCGACGCCGATGAGCAGCGACGGGTAGATCGCCGCGTTCACCAGGCGCTTGCGGATCGCGTCGACCCGGTTGTGGTAGGCGACGTAGCGCTCGAGCGCCGGCGCGAGGTCGCTCGTCTTCTCGCTCGCCTGCACGATCGCCACGTAGAGCGCGGAGAACGCGCGCGGGAACTGCGCGAGCGCCGCCGACAGCGGGCTGCCCTGGCGGACGACCGCCGTGATGCGCTCGATCATCCCGCGGAAGTCGGCGCGGCGCTCGCGCTCGCCGAGCGTCGCGAGGCTCTCGACGAGCGGCAGCCCGGCCTTGAGCAGCACGAGCAGCTCCTGGCTGAAGAGCGCGACCGGGAAGCGATGGCGCGCGCCGCGCCACGCCAGGCCCGCGCGCGTGCGCACGGCGAGCACGGTGTAGCCGCGGCTCTCGGCCTGCTCGACGGCGGTCGCGCGGTCGAATCCCCGGAAGTCGAGGATCTCGACGCGGCCCTGGTCGTTGACGGCTTTCAGCTCGAGTCGCATCGCCGAATTTCCCTATGGCCGTTCAGTGATTGCTGAGATCCGCGTCCTCGCCCGAGCCGCCCGGCTTGCCGTCGCGGCCGAGGGACAGGAGGTCGAAGTCGCCCTTCTCGCCGGGCTGCTTGTACTGATACGCGTTGTTCCAGGGATCGAGCGGGACCGCCTTCTTCAGGTATGCGCCGTTCCACTTCGGCTCGTTCGCGGGCTTGGCGACGAGCGCGACAAGGCCCATCTCGGTGCTGGGATAGTGGCCGGTGTCGAGGCGGTACTGCTCGAGCGCCTTGTCGAGCGCGTCGATCTGCGCCTTCGCCGTCGCGACCTCGGACTTGCCGACTTGTCCGAAGTAGCGGGGCGCGACGTAGCCGACGAGCAGGCCGATGATGGCGACGACGACGAGCAGCTCGAGAAGCGTGAACCCTGTCGCGAGCCGGGTCGAGCGGCCGGCGTGCCGGGCGGCATCGTGTTTCTTCAAAGCAAATCTCCCTGCCACGCGAGCGCAAGAGCGCGGCGCGCGGTCTAGTTGGTGATCAAGCTCCGGCTACGGAAACGCTGCGCCGGGACGGACTCAAGGAGTTGTTTTTCGTGACTCGTCGCGTCGTTGCTGCCGATCGCGAGTGAGGCGCTGTTGATTTGACTTTCTGAGCGCAGCGGCAGCCTAACACAGGCGCCGGGGGCGGCAACAGTCGCGTGCTATACTTTTTTCTCCATGTGTCGCGCATCGACGACAGTCCGCCCGCGATTGTTTCCAGACGAAGCGGAATGACGGCCGCGCGAACGAACGTCATTCTCCGGTTTCCGGGGACTTCCGCCATCCACCGACAGGACTATGCCCGCGATCACTCTGCCTGACGGCTCCGTCAAGCGCTTCGACGCGCCGGTGACCGTGGCGGAGATCGCGGCCTCGATCGGCGCGGGCCTCGCGCGCGCAGCGCTCGCGGGGAAAGTCGACGGCAGGCTGGTCGATCTCTCGCATCGCGTCGAGCGCGACGCGTCGGTCGCGATCGTCACCGAGCGCGACAAGGAAGGCCTCGACGTCATCCGCCATTCCACCGCGCACCTGCTCGCCTACGCGGTGAAGGAGCTCTTCCCCGATGCGCAGGTGACGATCGGACCGGTGATCGAGAACGGCTTCTACTACGACTTCTCGTTCAAGCGGCCTTTCACGCCCGAGGACCTCGCCGCGATCGAGAAGCGCATGATCGAGCTCGCGAAGAAGGACCTGCCCGTCGTGCGCGAGACATGGAAGCGCGACGACGCGGTGAAGTTCTTCGAGTCGATCGGCGAGAAGTACAAGGCCGAGATCATCGCCTCGATCCCGGCCGGGGAGGGCATCAGCCTCTACCGCGAGGGCGACTTCGTCGATCTTTGCCGCGGTCCGCACGTGCCGTCGACCGGCAAGCTCAAGGTGTTCAAGCTCACGCGCGTCGCCGGCGCCTACTGGCGCGGCGACTCGAAGAACGAGATGCTGCAGCGGATCTACGGCACCGCGTGGGGGAAGAAGGAGGAGCAGGACGCCTATCTGCACATGCTCGAGGAGGCCGAGAAGCGCGACCACCGGCGGCTCGGCACGCAGCTCGACCTGTTCCATTTGCAGGACGAGGCGCCGGGCATGGTGTTCTGGCACCCCAAGGGCTGGACGCTGTGGCAGCAGGTCGAGCAGTACATGCGCCGCGTCTACCGCGACAACGGCTACCACGAGGTGCGCGCGCCGATGATCCTCGACCGCAGCCTCTGGGAGAAGACCGGCCACTGGCAGAACTACCGCGAGAACATGTTCACGACGGAATCGGAGAAGCGCGACTACGCCGTGAAGCCGATGAACTGCCCCGGGCACATCCTGATCTACAACAAGGGGCTGCACAGCTACCGGGAGCTTCCCCTGCGTTACGGCGAGTTCGGCGCCTGCCACCGCAACGAGCCCTCGGGCGCGCTGCACGGGATCATGCGCATCCGCGGCTTCACGCAGGACGACGGGCACATCTTCTGCACCGAGGACCAGATCCAGCCGGAGGTGGTCGCCTTCAGCGCGCTGCTGAAGCGCGTCTACGCCGATTTCGGCTTCACCGAGATCCTGTACAAGCTCGCGACCCGGCCCGAGAAGCGGGTCGGCTCCGACGAGACCTGGGACAAGGCCGAGCGCGCGCTGCGCGCCGCGCTCGAGACCTCGGGGCTGCCGTTCGAGCTGCTCCCCGGCGAAGGCGCCTTCTACGGGCCCAAGATCGAGTACCACCTCACGGACTCGATCGGCCGCTCGTGGCAGTGCGGGACCATGCAGGTCGACTTCTCCATGCCCGGGCGGCTGGGGGCGGAGTACGTGGCGGAGGACAATTCGCGCCGCACCCCCGTGATGCTGCACCGGGCGATCGTCGGCTCGATGGAGCGCTTCATCGGCATCCTGATCGAGCACTACGCCGGGGCCATGCCCCTGTGGCTGGCCCCGATCCAGGTCGCCGTCCTGAACATCTCGGAGGGTCAGGCGGCGTACGCCGACGGGGTCGCCGGGCGTCTGAAAGGCGCCGGATGGCGTGCTCAGGCCGACTTGAGGAACGAAAAAATAAACTATAAAATTCGCGAACATAGCTTGCAGAAGCTGCCTTACCAACTCGTTGTCGGAGAAAAGGAAAAGGCAGCCGAAAAGGTGGCCGTGCGCACCCGTGCCGGCGAGGATCTCGGGCAGATGGGCCTGACCGAGTTCATCGCGCGCCTCGAGACCGAGGCAAGGCCGGGCGGTACGGCTTAAGTTTTTCAATCACCGGAGAATCGAACATCGCAACGGACAGAGAGCGCATCAACACCGAGATCAACTCGCCCGAGGTGCGACTGATCGGAGTGAACGGCGAGCAGATCGGCATCGTGCCCATCACGCAGGCCCTGAAGATGGCGGAGGAGGCCCAGGTCGACCTGGTCGAGATCGCGCCGACCGCCAAGCCGCCCGTCGCCAAGCTGATGGATTACGGCAAGTTCAAGTACCGCGAGGCGAAGAAGGCGCACGAGGCGAAGCTCAAGCAGAAGCAGATCCAGGTCAAGGAAGTGAAGTTCCGGCCGAGCACCGACGAGGGCGACTACAAGATCAAGCTGCGCAACCTCGTCAAGTTCCTGGAAGAGGGCGACAAGACCAAGGTGACGCTGCGCTACCGCGGGCGCGAGATGGCGCACCAGGAGTTCGGTCACCGCCTGATCGAGCGGGTGAGAAAGGACCTCGAGCCGTACGCGACGGTCGAGCAGTTCCCGAAGATGGAAGGGCGGCAGCTGATCATGGTGCTGGCGCCGAAGAAGGGCAAGAAGGAAATGAAGCCGGTCAAGAAAGACGACGTCAAGAAGGACGACGTCAAGAAGGAAGCGGTGAAGAAGGATCCGAAGGAAACGAAGCCCGTCGCCTCGCACTGAGACGGGGGCTTCATAACAAGTGGTGCCGAGGTTTCAAGTGCTCCGCCGGAGCCACCCGTCGCCATCCAAGATGGAGTAAGGCAATGCCCAAGATGAAGACCAAACGCAGCGCCGCCAAGCGCCTGAAGATCAGGCCCGGCGGCAGCATCAAGCGCACCCAGGCGTACAAGCGCCACATCCTCACCAAGAAGACGACCAAGAACAAGCGCCACCTGCGCGGCACGCAGAACGTCCATTCCACCGACAAGCAGCGCGTGCGCGCGATGCTGCCCTACGCGTAAGGAGACGCCATGCCCAGAGTAAAACGCGGCGTCACCACGAAGGCCAAGCACAAGAAGGTCCTCGACCAGGCCAAGGGCTTCCGCGGCCGGCGCGGCAACGTCTTCACCATCGCCAAGGAAGCGGTGATGAAGGCGGGGCAGTACGCCTACCGCGACCGCCGCCAGAGAAAGCGCCAGTTCCGTGCGCTGTGGATCGCGCGCATCAACGCCGCCGTGCGCGAGCACGGCCTCACGTACTCCGCGTTCATGAACGGCCTGAAGAAGGCCGCGATCGACGTCGACCGCAAGGTCCTCGCCGACCTCGCGGTCGCCGACAAGGCCGCGTTCGCGCAGCTCGCGAGCCAGGCGAAGGCGAAGCTCGGCTGACGAAGAAAAGAAATCCCCTCCTACCAAGGAGGGGTGCCGCCGACAGGCGGCGGGGTGGTTGATAAAGCGCGCGAGTCTCCGCAACCACCCCGGCGCTCCGCGCCACCCCTCCTCGAAAGAGGAGGGGAAACTGCCCGCGATGACCGACCTCGACCCAGTCGTTTCCGAAGCGATCGCGCAGTTCGGTGCCACGACCGACGCCGCCGAGCTCGAGCGCATCAAGGCGCGCTACCTCGGCAAGAGCGGGATCCTCACCGAGGCGCTGAAGGGCCTCGGCAAGCTCGAGCCGCAGGCGCGCCGCGAGGCCGGGGCGCGCGTCAACGCCGCCAAAGACAGGATAGAGAGCGCGCTCGCCGAGCGGCGCGAGGCGATCGCGCGCGCGAAGCTCGATTCGCGCCTCGCCGAGGAGTCGCTCGACGTGACGCTGCCCGGACGCGGCCTCGGTCGCGGCGGACTGCACCCGGCGACGCGCACGCTCGAGCGCATGGAGCGGCTGTTCCGCTCGATCGGCTTCGAGGTCGCCGACGGCCCGGAGATCGAGGACGATTTCCACAACTTCACCGCGCTCAACACGCCGCAGGGGCACCCGGCGCGCTCGATGCACGACACGTTCTACATCAAGGACAGCCACGAGCGCCTGGTGCTGCGCACCCACACCTCGCCGATCCAGGTCCGCTACATGCAGCAGCACCGGCCGCCGATCAAGATCATCGCGCCGGGGCGCGTCTACCGCGTCGACTCGGACGCGACCCACTCGCCGATGTTCCACCAGGTCGAGGGGCTGTGGATCGCAGACGACGTGAGCATGGCCGATCTGAAAGGCGTGCTCACCGATTTCCTGCGCAAGTTCTTCGAGGACGAGAAGATCCGCACGCGCTTCCGCGCCTCGTTCTTCCCGTTCACCGAGCCCTCGGCCGAGGTCGACATGAGCTGCGTGTTCTGCGGCGGCTCGGGCTGCCGCGTGTGCGGACAATCGGGCTGGCTCGAGATCGCCGGCGCGGGCGAGGTGCATCCCAACGTGCTCGCGCACTGCGGCATCGATCCCGAGCGCCACGTCGGCTTCGCCTTCGGCCTCGGACCCGACCGGCTGACGATGCTCCGCTACGGCATCGACGACCTGCGCCTGTTCTACGAGGGCGATCTGCGCTTCCTGGCGCAGTTCGTCTGACCGCCATGCGATTCTCCGAGCGCTGGCTGCGCGAGTTCGTCGATCCGCCGCACTCGCTCGACGAGCTCGCGCGCATCCTGACGATGGCGGGCATCGAGGTCGAGGCGATCGAGCCCGTCGCGCCCGCGTTCGACCAGGTCGTCGTGGGCCAGGTGCTCGAGGTCGCGCGGCATCCGAACGCGGACCGGCTGTCGCTGTGCCGGGTCGACGTCGGCGGCGGCGCGCCGCTCGCGATCGTCTGCGGCGCGCCCAACGTCGCGAAGGGAATGAAGGCGCCGACCGCGCTGGTCGGTGCCAGGCTGCCCGGCATCGAGATCCGGCAGGCGCAGGTCCGCGGCGTCGAGTCGCAAGGCATGCTGTGCTCGGCGAAGGAGCTCGGGCTCTCGGACGATCATTCCGGCCTGCTCGCCCTCGCCGACAACGCGCGCGTCGGCGCCGACGTGCGCGCGGTGCTCGACCTCGACGACCGGCTGATGACGCTGAAGCTCACTCCGAACCGCGGCGACTGCCTGAGCGTGCGCGGCCTCGCGCGCGAGCTCTCGATCCTCGCCGACGCCGCGCTCAAGCTGCCGAAGGTGGCGCCGGTGAAGGCCGCGATCCCCGACCGCCGCGCGGTCCGGCTCGAGGCGCCCGATGCGTGCCCGCGCTACGCCGGCCGCGTGATCCGCGGCGTGAACGCGCGCGCGCGGACCCCGGCGTGGATGGCGCGGCGAATCGAGCGCAGCGGCCTGCGTGCGATCTCGCCGCTCGTCGACGTGACCAACTTCGTCATGCTCGAGCTCGGCCAGCCCCTGCACGCCTTCGACGACCGCACGCTCGAGGGCGGGATCGTCGTGCGCTTCGCGCGCGCGGGCGAGCGGCTGCGGCTGCTGAACGGCCAGGACGTCGAGCTGCAGCCGGATCTCCTCGTGATCGCCGACGAGAAAAAGCCGGTCGCGCTCGGCGGCGTGATGGGCGGCGAGGCGACGGCGGTCACCGAAGCCACCACCGACGTCTTCCTCGAGTCGGCGTTCTTCAGCCCGGCGGCGGTCGCGGGCCGCGCGCGGCGCCTCGCGCTCGCGAGCGACGCGGCGTTCCGGTTCGAGCGCGGCGTCGATTTCGCGGGCAGCGTCGAGGCGCTCGAGCGCGCGACGCAGCTCGTCGTCGAGATCTGCGGCGGGACGCCGGGGCCGATCGGCGAGGCGCTCGAGCGGCTTCCCGAGCGGCTGCCCGTGCGCCTGCGCACCGCGCGCGCCGCGAAGATCGTCGGCGTCCCCTTCACCGACGCGCAGATCGACGCGCTGCTCGCGCGCCTGCGCCTCCGATATTCGGGCGGGCGCGGCGAGTTCACCGTGACGCCGCCGTCGTACCGCTTCGATCTCGAGATCGAGGAGGACCTGGTCGAGGAGGTCGCGCGCCTGCACGGCTACGACAACATCCCGTCGCGCCCGCCCGCAGCGCCCCTCGTGATGCTCGGCGACCCCGAGGCGCGCCGCGGCGTGCCGGAGCTCAAGCGCATCCTCGCCGGCCGCGAGTACTTCGAGGTCATCAACTACAGCTTCGTCGACTCGGCGTGGGAGCGCGACTTCTGCGCCAACGCCGACCCGGTCGCGCTCGCGAACCCGATCGCCGCGCAGCTCGACGTCATGCGCTCGAGCCTCGCGGGCGGCCTGGTCGCGAACCTGCGCTTCAACCTCGCGCGCAAGCTCGAGCGCGTGCGGATCTTCGAGGCCGGGCGCTGCTTCCTGCGCAGCGACGCGGCCGATGATCCGCGCGACCCGGCGCGCGCCGTGCCCGGGTTCCGCCAGCCGATGCGCGTCGGCGGGCTCGCGTACGGCCTCGCGATCGCCGAGCAGTGGGGCGCGCCCAAGCGCCGGGTCGATTTCTACGACGTCAAGGCCGACGTCGAGGCGTTGCTCGCCCCGCGGACCGCGGCGTTCGTGAAGACCGAGCACCCCGCGCTGCATCCCGGGCGGGCGGCGGCCGTGACCCTCGAGGGCGAGGAGATCGGCTGGATCGGGGAGCTGCACCCCCGCTGGCAGCAGAAGTACGACCTGCCGCAGGCCCCCGTGCTGTTCGAGCTGGACGCGGGCGCGCTCCTCGCGGTCGGGATGCCGGCCTACCGGCAGGTATCGAAATTCCCCCCGGTGATCCGCGACCGGGCGGTCGAGGTCGGTGAAAACGTCCCCGCGGAGGCCCTTTTGGCCGAAATGAACCGCTCGCGCCCCCCGGTGGTGCAGGAAATCCGCCTGTTCGACTTCTACCGCGGTCCCGGCCTCGAAAACGGCAAAAAAAGCCTTGCGTTTCGGGTAGTTATGCAAGATACTGCCAGAACCTTGACCGACGAGGAAGCCGACGCCGCAATGGCGCAGCTTACGGACCTTCTCTCGGCGAAATTCGGCGCAAGATTACGCACTTAAGTGATTAGGGGGGAGAGGCGTGGCTGCTTTTCCGATACCATGCTGAGGGGACCGTTTGTTGAGCCGGTTCGATGCTCGAAAGGGGCGCCGCCAGTGCGCCGGCGACAGTACGGTTAGGGAGCCGAAATGACACTGACAAAAGCCGAGCTGGCGGACATGCTGTTCGAGAAGGTCGGCCTCAACAAGCGCGAGGCCAAGGACATGGTGGAGACCTTCTTCGAGGAGATCCGCCTCGCGCTCGAGAACGGCGAGAGCGTCAAGCTGTCCGGATTCGGCAACTTCCAGCTTCGCGACAAGCCGCAGCGCCCCGGGCGCAACCCGAAGACCGGCGAGGAAATCCCGATCACCGCGCGGCGCGTCGTCACGTTCCACGCGAGCCAGAAGCTGAAGGCGCTCGTCGAGCAGAACCATGGAAACCAAGGCGAGCCACAGCAACAGTAAGGATGTCCTGCCGCCGATCCCCGCGAAGCGCTACTTCACGATCGGGGAGGTGAGCGAGCTGTGCGGCGTGAAGCCGCACGTGCTGCGCTACTGGGAGCAGGAGTTCACGCAGCTCAAGCCCGTCAAGCGCCGCGGCAACCGCCGCTACTACCAGCACCACGAGGTGCTGCTCATCCGCCGCATCCGAGAGCTGCTCTACGAGCAGGGATTCACGATCAGCGGCGCGCGCAACCGTCTCGAGGAGACGGCGGCCAATCCCACGCGCGCGTCGGCGCGCGCGAGCGAGGCGCAGTCCGGCAACCTCGGCCACCTGCGCCAGGAAATCAAGCGCGTCATCGACATCCTGCGGCCCTGAGCGGCCCTGAGGGCGGGCGTCGCGCCCGCTGCTATAATCGTTTCATCGGGGCGTAGCGCAGCCTGGTAGCGTACCTGCATGGGGTGCAGGTGGTCGCGAGTTCGAATCTCGCCGCCCCGACCAATCCCTCGATTCCCTTCCGCCAAACTCGGCCCTTCACTTGGGAGCTACGACGCAGTCCGCGGATGTCGTCGTGATCGGCGCGGGCGCCGCCGGCCTCGCCGCGGCCGACCACCTTGCACGCAAGGGCAGGCACGTTCTGATCCTCGAGGCGCGCGAGCGCGTCGGCGGCCGCTGCTGGACGCGGCGCATGCCGGGCCTCGAGATCCCGGTCGAGATGGGCGCCGAGTTCCTCCACGGCGAAGCGAAGCTGACGCACGCGCTGCTCGCGCGGGCGCGCTCGCGCGCGGTCGAGTCGGTGCGCGAGCAGCGCTTCCTCGAGCGCGGGCGGCTGCGACGCATCAACGCGTTCGCGGAAGCGCAGCGCGCCGCCGAGGCGGCGTCCGGCCTGGAGCGCGACGTCTCGTTCGCCGCGTTTCTGGCGGGCTTGCGGCTGCCGCCGACGACGAAGGATTTCGCGCGCATGATGGTCGAGGGCTTCGACGCGGCGGATCCCCGGCGCGTCAGCGCGCTTTCGATCGCCGAGGAGTGGAGCGGCGGCGAGCTCGGCGGCTCGCAGCCGCGGCCGCGGGGCGGCTACGGCGCGTTGCTCGAATGGCTCGCGAACGCTCTCGTCGCGAAAGGCGGTGAGCTGCGGCTCGGCGCCGAGGTGAGCGGCGTGCGGTGGAAGCGCGGCGCGGTCAGCGTCACCGGCGCGTTCGTCGGCGAGCGTTTCACGGCGCGGGCGAAGCGCGTGATCGTCACGCTGCCGCTCGGCGTGCTGCAGGCCGGCCCGGTGCGCTTCCCGCGGAAGCGCGATGCGCTGCGCAGGCTCGCGTCGGGCCCCGTCATCCGGGTCGCGATGCGGTTTCGCCGTCCGTTCTGGGAACAGCGCGCGCCCGGCGTCGCCTTCTTTCATTCGCCCGAGGCGCCGTTTCCGACCTGCTGGACGCCGCTGCCGATGCGCGCGCCGCTGCTCACGGCGTGGGCGGGCGGACCCAAGGCGCAGAGGCTGACCGGGTCGTCGCCGCGCAGGCTGCTCGACGCGGCGCTCGCGTCGGTCGAGTCGATCTTCGGTCGCGGCGCGCGCGCGATGCTGCAGGCGGCCTGCGTCAAGGACTGGATGCAGGACCCGTATTCGCGCGGCGCCTACAGCTACATGCTCGTCGGCGGCATGGGCGCGCGCGAGCAGCTGGCCGCGCCGCTCGACGGCACGGTGTTCTTCGCCGGCGAGGCCACCGAAAGCGAGGAGCCGGGCACCGTCGCCGGAGCGCTGAGGAGCGGCGTGCGCGCCGCGCGCGAAGCGCTCGGCTGAGGCCGCCTCACTCGCTCGGCGGCTCGCGGTCTCTCGCCTTGCGCATGGTGACGAAGACGTGGTAGGAGACGGCGTCCCAGGTGTTGTGGATGCCGATGAAGAGCAGCGCCAGGGTCGCCACGCCGACGCCGAGCAAGGCCTCCTCGAGATGCCGGGGCACGGCGAACGCCGAGAGCGCGAGCAGCGCGTACGCGGCGGACGGCAGCGCGGCATGGAAGATCCAGTCCTCGAGCTCCGGGCGGTACGCGGTCTGCGTCCGCATGCGCCGCGTCACGACGCCGGTGTAGGCCATGCCCGCGAACCCGCCGATCACGAGCAGCACGGCGATCGGGCCGGCGCCGTTCCAGGGAATCCTGAGTCCCGCCGCGAGCGCGAGCGCCGAGCTGAAATGCACGATCGTCGGCGTGGCGAATGCCGCGCCGGCCTCGGGCGAGGCGAGCTGCGGCTTCTCCGCGATCAGCGTCAGCACGACGAACTGCAGGCCGATCAGCGCCGCCGCGCCGCCGCCGACGATGACGTAGAAGCTCTCCCACTCGGCAAGCTCGGGCATGGGGCGGTCTCCCGGTGAAGCGCCATTCTCAACCAAACCGCTCGAACCGGTACGCCAGCTCGGGGCCGCCCTTTCCTTCGTACGCGAGCCGCGCGACGAGCAGCGTGAAGGGCTCGGCGTAGCGCGCGATGCGCAGCGGACCCGCGTCGACGGGATCGAAGCCGACGTCGCTGATCAATTGGGCGGCGACCTTCTTGGCCCTGCGGTCGTCGCCGCAGAAGACGAGGCTCGCCCGGCGCGCCCTGCGCCGCCGCGCGTACACGTCGAAAAGCACTTCGCTCGGAACCGTGCCGAACGCCGCGACGACGCGCGCCCCGGGAATTTTCTTCGCGAGCTCTTCGGCTCCCGACGAGGTATGAGCGACGACGAGCGCCGTGTCGTCCGCGTTCATCGGCAACGAGCAGCTGACGACGACCTTCCCGGACAAGTCGCCGGCCTGGGGGAGTACGTCGTCGCAGCGCAGCCAGTGCACCGCGAGCAGCACGGCGTCGGCGCCTTCGGCCGCCTCGCGCGGCGTGCCCGCGCGCGCCTTGCCCTTCGCTTCGCGCGCGAGCCTCTGGAGCTTGCGCTCGCTGCGGGCATAGCTGAACACGATCTCGTGCCCGGCGCGCGCGAAGATCGTGCCCAGCTTTCCGCCCATCAATCCCGAGCCCAGGATGCCGACGCGCATGGTTCACCTCCGACCCGGGACTTTACCGCTTCCGGCGAACTTGAACTCCGGCCGGTGAGCCCTCAGCTATGCGCGATGGGCGCGCGCGTCCCCCTTCGGTTCCTGCTCGACGAAAACGGCGATGCGTCCGCGGCCGCGCCGCGCCCGCCCTCCGCCGACGCCGATCCGCTCGACGCCTACTCGCAGGCCGTCGCGGGCGCGGCCGAGCGCGCCGGCCCCGCGGTCGCGCACATCGAGGTGACTTTCGGCGAAGGCCGCCGGCGCGCGGGCTCGGCGTCGGGCTTCGCCTTCACGCCCGACGGGCTGCTGCTCACCAACAGCCACGTGGTGCACGGCGCGCGATCCATCGCCGCCACCTTCGTCGACGGGCAGCGCCGCGAGGCCGACCTGATCGGAGACGATCCCGACACCGACACCGCCGTCCTGCGCGTGGGCGCGGGCGGGCTGGCGTCGCTCGAGCTCGGCTCGTCGCGCGATCTGCGCGTCGGACAGCTCGCGATCGCGGTCGGGAATCCGTACGGCTTCCAGCACACGGTCACGGCCGGCGTGGTGAGCGCGCTCGGGCGCAGCCTGCGCTCGCAGTCCGGGCGCCTGATCGACGACGTGCTGCAGACCGATGCCGCGCTCAATCCCGGCAACTCGGGCGGGCCGCTGGTCGACTCGCGCGCGCGCGTGATCGGCGTGAACACCGCGATCATCCCGGGCGCGCAGGGCCTGTGCTTCGCGACGGCGATCGACACGGTGAAATGGGTCGCGATGCAGATCCTGCGCGAGGGGCGCGTGCGCCGCGGAGTGCTCGGCATCGCGGGCGCGACCGTGCCGCTCGCGCGGCGCGCCGCGCGCCACTTCGCGCTCGAGAACGAGCGCGCGGTGCGGGTCGAATCGGTGGAGCCGCGCGGCCCCGCGGCCGGCGCGGGCCTCGCCGCGGGCGACCTGCTGGTCGCGTTCGAGGGACAGCCGGTCAACGGCATCGACGACCTGCACCGGCTGCTGACGCGCGAGCGCATCGGCGCCGAGTGCACGCTGACGGTCCTGCGCGCGGCGCAGCGGCTCGAGGTGCGGGTGCGTCCCGGCGAGCGGGCGTAGCGGCCGCGTTCGAGCGCCGTCAGAAGCCGCGCGTGAGCGCGCGCCGCGCGAGCAGCGCGCCGGCGATGATCGCGCCCGCCGCGACGGCGACCGCCGTCGCCGGGGCGCCGCGCGCGGTGTTCTTCGCGATCGCGCCCGCCTTCGGCGCCGAGAGCTCGATCCGGCGCTTCGCCATCTGGCGGCCGAGGTCGTGCAGCTTGTCCTCGCCGAGCACGCGCTGCGCCTCGGGCAGCAGCCGCGTCTCCTCGTCGGCGACGTGGTGCATGACCGAGCGCATCAGGTCCATGAAGGTCGCGTCGAAGAAGGGATCCGCGGCGTCCATCGCGCGCAGCTTCGCGATCATCCGCCGCATCTCCTCGTGCTCGGGGATGTTCTTGTCGATGATCGTCGCGCCGACCGCGGTCGCGCGCACGGCGGGATAGAAGATCTCCTCTTCGAGGCGGGCGTGGATGTCGAGGGCGAGGCTGATCGTCTCGGCGAGCGCGCGCTTGGTGCCGGGAGACGTGGTGGCGTCGTACTTGTGGAACGTGGCGAGGACATGCGTGTGGTCCGTGCGAATCATCTTCACGGCGCTCGGTACGATCCGGGAGACCAGGGATTTCATGGGCGGCGTCCTTCCATCGTGCGATTGCGACCCAGGTCTGACCGGCTCCGAAATCGATCGTTCCTGCGCGCCCGCGTAGGCCGTTCGGCGGCGCCACCCGCCGTCCACGGTCCACGCGTCGTAGGCGCCGGCGTGGAGATTGCCCGGGTCCGCGCGGCGGCCGCCGCGGCGCGAGCCGAACTGCAGGATGGGGCCGAGCAGGGCGATCACGCGCTCGGCCAGGCGCGGCGCTACGGTCTTTCCGAGGTGGAGCAGGCGGCCGAAGCGGCCGACGACGGTCTCGGCGCGAGGACGCAGCGCCACGTCGACCATGGCCGCGGCGACGAGCGCGGCGCCGTACACCGGCGCGACGGCGCGCGCGGACCACGGCGTGTAGTTCGCCGCGCGCCGGAAGATCGGCGTGTCGATCGACGACGGCAGCAGCGTGCACACGGCGATCCCGGGCACGCCGCGCACTTCCTCGCGCAGGCATTCCGAAAGACCGCGTATCGCGAACTTGCTCGCGACGTAGGCGCTCGCGTACGGCCAGCCGGTGAGCGCGAGTATCGAGGCGTTGTTGATCAGGACTCCGCGGCCTTGCTCGCGGAAGCGGCGCAGCACCGCGCGCGCGCCGTGCACGTAGCCGAACAGATTGACGTCGAGCACGCGCCTGAAGTCGGCGAGCGGCACGTCCTCGATGCGGCCGAGGAGCGCGACCCCGGCATTGTTGATCCACACGTCAATGCGTCCGAAGGCGCTCTCCGCGCGCGCGGCGAGACGCTCGACGGCGTCGGCGTCGGCGACGTCGGTGGGAACGGCGAGCGCGGCGGCGGCGCCGAGGGCGCAGCACTCGGCGGCCGCGTCCTCGAGGGCGCCTTCGCGCCGAGCGGCGAGCACCACGCGCGCGCCCTCGCGCGCGAAGGCGTGCGCGGCGGCGCGGCCGATGCCGCTCGAGGCACCGGTGATGACGACGACGGCGCCCGCGAGCGGCGCGGCCGCGGTCTCGCGGAGCGCGGCGCTGTCGGGTATGCGATCCATGGCTTCCCCTTCCACGTGCCGACGAGCGCATCGTCGTCTCGACGGCGTACCTCGGGGCACCTGCAGGCTTGGACCCCGCTTCCGCCGCGGTAGCTCGCTCAATGCGCCGACGGGACCACGCGGCTCCTCTTGCGCTAGGAGTGCTCGGCGAGCTCGGCGCCGGCGAGGAGGTCCCGGCGCAGGCTCGCGCCCTGGCGCAGGAGCTCGCGCTGGACCTCGCGCGCCGAGACCGCGCGCGGGGCGCGCGACGCCCGGGCCGCGAGCGCGGCGCAGGCGCCGGCCGCCTGCCCGGTGGCCATGACGATCGGCATCACGCGGTAGGACGAGTGCGCCTCGTGCGTGCCGGAAATGCAGCGGCCCGCGACCAGGAGGTTCTCGACCGCGCGCGGCAGCAGGCACCGCAGCGGGATGTCGTAGGCCTCGCCGGGCGGCAGGTGCCTGAGGATCGTGCCCTTGCCCTCGGGGTTGTGGATGTCGACCGGGTAGGCGCCGCGCGCGATCGCGTCGTCGAACTTGCGCGCGCCGAGCACGTCGTCGGCGGTGAGCACGTAGTCGCCGGCGATGCGGCGCGTCTCGCGCACGCCGACCGTGACGCCGCTCTGCGCGACGTAGGCGCGCTCGAAGCCGGGGACATACTTGCGCAGGAACGCCGAGATCTGGCGCATCTGCTGGCGTCCGCACCACTCGGCGTACGAGAGGTCCCAGACGTCGACGCCGAGCACGCGCGTGATCCGCGTCGTGTTGACCGAGAGCTCGCGCTCGTGCGGCGTCGCGAAGAACAGGATGTCCTCGCGCGCGAGCTCGAGCTCGCCCGCCGCGGTCGCCTTGCGCACGAGGTCCCACAGCCCGTGCACGCCGCGCCACTCCTTGGGGTGCGCGCGCACATAGGCCTCGAACGCGGCGCGCTCGAAGTCGACCATGCGGAACATGAGCGTCATCGGCTGCGTCAGGCCGTCGAAGCGCCCGATCTCGAAGGGCGCTCCCGCGCGCGCGGCGATGTCGCCGTCGCCCGTGCAGTCGACGATCACGCGGGCGCGGACCAGCATCGGACCCGACTTCGTCTCGAACACGACGCCCGAGAGCCGGCAGCCGTCGCCCGGCTCGCACACCACGTCGCCGGCGAACGCGTGCAGCAGGAACTGCACCCCCGCCTCGTCGAGGAGGTCGAGCGCGCAGATCTTGAACCATTCGGGATCGAAGGGCACGACGTAGCCGGTGTCGAGCGAGGGCCGGATCGCGCCGCCCGAGCGCACCAGGCGCTCGAGCAGGCGCCTGAGCACGCCCGCGACGATGGGGTCGCCCGGTCCATGGTCGGTCGGAAGCAGCGTGGTGGCGCCGGCCTTCTCGCGCGAGTGCTTCTGCGTGTGGAACGACATGAGCGGCATCACGAGCGCGGCGGTGGCGTTGCCGCCGAGGAAGCCGTAGCGCTCGGCGAGCACGACGCGCGCGCCGGCGTCGGCCGCGCCGACCGCGGCGCCGAGGCCCGCGGGGCCGCCGCCGACGACGAGGACGTCGGTCTCGGCGGCGAGCGTTCCGGTGCGGGGCGGCAGCTCGACCGAGCGCGGCTGCTCGGGACGCGACAGCGCGGGCACTGCGCTCTCCCGGTCAGGCCGCCTGCGGCTCGCGGCGGGGCTCGCGGCGCGCGAGCAGCTCCAGCGCGAGGCGGTGCGTCTCCTTCGCGCGCTCCTTCAGCGCGGGCAGGCCTTCCGAGATGCGCTCGCGCATCTCGCGCCGGCCGTCCCAGCACTGGTCGAGATAGGCGATGAGGCGGCCGGCATTCACCAGCTTCAGCGGCGGTGCCGTGAGCTCCAGGTCCTCGAGGAATCCCGAGACCTTGCTCGCGTAAGGCAGGGAGACGAAGGGAACGCCCTGCAGCGCGGCGAAGATCAGGAAGTGCAGCCGCATCCCGAGCGCGAAGCTGAAGTGTCCCATCAGCGACAGCACCTGCCCCGAGGTGTACTCGCCCTTGAGCACGGTGGCGCGCTGCGCGCGCAGCATGCGCGAGATCACCGCGTGGCTGTGCTGGGTGTCGAGCACCGAGTGCTCCATCGGCACGAACACGATGTGCGCGTCGAAGCGGTCGGCCATGAAATCCGCGGCGTTCGCGAGCAGCGCGTGGTAGACGTCCTGGTCGAGATCGGGCGCCGCGACGCCGGGCTCGCGCACCGACATGCCGATCAGGTTCTGCCGGCCCTCGATGCCCTCTTTCGCGAGCGCGCCCTCGGGCAGCGGCTCGGGCTCGAGCAGCAGCGCCGGGTCGGCGGTGACGACGATGTCGCGGCTCACGCCCGCGTCCTCGAGAATCTTGCCGGCGCGGCGCTCGCGCACCGTCACGAGCTCGACCGGGTTCAGGCAGTCGCGCACCAGGCTCTGCGTGGCCGGGTCCTTCAGCGGCCCGGCGCCGATCGCGTACAGCATGACCGGCACGCCGGCCTCCTGCGCGAGCTGCACCTCGCGCAGATAGGTCTTGGCGTCGGCGTCGTAGAGGATACCGCCGCCTCCGAGGAGCAGCAGGTCGAGCCGCTCGATCTCGGGCAGCACCTCGGCGCGCGAGAGCTTGCGCACCGGCACGGCGCGCTCGACCTTGTGGCGCGCCTTGGTGTCCTCGGCGTTGCGCGAGAAAACCGTGATCTCGACCGGCAGGTCGCGGCGCAGCTGCGTGACGATCGACTGCAGGATCGCCTCGTCGCCGAGGTTCATGCCGCCGTAGGAGCCGCTGATGCCGATGCGGTACATGTCTTCGCTCAAGTCGATCCCTCGTTTCCGCAGTCCAAAAAGACTATCGCCCCCGCCAAGGCTCCCTCGTCCGACCGCGTGTCTCCTCGGAAATTCCTCCGATCGGCGCGACGCCGAACCCCGGTCCGCACGGGCGTTCCAAGGGTTGTCGGAAGAGGCAATCATGGCCAAGCGTAAACAGACGGACACGAAGACGACGCGCGGCGCCGAGCCACCCGCGCCCGGGCAGCCCAACCACGACGAGTGGATGCTCGACGAGGCGGTCGAAGAAAGCTTTCCCGCGAGCGACCCGGCGACGCCGGCCCGGCCCGGCAGCACCCTGGGCAAGCGCTACGCGACCACGCGGAAGAAGCGCCGCGGCTAGAGCGGAAGGCGGTCGACGTGATCCGCGGGCGCGCGCTGGTGTCCCTTTGGTTTTGCGCGCTCGCGTGCAGCGGGACTGCGCACGCGCTGCAGAACGAGGCGACGCCGAAAAGCCTTCGGCTCGCGTACTCCGAGGATTTCGTGCACGCCGAGGGCGCGGCGCTCCTCGCCGGGCGCTACGGCGGCGAGTGGGGCCTGCGCGCGGGCGCCTGGTTACAT
>DASRFB010000055.1:0-3739 GCA_035651815.1 Burkholderiales bacterium | reverse complement strand
TTTCGCCACGCGAGCCACCCGTCATCCCTGCACACGGGCAGGTTTCCTACACCCTCGAACCTGGTTCGAACCTGGTTCGAACCAGGTTCGTGAGGTGGCTCAAACGGCCGCTTCGGCGGCCGCGACGAAGCGCAGCTCCGGGATCTCGTCGAGCTCGCCGGCGTCCTTCGCGAGCTCGAGGAAGGTGTAGAGGCCGGCGCGCTCGCGCGGACCGAACCGATAGCGCAGCTTCTCGAAGTAGCGCGCGAGGAAGCCGGGCGGATAGCCGTACCGCTCCGACGACGCGTACGCGAGCAATTCGGGCTCGGCGCGCGCATCGCGGACCGACGCGACCAGCGCCTCTTCGAGCTCGGGCAGCCCGGGATGCGTCGGCTCGGGGGCGGCCCACACGGCGAACACCATCGGCAGCCCGGTGCGCTCGAGCCACAGCCGGCCGAGGTCGTGGTGCGGCGTCGGATCCTCGAACGCGGAGCGCAGCGCGGCGTCGCCGATCAGCAGCTTCGCCTCGGCGTCGCCCGCGTCGTACGCTTCGAGCGGCAGGTGCTCGGCGTCGGGCAGGAGCACGCGCGTGAGCACCACCGACGTCGCGGACTCCGGCGTGACTGCGACGGACCGGATCTGCTCGAGCGGGGTCTTCGACACGAGCTGAATCGACTCGACGGCGCCTTCGCTCGAGACGCACAGGCGCGGGAGGAGCCGCAACCGGTCGGCGTCGCGTGCGTACGCGATCGACGAGATCGGCGCGACGTCGATCTCGCCCGCCACGAGCTTGCGGTTGAGCTCGGTCGGGACGCCGACGACCTCCTCCACGTCGACGTCGAGCCGGTAGAAGACCGGCGCCATGTTCACGTACCCGATGCGACCGAGGCGAACGGCCATCGTCAACCTGCCCGATCCACCAGCGCCACGGTCAACGACTCGAGCTCGTCGAGGTACCGCTCGGACCGCAGGAACGAGCGCGCCTCCGCGGCGTAATGCAGCGCGGCCTCCCGCGAGCGCTCGATCGCGTCTGTCGACGCAACGCGCACGAGCGCGCCCGCGAGCGGTCCGCCGGCGAGCGCACGCCGGACCACGTCGTCCTCGTGCGCGGCGAGCAAGAGGGGCATCGTCGGCGTTCCCTCGCGCAGATCCGTGCCGGGGATCTTCCCGGTCTCCTGCGTCTGGCCGGCACAATCGAGGATGTCGTCGGCGATCTGGAATGCAATGCCGAGATTCATGCCGTACGCGCCCAGCCTCGCCTCTCCGCCGGAGCCGAGCAGGCACGCGGCCTCGGTCAGCTTTCCGGTCTTGAGACGGCACCGGGCGATGTAGGCGTCGATCGACGTGTCGGGCCGGTAGGTCTGCAGCCGCTGCATCGCCTCGCCGCGCGCAAGCGACAGCGCAGCGTCGGCAAGCGTGCGCACGGCGTACTCGTCGCCCGTCTCGGCGAGCACCGCGAACGCGCGCGCGTAGAGGTAGTCGCCGGCCGACTTCGCAGCCTCGACGCCGAACACGGACCACGCAGCGGGCATCCCGCGACGCATGCGCGCCCCGTCGACGAGGTCGTCGTGCACGAGCGTCGCCATGTGGACCAGCTCGACCGCGACGCCCGCCGCCACCGACGGCGTGTCATGCGCGGTGAGGAAGCAGAGCAGCGGCCGCAGACGCTTGCCGCCGGCGGCCAGCGCCTCGCCGGCGACGTCGGCGACGAGGCCGGGACGCGCTTCGACGGCACGCGCGAGCCCCGCCTCGACCTCCGCCATGTACGGCGCCACGCCCGGCGTCGCGTGCACGGCGCTGAGCGTGCTCATGCCTTCTCCCCCGTGTGCAGCGCCACGATCGAGGCGCCGAAGAGGCGGAAGCCGACGCGCTCGAAGCCGGTCGTGCGCAGCAGGTCGGCGAGCTGCTCGGCGCTCGGGAAGCGCTTCACCGACGCGGGAAGATACGTGTAGGCGGACCCGCCGGGCAGCAGCTTGCCGAGCAGCGGGACGAGCCGGTCGAACCAGAGCGAGTAGAAGGGGCGCGCGATGCCCCGCGGCCGCGTGATCTCCAGGATCGCGAGGCGTCCGCCCGGCGCGAGCACGCGATGCAGCTCACGCAGCGACAGCTCGAGGTCGGCGACGTTGCGCACGCCGAAGCCGACGGTCGCGGCGTCGAAGCTCGCGTCGGCGAACGGGAGCGCGAGCAGGTCGCCCTGCACCCAGTCGAGCGGCGCCTTGCGGCGCGCGCGCTCGAGCATCCGCTCGGAGAAGTCGAGCCCGGTGACCCGGCCCGCGCCGGCCTTCCGATCCGCGATCGCGAGATCGCCCGTGCCACAGGCCGCGTCGAGCACGCGGTCGCCGGGCCGCACGACCGCCTCGGCGGTGAGCCGGCGCCAGCGGCCGTCGAGCCCAACGGTCATCACCCGGTTCATCACGTCGTAGACCGGCGCGATGCGGTCGAACATCGTGCGGACAGCGTCGGGCGCGAGGGTCACGAATCGCCCCAGCGAGCAACCAGCGAGTGCTCGAGACCGAGCTGGTCGAGGATGCGGCCGACGACGAAGTCGACGAGGTCGTCGACGGCCGCGGCGCCGTGGTAGAAGCCGGGCGCGAGGAACAGGATCGTCGCGCCGGCGCGCCGGAGCGTGAGCATGTTCTCGAGGTGAATCGAGGAGAGCGGCGTCTCACGGGGGCAGACGATCAGCTTGCGCTCCTCCTTCAGCGCCACGGACGCGGCGCGGTGCACGAGGTTCTGCATCGCGCCCGAGGCGATCGTGCCGAGCGTCCCCATCGAGCACGGGCAGATCACGTAGGCGTCGACGCGCGCGGAGCCGGAGGCATAGGGCGCGCGCCAGTCGTTCGGCTCGTAGACCATGACGCGGTCAGTCGTGCCCTCGGTGAACCGTGCGAGCACCTCGTCGCGCGACAGGCGCGCGTCACCGTAGAGCTCGGTGGCGAGCACCTCGACCGCCGCGCCGGACACGGTGACGCCGACTTCGCAGTCGGCCGCGGACAGTGAATGAAGCAGTCTCGCCGCGTACGGGGCGCCTGAGGCACCGGTGATGCCGAGGAAGATCCGCACGGCCGCCGCCCAGGTTACGCCGCGAAGCGGGACCGGGGCGGCGTGAGCGCTATCCCTTGTTGCCCTTCGACGCCTGCAGGAACGCGGCGAGCTGCGCGAGCCGCGCGTTCCCGAGGTCCTGGAACGAGGGCATCGGCGAGCCCGGATTCACGCACGCCGGGCACTGGAGGTGCCGGATCTGGAAGGCGATCCCCTTGTTCTTCGCGCCCTCCGCCGTCAGGTTCGGCGCACCCGCGAAGCCGCCGCCGATCCCCTCGTAGACGTGGCAGTTGGCGCAGCCGACGACGGCGAACAGCTTCGCGCCCGCGTTCGCCTGCTTGTTGTTCACGAAGCCCTGCTTCTTCGCCCACCCCGGGACGAGCGCCCTGAGCTCGCTGCCGAGCGCCTCGTGCGCGGTCGCGCCCTTGTACGTGAGGACGCCCATCGAGATCACGACGAGCACCGCCGCGACGAGCGCCACCGGGCGGCGCAGGATCCGCCGCTCCGACCGCAGGTCGATGAACGGCATCGCGAACAGCAGGATCAGGCAGATCGTCGGGATGCCGATCGTCCCGAGGAGGACCGAGTTCGGCCACTTGAAGATCCGCAGCAGGTAGAAGAGGAAGTAGAAGTACCAGTCTGGCCGCGGAACGAAGTTGATCGTTCCGGGATCGGCCGGCGCGTCGTAGAGCTTGCCGAGCCAGCCCGCCTCGATCGT
>DASRFB010000054.1:0-7245 GCA_035651815.1 Burkholderiales bacterium | reverse complement strand
TCTACCTCGACGGCTTCGCGCCGTCGAGAAACCCGGAGCTTTGGTCCGCGGTGATCATGCGCGAGCTCGCGCGCCTCGCCGCGCGCGGGGCGACGCTCGCGACGTGGACGGTCGCGCGCGAGGTGCGCGAGCGGCTCGCGGCCGCGGGCTTCGAGGTCGAGAAGCGCCCCGGCTTCGGGCGCAAGCGCGAGATGCTCGCCGGCCGCTTCTCGGGTCACTCGACCTTGACGCCCGCCTCGCGCACCATGCGGCCGTAGCGCGCGTGCTCGGAGGCGATGTAGGCCTTGACCGCTTCGGGCCCCAGGTCGCCCGCCTCCATTCCGTGATCGTCGAGGAAGCGCTTCATCGGCTCGAGCGCGAGGACGCGCCGCACTTCCTCGGCGAGCCGCTGGACGATCGCCGCCGGCGTGCCCGCGGGCGCGATCAGGGCGAACCATGCGGCGGCCTCGAGGGGGTAGCCCAGCTCGGGCAGCGTCGGCAGGTCGGGCGCGAGCGCGGAGCGGCGCGAATCGACGACCGCGAGCGGCCGCAATGCCCCCGAGCGGACGTGCGCCGCCGCGTCGCCGAACACGGGGAAGAAGATGAACTGCACGTCTCCGGCGAGCAAGGCCGTCACGGCCTGCTGGATGCCCTTGTAGGGCACGTGAACGATGTCGATGCCGGCGCTCCGCCGCAGCATCTCGCCGAGCAGGTGCGTCGTGGACCCGGTGCCGATCGAGGCGTAGTTCAGCTTGCCGGGGTGCGCCCGCGCGAGCGCGACGAGCTCGTCGACCGATCTCGCCGGCACCGCCGAGCTCACCACCAGCACGATGGTCACGCGCGCGAGCAGCGCGACGGGCGCGAAGTCCCCGAGCGGATCGTAGGGGAGCTTCGAGTTGAGATGGGGACCGATCGCGAGGTTGGTCGTGGCGCCGATCGCGAAGGTATAGCCGTCGGGAGCCGACTTCGCCAGGCGCCCGATCCCGATCGCCCCGTTCGCGCCGGACATGTTCTCGACCACGATCGGCTGGCCGAGCTTCGCGAACTGCGCGAAGGCCCGGCCGAGGACGTCGCTCGAGCCCCCGGGAAAGGAGACGACGAGGTGGATCGGCTTCGACGGGTAGTCCTGCCCCACCGCGGGGCCGGTGAGCGCCAGGGCGAACGCCGCGAGGAGGCGAAGGCAAAGCATCGGGTTGATGGTAGATTACTCCGGCCATGTTCGCCCGGATCAACCACGTCGCCATCATCAGCCAGCAGTACTACGCGCTCGGCAAGTTCTACGAGGCCGTGTTCGGGCTGAAGGCGGCGGGCAACCGCCCGGCGTCGGCGATCACCATCGGCGACGGCTACGTCGGCCTGAACCTCATCCCGCGGCGCGACGGCTACGTCGGCGGGATCGACCACTTCGGCATGCTGGTCGACGACGTCGAGCCCGTGCTCGAGCGCATGAAGAAGAAGCACGGGAAGGCGGCGATCGTGAAGCGGCCCTCGACGCGGCCCTACGCCGCGTACAGCGGCCACGATCCCGACGGCAACGTCTTCGACCTCGCGCAGAAGAAAGCCGACACGCGCAAGGAAGTCTATGCCGAGATCGCGGGCGGCGGCTGGGCGCAGGACCGCTACATCAACAAGTTCGCGATCCGCACGCCCAATGCCGAAGAGTGCGCCGCGTTCTACCGCGACGTGTTCGAGCTCGAGCCGGTGCGGGGCCGATCGGGCGCGGCGGGTCACTTCCTGACCGACGGCCGGGTGACGCTCGCGATCATGCCGTGGGCGATCCCGATGTTCGAAGGCATGTCGATCAAGCGGCCGGGCCCCGACCACTTCGGCTTCAAGGTCGAGAACCTCGAGGCGTTCAAGGCGCACCTCGCCGAGGTCGCCGGGGCGAATCCCTATCTCGCGCCGGTGCCGCTCGGCGGCAGCAAGGAGTCCGACGTGCGCCGGCGCTTCTTCCAGGCGAGCGCCACCGGGAAATTCCAGATGTCCGATCCCGACGGCGTGTGGATCGACATCACCGACGAGTGAATGTTGTCATCCTGAGCGAAGCGAAGGATCTGCTGTTCCCGTCATCCTGAGCGAAGCGAAGGATCTGCTTTTGTTTTTTCCGAAAAGCAGATTCTTCGGCCTGCGGCCTCAGAATGACAGGCTAGCCGCCCTCGGCCTCGGAATGACAATCTACTCGGCGACGTCGATGTAGACGCCCTCGATGTCGGTGAGGTGGAACGCGCCGACGGGACACTGCTTCAGCACCGCGAGCCGCGCCTCGCCCTCGCTGCCGCAGCCGAGCGGCCGCGTGACCATGTGCGGGTTGACGCCGATCAGCTCGGCCATGTCGCGCTTGACCGCCTCGACGCTCTCCACCTTGAAGCCGATGTGATCGAGCCCCGTGCGCGCCGGGTCCTGGCCGTAGTAATCGGCGAGGCGCCACGGCAGGATGCGCAGGCTGACGCGGCCGTCGGAGAGCGCGAACTGGCCGCCCGCGCTCGTCAGCTCGAGCTCGAACACCTCGGCGTAGAACGTCGCGCAGCGCTCGGCGTTGCGCGTGCGGAGCGCGATGTGGCTGATGGTGCGCGGCTGGGTCCAGTCGTTCTCGGCGTAGACGTCCTTCTGCGCGCCCGAGCCGCGCCCGGCCAGGTCGAAGACGTTGACGTCGGGGTCGTGCGCGCTGAAGGCGGCGAAGGGACGGATCGGCGGGCGCTCGAGCACGTCGAGCGACGGGTCGAACTTCCTGATGCGCGCGATCGCGGTCCCGAGGTCGGCGACCTCGATCCCGAAATGGTCGAGGCCGCTCGTGCGGCCTTCCCGGCGCGGGATGCAGTTCAGGCCGACGTAGCCGTCGCCGATCACCACGGAGCGCGCCGGCCGGGGCTTCGAGGACGGCTTCATGCCGAAGAGCGCCTCGTAGAACCTGCCGTTCAGCGCATAGTGGTCGCTGCAGATGGCGACGTGGTTGATGCGGGCGAACATGGTTTCCCTCCGGGGGCATTCTACTCTGCGATAATTCGACGATGGTCTTGCCGCAAACGAGCACCCCCGACCTCTTCTCGCACCGCAAGTTCTGGGCCGCGCGCTTCGGCACGGCGCCGTTCCTGCCGATGTCGCGCGCCGAGATGGACGCGCTCGGCTGGGACTCGTGCGACGTGATCCTCGTGACCGGCGACGCCTACGTCGACCACCCGAGCTTCGGCATGGCGATCGTCGGGCGGCTGCTCGAGGCGCAGGGGTTCCGCGTCGGGATCGTCGCGCAGCCCGACTGGAATTCGGCCGACGACTTCCGCAGGCTCGGCAAGCCGAACCTCTTCTTCGGCATCACCGCGGGCAACATGGACTCGATGGTGAACCGCTACACCGCCGACCGGCGCGTGCGCTCGGACGACGCGTACACGCCCGGCGGCGCGGGCGGGCGCCGCCCCGACCGCTCGGTGATCGTCTACGCGCAGCGCGCGCGCGAGGCGTTCCCCGAGGCGGCGATCGTCGTCGGCGGCATCGAGGCGAGCCTGCGCCGCATCGCGCATTTCGACTACTGGTCGGAGAAGGTGCGCCGCTCGGTGCTGCTCGACGCGCGCGCCGATCTCCTCGTGTACGGCAACGCCGAGCGCGCGATCGTCGAGATCGCGCAGCGCCTGGCGAAGCGCGAGCCGATCGCGTCGATCACGGACCTGCGCGGCACCGCGTTCGTGCGCCGCGCGCCGCCCGGGGACTGGATCGAGATCGACTCGACCGACATCGACACGCCCGGACCGCTCGCGCCGCCCGTCGATCCGTACGCCTTCGAGCCGAAACAAACAGCGGGTTTCCCTCCCCTGCAAGGGGAGGGCCGGGGAGGGGCCGGCGTTCGTGTCGTCAAGTTCGAGCGCCAGGTCCCGAACGCGATGCGCGCGAAAAGTTACGTGCGCATGCCCTCGTTCGAGCAGGTGCGCGACGACCCTGTCCTCTACGCCCACGCCTCGCGCATCCTGCACGTCGAGTCGAACCCCGGCAACGCGCGCGCGCTGGTACAAGCCCACGGCGATGCCGACGTGTGGCTGAACCCGCCGCCCGTGCCGCTCGCGACGAAGGAGATGGACGCGCTCTACGAGCTGCCGTACAAGCGCGTGCCGCATCCGTCGTACGGCGACGCGAAGATCCCGGCGTACGAGATGATCCGCTTCTCGATCGCGATCCAGCGCGGCTGCTTCGGCGGCTGTACGTTCTGCTCGATCACCGAGCACGAGGGGCGCATCATCCAGAGCCGATCCGAGGACTCGGTGATCCGCGAGATCGAGACCGTGCGCGACACGGTGCCGGGCTTCACCGGCGTCATCTCGGACTTGGGCGGCCCGACGGCGAACATGTACCGGCTCGCGTGCAAGAGCCGCAGTATCGAGTCCGCGTGCCGGCGGCCCTCGTGCGTCTATCCCGACATCTGCCCGAACCTGGACACCGACCACGCGCCGCTCGTGAAGCTCTATAGAAGGGCGCGCGAGCTGCCCGGCGTGAAGAAGGTGCTGATCGCCTCGGGCGTGCGCTACGACCTCGCGGTGAAGTCGCCCGAGTACGTGCGCGAGCTCGCGCAGCACCACGTCGGCGGCTACCTCAAGATCGCGCCCGAGGCGATCTCGGAAGGGCCGCTGTCGATGATGATGAAGCCCGGCGTCGGCGCCTACGACAAGTTCAAGGCGCTCTTCGACAAGTTCTCCAAGGAGGCCGGCAAGGAGCAGTACCTGATCCCGTACTTCATCGCGGCGCACCCGGGCACGACCGACGCCGACATGCTCGAGCTCGCGCTGTGGCTGAAGAAGAACGGCTTCCGCGCCGACCAGGTGCAGGCGTTCCTGCCCGGCCCGATGGCGACCGCGACCGCGATGTACCACAGCGGCCGCAACCCCTTGCGCAAGGTCACGCGCGAGGGCGAGCGCGTCACCGTGCCGAAGGGCCTGCGCGTGCGGCGGTTGCACAAGGCGTTCCTGCGCTACCACGATCCCGAGAACTGGCCGGTGCTGCGCGACGCGCTGAAGCGCATGGGGCGCGCGGACCTGATCGGGCCGGGGCGGCGCTGCCTCGTCCCCGCGTGGCAGCCGGAAGGGACCGGCGAGAAGCACGAGGGGCGGCGCCGTCCCGCGCGCGCGGACAAGCGCGCGGCGCCGTTCCGCACCCAGCACACGGGACTCCCGGACGCGCCGCGGAAGAGGAGCGGCCGGCGCTGAAAGCGCGAAGCCCCGCGGTCGCGGGGCTTCTGCCTGTGTCACGTATCCGTGACGATGCCGGTCTTCAACCCGGCGTGTGAGCGATGCTGTCGGTAGGGGTCATCGATAGAAAACCTCCTCTGTCGATTTGCACGTACGACCAGGCATGCCTGTGCCGCGGTGCTTCGGCCCGGACGATACTCTTACATCGTATCGACGGTGGTCGCCGCCCGCCCGCCTCAGGCACACCCGCAGCTTCGGGGCGCGCGCAACAGCGGGCTTCGGGGCAGCAACCGGATCTCAGTCTTTGGTTGAGATCGGCCGAGCCGAATCACCGTAGCGCTTTCAGTAGGCGCCTCCCGGCGGCGCGTGTCAAGCGGTCCGATCAAACCTTTTATCGCCGCCCTTTTTTCACGAAGGCGATCGATTGCTGGAAGAGCTCCAGGTCCTTCGCGTAATCCGAGGGATCGGCGCGGTTGAGCTGCACCCACTCGCGCGTCGCGGGCAGGCCGCGCGGCTGGAACGCGGTGACGTGGTCGCGCGAGAACTGCAATTCCGTCGCGACCTGCGCCGGAAAGCGCACGCCGACGCCGTTGTCGCTGATGCAGGCGAACATCTTGTCGGCGACGAAATAGGCGTCGAGGCCGTGGACGGTGCGCGCCTCGACGCCGGGGAGCGCGAGGAGCAGGGCGTCGAGCGGGGGCTTGAGCGGGCTGCCGGGCACGCGCCCGATTTTATACGGCGGGCAGCAGCTCCGGAATCCCGACTCGCTTTAGCGCCGGCGTCCCTTTTTCGCCGCCCGCGCTTCCCGTTCTTCGGTCAGGAGCGCCATGAGCCTGGGATTGACGAAGAGCTTCTCGCGCCCGACCTTGACCTCGCGCAGGACGCCGGCCTCGGCCAGCGCCTTGAGATAGACCGAAGCGGTCTGGCGTTGAGCGATCCCGGCCTCGACGACATTCGCGATGCGGCAGTACGGCTGCACGAACAGCAGCTCGATCAGCTCGCGGCTGTAGACCGCGGGCGCCTCCGCGGCGACCCGCTTCGCCGTGTCGTTCAGCAGCTCGCGTATGGCGCGAATGCGGTCGGTGGTCCAGCGCGCCGTTTCCTCCACCGCGGCGAGCATGAACAGTATCCACTCCTCCCAGCGGCCGTCGACGGTCACGGCGCGCAGGAGCCGGTAGTAGTCGGCCTTGCGGCGGATGATGGCCCGGCTCAGGTAGAGCACCGGCGAGTCGAGCAGCTTCTGCTCGATCAGGAACAGGAGATTCAGAACCCGCCCGGTGCGGCCGTTGCCGTCCGAGAACGGGTGTATGGCTTCGAACTGGTAATGCGCCGCCGCCATGCGCACCAGCGGGTCGATTTCTTCCGAGGCGTGGAGAAACCGCTCCCAGTTGGCGAGCAGGTCGCGCAACAGCGTCTCGCCCCGCGGGGGCGTGTAGATCACCTCGCCGGTGGCGTCGTTCACCAGCGCCGTTCCCGGAACGCGCCGGACGTCGAGCGCGACGCCCTTGATGATGCGGCAGACCTCGACCGCGGTCGCGGTCGAGAGCGGGCGCCTCGACAGGGACTGATGGCCGCGGTGCAGCGCGGTGCGGTAGCGCAAGGCCTCCTTGGTGGCCGGATCGGCTCGCGCCCCCGGATCGCGCGCGTAGCGGAACAGGCGATCGGCGGTCGTGACGATGTTCTCGATCTCGGAGCTCGCGCGCGCTTCGAGCAGCGGAATGGTGTTGATGAGCATCGCCTGGTCGGGAATCAGGCCGCCCGCCTGCTTCAGCTCCGCGAGCGCGGCGCGCGCGCCGATGCACGCCTTGAGGATCGCGCGGCTTTCCAGGTCCGCGCGCGGCGGCAGCTTCGGCAGCGCGTTGTACGGCCTGGCCGGGTCGAAGCCCCTCAACGGTCCCTCCTCCCTGATATCGGCGATCGACACGTCCGCGGCAGGCGTCGACGCGATCGACACGTCCGGAAAACGTGTCGAAATAATACCGTTTTTTCGACAAATAGACCAACTAGACCGCGGGCAGCAGCTCCGGAATCCCCGACTCGAGCGCGAGCAGCGCGCGCTTGCGCGCGAGGCCGCCGGCGTAGCCGGTGAGGCTGCCGT
>DASRFB010000053.1:0-35474 GCA_035651815.1 Burkholderiales bacterium | reverse complement strand
AGTCGAAGCCCAGGCCCTCCATCCTCGGGCCGCCGATGCCGGCGAAGCGCAGCTTCGGGAAGCGCTTGCGCAGCGCCGTCATCAGGTGCGCGCCGAGGAAATCGCCGGAGGCCTCGCCGGCGACCATCGCGATCAGGGGCTCCCCTCCCGCGGCCATCGTCTAGCGCGTGATGCCGCGCCGGGAGGCGGCGAGAAATTCGACCATCGGCGCGATCTCGGGAGACGCCTCGGCCATCTTCTCCAGCTCGGCGCGCGCCTGCTCCAGCTGCAGCCCCGCGCGGTACAGCGTGCGATAGGCCGACTTGATGCGCGCGATCGACTCGGGCGAGAACTTGCGCCGCTTCAGGCCTTCGCTGTTGATGCCGAAGGGCTTCGCGGTGTTGCCGGCGGCGGTCACGTACGGCGGCAGGTCGAGCAGCAGCACGGTCGCGATCGCGGTCATCGAATGCGCGCCGATCGAGACGAACTGGTGCACCATGGTGTAGCCGCCGAGGATCGCCCAGTCGCCGACGCGCACGTGGCCGGCGAGCGCCGCGTTGTTCGCGAAGATGGTGTTGCTGCCGACGTCGCAGTCGTGCGCGATGTGGACGTAGGCCATGATCCAGTTGTCGTCGCCGATGCGCGTGACGCCCGTGTCCTGCGCGGTGCCGGTGTTGAAGGTGCAGAACTCGCGGATGGTGTTGCGGTCGCCGATCTCGAGCCGCGTCGGCTCGCCGGCGTACTTCTTGTCCTGCGGCGCGCCGCCGAGCGCGCTGTGCGAGAAGATGCGGTTGTCGGCGCCGATGCGCGTGTGTCCGTCGACGACGACGTGCGACCCGACCGAGGTGCCCTCCCCGATCTCGACGTGCTCGCCGATCACGCTGTAGGCGCCGACGGAGGTCCGGGGTCCGAGCTTCGCGCCCGGGTGCACGATCGCCGTCGGGTGGATCACAGGTCCCGGTTCGTGCACATCAACCTGCCTTCGGCCACCAGCTGGTCGCCGACGCGCGCCTGCCCGGCGTACTTCCAGATGCCGCGCACGTTGCGCTCGATCGACACGTCGAGCAGCAGCTGGTCGCCCGGGAACACGGGCTTCTTGAAGCGCGCCTCGTCGATGCCGACGAAGTAATAGACCGAATCCGGCTTCGGCTTGGAGCCGAGCGTCTTGAACGTCAGGATCGCCGACGCCTGCGCCATCGCCTCGATCACCAGCACGCCCGGGAACACCGGGTGCTGCGGGAAGTGTCCCGGAAAGAACGGCTCGTTGAAGGTCACGTTCTTGAGAGCCAGGATGCGCTTGCCCGGCTCCAGCTCCAGGACCCTGTCCACCAGCAGCATCGGATACCGGTGCGGCAGGTACTCGAGAACCTCGTGAATGCTCATCGCGCTCATTTCTTCCTTCCTCGCTTGCGTTCCGTCAGCCGCCGCTCGAGCTCCCGTACCCTCTCGGCGAGCTCGTCGAGCCGGCGCAGCTGCGCCGCCGTGCGCGCCCATTCCCTGTTCTCGGCGATCGGGAAGATGCCGGTGTAGGTGCCGGGCCGCTTGATCGACTTCGCCACCAGCGTGCCGGCCGAGATGTTCACGTGGTCGGCGATCTCGAGGTGCCCGAGGATCATGCCGGCCCCGCCCACCGTGCAGTGCCGCCCGATGCGCGCGCTGCCCGCGACGCCGACGCAGCCCGCCATAGCGGTGTGCGCGCCGATGCGCACGTTGTGCCCGATCTGGATCTGGTTGTCCAGCTTCACGCCGTCCTCGATGACCGTGTCTTCGAGCGCGCCGCGGTCGATGGTCGTGTTCGCCCCGATCTCGACGTCGTCGCCGATCACGACGGCGCCCACCTGCGGGATCTTGGTCCAGCGCTCGCCGTCGCGCGCCATGCCGAAGCCGTCGGCGCCGATCACCGCCCCCGAGTGCACGATCGTGCGGCGCCCGATGCGGCAGCCGGCGTAGACCGACACGAGCGCGTGGAGGCGCGAATCCTCGCCGATCTCGACGCGCGCGCCGACGTGGCAGCCGGGTCCCACCACCGCGCGCTCGCCGAGGCGCGCGCGCGTACCGATGTAGGCGCCGGCCCCCACCGAGGCCGAGGCCGGCACGGACGCGTCCGCCTCCACCACCGCCGACGGGTGCACGCCGGCGCTCACCGCGTCGGCCGGCGCGAACAGCTGCGCGACGCGCGCGAAGTACAGATACGGGTCGTCGCAGACGATGCGCGGAAGGCGCGTCGCGTCGCGCTCGGCGCGGCCGATCACCACGGCGGCGGCGCGCGTCTCGCGCAGCTGGGAACGGTACTTGGCTTGCGCCAGGAACGACAGGTCCTCGGGTCCGGCCGCCTGCAGCGGCGCGACGCGCAGCACCGTGATGTCGGGATCGCCGATCAGCTCGCCGCCCACGCGGGCGACGATCTCGGAGAGCCGCAGTGCGGCCACTACTTCGCGGCGGCGGGGCGGCTGTCGTCCAGCGCCTTGATCACCTTGTCGGTGATATCGATGCGGGGATTCGCCCAGACCGCTTCCTGGAAGATGATGTCGTACTTCTCGGTTTCGGCGATCTGGCGGATCGCCTTGTTGGCGCGGTCGACCACGCCGGCGAGCTCGTCGTTGCGGCGCGTATTGAGGTCCTCGCGGAACTCGCGCTGCTTGCGCTGGAACTCGCGGTTGAGATCGTTCAGCTCGCGCTCGCGCTTCTGCCGGTCCGCGTCCGACATGGTGACGCCGTTCTTCTCGAGGTTCTCCTGCTGCTTCTTCAGCTGCTCGGACATCTTGGCGAGCTCCTGGTCGCGCTTCGAGAACTCGGCCTCGATCTTCTTCTGCGCGCGCTGCGCGACCGGCGCGTCGCGCAGGATCCGGTCCAGGCTGACGAAGCCGATCTTCGCCTGCGCGAAAGCGGAGCCGCTGGCGAGCAGGCCCGACAGCAGGATCAAGGTCGCGGAATGACGCATCAGGTGCCCTCCTCCTACGGGCGGCCGCTTCGATCTCGAGAACTCTCGAGACGTCGGATTATACCGGTGCGTCAGAAGATTGTGCCAAGCTGGAACTGGAAGCGCTGGATGTGATCTTCGGGCTGATCGTGGAGCGGCCAGGCCATGCTGAACTTCAGCGGCCCGAGAGGCGAGTTCCACGCGAACGAGAGGCCGGTCGAGTAGCGCCAGGTGTTGAACTTGACGGGCTCGTCCTGCCCGTACACCTGGCCGCCGTCGACGAAATATCCCAGGCGCATCGAGCGGTCCTTGCCGGTGCCGGGGAACGGGAACAGCACCTCGGCCGAGGCGTTGGCCTTCTTCGAGCCGCCGAGCGAGCTGCCGTCGACGTCGCGCGGGCCCAGGGACGCCGCGCGGTATCCGCGCACGTCGCCGACGCCGCCGAGATAGAAGTTCTTGAAGAACGGCAGCGGCTTTCCCCCGAAGCCGTGCGCGGTCCCGACCACGCCGTTCAGCATGAGCGTGACGTCGCGCGTGATCGGGAAGAACGACTGGTTCTGGTACGTCGTCTTCCAGTACTCGAGGTCTCCGGGCGAGGTGGCGAACTCGACGTTGCCGCGCTGGATGCGGCCGCGCGTCGGCCAGATCGCGCTGTCGCGGGTGTCGCGCACCCAGCCCGCGGTCTCGATCACGGCCGAGTAATCGCTGCCGAACTGGCTCTGGAAGTCGAGGAAGCGCTGCGGGCTCAGCACCGGGTCGAGCTGCAGCTTGGTGTCCTCGTAGGCGAGGCCGAAGAACAGCGTGTCGTACTCGGTGAACGGCACGCCGAAGCGCAGGCCGCCGCCCAGCGTGGTGGTCTTGTAGTTGCCGATGCCGAGCGTCGTCGCGTCGATCGCGCGCCGGTAGAGGTCGAAGCCGCGGCTGACGCCGTCGATGGTCCAGTACGGATCGGTGAAGGACATCGAAACGGTCTTGTTCACCGTGCCGGTGTTGGCCTGGAACGAGAACGTGTTCCCGGTGCCGAAGATGTTGCTCTGCGAGATCGAGCCCTGGAAGATGAGCTTGTCCACGCTCGAGAAGCCGACCCCGACGAGGAGCGCGCCGGTCGGACGCTCCTTCACGCGGACCGTGACGTCGACCTGGTCGGTCGTGCCCGCGACCGCGGGCGTCTCGACCTCGACCTCGCTGAAGTAGCCGGTCTTGTCGATGCGCTGCTTCGACAGCTGCAGCTTCTGCGCGTCGTAGAACGAGCCCTCGAGCTGGCGCATCTCGCGCCGGATCACCTCGTCGCGCGTGCGGGTGTTGCCGACGATGTTGATGCGGCGCACGTACACGCGCCGGCCCGGGTCGACGAAGATCGTGAACGCGACGGTGCGCTTGTCCTTGTCGATCGCGGGCACCGCGTTGGCGTTGGCGAACGCGTAGCCCTCGTTGCCGAGGCGCTCGGTGATCGCCTTGGTCGAGTCGTTCAGCTTCTCGCGCGAGAACGGCTCGCCCGGCTTCACCGTCACGAGCTTGCGCAGCTCCGCCTCGGGCAGCAGCAGATCGCCGCCGAGCTTCACGTCGGTCACGGTGTAGACCTCGCCTTCGGTGACGTTGACCGTGATGTAGATGTCGCGCTTGTCCGGCGTGATCGATACCTGCGTGGAGTCGATGTTGAAGTCGACGAAACCCCGGTTCAGGTAGTAGGAGCGCAGCGACTCGAGATCGCCCTGGAGCTTCTGGCGCGAGTACTGGTCGTTCTTGGTGTACCAGGTCATCAGGCCCGGCGTCGTCAGCACCATCTGGTCGAGCAGCTCCTTCTCGGGGAAGGCCTTGTTGCCGACGATGTTGATCTTCTTGATCTTGGCGACCTCGCCCTCGTCGATGCTGAACGTGACCGCGACGCGGTTGCGGTCGAGCGGCGTCGCCGTGGTCGTGACCTGCACGCCGTATTTGCCGCGGCCGAGGTACTGGCGCTTGAGCTCCTGCTCGGCCTGCTCGAGCATCGCGCGGTCGAAGATCCGGCCTTCCTGGAACCCGACCTCGCGCAGGCTCTTCTTCACCGCCTCCTTGTCGAACTCCTTCATCCCGGAGAACTCGATCGACGCGATCGCGGGCCGCTCGTCGACGGTGACGACGAGGACGTTCCCCTGGACGTCGAGGCGCACGTCGCGGAAGAAGCCGGTGCCGAACAGCGCGCGGATCGCCTGCGCGGCCTTCTCGTCGGTCATCTGCTCGCCGACCTTGACGGGAAGGTAGCTGAAGATCGTCCCCGCCTCGATCCGCTGGATGCCCTCGATGCGGATGTCGCGGATCGTGAAAGGCTCGAACGCCCACGCGGCGCGCGCGAACAATGTCGTGGACAGCGCCGCGACGAACGCGGCCCGCAGCAACATCCTCATCGAGGGCCGCCTGCTATCCCGCGAGCTGGCGGTTGATATCGTTGTAGAGCGCGAAGACCATCAGGAACAGGAGCACGGTGAGGCCGAATCGCTGGCCCAGCTCCATCGCGCGCTCCGATACGGGGCTCCCTTTGAGCAGTTCGACGAGATAGTACAGCAAGTGTCCGCCGTCCAACAGCGGGATCGGCAGCAGGTTCAGCACGCCGAGGCTGATGCTGATCAGCGCGAGGAAGACGACGTACGCGCCGAAGCCCTGGCGCGCCGACTGGCCGGCGTAATCGGCGATCGTGACCGGGCCGCTCAGGTTCTTCCACGAGACCTTCCCGGTGATCATCTTCCCCAGCATGCTGAGGCTGAACACCGACGTTTCCCACGTGCGGTCGATCGATTTAGCGAGCGCGCTGGCGGGACCGTAGGAGACGCGCGCGAACAGGCCCTTCAGCATCTCGGGATCGACTTTCGGTCCGGCGCCGATCCGGCCGAGGGTCTTGCCGTTCTGCGGCACCGCGTCCGGCCTGACGACGAGCTCGACCGTGTCCGCGCCGCGCACGACGCGCAGGCGCAGGTCCTTGCCGGGAGAGGCGCGCACCACCGGCACGAGCTCGTCCCAGCGCGCGATCTCCCGGCCGTCGACGGCGACGACGCGGTCCCCCGCGCGCAGCCCCGCCGCGTCGGCCGGGCTCTTCGGCTCGACCGAATCGATGACGGGCGGCACGTCGGGCCGCGTCATCCACAAAGACAGCCCGATCCGCGTCAGCGGATCGCCGTCGAGATCGTCGATGTCGAAGCGGTCGAGATCGAAGGTGCGCGTGTTCACGTTGCGCGCACGGTCGATCGTCTCGACGCGCACCGGCTGGCGGTCGATGGCGAGCTGCAGCAGGCGCCAGCGCAGGTCTTGCCAGCTCGACACCGGCTCGCCTTCGACGGCGACGATGGTGTCGCCCGACTTCAGGCCGCTCGCGGCGGCGATCGAGCCCGGCTCCGGCGCGGCGACGACGGGCTTCACTTCCTGCACGCCCTGCAGGAACAGCCCCCAGTAGATGACGATCGCGAGCACGAAATTGGCGAGCGGCCCGGCGATCACGATGGCGATGCGCCGCCATACGTTCATGCGGTTGAAGGCGCGGTGCAGCTCGTGCGGCGCGACCGGTCCCTCGCGCTCGTCGAGCATCTTCACGTAGCCGCCGAAGGGCAGCGCCGCGAGCACCCATTCGGTGCGGTCGGGACCCGCGCGGCGAGTCCAGAGCGGCTTGCCGAATCCCACCGAGAAGCGCAGGACCTTCACGCCGCAGATGCGCGCGACCAGGTAGTGGCCGTACTCGTGGATGACGATGAGCACGCCCAGCGCGACGATGAAGGCGGCGATCGTGAAGAGCAGGCTCATGCGGCGTTGGAGTACGAGCGGTGGACGATCTGGTCTGCGTGCGCGCGCGCCGCGGCGTCGGCGGCGAGCACGTCCTCCAGTGTAGCGAGCGGCGCGACCGCTGTCGACCCGAGCGTCTCCTCGATGACGCCGGTCATCCCGAGGAAGGACAGGCGCCGATCGAGGAAGGCCGCGACAGCGACCTCGTTCGCCGCGTTCAGCACCGCGGGCGCGGTGCCCCCGGCGCGCAGCGCCTGGTACGCGAGGCGCAGGGCCGGGAAGCGCTCCAGATCGGGCGGCTCGAAGCCGAGCTGGCCGATGCGCGCCAGGTCGAGCGGCTCGACGCCCGCCTCGACGCGGTCCGGGAACGCGAGCGCCTGCGCGATCGGCGTGCGCATGTCGGGATTCCCGAGCTGCGCGATCACCGAGCCGTCCGCGTACTCGACCATGGAATGGACGACGCTCTGCGGATGGATCACGACCTCGATCTGCTCGGGCGCGGCGCCGAACAGCCAGTGCGCCTCGATCACCTCGAGCCCCTTGTTCATCATGGTCGCGGAATCGACCGAGATCTTGCGCCCCATGCTCCAGTTCGGATGGGCGCACGCCTCGTCGGGCGTGACGCGCTGCAGGTCGGCGCGCGCGCGCCTGCGGAACGGGCCGCCCGACGCGGTGAGCACGATGCGGCGGATGCCTTTTTGCGCGAGCGTCCCCGAGGCGGAGGCCGGCAGGCACTGGAAGACCGCGTTGTGCTCGCTGTCGACGGGCAGCAGCGTCGCGCGGTGGCGCCGCACGGTGTCCATGAAAATCGGGCCGGCGCACACCAGCGCTTCCTTGTTCGCGAGCAGCAGCTTCTTGCCCGCGGCCGCGGCGGCGAGCGTCGCGCGCAGGCCGGCGGCGCCGACGATGGCCGCGATCACCGTATCGACTTCCGCGCGCTCGGCGAGCTCGGCCAGCCCGCCCGCGCCGGCCGCGACCTGCGTCGGCACGCCGGCCTCGCGCAGCCGGCGCTCGAGCTCGGGCGCGAGGCGCGCGTCGGCGATGCCGGCCCACGCGGGCCGGTACTTCGCGCACAGCGCGGCGAGCGCGTCGACGCGCCGGTTCGCGGTGAGCGCCCAGGCGCGGAAGCGCTCGGGATGGCGTGCGATGACGTCGAGCGCGCTCGAGCCGATGGACCCGGTCGCGCCCAGGATCGCGATGTTCTGAGCCTTCATGCCGCCCGGAACGCCGAGAAGATCAGCGCGGCGACCGGCAGCGCGGCGGTCTGCGCGTCGATGCGGTCGAGCCAGCCGCCGTGCCCCGGCAGCAGCTTGCCGCTGTCCTTGACGCCCGCGGCGCGCTTCATCTGCGACTCGAACAGGTCGCCGACGACGCCGGCGGCCGCGATGGCGAGCAGCATGAGGATCCAGCTCCAGAAGAGCGAGGCGCGCGGGGCGATGAGCCCGGAGCGCATGAACGCCCAGCCCGTGAGCGCGCCGTACGCGGCGACCGCGACGAGCGCCCCGTAGACGCCCTCCCAGGTCTTGCCCGGGCTGACCTCGGGGGCGAGCTTGTGCCGCCCGAAGCGGCGGCCGGTGAAGAGCGCGGCCGTGTCCGAGATCCAGATCGAGACCATCAGGGCGAGCAAGGCGAGAGGTCCTCCGTCGTCGCGGAGCAGGACGAGCGCGAGGAAGGCCGGGACCAGCACCACCAGTCCGGCCGCGAGCGGCGCGCCCGGTCCGCTGAAAGCCGGCCGGCGCCACAACCACCAGGGCGCCACGATCACCCAGAACACCGCCGCCACAGTGTACGCCCAGCGCGTGGAAACAGGATCGGGCGCATAGGCCAGCCAGAGGAGCGCGATGACGAGCGCCATCGTGTACGCCGCGCGCGCGCCGGTGCCGAGGCGCGCGAGGCCGCCCCACTCCCAGGCGCCTTGCGCGAGCATGATGGCCGCCAGCACGAGCCAGCCGGTCCGGGGCAGGAAGAAGAGCGCCGCGACGACCAGCGCGATGAGCACGGCCGCGGTCAGGATCCGCGTGGTCATCATGGCGAGCCCGCGGCTCCGCGGCGCGGCCCGGAGGCTACGCGATTCTCCTGCGACCGTCCGCCGTGCCTTCGGCCAGCTGCTCGCTGGTCCGGCCGAACCGCCGCTCGCGCTCGCCGTACCAGGCGATCGCCCGGTCGAGCTCGCGCGCGTCGAAATCGGGCCACAGCGTCGGCGTGAAGTAGAGCTCGGTGTAGGCGAGCTGCCAGAGCACGAAGTTGCTGATGCGCTGCTCGCCGCCGGTGCGGATGAACAGGTCGGGCTCGGGCGCGTAGCCGAGCGCGAGGTAAGGCGCGAGCTGCTCCTCGGTGTAGCCCTGCTCGGGCGCGGCGCGCTCGCGCGCGAGCCGCGTCATGGCCTGGAGCAGGTCCCAGCGGCCGCCGTAGTTGGCCGCGATGGTGAGCGTCAGCGAATGGTTGGCGGCGGTGAGCTCCTCGGCGCGGCGCGCGAGGTGCGCGATGCGCTCGCCGAAGGGCTGCAGGTCGCCGATCACCTTCAGGCGCACGCCGTTCGCGCGCAGCTTCTCGACCTCCTGCTCGAGCGCCGCGACGAACAGCTGGCGCAGCATCGACACTTCCTCGGCGGGCCGGCGCCAGTTCTCCGAGCTGAAGGCGAACAGCGTGAGGTAGCCCACGCCGCGCTCGCCGCAGGCGCTCGTGATCTCGCGCACGGTCTGCACGCCGCGCTTGTGTCCGGCGACGCGCGGCAGATAGCGGCTGCGCGCCCAACGGCCGTTGCCGTCCATGATGATCGCGACGTGCCGGGGCACGGCGCCCGTGGCCGGCACGTCGCGCGTCGAGCTCGCGAAATCTTCGGGGTCTTTGGGGAACATCGTCATACGGCCATCAGCTCGGCTTCCTTCGCCGCGAGCGCCTTGTCGATCTCGGCGACGTAACGGTCGGTGAGCTTCTGGATGTCGGTCTGCGCGTGCCGCTCCTCGTCCTCCGACACCGCCTTCGACTTCAGCAGCTCCTTCAGCGCGGTGTTGGCGTCGCGGCGCAGGTTCCTGACGGCGACCTTGGCGTTCTCGCCTTCGTGCTTCACGACCTTCGTCAGCTCCTTGCGGCGCTCCTCGGTGAGCGGCGGCATCGGGACGCGGATCACCTCCCCGTGGGTCGCGGGGTTCAGTCCCAGGTCGGACTCGCGGATCGCCTTCTCGATCACGCTCACCATCTTCTTCTCCCAGGGCGTGATGCCGATGGTGCGCGCGTCGACCAGCGTCACGTTCGCGACCTTGGGGATCGGCATGGCGCTCCCGTAGTAGTCGACCATCACGTGATCCAGGATGCCCGCGTGGGCGCGCCCCGTGCGCACCTTGGCGAGGTCCGTCTTGAGCGCGTCGAGGGACTTCTGCATCTTCTGCTCCGCCGTCTTTCTCACATCAGCAAGGGTCGTCGCCATCGCGCCTCCAGCTCAATAGTAAACCAGCGTGCCCTCTTTTTCGCCGGTGACGATGCGCTTCATCGCTCCCGGCTTGTAGATGCTGAACACCGTGATCGGCAGCTTCTGGTCGCGGCACAGCGCGAACGCCGTCGCGTCCATCACCTCGAGATGCTTGATCATCGCCTCGTCGAAGCTCACCTTGTCGTAGCGCTTCGCGTCGGGATGGCGCTTGGGGTCGGCGGTGTAGACGCCGTCGACCTTGGTCGCCTTCAGCACCATCTCGGCGCCCATCTCGGTGCCGCGCAGCGCGGCCGCCGTGTCGGTGGTGAAGAACGGGTTCCCGGTCCCCGCGGCGAAGATGACGATCTTGCCCTCCTCGAGGTAGCGGATCGCCTTGTTGCGGATGTAGGGCTCGACCACCGCCTCGATGTTGAGCGCCGACTGCACGCGCGCGTTCAGCCCGGCCTGGCGCATCGCGTCCTGCAGCGCCAGCGCGTTCATGATCGTCGCCATCATGCCGATGTAGTCGGCGGTCGCGCGGTCCATCCCCTGCGCGCCCGGCGCGACGCCGCGGAAGATGTTGCCGCCGCCGATCACCACGCCGAGCTCCAGCCCGAGCGCGACCACCTGCCCGATCTCGCCGACGATGCGCTCGATCGTGGCGCGGTTGATGCCGTAGGCATCGTCGCCCATCAGCGCCTCGCCGCTCAGCTTCAGCAGCACGCGCTTGAATTTGGCCTGCTCGGGCATGGCTCTAGTGCGTCTTCTCCGCCTGCTTGGCCTGCGCCGCGACCTCGGCGGCGAAGTCGCTCGTCTTCTTCTCGATGCCCTCGCCGACGACATAGAGAACGAAGGCGTTCACCGCGGCGCCCTTGGACTTGAGCAGACTCTCGACCGTCTGCTTGTCGTCCTTCACGAAGGGCTGCCCGAGGAGCGTCACTTCCTTCAGGAACTTCTGGACGCTGCCCTCGACCATCTTCTCGACGATGTTCGCCGGCTTTCCCGATTCGGCGGCCTTTGCCGCCGCGATGTCCCGCTCTTTCTTCACCAGATCGGCCGGCACCTGGTCTTTCGAAAGAGCCACGGGTTTCGCCGCGGCGACGTGCATCGCCAGGTCCTTCGCGAGCTGCTCGTCGCCCCCGGCGACGTCGACGATCACGCCGATCCTGGCGCCGCCGTGGACGTACTGCGCGATCCTGCCCTTCGCGTCCAGCCGCGCGAAGCGCCGGACGCTCAGGTTCTCGCCGATCTTTCCGACCAGGGCCTTGCGCACCTCCTCGACCGTCGACCCCTGGTACGGCAGCGCCGAGAGCGCGGCGACGTCGGCGGGCTTCTTGTCGAGAACGAGCTTCGCCACCCCGTTCGCGAGCGCGATGAAGTCGTCGTTCTTCGCGACGAAGTCGGTCTCGGAATTCAGCTCGACGATGGCGCCGGACTTGGCGTCGCCGGAAAGGGCGATCGCGACGATGCCTTCAGCCGCGACCCGCGAGGCCGCCTTGGTCGCCTTGTTCCCGAGCTTGACCCGAAGGATTTCCTCGGCCTTGTCCAGATCGCCGTTCGCCTCGGCCAGCGCCTTCTTGCACTCCATCATGGGGGCATCGGTCTTGTCGCGCAGCGACTTGACCATGCCTGCTGTGATCTCTGCCATTTCTGCAATACTCCGTTACGAACTTGAGGTTCAAAAAAAGGGGCTGGCGCCCCTTTTTTCATGCGGAAGCGCCCGCGGCGCTCATCCCGCCTTGCCTTCCGCTTCCTCGACCTCGACGAACTCGTCGGAGGTCGCGCCCACGATTTCCTGCAGCGACTGGCTGCGGCCCTCGAGCACGGCGTCGGCGACGCCGCGCGCGTAGAGACGGATCGCGCGGCTGGAATCGTCGTTGCCGGGGATCACGTGCGCCACGCCGTCGGGCGAATGGTTGGTGTCGACCACGCCGATCACCGGGATGCCGAGCTTCTTCGCTTCCGCGACCGCGCCCTTCTGGTAGCCGACGTCGACGACGAACAGCGCGTCGGGCAGGCTGTCCAGCTCCTTGATGCCGCCCAGGCTGCGCTGGAGCTTCGCCATCTCGCGCTGGAACTGCAGCGCTTCCTTCTTCGACATGCGCTCGACGCTGCCGTCCTGGGTCGCGGCGTCCATTTCCTTGAGACGCTTGATCGACTGCTTCACGGTCTTGAAGTTCGTGAGCATGCCGCCGAGCCAGCGGTGGTCGACGTAGGGCATGCCCGCGCGCTCGGCCTCCTCGCGCAGGATGTCGCGCGCCTGGCGCTTGGTGCCGACGAACAGGATCGTGCCCTTGTTCGACGACAGCTGGCGAACGAATTTCATCGCTTCCTGGAACTGGACCATCGTCTTTTCCAGGTTGATGATGTGGATCTTGTTGCGGTGGCCGAAGATGAAGGGGGCCATCTTCGGATTCCAGTAGCGGGTCTGGTGGCCGAAATGCACGCCCGCTTCCAGCATCTGACGCATCGTGGTCGACATGAACGCTCCGGTTAGGGTTGATCGAGAGCCGCTCCGACCCAATAACCCCTTGATCGAGGACCGCGGGGCACCCTAACGGGGGAACGGCAAAAATTTAGCCGAGTCCAAAGCTCGGCCAGACGAAGATGATATCACGGGTCGTCGAGGGCGATCAAGTTTTTCCTGTGCAAACAGAGTATTATCCGGGGAATGCGAAACGAGTACGACGTCCCTGCCGGCAGCGCGCGTAACCGCATGGCCATCCAGCTGAAGACCGCCGAAGACATCCAGAAAATGCGCGTCGCCGGCCGCCTCGCGGCCGACGTGCTCGACTTCATCACTCCGCACGTGCGCCCGGGCATCACGACCGGCGAGCTCGACCGCCTGTGCCACGAGTACATGGTTAACGAGCAGAAGACCGTGCCCGCGCCGCTCAATTACGCGCCGCCGGGGTACAAGCCGTTTCCGAAGGCGATCTGCACCTCGGTGAACCACCAGGTCTGCCACGGCGTGCCGGGCGATCGCCTGCTCAAGGCGGGCGACATCCTGAACGTCGACATCACCGTCATCAAGGACGGCTGGCACGGCGACACGAGCCGCATGTTCTACGTCGGCGAGCCGAGCATCCAGGCGCGGCGGCTGTGCGAGGTGACCTACGAGTGCATGTGGCTCGGCATCCGCACCGTGCGCGCGGGCGCGCACCTCGGCGATATCGGCGCGGCGATCCAGCACAACGCCGAGGCGCACGGCTACAGCGTCGTGCGCGAGTTCTGCGGGCACGGCATCGGGCGCAAGTTCCACGAGGAGCCCCAGGTCCTGCACTATGGCCGCGCGGGAGCCGGCGTGCGGCTCGAGCCGGGCATGATCTTCACCATCGAGCCGATGATCAACGCCGGCAAGGCCGCGATCCGCGAGCTCGCCGACGGCTGGACCATCGTCACCAAGGACCACAGCCTGTCCGCGCAATGGGAGCACACGGTGCTCGTCACCCCCGAGGGCTACGAGGTGCTGACGCTGTCCCCGGGGGCGCCTCCGCCGCCTCCGCCTTCGTGACGGCGCTCGCTCCTGCCGTCCACCCCGCCCCCCGGGTCGATCTCGCCGCGCTGAAGGCCAACCTGGCGGCCGGCCGCGCGGCGCTGCGCGAGCGCTTCGAGGCGAGCGCCGACCCGACCGCCTTGCTGCGCGGCCATTGCCGGCTGGTCGACGGCGTCCTGCGCGAGCTGTGGACGCGCCTCGACATGCCGGCCGGCTTCGCGCTGCTCGCGGTCGGCGGCTACGGGCGCGGCGAGCTGTTTCCGCATTCGGACGTCGACATCCTGGTGCTGCTCCCGGGCGACCCCTCGCCCGATGACGCGGCGAAGGTCGAGGAGTTCATCGGCGTGCTCTGGGACTCGGGCCTCGAGACGGGGCACAGCGTGCGCAGCGTCCGCGACTGCGTCGAGGAGGCCGCCAAGGACATCACCGTGCGCACGAGCCTGCTCGAGGCGCGCCGGCTCGCGGGCGGGGCGGGCCTGTTCCGGGACTTCGAGGACGCGGCGCGCGCCGCGCTGCAGACGCCGGTGTTCTTCAAGGCCAAGCGCCTCGAGCAGGAGCAGCGACACACCAAGTACGCCGACAGCCCGTACAGCCTCGAGCCGAACGTCAAGGAGGCGCCGGGCGGGCTGCGCGACCTGCAGGTCATCCTGTGGATCAGCCGCGCGGCCGCGCTCGGCCGCGACTGGAGCGAGCTCGCGCGCCGCGGGCTGATCACGGCGGCCGAGGCGCGCCAGGCGAAGCGCGACCAGAGGTTCCTGCAGCAGGTGCGCGTGCGCCTGCACTATGCCACCGACCGGCGCGAGGACCGGCTGCTCTTCGACTACCAGGAGGCGGTCGCGCGCAGCATGGGCATCGCGCCGAGCGCGCACCGCCGCGCGAGCGAAGAGCTGATGCAGCGCTACTTCCGCACGGCCAAGACGGTCACGCAGCTGAACACCATCCTGCTGCAGAACCTGGGCGCGGAGATCTTCCCGTCGCGCGAATCCGACGTGGAGATCATCGACGAGCGGTTCCGGCGCGTGGGCGAGCTGCTCGACGCCCGCGACGCGGACCTCTTCGAGCGCCATCCCGACGCGATCCTCGAGAGCTTTCTCGTGATGCAGAAGCGCTCGGAGCTGAAGGGCATGACCGCGCAGACGCTGCGCGCGCTGTGGCGCGCGCGCGAGCGGATCGACGCGCGCTTTCGCGCCGATCCCCGGAACCGCGCGACGTTTCTTTCCCTCCTGCAAAGCGAGCGGGGCATCGTCCACGAGTTCCGGCGCATGAACCAGTACGGGATCCTGGGCCGCTACCTGCCCGCGTTCAGGCGCATCGTCGGGCAGATGCAGCACGACCTGTTCCACGTCTACACCGTCGACCAGCACATCCTGCAGGTCGTGCGCAACGTGCGCCGCTTCACCATGCTCGAGTTCGCGCACGAGTATCCGCTGTGCAGCCGGCTCATCGCCGGATTCGACCGCCACTGGCTGCTCTACGTCGCGGCGCTGTTTCACGACATCGCCAAGGGGCGCGGCGGCGACCACTCGAAGCTCGGCAAGACCGAGGCGCGGCGCTTCTGCCGCGATCACGCCATCGCCGGCGAGGACGCGGAGCTGGTCGAGTTCCTGGTCGAGAGCCATCTCACCATGTCGTCGGTCGCGCAGAAGCAGGACCTCGGCGATCCCGACGTCGTGCGCGCGTTCGCCGACGTGGTGAAGACCGAGCGGCGCCTGGTGGCGCTGTACCTGCTCACGGTCGCCGACATCCGCGGCACCAGCCCCAAGGTCTGGAACGCCTGGAAGGGCAAGCTGCTCGAGGACCTGTTCCGGCTGACGCAGCGCCTGCTCCGGGGCGGCAGCTTCGAGGCCGATCAGTACATCCGCGACAAGCAGGAGGAGGCGAAGCGCCTGCTGCGGCTGTACGCGCTCTCGGACAGCGTCCAGGACGCGCTGTGGAAGAGCCTCGACGTCCCCTACTTCCTGCGCCACGACGCGCAGGAGATCGCCTGGCACACGCGCACGCTGCACTACCGCGTCGACGGCGACAAGCCCGTGGTGAAGGCGCGGCTGTCGCCGGCGGGCGAAGGGCTCCAGGTGATGATCTACGTCGTCGACCAGCCGAACCTGTTCGCGCGCATCTGCGGCTACTTCGGCTCCATCCAGTTCAACATCGCCGACGCCAAGATCTACACGACGCGCAACGGCTATGCGCTCGACACCTTCCAGGTGATGGACACGGGCAGCGGCGCCCACTACCGCGACATGATCGCGCTGATCGAGAGCGAGCTCGCCGACCGGCTCGCGCGCGAGCACGAGCTGCCCGCGCAGATCACGGGCCGCGTGTCGCGCCGCGTGAAGCACTTCCCGATCGCGCCCGAGGTGCACATCGTGCCCGACGAGCGCGCGCACTACCACTCGCTCGCGATCACGGCGGGGGACCGGCCGGGCCTGCTGTACACGGTGGCGCGCGTCCTGGGAAAGTACCGCATCGATCTGCACACCGCGAAGATCGTGACGCTGGGCGAGCGCGCCGAGGACGTGTTCGTGGTCTCGGGCGCGGCGCTCTCGAATCCGAAGACCGTCCTGCAGCTCGAGACCGACCTGCTCGAGGCGCTGCAGTCCTGAACTTACTCGTCGACGACGTCCTGGCCCGGGAACAGCACGTCGACGAACCCGAACTGCGAGAAGTCCTCGATGCGCATGGGATACAGGATCCCGTCCAGATGGTCGCACTCGTGCTGGACCACGCGCGCATGGAAGCCCTCGACCGTGCGGTCGATCGGCTCGCCAAGGGCGTCGAAGCCGGTGTAGCGGACCTTGCGGTAGCGCGGCACGACGCCGCGCATCCCCGGGACCGACAGGCACCCTTCCCAGCCCTCCTCCATCTCGCGCCCGACCGGCTTGACGGTCGGGTTGATGAGGACGGTGTCGGGGACCTCCTCGGCGTCCGGATAGCGCGGGTTCGCCTTCACGCCGAAGATCACGACGCGCATCGGCACGCCGATCTGCGGCGCGGCGAGCCCGGCGCCGTTCAAATCCGCCATGGTCTCGCGCATGTCGGCGATCAGCTCGCGCAGCTCCGCAGTGCCGAAGGCTTCGACCTCGCGCGAGCGCTCGAGCAGGCGCGGATCGCCCATCCTGAGCACGGGGCGGATCATCGCGCCGCCACCGCCTCGATGACGCGCTGCACGCGCCGCATGGCGTCGGCCATGACCTCCTCGATCGCGCGCAGCCGGATGCCGCGCGCGCTCTCGCCCCGGCCGGCGGCGTGGTTCACCACCACCGCGAGCGCCGCGTACGCGAGATCGAGCTCGCGCGCGAGCGCGGCCTCGGGCATGCCGGTCATGCCGACGAGGTCGGCGCCGTCGCGCTCCAGGCGGTCGATCTCGGCCGCGGTCTCGAGGCGCGGCCCCTGCGTCGCCGCGTACACCCCGCCGTCGGCCGCTTTCTCGCCGCACGCGGCCGCGGCCTCGAGCAGCCGGCGGCGCAGCGCCGGCGCGTACGGTTCGGTGAAATCGATGTGGGTCACGGGCGCTCCGTCCTCGAAGAAGGTGCTGCGGCGCCCGCTGGTGTAATCGATGATCTGGTCCGGCACCACCAGGTCTCCGGGCTCGAGGCCCGCGCGGATGCCGCCGACCGAGGCGACCGAGACGATCTCGTCGACGCCCTGGTCGCGCAGCGCCCAGAGGTTGGCGCGGTAGTTGACCTGGTGCGGGGGCAGCGTATGTCCATAGCCGTGGCGCGCGAGGAACACCACCTCGGCGCCGCGCATCGTCCCGAACGTGAGCGGGCCGGACGGCTCGCCGTAGGGCGTCCTCACGAGCTGGCGCCGCGGACGCTCGAGGCTGGCGAGCTGCGACAGGCCCGTGCCGCCGATGATCGCGAGCATCCCTCAGGAGCCTTTGACCGCGTAGATCGCGGGGAGGTTGCGCCACGCGCCCGAGACGTCCATGCCGCAGCCGAAGACGTAGCGGTTCGGCAGGCGCAGGCCGACGAAGTTGGCCTCGACGGGCTTGCGCGTGCCCAGATCCTTCTCGGTGAGCACGGCACAGTAGAACGCGCTCGCGCCGCCGGCCATGATGCGCTCGCGGATGGCGGCCAGCGTCTGCCCGCCGTCGAGGATGTCGTCGAGCACGAGCACGGCGCGTCCGCGCACGTTGTCGCCGGGCTCGACCTTCCAGACGATGCGGCCGCCGGTGGTCGCGTCGCCGTAGCGCGAGGCGTGGATGTAGTCGAACTCGAGCGGGAAGCGCAGCAGCGGCAGGAGGTTCCCCGCGAAGAACACCGAGCCGCCCATCACCGCGAGCACGAGCGGGTAGCGGGCCTCGAGCTCCTCGGTGATCTCCTCCGCCATGCGCGCGATCGCGGCGCGCACCTGCGCTTCGCTGCAGAGGAGATCGGCGGAGTCCAGAACGCTCCAGGCCTGTTGGGGCGGCATCATGGCGGAGGCGCGAGTATACCCGCTCGGGCCCGCCTTACCGGGATTGCAGGAACGACACGAAGGCTTTGCCCACCTCGGGATGCCGGGTGCCGAAGTCCACCGTGGCCTGAAGGTATCCGAGCTTCGAGCCGCAGTCATAGCGCCGTCCCTCGAAGCGGTACGCGAGAACCTGCTCTTCCCGGAGCAGCGCCGCGATCGCGTCGGTGAGCTGGATCTCGCCGCCCGCGCCGGACTGCCGCTTATCGAGATGGCCGAAGATCTGCGGCGTCAGGATGTAGCGCCCGACCACCGCCAGCGTCGAAGGCGCCGCCTGCGGCTCGGGCTTTTCGACGATGGCCGTGACGCGCGCGAGATCGCCGGATCGAGGATCGACGGCGACGACGCCGTACTGGTCGGTCTGCTCGCGCGGGATGTCCTGCACGCCGAGGATCGAGCAACCGTTCGTCTCGTACAGCTCGGCCATCTGCCCGATCACGGGCCGCTTCGCGTCGATGAGGTCGTCGGCGAGGAGCACGGCGAAGGGCTCGTCGCCGACGACGCTGCGCGCGCACAGCACCGCGTGCCCCAGCCCGAGCGGCTCGGCCTGGCGGATGTAGATGCAGTTGACCGATTTCGGCACCACCTCCTGCACCCGCCCGAGCAGCTCGCTCTTGCCCTTCGCCGAGAGCTCGGCCTCGAGCTCGTAGGCCTTGTCGAAGTGGTCCTCGATCGCGCGCTTGTTGCGCCCGGTGATGAAGATCATGTCGGTGATGCCGGCCGCGGCCGCCTCCTCGAAGGCGTACTGGATGAGCGGCTTGTCGACGATGGGCATCATCTCCTTCGGGCTCGCCTTGGTCGCCGGCAGGAAGCGGCTGCCCATGCCCGCGACGGGGAATACGGCCTTGGTCACCTTCACGCTTTCGCTCCTTCCACCAGCTTCATGAGCCCTTCCTCGTCGATGACGGCGACGCCGAGGCTGCGCGCCTTCTCGAGCTTGCTGCCCGGGTCGTCGCCCGCGACCACGAAGTCGGTCTTCCTGGACACCGAGCCCGCGACCTTGCCGCCGCGCGACTCGATCAGCGCCTTCGCGTCGTCGCGCGACAGCTTGGGCAGCGTGCCCGTCAGCACGAACGTCTTCCCGGCGAGCGCGCCCGCGGGCGCCGCCCGCGGCGCGTGCTCGTCCCAGCGCACCCCGCCCGCGCGCAGCTGCTCGATCACCTCGCGGTTGTGCCGCTCGGAGAAGAAGCGCCGCACCGACATCGCGACCACCGGGCCGATGTCCTGCACCTGCTGCAGCTCCTCCTCGCTCGCGTCCATCAGCCGGTCGAGCGCTCCGAAGTGCCGCGCCAGGTCCGCCGCGGTCGCCTCGCCGACGTTGCGGATCCCGAGCGCGTAGACGAAGCGCGCGAGCGTCGTGCGCCGCGAGCGGTCGATCGCCGCCACCACATTTTGCGCCGATTTCTCGGCCATGCGCTCGAGCTCCGCGAGGCTCGCCACGCCGAGGCGGTACAGGTCGGCCGGGGTCCTCACGATTCCGTGGTCGACCAGCTGATCGGCCAGCTTCTCGCCCAGGCCCTCGATGTCCATCGCCCGCCGCGACGCGAAATGGAGCAGCGCCTGCTTGCGCTGCGCCGCGCAGAACAGCCCGCCGGAGCATCTCGCCACCGCCTCGTCGGGCAGGCGGACGACGCCCGATCCGCAGACCGGGCACCGGGCGGGCATCTGGAACAGCTCGGCGCCGGCCGGGCGCTTCTCGGGCAGCACGCGCACGATCTCGGGAATGACGTCGCCCGCGCGCCGGACCACCACGGTGTCGCCGACGCGCACGTCCTTGCGGCGCATCTCGTCCTCGTTGTGCAGCGTCGCGTTCGTCACCGTGACGCCGCCGACGAACACGGGCTTGAGCTTCGCGACCGGCGTGAGCGCGCCGGTGCGTCCGACGTTCACCTCGATGCCGGCGACCTCGGTGGTCGCCTCCTCGGCGGGGAACTTGTGCGCGACGGCGAAGCGCGGCGCGCGCGAGACGAAGCCGAGCCGCGCCTGCTGCTCGATCGAATTCACCTTGTACACCACGCCGTCGATCTCGTAGGGCAGCTCGGCCCGGCGCGACTGCAGCGACGCGTAGAACGCGAGCAGGCCCTCGACGCCGCGCACGACCTTGCGCTCCGCGCTCACCGGCACGCCCGCGCCGGCGAGGCGCTCGAGCACCGCGGCGTGCGTCGTCGCGCCGGGCAGCTGCTCGGCGGCGCCGATTCCGTACCCGTAGAAGCGCAGCGGCCGCGCGGCCGTCATGCGCGGGTCGAGCTGTCTCAGCGCGCCCGCCGCCGAGTTGCGCGGGTTGACGTACTCCTTCTCGCCCGCCGCGCGCTGCCGCTCGTTCAAGGCTTCGAAGTCGCGCTTGAGCATCACCACCTCGCCGCGCACGTCGAGCCGCTCGGGCGCCCGGCCGCGCAGCCGCAGCGGAACGCTGCGGACCGTGCGCAGGTTGGCCGTCACGTCCTCCCCGGTGGTGCCGTCTCCGCGGGTCGCGCCCTGCACGAAGACGCCGTTCTCGTATCGCAGGCTGATCGCCAGGCCGTCGAACTTCGGCTCCGCCGAATACTCGATCGCGTCGACGGCGAGCGCCTCGCGCGCGCGCCGGTCGAAGGCGAGCACGTCGTCCTCCGAGAAGGCGTTGTTGAGGGACAGCATGGGCGCGCCGTGAGTCACCGGCGCGAAGCCCGCGAGCGGCTGTCCGCCGACGCGCTGCGTGGGCGAGTCGGGGGCGGCGAGCCCCGGGTGCTCGCGCTCCAGCGCCTGCAGCTCCGCGAACAGCCGGTCGTACTCGGCGTCGCCGATCTCGGGGTCGTCGAGCACGTAGTAGCGGTAGTTGTGCTTCTCGATCTCGGCGCGCAGCGCGGCGGCGCGCTCCTGGGCCTTGCGCGGCACCGCCATCGCCGTGTCAGGAGAACAGCCGCAGCGCGAGCGCGCCGCCCGCGTCGATCCCGCGGGACTCCATGGACTTGTACACGCCCCTGAGCTGGATGCGTATCGCGTCGAACGAGGCCGCGCCGAGCGCCTTGCGGTTGTCGTCGACGATGTTGGCGCCGAGCGCGCGCGCGAGCTGCTGCGCGAAGTCGGCGAACTGGACGAAGGTGCGCTCGCCGCCCGGCGCGCGCGGAACGTCGAGCTGCAGCGTGAGGCCGCGCGTGGTCAGCGCCTTCAGGTTCCCCGCGTCGAACCCGGCCGGCTCGAGGTTCCCGAGCTCGTAGAGCAGCCGCCCCGACCCGTCGCGGCGGCGGAACGCGCCGTCCGGCTCGAGGGCGAGGCCGGCGGCCTCGGCGAGCGAGCGGATCCGCGCGCCCGGGAAGGCGGCGGTCGCGCTCACGACGTTGAGCGCGATGCAGATGTCGACGTCGCCGCAGAACCGGTCGAGGTCCGCCGCGCGCGCGAGCGCGGCCCGGGTGTCGGGAACCTGCGCGCGGGCGCCCAGCCCGGCGGCCGCGTCGTGCACGCCCGAGGCGAACGTCTCGAGCTCCTCGGCGGTCACGGCGCCGCGGCGATCCACGAGCTGCAGGCCCGCGCGCAGCGTCGAGTAACCGCGGTCGGCGCGCAAAGGCTCCCAGCGCGACGCGTCTTCATGGACGCCTTCCCACGACACCGCCTTGGAGCAGCGGTGCCGCACGCCGTCGACCGCCGCGAGCACGGCGTCGCCGGCGAGACCCTCGGAGGATTCGAGCGTGACGATGCAGTCGAGCGTCTCGGACAGCACGGCGGCCGCGGGCGCCGCGGGCGCCGGCCCGGTCTCCGCGCCGCCGTGCGCAGCCGGGACGAAGGGCTCGGCGCGACCCGCGGCGGGCTCGGCGAGGGCCGCGCCCGCGCGCAGCAGCACGTCCTCGCGCTCGGCGCGGAAGATCGCCTCGGCCCGGCGCCGGTACTGCAGCTCCTGCCACTTGTTGTAGGCGAGCACGGCGCCCACCACCGCCACACCGGCCGCCAACAGCGCGAGCTGCAGGTCGCTCATGTCGGTCAGGCCGCCTCGCGCTCTTCCCTCAGCTTCAGCGCCTCGCCGATGTCGACCGCCACCACGCGCGACACGCCCTGCTCCTGCATCGTCACGCCGACGAGCTGGTTGGCCATCTCCATGGTGATCTTGTTGTGGCTGATGAACAGGAACTGCGTCTGCTTCGACATCTTCTTGACGAGGTCGCAGAAGCGCTCCGTGTTGGTATCGTCGAGCGGCGCGTCCACCTCGTCGAGCAGGCAGAAAGGCGCCGGGTTCAGCTGGAAGAAGGAGAACACGAGCGCGATCGCCGTCAGCGCCTTCTCACCGCCCGAGAGCAGGTGGATGCTCGTGTTGCGCTTGCCGGGCGGGCGCGCGATCACCTGCACGCCGCAGTCGAGGATCTCCTCGCCGGTCATGAGGAGCTTCGCCTCGCCGCCGCCGAAGAGCACCGGGAACATCTCGCCGAAATGCCGGTTCACGGCGTCGAACGTGCTCTGCAGCAGGTCGCGCGTCTCGCGGTCGATCTTGCGGATCGCGTTCTCGAGGGTCTCGAGCGCGGTCGCGAGGTCGGCCGCCTGCGCGTCGAGAAACTGCTTGCGCTCCTGGCTGTTCGCGAGCTCCTCGAGCGCGGCCATGTTGATTGCGCCGAGCTCGGCGATAGCGTTCGAGAGGCGCGTGATCTCGCCCTGCAGCGGCGCGGCCTTCTGGCCTTCCTTCAGCGAGCCCGCGAGCGCGTCGACGTCTGCCCCGGCCTCGGCGAGCTGCTGCGCGAACTGGTCGACGGCGATGTGCGCGGCCTGCTCCTTCAGCCGCAGCTCGGCGATGCGGTCGCGCAGGGGCTGCAGCTTCTGCTCGCACGCCGCGCGCGCCTCTTCCCACTGGCGCAGCCGGGCGGCGATCTCGTCCTGGCGGGCGCGCGCGGCGCCGAGGGCCTGCTCCTTCGCGACCCGCACCTCGAGCGCCTGCTGGAGCTCCCCGCGCAGGGCGTCGTCCTTCAGCCCCGAGAGCTCGGTCTCGACCGATCGAGCGGCGGCGGCGGCCGCGGATATATTCTCCTGTACTACTTCAAGAGAGCGTTCTATTTCATTGATCTTGTTCGAGCATTCTCTCTCAGAGAAAGCCCCTTCCTGGACTTCCCGCTCGGCCTGCTGCAGCGCCTGGCGCTGCTCGGAAAGGCCCTGCCCGGCGGCGGCATGCTGGTCGCGCACGGCGTTCAGCGCCGCGCCGATCGTTTCCAGGTCTGCCTCGAGCGCGGTCAGCCGGTTCCCGGCCTCGGCGCGCGCCGCCTCTTCGGTCGCGCGCAGGCCGGCGATCTCGGCCAGCTCGCCTTCGATCTGGCGGCTGCGCTCGGCATGGCGCTCCTGGCTCTGCGTCAGCTTGACGTGCTCGAGCTGGCGCTCGTGATGGCGCTGCGCGAGCGCGGCGCCCGCCGCGCGCAGCTTGGCGAGTCCTTCGTCGTGCTCGGCGAGCGACGCCTCCAGCGCGCCGAGGCGCTCGCGCGCCTCGCGCGAGCGTCCCTGCCCTTCGGCGATCTCGGCCGACAGCGCCTCGATTTCGCGCTCGCGCGCGAGGATCCCGGTATCGGCGGGATCGGGCGCGTGGAAGCGCACGCCGAAGCGGCTGAACTGGTGTCCTTCGCGGTTCACCAGGACCGCTCCGGCGGGAAGCGATTCGCGGTCGGCCGCGCGCGGCGTCCCGTCGAACGCGTAATAGGGCGCGAGCCACTCGTCGATCACGCCTTCGACCTGCGGCTCGAGCGCCTTGACCCTGCCCACCAGCGGACGCAGGCCGTCGGCGCGCCCGAGGCCGGTCGGCGCGCCCGGTCCGAACACGGAGAGCTTCGCCGGCGGCGGGTCGGCGACGAGCCGCTCGAGCCCCTCGAGGCCGCCGGCGTCGAGCGCGTGCAGCCGCTCGCGCAGCGTGGCCTCGACGGCAGCCTCCCAGCCGGGATCGACCCGGATCTTCTGCCACAGCCGCGGGCGCGAGACGAGCTGGTAGCGCTCGAGCCATTCCTGGATGTCGCCGTCGTCCTCGACCCGGCTCTGGATCTTCTGCAGCGCGAGCTGCCGGCCCTCGAGCGCCGAGAGCTCGCGCTCGAGCGCCTGCGCCTGGTCGAGCGCGGCCTGGTGCCCGGCGTCGAGCGCCGCGCGCGCCGCCTCGAGCTGCGCGAGCAGCGCCTCCTGGCGCGAGAGCTCGCCGCGGCTCGATTCGAGCTCCTGCGCGAGCTGCTCCATCAGCGCGGCGTCGGGCGCGGCGAGCTCGTCGCGCTCGGCCGCGAGCCGGGCGGCGCGGGCCTCGAGTGCCTGGATCGTCTTGTCGGCGTGGGCGAGGTGCGCCTGCTCCAGGTCGCGCGTCTTCTCGGCCTCGGCGAGACGCTCGCGCTCGGCGTCGAGGCGCGCCTGCGCGTCGCGGAACACGCGCTCGGCCTCGGGCATCGCCGCCTGATCGCGCGCGAGACGGGCCTGCGCCTGCGCGAGGACGTCGCGCGCGTGGGCGAGCTTCGCCTGCCAGTCGGCGATCGCCTGGCGCGACTCGGCCTCCTGGCGCCCGCCCGCCGCGGCCTGCGCGCGCGCTTGCGCGAGCTGCGATTCGAGGCGTTGACGCGTCTCGGCGACGAACCGGATCTCGGTCTCGAGACGCGCGACCTCGGAGTTGGCGCCGTACAGCTCGCCCTGCGCCGCGTTCAGCGCGTCGCCGGCGCCGTAGTGGTCGGCTCGCGCCTGCTCGGCCTCGCGCTCGGCGTCGCGCAGGCGCGCCGTCTCGGCCTCGAGCTCGATCGCGCCGCGCTCGATGTCGCGGGCGTGGCGCGCGACCTCGGCCTGCGCGTCGTTGCGGCGGATCAGCCACAGCAGGCTCTGCTTGTGCGTGCGCTCGGCCGAGAGCTCGTTGAACTTGCTCGCGACCTCGGCCTGCTTCGCGAGCTTCTCGATCTGCGCGCCGAGCTCGGTGCGGATGTCGCTGACGCGCGCCAGGTTCTCGCGCGTGTCGGCGAGCCGGTTCTCGGTCTCGCGCCGCCGCTCCTTGTACTTCGAGACCCCCGCCGCCTCCTCGAGGAACACCCGCAGCTCCTCTGGCTTGGCCTCGATGATGCGCGAGATCATGCCCTGCTCGATGATGGCGTAGGCGCGCGGGCCCAGCCCCGTGCCGAGGAAGATGTCGTGCACGTCGCGCCGGCGCACGTGCGTGCCGTTGATGCCGTAGGACGACTCGCCGTCGCGCTGCAGCGTGCGCCGCACCGAGATCTCGGCGTACTGCGACCACTGGCCTGCCGCCTTGCCCAGGCTGTTGTCGAACATGAGCTCGACGCTCGCCCGCGCGACCGGCTTGCGCTGCGACGAGCCGTTGAAGATCACGTCCTGCATCGAGTCGCCGCGCAGCGCCGCCGCGCGCGACTCGCCGAGCACCCAGCGCACCGCGTCCATGATGTTCGACTTGCCGCAGCCGTTGGGGCCGACGACGCCGACGAGCTGGCCGGGGATGCTGATGGAGGTCGGATCGACGAACGACTTGAAGCCCGCGAGCTTGATCTGAGTGAGGCGCACTTGCTCCCTTTTCTTGCGCCTGCGTTGTCCAATAGCGCGGCGCTTATAATACCAATTTTCCTCCGTCGATTCCGTTTTGTGGATGCCCGCGAAGCCCTCGAAAGCGCTTGACACGTTCCCGAACCCGAACCCCGGGCGCGACTACCGAATTCACATGCGCATCCCCGAGTTCACCTGTCTCTGTCCGAAGACGGGGCAGCCGGATTTCGCGACGCTCTTCCTCGACTACGTCCCCGACCGGACCTGCGTCGAGCTGAAGAGCCTCAAGCTCTACGTCTGGTCGTTCCGCGACGAGGGCGCGTTCCACGAGGCGGTCACGAACCGCATCGTCGACGACCTGGTCGCGGCGATCGCGCCGCGCTACCTGCGGCTCACGGCGCGTTTCTTCGTGCGCGGCGGGATCTATACGACCGTCGCCGCGGAGCACCGCAAGCCCGGCTGGAAGGCGCCCGAGCCCGTGGCGCTCGACGCGCTGCCCGGCGCGCGGTCCGAGCCCGGGGACGCGGGATGAACCCGCGCCTCGCGCTGCTCCAGCCCTATCCGTTCGAGAAGCTGCGCAGACTGTTCGAGGGCGTGACGCCGCCGTCCGGCGTCGCGCCCATCAGCCTCGGCATCGGCGAGCCGCGCCATCCGACGCCCGAGCTCGTGAAGCGCGCGCTGACGGCGAGCCTCGGCAAGCTCGCCGCGTACCCGCCGACGGCGGGCGGCGAGGACCTGCGCCGCGCGATCGCCGACTGGCTGACGCGCCGCTACGCGCTGCCCGCGCTCGACTGGAAGACCGAGGTGCTGCCCGTCAACGGCTCGCGCGAGGCGCTGTTCGCGTTCGCGCAGACGGTGATCGACCCGGCGAAAGCGGGCAGCGTCGTGATCTGTCCGAACCCGTTCTACCAGATCTACGAGGGCGCGGCGCTGCTCGCGGGCGCGCAGCCCGTGTACGTCAACACGCTCGCCGAGCGCGGCTTCCGCGCCGACTACGGGTCGCTCCCGGAGGAGACGCTGCGCCGCGCGCAGCTGCTGTACGTGTGCTCGCCGGGCAATCCGACCGGCCACGTCGCCGGCCTCGAGGAGTGGCGCGAGATCTTCGCGCTCGCCGAACGCTACGGCATGGTCATCGCATCCGACGAATGCTACTCGGAGATTTATTTCGACGAGGCGGCGCCGCCGCTCGGCGCGCTCCAGGCCGCGCACCGCCTCGGCCGCGGCTTCGAGCGCCTGGTGGTGTTCTCGAGCCTGTCGAAGCGCTCGAACGTCCCCGGGATGCGCTCGGGCTTCGTCGCCGGCGACGCGGCGATCCTGAAGTCGTTCCTGCTCTATCGCACGTATCACGGCGGCGCCATGAGCGCCGCGGTGCAGGACGCGAGCGCCGCGGCGTGGCGCGACGAGGCGCACGTTCGCGACAACCGGGCGCGCTACCGCGAGAAGCTCGACCGCGTCATGCCTATGATCCGCGCGGCTCTCGACGTCGAGCGCCCCGACGCGGCGTTCTACCTCTGGGCGCGCACGCCGATTGCCGACACCGAATTCGCGCGGCGCCTGTACGCCGAGCAGCACGTCACCGTTCTTCCGGGGAGCTATCTCGCGCGGACTTCGGCCGGCGCCAACCCCGGGGACGGCCGCATCCGCATGGCCCTGGTCGCCGATATGGACGAGTGCGTCGAGGCGGTCCGGCGCGTCGTAGAATTCTCGAGGAAACTATGAACGAGCTCCAGAACATCGTCGAGCAGGCCTGGGAAGATCGCGCGAAGCTCTCGCCGGGATCGGCCCCCGCCAAGCTCGGCGAGGCGGTCAACCAGGTGCTCGACGCCCTCGACCAGGGCCGGCTGCGCGTCGCCGAGAAGACGGGCGGCGAGTGGCGCACGCACCAGTGGCTCAAGAAGGCGGTGCTGCTCTCGTTCCGGCTCGAGGACAACCGTCCGGTGCAGGCGGGCGCGCTGCAGTTCTACGACAAGGTGCCGACCAAGTTCGAGCGCTACGACGCCGAGCGGTTCGCGCGCGGCGGCTTCCGCGTCGTGCCGCCCGCGGTGGCGCGCCGCGGCGCGTACATCGCGAAGAACGTCGTGATGATGCCCTCCTACGTGAACGTCGGCGCGTACGTCGACGAGGGCACGATGGTCGACACCTGGGCGACCGTCGGCTCGTGCGCGCAGATCGGCCGCAACGTGCACCTCTCCGGCGGCGTGGGCATCGGCGGCGTGCTCGAGCCGCTGCAGGCGAACCCGACGATCATCGAGGACAACTGCTTCATCGGCGCGCGCTCGGAAGTCGTCGAAGGCGTCGTCGTCGAGGAGAATTCGGTGCTCTCGATGGGCGTCTTCATCGGCCAGAGCACGCGCATCTACGACCGCGCGAGCGGCCGCATCCTGCAGGGCCGCGTCCCCGCGGGATCCGTCGTCGTTCCGGGAACTCTTCCCTCCCCCGACGGCAAATACGGCCTATACTGTGCCGTGATCGTGAAGCGGGTCGATGCGCAGACGCGCGCCAAGACGAGCATCAACGACCTGCTGCGCGGCGACTAGCGAATCCGGCGCTCGCGAATCCAGGGGAGAGGCAGCATGTCCGCGATGAAACGGCTGTTCCAGCTGATGGCCGAGAAGAAGGCTTCGGACATCTTCCTGTCGGTCAAGTCGCCGATCAACATCAAGATCAACGGCACCGCGATCCCGGTCAACCAGACACCGCTCGAGGCGAACTCGATCACCGCCCTGCTGTACGAGGTCATCAACGAGCGGCAGCGCAAGGAGTTCGAGCAGACGCTCGAGCTCAACATCGGCTATACCCTCGAGGGCATCGGCACCTTCCGCATCAGCGCGTTCCGGCAGAAGGGCTCGCCGGCGGTCGTCGTGCGCTACATCCCCGGCACGATCCCGCCGATCGACTCGCTCGGGCTGCCGCCCGCGCTGAAGGAGATCATCATGGAGAAGCGCGGGCTGCTCCTGATGGTCGGCGCGACCGGCTCGGGCAAGTCGACTTCGCTCGCGTCGATGCTCGACTACCGCAACGAGCAGAAGTCCGGCCACATCCTGACGCTGGAAGACCCGATCGAGTTCGTGTTCCAGAACAAGAGGTCGATCGTCAACCAGCGCGAGGTCGGCACCGACACGCTCGACTTCAAGGTCGGGCTGAAGAACGCGCTGCGCCAGGCGCCCGATTGCATCCTGATCGGCGAGATCCGCGACAAGGACACCATGTCGTCGGCGATCGCGTACGCGCAGTCGGGCCACCTGTGCCTCGCCACGCTGCACGCGAACAACAGCTACCACGCGATGAACCGCATCATCAGCTTCTACCCCCTGGAGAACCGGCCCGCCCTGCTCGAGGACCTCGCTTCCACGCTGAAGTGCGTGGTGTCGCAGCGCCTGGTGCGCAACAAGCAGGGGCTGCGCAGCGCCGCCGTCGAGATCATGCTCAACACGCGCCACCTGCAGGAGCTCATCGCCAAGGGCGAGATCGAGCAGATGAAGGAGGCCATGGAGAAGAGCCTGGCCCCCGGGTCGCAGACCTTCGAGCAGGCGCTGTTCAAGATGATCAAGGACGGCGTCATCACGCAGGAAGAAGGCCTCGCCAACGCGGACTCCGCGACCAACCTGCTGTGGCTGATCAACAACACGCAGGCGGGCGCGGCGCCCGTCGAGGGCGGCGGCGAGCGCCGTTACGTGCCGACCGAGACCTCGCCGGGCAGCTCGTTCAGCGACTTCAAGCTCGACGTCGGGGAGACTGCATCGCATTGATGCAGCCCGACGCGGCCACTCTCGCGCTCGCGCGCGAGCTGATCTCCCGGCGCTCCGTCACTCCCGAGGACGGCGGCTGCCAGCCGCTGCTGGCGCAGCGCCTGCGCGCGCTCGGGTTCGAGGTGCAGGCGCTGCGCAGCGGCAAGGTCGACAACCTCTGGGCGCGCCGCGGCGACGCCGCGCCGCTCGTCTGCTTCGCCGGCCACACCGACGTCGTGCCCACGGGCCCGCTCGGCCAGTGGCACTCCGATCCGTTCGTGCCGACCGAGCGCGACGGCAAGCTGTTCGGGCGCGGCGCCGCGGACATGAAGACCTCGATCGCGGCGTTCATGGTCGCGCTCGAGCGCTTTCTCGCCGAGCGTCCGAAGCACCGCGGGTCGATCGCGCTCCTCATCACGTCCGACGAGGAAGGCATCGCGGTGGACGGCACGGTGCGCGTGGTCGAGCGCCTGAAGGCACGCGGCGAGCGCATCGACTACTGCGTGGTCGGCGAGCCGACTTGCGTGAGCCGCCTGGGCGACACGGTCAAGAACGGCCGGCGCGGATCGCTCTCGGGCCGGCTCAAGGTGAAGGGGCTGCAGGCGCACATCGCCTATCCGCACCTCGGGAAGAACCCGATCCACTCGGTCGCGCCGGCGCTCGCCGAGCTCGCGACGATCGAATGGGACCGCGGCAACGAGTATTTCCCGCCGACCACGTGGCAGGTCTCGAACGTGCACGCCGGGACGGGCGCCGAGAACGTCATCCCGGGCGAGCTCGAGGCGGCGTTCAACTTCCGCTTCTCGACCGCGAGCTCGCCCGACGATCTCAAGCGCCGCGTCCACGAGGTGCTCGACCGCCACGGGCTCGACTACGAGCTCGAGTGGATCCTCGGCGGCAGGCCGTTCCTCACGCCGCGCGGCGAGCTGGTCGACACCGTGAGCGCCGCGATCGAGGAGGTCACCGGGCTGAGGCCGGAGATCAGCACCACGGGCGGAACCTCCGACGGCCGCTTCATCGCCGAGGTGTGTCCGCAGGTCGTCGAGTTCGGCCCGGTGAACGCGTCGATCCACAAGCTGAACGAGCACATCGAGCTGGCGGCGATCGGCCCGCTGCAGGAAATCTACCGCCGGGTGCTGCTGAAGCTGCTCGGCTGATGGCCGCCGCGCGCGTCACGGTCGGCGATGCCTTGCGGCGCGCCGAGGACGCGTTCGCCGGAGCGTATCTCCACTTCGGGCACGGAACCCACAACGCCGCCGACGAGGCCGCGTGGCTCGTCACTCACCTGCTGCGCATTCCGCACGAGCGCCTCGGCGAATCGCTCGAGCGGCCGTTGACGCCGGCGCAGCGCGAGCGGTTGTCGCGCCTGGTGTCGGAGCGCGTCCGCCGGCGCGTTCCGCTCGCCTACCTTCTGCGCGAGGCGTGGCTCGGGGAGCATCGCTTCTACGTCGACGAGCGCGTGATCGTGCCGCGGTCGTACATCGCGGAGCTGCTGCGCGATCGTCTCTCGCCGTGGGTGAGCATGGCGTCGCGCGTCGCTCGCGCGCTCGACATGTGCACCGGCTCCGGCTGTCTCGCGGTGCTGCTCGCGCTCGCCTTCCCGCGTGCGCGCGTCGACGCGGTCGACGTGTCGCCGGGCGCGCTCGCGGTCGCGCGGCGCAACATCGCGGCGTATCGTCTCAAGTCGCGCGCGCGCCTCGTGCGCTCGGACTTGTTCACGAACCTGCGCGCCCGGCCCTACGACGTGATCGTCGCCAATCCGCCTTACGTCGACGCGCGGGCGATGAAGAGGATTCCTGCCGAGTACGGCCGCGAGCCCCGTCTTGCGCTCGCCGGCGGCGACGACGGCCTGCGCTTCGTGCGGCGGATCCTGCGGGAAGCCGGGCGTTTCCTGAAGCCGGGCGGCTTGCTGGTCGTCGAGATCGGCCGCCACCGCCGCGAGCTCGAGCGCGCGTTCCCGAGGACGCCGTTCACCTGGCTCGAGACCAGCGCCGGGGACGGCCTGGTGTTCCTCTTGCATCGCGAAGATCTGCCCGGGACCGAGGAAGTACAATCCCGTTCGGAGCACAAGATGAGACACGTCCGATGAACGACATGGCGAAGCCCGGCGCGTACAACGACTACGACCGCCCGCACGCCGACCTGCGCGAGTTCCTCGAGCGCGTCGAGCGCGCGGGCGAGCTCGCGCGCATTCCGCGCGCGCACTGGAACCTCGAGATGGGAACGCTCGCCGAGATCGTCAACCAGCACCCGGCGGGCTCGCGCGCGGTGCTCTTCGACGAGATCCCCGACTATCCGGCGGGCATGCGCGTGCTCTCGGGGGCGACCAACTCGATGAAGCGGCTCGCCGTGACGCTGGGCTTCCCCGCGCCTTCGCATCCGCTCGATGTCGTTCGCGCGTACCGCGACCGGATGCAGACGCACCGGCCGATTCCGCCGAAGGTCGTGAAGAAGGGCGCGGTCCTCGAGAACGTGCAGCGCGACGACGCCGTGAACGTCCTCGAGTTCCCGGTGCCTTTTCTCCACGAGCAGGACGGGGGACGCTACATCGGCACCGACGACCTGGTGATCATGCGCGATCCGGATGGCGGCTGGGTCAACTGCGGCACCTACCGCGTGATGGCGCACGACGCGAAGCGCGTGGGCGTGTGGATGTCGCCCGGGAAGCACGGCCGGCAGATCCGCGAGAAGTACTTCAAGAAGGGCAAGCCCTGCCCGGTGCTCGTCTCGTGCGGGCACGATCCGCTGCTCTTCCTCGCGGGCGGCAACGAGCTGCGCTTCGGCCTGTCGGAGTACGACTACGCGGGCGGCCACCGCGGCGCGCCGGTCGAGGTGCTCGAGAGCGAGCTGCACGGCCTGCCGATGCCCGCGCACGCCGAGATCGTGCTCGAGGGCGAGATGCACCCGGGCGAGACCGCGCCCGAGGGGCCTTTCGGCGAGTTCACCGGCTACTACGCCGGCGGCCAGAGCGAGCAGCCCGTGATCCGCGTGCAGCGCGTCTATCACCGCAACGACCCGATCCTCACCATGGCGACGCCGATGCGCCCGCCGTCCGATTTCTCCTACAGCAAGTGCGTGATGAAAGCGGGGATGATCTGGGACGAGGTCGAGCGCGCCGGCCTCGCCGGCGTCAAGGGCGTGTGGTGCCACGAGGCGGGCGGCGCGCGCATGTTCAACGTCATCGCGATCAAGCAGGCCTACGCCGGCCACGCGCGGCAGGCCGGCATGCTCGCCGCGAGCTGCCAGTCGGGCGCCTACCTCGGGCGCTTCGTGGTGGTCGTCGACGACGACGTCGATCCGACCGACATGTTCGACGTGATGTGGGCGATGTGCACGCGCTGCGATCCGGCGCAGGACATCGAGCTCGTGCGCCGCATGTGGAGCGGCCCGCTCGACCCGCGCATCCCGCGCGGCACCGCGTGGAACTCGCGCGCCATCATCGACGCTTGCCGTCCCTACGAGATGCTCGCCGAGTTCCCGCCCGTCGCGCGCGCCACGCCCGAGCTGCGGCGCAAGGTCGAGGCGAAGTTCAGGGAGATCCTGGCGAAGCTGTAGTCGGAAACGCGGGAACGAAGCTGGGGTGGCCGATGGGATTCGAACCCACGACAACCGGAATCACAATCCGGGACTCTACCAGCTGAGCTACGGCCACCGTCGGGGAACAGCCGCGGATTATACCGCGGGGGGTTTTACCGCGGTGATCGCGGCGGGAGCGGGTATCGCCGGCGCATCGGATGCCGGCGAGATGCCGGCGTCTCCCTTCAGGATCGCGGCGACGATCGGCGCAACCCACGCCGCGAGATACGCGGCGAACGCGGTATCGGTCAGCTGCTTCTCGAGGGCTTCGTGGACGACGTACCAGGACGACGTGAAGAGCGTCGTGAGGAACGCCACGGCGACCTTCGAGACCCTGCCGTTGATCTTGAGCAGATCGAACAGGTCGAACGGGTTGTCCGGGTCGCGGTGCGCCCGGATCAGGAAAAGCGCGACGATCAGAAGGATAGCCGCGTAGATCAGTCCGCTGACGTCGTAGCCGCCGATGTGCATTTCGCCCCCTCCGCTTTCAGCCGGTCTCAGCGCTTCTCGTACTGGGTCGCTCCGAACAGGACCTCGCGGGCCTTTTGATCGTACTGGCCGGGAGGCGACGTGTTCACCTCGGCGAGCACCTTGAGCCCCTTTTGTACCGCGGGCCGGGCGTCGATGCGGTCGAACCACGCCTTCACCTTCGGGAACTCGGACCAGACGATGCCGTTGCGTTCGCTCGCGCGCAGCCACGGGAAGATGGCGATGTCGGCGATCGTGTACTCGGAGCCCGCGAACCACGGCGCCTCGGACAGGCGCCGCTCCATGACGCCGTGCAGGCGCTTCACCTCGCTCGTGTAGCGGTTGATGGCGTACTCGATCTTCTCGGGCGCCGCGTTGCTGCGGAAGTGGTTCGCCTGCCCCATCATCGGGCCGATCGAGCCCATCTGGAACATCAGCCATTGCAGCGCCACGTACTTGTCGCGGTCTTTCTTCGGAAGCAGCTTGCCTGTTTTTCCGGCGAGATAGATCAGGATCGCGCCCGACTCGAACACCGGGATCGGCTTGCCGCCGGGACCGTCGGAATCGACGATCGCGGGGATCTTGTTGTTCGGGCTGATCGCGAGGAACTCCGGCTCGAACTGCTCGCCGGTGCGGATGTTGACGGGCCGGATCCTGTGCTCCAGGCCGAGCTCCTCGAGCGCGATGTGGACCTTGTGGCCGTTCGGCGTCGGCCAGGTGTAGACGTCGATCATGTTCTCTTTCTGTATGGGGCGCGATATGACGGCCGCATTTCAATATTAATCGCAAATGCGGCGGATCGGAAAAGTGGCGCGCCCGGCGGGACTCGAACCCACAACCCCCAGCTTAGAAGGCTGGTGCTCTATCCGGTTGAGCTACGGGCACGTTGGTCGGGGTGGAGAGATTCGAACTCCCGACATCCTGCTCCCAAAGCAGGCGCGCTACCAGGCTGCGCTACACCCCGAGGGCCCAGGATACTACGCCTGCGTAAGAGCTCTGGCAACGCGCGATTTTGCTCTGAAATCAAGCTTGCCCCCCCTACGGATTTCTGGTATCAAGACGCATTGTTTTTCGTCGAAAGTGGAGCACGAGTGCAGCTGCAGCCGAAGACGTTTGTCGCCTACGTCGCGAAGAAGGGCGAGGAGTACATGAACCCGCGCCAGCGCGAGCATTTCAAGTCCATGCTCGAGGCGCTCAAGGTCGAGCTGTCGCAGGACATCGCCGGCACGGTGCAGGCGATGCAGCACGAGGCCACGCTGTTCGCCGATCCCAACGACCGCGCCACGCAGGAATCCGACATCGCGCTCGAGCTGCGCAACCGCGACCGCGAGCGCAAGCTGATCAAGAAGATCGACGAGACCATCGCCAAGATCGAGAAGGACGACTACGGCTATTGCGACAACTGCGGCGTCGAGATCGGCCTGAAGCGCCTCGAGGCGCGTCCGACGGCGACGCTGTGCATCGATTGCAAGACGCTCGACGAGATGAGGGAAAAGCAGGTCGCCAAGTGACCGCGCCAATGCGCGATCTGCTTCAGACGTAAAAAAAGGGCGCCGGCGGCGCCCTTTTGCTTTCGGCGCGTCGATCTACGCGGTGGTACTGGCCGCTTCCTTCACCGCCTTCATCGACAGCCGCACCCTGCCCTTCTCGTCGGCCTCGAGCACCTTGACTTTGACCTGCTGTCCTTCCTTCAGGTAGTCCGAGACGTTGTTGACGCGCTCGTTGGCGATCTGCGAGATGTGGAGCAGCCCGTCCTTGCCGGGGAGCACCTGGACGATCGCGCCGAAGTCGAGGAGCTTGAGCACCGTGCCGTCGTAGACGCGGCCCACCTCGACGTCGGCCGTGATGTCCTCGATGCGCCTCTTCGCCGCCTGGCCGCCCTCGGCCGAGACGCAGGCGATCGACACCGTGCCGTCGTCCTCGATCTCGATCGTCGTCCCGGTCTCTTCCTGCAGGCCGCGGATGACGACGCCGCCCTTGCCGATGACGTCGCGGATCTTCTCGGGATTGATCTTGATCTTGATGATGCGCGGGGCGAAGCTCGAGATCTCCGAGCGCGAGCCTTCGAGCGCCTGCTTCATGAAGCCGAGGATGTGCAGGCGACCTTCGCGCGCCTGCGCGAGCGCGACCTGCATGATCTCCTTGGTGATGCCCTCGATCTTGATGTCCATCTGCAGCGCGGTGATGCCGTTCTCGGTGCCCGCGACCTTGAAGTCCATGTCGCCGAGGTGGTCCTCGTCGCCGAGG
>DASRFB010000052.1:0-13088 GCA_035651815.1 Burkholderiales bacterium | reverse complement strand
GCTCGAGCAGGACCTCGGGCAGCTGCAGCTGCCCGATCTTCCTGCTCTCGGCCTCGACGAAGACCGGCCGCGACGGATCGAGCCGGCGCAGCCGGTCCCAGACCCGGCTGTCGAACATCTTCTGCGACGGCTGCGGATCGTCGGGCAGGTCGCCGAGCACCGAGCCGCGGTGGCGGGCGATGCCCTCGAGGTCGAGCACCTGCGCGCCGCGCGCGGCGAGCGCCTCGAGCAGCCGGCTCTTGCCGCTCCCGGTCGCGCCGCAGATCACCTCGAAGCGCAGGCGCGCCGGCAGCTCGGCGAGCTGGCGCACCACCTCGCGCCGGTACGCGCGGTAGCCGCCCTCGAGCGTCGCCGCCGGCCAGCCGATCTCGCGCAGCACGTGCGCCATCGCGCCCGAGCGCTTGCCGCCGCGCCAGCAGTAGACGAGCGGCCGCCATTCGCGCGCGCGGTCGCGGAAACGGTCCTCGATGTGGCGGGCGATGTTCTTCGAGACGAGCGCGGCGCCGATCTTCTTCGCGTCGAAGGGGGACGACTGTTTGTACAGCGTGCCGACGCTCGCGCGCTCGGCGTCGTCGAGCACGGGACAGTTGACCGCCTCCGGGACGTGGTCGAGCGCGAACTCCGAGGGCGAGCGGACGTCGATCACCTCGTCAAATTCGCTCAGCTGTGCTAGCGTTACTGCGGTTGTCGGCCTCAAAAGCAGGTCCTTCGCTTCGCTCAGGACGACAGTTTACTACCCATGAATGCTCCCACCGACCTCATCCGTCTGACCCAGTTCTCCCACGGCGGCGGCTGCGGCTGCAAGATCGCGCCTGCGCTGCTCACCGAGATCCTCGCCCAGGCGCCGATCCGCGGCCTGCCCAAGGAGCTGATGGTCGGAATCGAGTCGGGCGACGACGCCGCGGTTTACCGGCTGAACGACGAGCAGGCGCTGGTCGCGACCACCGACTTCTTCACGCCCATCGTCGACGACCCGTACGACTTCGGCCGCATCGCCGCGACGAACGCGCTCTCCGACGTGTACGCGATGGGCGGTCGGCCGATCTTCGCGCTCGCGATCGTCGGCATGCCGATCGACAAGCTGCCGGTCGCGGCGATCCAGAAGGTGATCGCCGGCGGCGAGTCGGTGTGCGCGAAGATCGGCATCCCGATCGCGGGCGGCCACTCGATCGACACGCTCGAGCCGATCTACGGCCTGGTCGCGCTCGGGCTCGTGCACCCCGACAAGGTGAAGCGCAACGACCGCGCCCGCGCGGGCGACGCCCTGGTGCTCGGCAAGCCCCTCGGCGTCGGCATCCTCTCGGCGGCGCTCAAGCAGGGCAAGCTCTTTCCCGCGGGCTACAAGCAGATGCTCGCGGCGACGACGATGCTGAACACGCCGGGGTCGCGTCTCGCGGAGATGGAGGCGGTGCACGCGATGACCGACGTCACCGGCTTCGGCCTCGCCGGCCACCTGCTCGGCATCTGCCGGGGATCGAAGCTCGGCGCCGAGGTGCGCTTCGACGCGCTGCCGCTGCTGCCCGAGGCGCTCGAGTGGGCGCGCCAGGGCGTCGCGACCGGCGCCTCGGACCGCAACTGGAAGAGCTACGGCACGGAGGTGAAGCTGCCCGAGCCGTTCCCCGACTGGAAGCGCAAGCTGATCACCGATCCGCAGACGAGCGGCGGGCTGCTGGTGGCGTGCGCGCCCGAGGCGGTCGAGGCGGTGATCGCGGAATTCAGGAGGGAAGGGTTCACGCACGCCGCGACGATCGGCGCGATGCGCTCCGGCGAGGCGAAGCTGACGGTGTACTAGGCGGCCCGGCCGCCCGGCTTGCGCGTCGGCGTCGGCTCCACGTGCTTGCGGCGCTCGTGCTCGCGCACCTCGCCGTTCGCCTTCACGTAGAACTTCCCCGGCTGCACCCTGCGCTCGACCGGCAGCTCCTGGACCTCGTACACCGGCAACTGCTCTTTCTTGGGTTGCGGCATGTCGTCCCGTGGGGTTGATGCCGGCGGGATGCTAGCACGGCGCGCGGCGGCGCCGGAAGGCCCCGGGCTCAGCGGCCCGGGCGGGCGGCGGCCGACGTGCTCCCGAGCATCGGCCGCAGGGCCCGCCAGACGTTGTCGAGCAGGACCGGCTGCGCGCGCTCGTTCGGGTGCAGGTTGTCGTCCTGGAACATGGCGCGGTCGAGCGCGATGCCCTGGAACAGGAACGGGACCAGCGGCACGCGCTCCTCGCGCGCGAGCGCCTCGTAGGTGCGCCGGAAGCCCTCGGTGTACTCGGGACCGTAGTTCGGCGGCATCTGCATGCCGACGAGAAGCACCCGCGCCTTTTCCCGCTTCGCCGCGCGGATGATCGCCGCGAGATTGGCCTTGGTGCGCTCGACCGGCCAGCCGCGCAGGCCGTCGTTCGCGCCCAGCTCGAGCACGACGATCGCGGGCCGCGCCTGCGCGAGCGCGCCGGCGATGCGCGCCGCGCCGCCCTCGGAGGTCTCGCCGCTGATGCTCGCGTTCACCACGGTATAATCGGGGTGCATCTGCTTCAGCCGCTCCCCGAGCAGGCTCACCCAGCCGGCGTCCTTCGAGATCCCGTACGCGGCGGACAGGCTGTCCCCGTAGACGAGGATGGTCCTGGCGGCGAACGCGGCGCCGCTGCAGGCGAGCAGGGCGGCGAGCAGCAGCCATCTCATGAGCAATCTCGGCGATCCCATCATCACGGCGAGCGGCCTCTCCAAGGTCGTTCCCATTTCGAACGGCGCGGACGTCCTCGGTTCCGCGGACGCCGTCGGACCCGCGGGCGCCGACCGGCGCGAGCTCGTGATTCTGCAGGACATCGCGCTCGGCGTCATGCCGGGCGAGGCGGTCGCGATCGTCGGCGCCTCGGGCTCGGGCAAGTCGACGCTGCTCGGGCTGCTCGCGGGCCTCGACACGCCGACGACCGGGCAGGTGCGCATCGACGGCGTCGATCTCTTCGGCCTGGACGAGGACGGGCGCGCGGCGCTGCGCGCGCGGCTGGTCGGATTCGTGTTCCAGTCGTTCCAGCTCCTGCCGGCGCTGAACGCGCTCGAGAACGTGATGCTCCCGCTCGAGCTCGCGCGCGAGCGCGGAATCCGGGATGCGGCCGGGCCGCTCGCGCGCGCGATGCTCGGACGCGTCGGTCTCGGCGAGCGCCTGCGCCATTATCCGAAGCACCTCTCGGGCGGCGAGCAGCAGCGCGTCGCGCTCGCGCGCGCCTTCGTCACCGAGCCGAAGCTGCTCTTCGCCGACGAGCCGACCGGCAACCTCGACGCGGCGACCGGCGCCGCGGTGATCGAGCTCATGTTCGCGCTGAACGCCGAGCGCGGCACGACGCTGGTCCTCGTGACGCACGACGAGGCGATCGCCGGCCGCTGCTCGCGCCAGATCCGGCTCGCGGCGGGGCGGATCGCATGAAGCGCATCGCATGAGACTGGCGCTGCGCATGCTCGCGCGCGACTGGCGCGCGGGCGAGCTCCGCATCCTCGCGCTCGCGATCGCGATCGCGGTCGCGGGCGTCACCAGCGTCGCCTTCTTCACCGACCGAGTCTGGCAGGCGCTCGGGCGCGAGGCGCACCAGCTGCTCGGCGCGGACGCCGTGCTGATCGCCGATCACCCCTGGCGCGCGGAGGTGCGCGACGAGATCGCGCGGCGCGGCCTCGCGCGCGCCGAGATCGTCTCCTTCGTCAGCATGGCGCGCGCGGGCGAAGGCGCGCAGCTCGTGTCGGTGAAGGCGGTGAGCGACGCCTATCCGCTGCGCGGGCGCATGCGCATCGCGCCCGGCCTGAACCGGCCCGACGCCGAGGCGCGGGGCATCCCCGAGCCCGGCACCGCATGGCTCGACGAGCGGCTGATGGCCGAGCTCGGCGTGCGCGAAGGCGGCGCGATCGACCTCGGCAAGAGCCGGCTGCGCGTCGCCGCGGTCGTGACGGTCGAGCCCGACCGCGGCATCTCGTTCGTGAACATCGCGCCGCGCGTGCTCATGCGCCTGGACGACGTGCCCGCGACCGGGCTGATCCAGCCCGGCAGCCGCGCGACCTACCAGCTGCTCGCGGCCGGCGAGCCGCCGCCCGTCGCCGACTTCGAGCGCTGGGCGAAGCCGCGCCTCGGGCGCGGCGAGCGTCTCGAGAGCCTCGAGAACGCGCGCCCCGAGACGCGCGCGGCGCTCGACCGCGCGCAGCAGTTCCTCGGGCTCACGGCGATGCTCGCGGTGATCCTCTCGGCCGTCGCGATCGCGTTGTCGACGCGCCGGTACACCGAGCGCCATCTCGACGGCTACGCCGTGATGCGCTGCATGGGCGCGGGACAGGCGCGCCTGTTCTCGCTGTTCGCGTGGGAGTTCGTGCTGCTCGCGCTCGCGGCGTCGGTCCTCGGGTGCGCGCTCGGCTTCGCGGGCCAGGCCGCGATCGCGACCTGGCTCTCGCAATTCGTCTCCGCGGCGCTGCCCGCGCCGGGCGCGTGGCCCGCGCTCCAGGGCGTCGCGACGGGGCTCGCGCTGCTGCTCGGGTTCGCGCTGCCGCCGCTGCTCCAGCTCAAGGAGGTCCCCGCGGTGCGCGTGCTTCGGCGCGAGACGGGCGCGCCGCGACGGACCGCGCTCGCCGTATACGTGCTGGGCCTCGCCGCGGTCTTCGGGCTGCTGCTGTGGCAGGCGCGCGACGCGAAGCTCGCGGGCTACGTGTTCGGCGGCTTCTCGGCGGCCGTGGTCGTATTCGCGGCCGCGGGCTACGCGGCGCTGCGCGTCGTCGGGCGCCTGGGGCGCGCGGCGGGCGGCGTCTCGTGGCGCTACGGCCTCGCGAACCTGCTGCGCCGCCCGCGCGGCAATACGATCCAGATCGTGGCGCTCGCGCTCGGGCTGACCGCGATCCTGCTCCTCACCTTCGTGCGCTCGGACCTGCTCGAGTCGTGGCGCCGGCGGCTGCCGCCCGACGCGCCGAACCGCTTCGTGGTCGGCATCCAGCCCGAGCAGAAGGCGCCGCTCGCCGGTTTCTTCCGCGATTCGGGGCTCGAGCCGCCCGAGCTGTTTCCGCTGGTGCGCGCGCGGCTGGTCGCGATCAACGGGCGCGCGGTCAGCGCCGCCGACTACGCCGACGAGCGCGCGCGCCGGCAGGTCGAGCGCGAGTTCAACGTCACCGACATGACGGATCTTCCGCCCGACAACACGGTGAGCGAGGGACGCTGGTTCACGAAGCAGGACCTCGACGCGGGCGCGGTGTCGGTGGAGCACTGGATCGCCGAGCGCCTCGGCATCGGGCTCGGCGACCGGCTCGAGTTCGAGGCGGGAGGACGCAGCTTCAGCGCGCCGGTGACGAGCATCCGCAAGCTCGAGTGGGACACGATGCGGCCGAACTTCTTCTTCATCACCACGCCGAAGCTGCTGCGCGACGCGCCCACCACGTACATGACGGGATTTCACAGCGGCGACGCGGATCTGACCGCGCGCCTGTCGCGCGCGTTCCCCAACCTCACCGTCATCGACGTCGGCTCGATCTTCCGCCAGGTGCGCGCGATGATGGACCAGGTGATCCGCGCCGTGCAGTTCGTGTTCCTGTTCGCGCTCGTCGCCGGGGTGCTCGTGCTGTACGCGGCGCTCCTCGCGACGCAGGACGAGCGCGCGCAGGAATCGGCGCTGATGCGCGCGCTCGGCGCGAGCCGCGCGCAGATCCTCGGCGCGCAGCGCGCCGAGTTCGCCGTCCTCGGCCTGCTCGCGGGCCTGCTCGCCTCCCTCGGCGCGACCGCGATCGGCTGGGTGCTCGCCGAGCGCGTGTTCCAGTTCGACTACGTCTGGAACGCGTGGATCTGGGCGGTCGGACCCGCGCTCGGCCTCGCGTGCATCCTGTTCAACGCCTGGGCGGGCGCGCGCGCCGCGCTCGGCCGGCCGCCGATCGTCGCGCTGCGCGAGGCGGCGTGAGCGCGCCGCCGGCGCCTTACGAGCGGGTCGGGGGCGACGCCAAGGTGCGCGCGCTCGTCGCGCGCTTCTACGACCTCATGGACTTCGACCCCGAGTACGCCGGGATCCGCAAGCTGCACCCGGCCGACCTCGCGCCGGCGCGCGAGAAGCTCTACCTGTTCCTCTCGGGCTGGCTCGGCGGCCCGCAGCTCTACGCCGCGAAGTACGGCCATCCCATGCTGCGGGCGCGCCACCTGCACGCGCCGATCGGCGTCGCCGAGCGCGACCAGTGGCTCGCGTGCATGTCGCGCGCCATGGCCGACGTCGAAATCGAGGAAGGCCTGCGCCGGGAGCTATACAATGCCTTCTACAAGACCGCGGACTGGATGCGGAACAGGGAAGGATGAAGGCGGTTCGATGGACTCGGTGCTGTTCGGGCTGACGTTTCTCGTCGCCGGCGTGGCGATCGGCGGCGTCGCCGTCTGGCTGGTGATCCACGAAAGGCTCAAGACCGCGGAGGACCGCGCGCGCGGCGAGACGGCGGTCGAGCTGGCGACGCTGCGCGAGCGCGTGGCGCGCCTTCCCGACGCCGAGGCCGACGCGAAGAAGCTGCGCGAGGCGCGCGACGCGCTGCAGCTCAAGGTCACCGAGCTCTCGACCATCCTCGATGCGCAGAAAGACAAGCTCGCGTTCCTGACCGACGCGAAGGAGGACCTCGCCGTCCGCTTCAAGAACCTCGCCAACGAGATCCTCGAGGACAAGTCCCGGCGCTTCGCCGAGACGAACAAGCAGGGCCTCGAGACGCTGCTCAATCCGCTTCGGGAGAAGATCGGCGAGTTCCAGGTCAAGGTCGAGCAGGCGTACGACAAGGAGTCGCGCGAGCGGCTCACGCTCCAGGGCGAGATCAAGCGCCTCGCCGAGCTGAACGCGCAGATCAGCGCGGACGCCGTCAACCTGACGCGCGCGCTGAAGGGCGACAGCAAGACCCAGGGCACCTGGGGCGAGCTGGTGCTCGAGAAGGTGCTCGAGAGCTCGGGACTGCGGCTGAACGAGGAATACGTCGTGCAGAAGAGCTTCCTCAACGAGGAGGACAGGCGCTCGAAGCCCGACGTCGTCGTCAACCTGCCCGAGAAGCGGCACGTCGTCATCGATTCCAAGGTCTCGCTCACGGCATACGACCGGTACATCGGTGCCGAGGACGACGCGGAACGCCAGGCGGCCCTGCGGCAGCACGTCCTGTCGGTCCGCTCGCACATCATGGAGCTCTCCGCCAAGAACTATCAAAACCTGTACGGCCTCGAGTCTCTCGATTTCGTATTCATGTTCCTCCCGGTGGAGTCCGCGTGCATGCTGGCGATGCAGTCCGAGCGCGATCTGTTCCTCGACGCGCTGCGCAAGAACGTCCTGATCGTCAGCCCGAGCAGTCTGATCGGCGTGCTGCGCACCATCGCCCACATCTGGCGCCAGGAGCAGCAGAACCGCAACGCCAAGGAGCTCGTCCGGCAGTGCGCCTTGCTCTACGACAAGTTCGTCGGCTTCGTGGCCGACCTCGACGACATCGGGCGCAAGCTCAAGGCCACGCACGACAGCTACGAGGCCGCCAGGAGCAAGCTCTCGACCGGGAAGGGCAACCTGATCCGGCAGGCCGAGCGCATCCGCAGCCTCGGCGTGAAGCCGACCAAGGCGCTGCCCGCGCACCTCGTCGACGAGGCGGTCGAGAACGCCGAGAGCGATCTCGACCGGCAGCTGCCGCTCGAGGACGACGCGGCGGGCAACGTCGTCCAGTTGACGGAAGAACGAAAGGGGGAGCAGCGATGAGGAAAAAAGGTCTCGCCGCGGCGGCCGTGATCGCCGCACTGATGTCCACGGCGTCCTACGCCCAGGATGATTTCTCCAAGGTCGAGATCCAGACCCAGAAGCTCGCCGACACGGTCTACATGATGACCGGCTCGGGCGGCAACCTCGGGCTCTCGGCCGGCGAGGACGCGGTGTTCCTGATCGACGACCAGTTCGCGCCGCTCACGCCGAAGATCGAGGCGGCGATCGCCAAGGTCACCGACAAGCCGGTGAGGTTCGTGCTGAACACGCACTGGCACTTCGACCATACCGGCGGCAACGAGAACCTGGGCAAGGCGGGCGGCATCATCATCGCGCACGAGAACGTGAGGAAGCGCCTGTCGAGCGAAGGCTTCATCGAGTTTCTCGGGATGAAGACCTCGCCTTCGCCCAGGATCGCCCTGCCGATGGTGACCTTCAGCCGCGACCTGACTTTCCACGTGAACGGCGACGAGGTGTTCGTGCTCTACGCGCCGAAGGCGCACACCGACGGCGACGCCATCGTTCACTTCAAGAAGAGCAACGTCGTCCACACGGGCGACACTTTCTTCAACAAGATGTACCCGTTCATCGACACGTCGAGCGGCGGGACGGTGGAGGGCATGATCCGCGCGGCGGACCTGGTGCTGAGGCTCGCCGACGACGACACCAAGATCATTCCCGGCCACGGTCCGCTCGGGAACAAGGCCGATCTCCAGGCCTACCGCGACATGCTGGCGGACGTCTCCGCGCGCGTGCGCCGGCTGGTGCGCCAGGGCAAGACGCTCGACCAGACGGTCGCGGCGAAGCCGACGGCGAAGTTCGACGAGGAGTGGGGCAAGGGCTTCCTCGCGCCCGAGAAGTTCGTGGCGATGCTCTACGGCAACCTGAAGCGCTAGCGCCTCAGAAGCGGCGCGCGATGCTGATGCTCGCGTAGTGGTTGGAGGTGCGCTCGGCGAGGGGGCTGCGCCGCGCGTCGCCTTCGAGACGGCGGGCCTCGATGCTCCACAACGCCGTCCATCGCGGATTGAAATCGTAGCCGCCGAGCAGGCCGAGGCTCGCGAACATCACGCCGCCTTTCGCCTCGAAGGCCGGCAGGCCGCTCGTCGCCGACTGCTCGGGCGTGATGCCGTAGAGCGTGTTGGTCGATTTCTGGCTCGCCCACGTGGTCTGCCCGAACACGCCGACGCTCACCGGCCCGCGGCCGTAGACGCCGATCGTGCCGCGCAAGTCGATCTGGTCGCCGCGGATCGCCTCGGCGTTGCTGCGCGTGCGCAGCAACAGGTTCACGGGCGCGGGCCCGAGCTTGCCGTCCCACTCCAGGTGCAGGCCGAGCGAGGCGCCGACGTCGAGATCGGGAACGTCGTGCTCGCGCAGGAACGGCGACTCGCTGCGCTTGCGTCCCGGCTCGTAGGCGAGCTGCACTCCGAAAGCGAGGCCGGGAGCGATCTCCATGCGCGCTCCGCCTTCGAGGATGCCTTGCGTGGTGCGCGCGAACCAGGGCCGGCCGTAATAGCGCACGGCGGGGATGAGGTCGGTCTTCTGGGACGCCGACCCGTCGTAGGCCGGCCGCGATCTCACGCCGCCGCCGAGGAGCACGTAGTCGTCGGGAGAAGCCTGCGCGTGCGCCGCACCCGAGAGCACGACCGCCGCACCGAACGCCGCTGCGCGAAACCGCATTCCGATGTTCCTCTCCGAAAGGCCCGAAGGATAACCGACCGGCGCCGTTTTCCCAAGCCGCGCGATCACCATTCCGCGCCGACGCCGAGCAGCAGAGTCGCGTCGAGCGGCTTGCGCCCCGCCGCGGGCTCGCGCTCCCAGTCGAGGTTGAGCGACGCGTTCGCGACCATGCCCTTCGCCACGGGCACCCGAATGCCGGTGCGGCTGCGCAGCGTCACCTGCCGCGTGTCGTGCAGGTTCCAGAAGCCTTCCTCCTCGTGCACCAGCTCCGCCGTCTTCGCGCCGAGCCAGTGCGACAGGCGCACGTCCCAGCCGAGCGCGGGATAGTGCTCGTCGGGCGCGGCGATGCGCAGCGTCCTCACCGCGTCGAGGCCCGCGCCGAGGGTGAGCTTCGTGATCTCGCCGTCGAGCAGCTGCCAGCCGAAGCCGCCGCCGAGCGTCGAGCGCAGGCTGATGTCCTTGAACCGGTCGCGCTCGAGCGACGCACGCGCGTAGATGAAGTGCGCGGGATCGAGGAGGAAGTGGTCGCGCTTGAGCGAGGCGAGCCAGCTCGACGCGGTCTCCTCGCCCGACACCGCCTCGCGCCGCGCCTTTGCGCCGAGGATGTAGCGCACGTCGCTCGAGCGCGCGGTGAACTCGCCGTCGGCCTGGCCGCGGTCGCTGCGGCTGTTGCCCGAGGTCCAGGTCCCGGAGAGATTGAGCCGCGTCCGGTACGCGAACGCGTTTCCCCACTCCTCGGCCGAAGGATTGATGTAGACGATGCGGTCGGGCCGCACGTCGGACTCGTCGCCCGCGAACCAGAAGAGGCCCGACGCCGGCTCGCCCTCGACCACGACCTCGACCGGGGCGTCGGTCTGGATCGACTTGACCTGGCTCCATCGCAGCCCGACCGTCCCGGCATAATCGGTGTCGACCTCGAGCGTGTCGCCGGCCTTGTGCTTCAGCTTGCCGCTGATCCGGTCGCCGTTCTGCATGACGACGATGTCGGCGCGCGCGGGCGGACCGGCGAGCAGCGCCGCCGCGAGGACGAGGGAGAATGCCGGCCCGCGAAGGACGCCGTGCGACCTCAAACCGGCTCCAGGGGAGATGGGACAATGCGAATGCTGGCCGCCGATTGTGTCATTTGCCTTCGGCCGGCATCGTCCATTTGATGGAATCGCGGTAAATGCACGGCGATCGGATGTCGGCTTTTCGCGACGGCGCGGCGAGCGCCGTGTCGCTGCTCTTCGGCATGGTGCCCTGGGGGCTGGTCGCTGGCCTCGCGATGGTGAGCGCGGGACTCGCGCCCGCGCAGGCGGTCGCGATGGGCCTGCTGGTATACGCCGGCTCGGCGCAGCTCGCCGTGCTGCCGCTCCTCATCGCGAAGGCGCCGCTCTGGGTGATGTACGCGACCGCGCTCGCGGTGAACCTGCGCTACGTCATCTACAGCGCCGTTCTCGCGCCTTACTTCGAGCGCCTGTCGCGGCCGTGGCGCGCGCTGCTCAGCTACGTCATGGTCGACGCGATGTTCGCGCTCTTCGTCGGGCGCTTCCGCCCGGAAGACCGCGCGCCGCACCGCCACTGGTTCTTTCTCGGCGGGTCGGCGGTGCTCTGGATCGGCTGGCAGGCGGCGTCCTGGCTCGGCATCTTCGGCGGCGCGCTCATCCCGCGCGCGTGGTCGCTCGAGTTCGCCGCGACGCTGTCGCTCATCGCGCTCCTCATGCCGCTGCTCTACGACCGCGCCGTGGTGCTCGGGGCGCTCGCCGCGGGCGGCGTCGCGCTCGCCGGCGCCGGGCTGCCGCTCAACCTCGGGCTGGTCGGCGCGATCGCCGCCGGCGTGGCGGCGGGGCTCGCGGCCTCGCGCGTGCAGCGCGCCCGCGCCGGGAGCGCGTGACGTGGCCGATTCCTGGCTCGGGTGGGCGCTCATCGCGGGCACGGCCGCGGTCGTGTACCTCACGCGCGCCGTGTTCGTGCTGCCCGGCAGCCGGCTGCGCCTGCCGCCGCTCGCCGAGCGCGTGCTGCGCTACGCCCCCGCGGCGGCGCTCGCCGCGATCATCGCGCCCGATCTCGCGCTCGTGCACGGCGCGCTCGCCGTGTCGCTAGAGAACCCGCGCCTCGTCGGCGGCATCGTCGCGTTCGCGGTCGCGGCGGCGACGCGCAACGTCACGCTCACGATCGTCGTCGGGATGCTGGCGATGACGGCGGTGCGGCTCCTGGGCTGAGTCGGTCTGCTAGGTGCCGCCCCAGCGTAGACAGGAATCGTAGGAGTTCCCATCCAGCCAGGATTCGGGCCGCATTTCGCCCGGTGGGATCCTCGCCATGGCGTTTGAGAAAGCGGGCTTGTCCTTGAGTGCGCAGGCATAGCTTGCGTACAGGTTCTTGTAGATCGGATCGGGGTAACGCACGATCAGATCATCGAAGCTTTCTTTCATGAGGGTCCAGTTCATGCGCGTCTGATCCGGCGTCGCGCAGCACCGCAGTAGACTGATGTATAGCCTCGCGTACATGGACTTTCCCTCGGTCGCCTCCAGCAGGCGACTGGATCCCGAGACGAAAGCCTCGACTTTTTCCCAGCTCCCTCCCCACTTCGGAAGGAGTCGTTCGGCCATCGTCTCGTAGAACGGGAAATAGCGAGGAAAGCGCTTCACCGCGTGGTCGAACACTTCGGCCGGCTTGCTCTGTACGCGGTTCGAGTCCAGGCTGATGCCGAGGAGCAAATGATGCCAGAGGGTCGTATCCTTCAACAGCTTGGGCGCCTTCAGCAGCATTTGCTCCGCTTGCTGGAGGCGGATTGCGAAAAGTTCCCAAGACTCGTCCGATACACTGGATGCGTACCCCATCCCGCGTGCGTTCCATGCGAACGTGTACGCGTATCGAGCCTCAGCGAACGGGACAAAAATGGAATTGGGGACCGCCTTGCGCCATTGCGCGACTCGTTCGAGTTCGACGGGCTGTACGCCCGGATACATGATGCGGCCGAACGCGTACCATACCGCCTCCTGCGGCGATCCCCACACGAATCGCTTGTCCGACGCCTCCAGCTCCGCGAGCGCCCGTTCCAGCAACGCGAAGTTGCCGCTGTTGTACAACAAGACAATCCTCTGAATAGATTGCGACTGATCGGGCCAATTGTCGATTGGCGTGCACGAGCCGACCGTGAACGCGCCCGGCGCGAAGCATTTCAGAGGGCGGTTGTCCCACGGGTATCTTTCCGGCGTTTGTGCGGCCGAGGCGGCGCTCGCGGCCATCGCGCATACGAAAGCGGCGCGCATGAAGTATCTTGGCAATTTCGCCCATTGTTTGGTCATGTGTCTTCTCCCTCGGTCGGATTCAGTATAGTGGGCCGCTCCGCCACTCCCGCAGGCGGATACCATCTAATGTGAATTCGTGCTCGATTCGCCGTTCCACCACTTCGCTATCTCTCTGCGTCGCGATGCTGCTTTGCGCGGCATCATGCGCGACGCTGCAGCGCGAGCGCCGGGCGCCGGATGGCGGTCTCGAGCGTCGGGTGCTCGCGGCACTTACCCAATCGGGTCTCGGCGAGGGCGCCTTGTTCATTCCGGACAATGTACTTCGGCACGATGCTCGCGAGGTGCCGCCCGGCGCGCCGCCGCTCGTGCGCGAGCTGCTCGGCCGGCCGCTCGCCGCCGCCGACGCCGGGACGCTGTTCTACCGGGCGGTGCCGGGCGCGCTGCGGCGGCTCGTCGACGAGGCGTCGGCCGCGCCGCGCCCCGAG
>DASRFB010000051.1:0-3633 GCA_035651815.1 Burkholderiales bacterium | reverse complement strand
TACGTCCTCGGCGACGGATTCCGGCTCGTCGCCCGCGGACGCCATTATTAGGCCGGCCGACGTAGAATTCGCTTATGAACGCCCCTTCCGACGCCCGGTCCGACCTGCGCAGCGCCCTGCTCGCCGTGGGCGCGCGCGCGCGCGCGGCCTCGCGCGAGGTGGCGCGCGCGTCGACCGACGCGAAGAACCGCGCGCTGCTCGCCGCGGCCGCGGCGATCCGGCGCGACGCCGGGAAGCTCCTCGCCGCGAACGCCGAGGACGTCGCCGCGGCGCGCGCCGGGGGCAAGGACGCCGCCTTCATCGACCGGCTGACGCTCACGGCGAAGTCCATCGAGGCGATGGCCGCGGGCCTGGAAGCGGTGGCGAAGCTCGCCGACCCGGTCGGCGAGGTGAGCGAGCTGCGCGTGCAGCCCTCCGGGATCAAGGTCGGGCGCATGCGCGTGCCGCTCGGGGTCATCGGCATCATCTACGAGTCGCGGCCGAACGTGACGGCGGACGCGGCGGCGCTGTGCCTGAAGTCGGGCAACGCCTGCATCCTGCGCGGCGGCTCGGAGTCGGTGCGCTCGAACCTGGCCATCGCGGCGTGCATGCACGAGGGCCTGAGCGCGGGCGGGCTGCCCGAGGACGCCGTTCAGGTGATCGACACCGCCGACCGTGCCGCGGTCGGAATCCTGCTCTCGATGAACGAGCACGTCGACATCATCGTGCCGCGGGGCGGCAAGAGCCTGATCGAGCGCGTCATGCGCGAGTCGCGCATCCCCACGATCAAGCACCTCGACGGCGTGTGCCACGTCTACATCGACGACCGCGCCGACCTCGACCAGGCGATCCGCATCGCCGACAACGCCAAGACGCAGCGCTACGGCGTGTGCAACGCGATGGAGACGCTGCTGGTCGCCGAAGGGGTGGCCGACAAGGTCCTGCCGAAGCTTGCCAAGATCTACTTCGACAAGGGCGTGCAGCTGCGCGGCGACGAGCGCGCCCGCTCGCTCGTCCCGCTCATGAAGCCGGCGACCGAGGAGGACTGGTACACGGAGTACCTCGCGCCGATTCTCGCCGTGCGCGTCGTGCGCGACGTCGACGAGGCGATCGCGCACATCGCCAAGTACGGCTCGCAGCACACCGACGCGATCGTCACCGAGGACGCGGCGCGCGCCGCGCGCTTCCTGCGCGAGGTCGACTCGAGCTCGGTCCTCGTCAACGCGTCGACGCGCTTCGCCGACGGCTTCGAGTACGGCCTGGGCGCCGAGATCGGCATCTCGACCGACAAGCTGCACGCGCGCGGACCGGTCGGCCTCGAAGGGCTCACTTCGCAGAAGTTCGTGGTGTACGGCTCGGGCCAGGTCCGCGGCTGACATGCCCGGGCGCAAGCCAGCTCGGGGCGGTCCGGCTCCCGTCGGCATCATGGGGGGAACCTTCGACCCGGTCCATTTCGGCCACTTGCGGCTCGCGGACGAGGCGGTCGAGATCCTGGGCCTCGAATGCGTGCGCTGGATCCCCGCGGGGCTGCCGTCGCACCGCAACCGGCCGATGGCCGCGGCGGCCGATCGCCTGGAGATGGTCAAGCTCGCGATCGCGCGCCACCCGAGCTTCGAGCTGGACGACGCCGAGATCCGGCAGACCGCGCCCAGCTACACGGTCGAGACCCTGGAGCGGCTGCGCCGCGACCTCGGCGAAAAGCGCTCCATCGTGCTGCTCCTCGGCACCGACTCGTTCCGCAACCTCACCACGTGGGAGCGCTGGCGCGACCTGTTCGAGCTCGCGCACATCTTCGTCGGCCTGCGCCCCGGGCATTCGCTCACGCCGGGCGGGATGCCGGCCGAGCTCGCCGCGCAGTGGCGCGAGCGCTCGGGCACGCCCGAGGAGATCGTCGCGCGCCCCGCGGGCCGCGTCGTCATCTACGCCACCACCGCTCTCGACATCTCCGCGACCGCGATCCGCGCCCACTTCGCGCAGGGCCTGCGTCCCCGCTATCTGCTGCCCGCCGCGGTGCTCGAGTACATCGAGTCGCGCGGCATCTACACCGGGAATCGCGCTTGACCCACATCCGCAAGCTCGAGGCCGCGGTCGTCGAGGCGCTCGAGGACGTCAAGGCGAGGGACATCCGCGTGTACGACGTGACGCACCTGTCGTCGCTCTTCGACCGCGTGATCATCGCGAGCGCCGAGTCGAACCGGCAGCTGCGCGCGCTCGCGAGCAGCGTCCGGGAGAAGACCAAGGCGGCGGGCGGCCGGGTCTACGGAGTCGAGGGCGAGGAGAGCGGGGAATGGGTGCTCGTCGATCTCGGCGACGTCGTCGTGCACATCATGCAGCCGGCGGTGCGCACGCATTACAACCTCGAGGAGCTGTGGGACCAGCCGAAGCCGCGGCCTGGGCGACGAACAGCGGCGCGCGCCAAACGTCCCGCCGGAACCCGCAAGCCGCGAAAGCCGGCGTGAAGCTGCTCGTCGTCGCCGTGGGCGCGCGCATGCCGCGGTGGGTCGACGAAGCCTTCGCGGAATACGCGAAGCGCATGCCGCGGACGCTCGCGCTCGAGCTCGTGGAGGTGCGTCCCGAGCCGCGGAGCGCGGGGCGCAGCGCGGCGCAGATCCTCGCCGCCGAGGCCGGGCGCATCGCGCGGGCGCTCCCCGCGCGCGCCCGGCGGGTCGTTCTCGACGAGCGCGGCCGCGAATACACCACGGCGCAGTTCGCGCGCTGGCTCGACGAGCGCCGCGGCGAAGGCGACGACCTCGCGTTCGTCATCGGCGGCGCCGACGGGCTCGCGACGCAGATCAAGAGCGGCGGGACGTCGCTGCGCCTCTCGGCGCTCACGCTGCCGCACGGGCTCGCCCGGGTGGTCCTCGCCGAGCAGCTCTACCGCGCGGCGTCGCTCCTCGCCGGACACCCGTACCACCGGGAGTGAGCGCCGAGTTCTCGTCCAGGCATTTGCGTCCACGATCGCTTTGCGATTAACTACAAGAAGCCACGACCTCGGAGACCCATGGCCACGCCCGCGAAACCCCCAGCCGTAGCGCCCAAGTTCTACCTCGCCTCGCGCAGCCCGCGGCGCCGCGAATTGCTCAAGCAGATCGGCGTCGCCTTCGAGGTCATCCTGCTGCGCGAGCAGCCCTCGCGCGGGCCCGACGTGAACGAGGCGCCGCTGCCGAGCGAGAAGCCCGACGACTACGTGCGCCGCATCGGCAAGCTCAAGGCCGACGTCGGCTGGGACCGCGTCGTGCTGCGCCAGCTGCCGCGGCAGCCGGTGCTCGCGGCCGACACCGCGGTGTGCGTCGACGACCAGATCCTGGGCAAGCCCGCGGACCGCGCCGACGCCGCGCGCATGCTGCGGCTGCTCTCGGGCCGCGAGCACCGCGTGCTCACCTCGGTCGCGATCCGCTACGAGTCGCGCTCGAAGATGAGCGTGAACGAGACCGTAGTCCGTTTCGCCAGGCTTTCGGACGCCGACATCCAGTCCTACATCGACACCGGCGAGCCGATGGACAAGGCGGGCGCGTACGCCGTCCAGGGGCGCGCGGGCATGTTCATTCCCGAGCTGCGCGGCAGCTATTCGGGCGTGATGGGGCTGCCGCTGTACGAAACGGCCCAGCTGATCGAGACGTTCCGTGCGGAAGGCATGTAGGAGCGCCGGTGACC
>DASRFB010000050.1:0-24034 GCA_035651815.1 Burkholderiales bacterium | reverse complement strand
GCGGCACATGCCGTAGACCTCCGAGGTCGACGGGAACACGAGGCGCTTGCCGTGCTTCACGCACGAGCGCACGATCGGCAGGTTCGCCTCGAAGTCGAGCTCGAACACCCGCAGCGGCTGCTTGACGTAGGTCGCGGGCGTGGCGATCGCCACGAGCGGCAGCACCGTGTCGCACTTCCGGACGTGGTACTCGATCCACTCGCGGTTGATCGTGATGTCGCCCTCGAAGAAATGGAAGCGCGGCTCGTCGAGCAGGTCGGCGATGCGGTCGGTCTGCATGTCCATGCCGTAGACCTCCCAGTCCGTCGCGCCGATGATGCGCTGCGACAGGTGGTGGCCGATGAAGCCGTTCACGCCGAGGATGAGGATCTTCTTCATATTGGTCATGTCGTCATTCTGAGGCGAAGCCGAAGAATCTGCTTTTCGTCGTGCGACGAAAAAGCAAAAGCGGATCCTTCGCCGCGCTCAGGATGACAGTCACTTGAGCGGGATCTTCTTGCCGGCGGCCGCGCGGCGCTCGAGCTCGGCGCCGGCCTCGACCTCGAGCAGACGCAGCACTTTACCATCGGCGCAGTCGGCGAACCATTGCAGCGCGTCGCGATACAGACCGACGCCGCCCGGGCGCGGCTGCCGCGCGGGATCGAGCCGGGTGTGCAGCACGCGCACGCGCTCGCCGCCGACCTCGGTGAACGCGCCGGGAAAGGGCGGCGCGACCGCGCGGACGAGGTCGTGCACCTCGCGCGCGGGGCGGCTCCAGTCGATGCGGCCGTCCTCGGGCCTGCGGCCGCCGAAGTAGCTGCCGGCGGCGAGATCCTGCTCGCGCAGCTCGGCCGTGCCGTCGAGGAGTCTCGGGAGGCTGCGCTCGAGAACCGCCTCGGCCGCCGCGGTCATCTTGCGGAAGACGTCGACCGCGAGATCGTCCTCGCCGATCGCCACGCGCTCCTGGTCGACGATGCGGCCGGCGTCGGGCTTGGCGACCATCTCGTGCAGCGTCGCGCCGGTCTCGGTCTCGCCCTTGAGGATCGCCCAGTTCACGGGCGCGCGGCCCCGGTACTTCGGCAGCAGCGACCCGTGCATGTTGAACGCGCCGCGCGCGGGGATGCCCAGCAGCTTGGGACCCATCATCTTCCGGTAGTAGAAGGAGAACAGGAAGTCCGGCTTGGCTTTCCTGACTTTCGCGACCGTCGCGGCGGCGTTCGGGTCCTCGGGCGTGATCGCGGGGATGCCGTGGCGCGCCGCGCGGTCGGCGACGCGCTCGAACCAGAGCGTCTCGCCCGGATCGTCCTCGTGCGTCACCACGAGCGGCACCTGCACGCCGTGCCGCAGCAGCACCTCGAGGCAGCGCGCGCCGACGTCGTGGTAGCCGAAGACGACCGCGCGCGTCATACCTCGCGTACGCCCTCCCCCTGTCGGGGGGAGGGTTGGGTGGGGGGCACTGTCTGAGCTTCTAAAACCGCCTGCACGATGTAGCGCGGCCGCTGCCGCACCTGCTCGTAGATGCGGCCGATGTACTCGCCGAGGAGGCCCAGCCCGAACAGCATCAGGCCGATCAGGAAGAACTCCAGGATGTCGCGGTCCCAGACCGCGCGCACGCCCTCGGCGAAGGAGCCGGCCTCCAGCCAGCGCTGGGCGATGACCACCACGTACACGAGCACCGACACCGCCGCGACCAGCATCCCGAGCATCGAGAAGAAATGCAGCGGCTTCACCGAGAAGCTCGTCACCAGGTCGAAATTGAGCTGCACCAGCTTGTACAGCGAGTACTTGGAGTCGCCGGCGGCGCGCGGCTCGTGCGCGACCTCGACCTCGGCCGGCTTGCGCGCGAAGCTGTACGCGAGCGCGGGGATGAAGGTGTTCACCTCGCGGCAGCTGTTGATCGCGGCGATGATGTCGCGGCTGTACGCCCGCAGCATGCAGCCCTGGTCGGTCATGCGGATCTGCGTGATGCGCTCGCGGAAGGCGTTCATGGCGCGCGAGGCGTAGCGCCGGAACGCCGTGTCGTGACGCTCGGCGCGCACGCCGCCGACGTAGTCGTGCCCCTCGTCCATCTTCGCGAGCAGCTTTCCGATCTCCTCGGGCGGGTTCTGCAGGTCGGCGTCGAGCGTGACGACGCGCTCGCCGCGGCAGCGCTCGAAGCCGGCCATGATCGCCATGTGCTGGCCGAAGTTGGCGTTGAAGATCACCACGCGCGTCGCGTCGGGCCGCTTCTGGAACTGCGCGCGCAGCAGCGCCGTCGAGTGGTCGCGGCTGCCGTCGTCGACGAAGATCACCTCGTAGGGGAGCGCGAGCGCGTCGAGCGCGGCGTACAGCCGCTCGAACAGCGCCGGGAGCACCTGCTCCTCGTTGTAGACGGGAATGACGACCGAGAGCTTCGGTGACGGCGTCACGCGTGCGCCTTCGAGAGGATCTTCGCCGCGGCGTCGCAGACGCGGTCGACGTCGGCGCTCTCCATCGCCGGGAAGAGCGGCAGCGTCGCGATGGCGCGGCCGATGCGCTCGGCGTTCGGGAACTGCCCTTCGCGGAACCCGAGCCTGCGGTACAGCGCGAACAGGTGGATCGCGGGATAGTGCACGCCGACGCCGATGCCGGCCTCGCGCATGCGCGCGATGAATTGCGCGCGCGGGAAGCGCTCGGGCAGCACCACCTGGAACATGTGCCAGTTCGAATTCTCGAAGTCCTCGGGCGGCAGGCCGCAGCCGAGCGAGCGGTCGAAGCGCGCGAAGTAGCGCCTCGCCAGCGCGCGCCGCTTCGCGGTGAACTCGGCGAGCCGCGGCAGCTGCCCGAGGCCGATGCGCGCCGCGACGTCGGTCAGGTTGAACTTGCCGCCCGCGACGTCGACCTCCATGCCGTCCTCGCCCGAGCGCGTCACGCCCTGGAGCCTGAGCTTCTCGCACGGGGCGACGTCGCTCTCCGAGGGCAGGACGATCGCGCCGCCCTCGGCGGTCGTGATGTTCTTGTTGGCGTGGAAGGAGAACGCGACCAGGTCGCCGCGCGCGCCGATCGCGGTGCCGCGCCAGCTCGAGCCGAATGCCTGCGCCGCGTCCTCCAGGACGCGCAGCTTGCGGCTCGCGGCGATCGAGTAGAGGCGGTCGAGGTCGACCGGCAGCCCCGCGAGATAGACGGGCAGCAGCGCCTTCGTTCGCGGCCCGATCGCCGCCTCCATCTTCGCGAGGTCGATGTTGCGCGTCGCCGGGTCGACGTCGACGAACACGGGCCGCGCGCCGGCCTGGACGATCACGTTCGCGGTCGCCACCCACGAGAGCGGCGTGGTGATCACCTCGTCGCCCGCGCCGACGCCGGCGAGCTCGAGGCCGATCTCGAGCGCGGCGGTGCCGGAATTCAGCGCGCGCACGGGCCGCCCGCCGCACAGCTTCGACAGCGCCGCCTCGAACGCCTTCACCTGCGGCCCCGACGTGATCCAGCCCGAGCGCAGCACCTCGGCGACGCCCGTGATCGTCTCCTCGTCGATCGCCGGCCGCGTGAACGGCAGGAAGCTCACGCCGCGCCGCTCCGCGTGACGAGCACCACGCCGGCGACGATGAAGCCGATGCCGATCAGCTTCTGCGCGGTGAGCGACTCGCCGAACAGGTACCACGCGGCGACGGCGTTGATGACGTAGCCGATCGAGAGCATCGGATAAGCGATGCTCACGTCGACGCGCGACAGGCCCACGAGCCACACGACCAGGCTCACCACGTAGCAGGCGACGCCGCCCAGGATGTGCGGCTCGAAGGCGAGCTTGAGGCCCACCGGGACGATGTTCTGCGCGCTGATGTCGAAGCGGCCGACCGCGTTGGTGCCGGCCTTCAGGAGCAGCTGCGCGAGGGCGTTCAGCAGCACGCCCGCGAGAATGAAGACGAAGGCGGCCGCGTTCATGGCTTGGCCACGATGACGCGGCGCACGTCGCGCGCGAGCACGCGCATGGGCAGCCGGTCGCCCTGCAGCCGCCGGTAGGTCTCGTCGCTCATCACCGCGTAAGCCATCGGGTCTCCGCGCCAGCGTTTCTCGAATTCGGCGATCGTGTCGATGCGCCGTCCGGGCTCCTGCGCCAGGCCGAACTCGAACTCGTCGGAATAGTCGACGAGCGTGACGGTCCGCTTCAGGTAGAACGGCAGCGTCTGATCGTACATGCCGACGCTGTAGAAAGGCGCCCCCGGCAGCAGCTCCTTCCCGATTTCCCCGGCAATATAGTGTGCGGAGTTTGATCTGCCAAGCGCCTCGTGCCCGAGCAGACCGGTGACCGAGAGGAACAGGGCGCCGGCGCCGAGCGCGAGCGCGCCCTGGACCGGGCGCTCCCCCGCGCGCCACCACGCGAGCGCGGCGGCGGCGCCGCACACGGCGATCGCGAGCATGAGCCAGTTCGCGTAGCGCACGAGCATGAGCGCGCTCGCGTCCTGCACCGTGGGCATCGCGCCGTAGAGCCACGGCAGGCCGACCAGCCCGGCGAGGACCACGGCGCCGAGGTGCCAGCGGAGCACGCGCCCCGGCATGCGCGCGAGCGCGTCGCCCGCGAGCACGGCGAGCGCGGGGATCACGGGCAGGATGTACGAGGGCAGCTTCGATCCCGAGGCGCTGAAGAAGACGAAGATCACCGCCGCCCAGAGCGCGAGGAAGCGCGCGGCGCGGATCGAGTCCCTCGGCAGGCTCGGCACGGAGCGGCGCCACGCCTCGACCCAGCCCTGCAGCGCGATCGTCGACCAGGGGATCAGCCCGCCGAGGAGGATCGGCGCGAAATACCAGAACGGCTGCACCCGGTGATGCTCGGTGGTGAGGAAGCGCTCGAAGTGCTCGTGCACGAAGAAGAAGCGCGGGAACTCCGGGTTCGCGATCGACACGGCGACGAACCACGGCGCCGCGATCGCGAGGAAGAGGGCGAGCCCGGGAACGATGTGCAGCCGCCTCCACGGCCTCGGGTCGCGCTCGACGATCGAATACGCGACGAGCGTGAGGACCGGGAAGGCGAGCCCGATCAGCCCCTTGCTCAGGGTGGCGAGCGCCATCGCCGCCCACGCCGCGAGCATCCAGCCGCGCTCGGCGCGGCCGCCGGGCGGCGCTCCCTGCGCGAGCAGGAACGCCGCGAGCGCCGACTCGAGAAAAAAGCTCGTGCCCATGTCGAGCGTGTTCAGGTGGCCGACGACGAAGTACATGACCGACGTCGCGAGCACCGCCGCGGCGAGCCAGCCCGCGACCGCGCCGTAGAGCCGCGCGCCGAGGAGCCCGGCGACGAGCACGCCGAGAAAGCCCGTCATCCCGGGCCACAGCCGCGCGGTCCAGTCGTTCTCGCCGAAGACGCGGAACGCCGCCGCCGTCACCCAGTACTGCAGCGGCGGCTTCTCGAAGTACTTGATGCCGTTCAGCCGCGGCGTGACCCAGTCGCCGCTCGCGTTCATCTCGCGCGCGATCTCGGCGTAGCGGCCCTCGTCGGGCTTGACCAGCGTGCGGAAGCCGAGCGCGGAGAACCAGATCGCGGCCGCGACCGCGGCCAGCACCCAGGCGGCGCGGGACGAGATCATTCAGTCGAAGAGCAGCGCGGCCGCCACCCGGCGCCCTTCGGAGGCGAGGATGTTGTAGGTGCGGCACGCGGCCTTGCGGTCCATGACCTCGATGCCGAGGCCCGCCTGCGCGAGCGGCCGCATGAGCTCCGGCCGGGGGAAGCGCAGGACGTTTCCCGTGCCGAGCAGCACGATCTCGCGGTCGAGCCCGGCGAGCGCCGCCATGTGCTCGGCGCTCAGCGCGTCGAAGCCGCCCGCGCCCCAGTCCTCGACGACGCGATCGGGCATGACGATCACGCTCTTGCCGAAGCGGCGGCCGTTCACCGCGACGTAGTCGTCGCCGTACGCGGTGAACAGGTTCAAGTTGCCCGAACCGGTAAGATGCAGCTTCAAGGGAAGGTTAGGCCGCGGCTGCCGAAGCCATAAGTATCGAGTAACATTATAACTTTTGCGCCGCAGCACCGTGCAGGAGGCCTCATGAGCAGCGTTCCGCTACGTCCGGTTTCGAAGCCCGCGCCGGTGGCGCTCGCCGAGGTGCGCAAGTCGACCAAGCTCGCCGACGTCTGCTACGACATCCGCGGGCCGGTGCTCGAGCGCGCCAAGCAGATGGAGGAGGAGGGGCACCGCATCCTCAAGCTGAACATCGGCAACCCGGCGCCCTTCGGCTTCGACGCGCCCGACGAGGTGCGCCACGACGTGATGGTGAACCTCGGCAACGCCTCGGGCTACTCCGACTCGAAAGGCCTGTTCGCCGCGCGCAAGGCGATCATGCAGTACTCGCAGGAGAAGAAGATCCCCGGCGTCGAGCTCGACGACATCATCGTCGGCAACGGCGTGTCCGAGCTGATCGTGATGTCGATGCAGGCGCTGCTCAACAACGGCGACGAGGTGCTGGTGCCCGCGCCCGACTACCCGCTGTGGACCGCGGCGGTGAGCCTCTCGGGCGGCAAGCCCGTGCACTACCTGTGCGACGAGGCGTCCGAGTGGCTTCCCGACGTGGCCGACGTCCGCGCCAAGATCACCGAGCGCACGCGCGCGCTCGTCGTCATCAACCCGAACAACCCGACCGGCGCCCTCTACCCGGAACCCGTCCTGCGGGAGTTGGTGGCCATAGCGCGCGAGCACGGCCTGATCGTCTACGCCGACGAGATCTACGACAAGGTGCTCTACGACGGCGCGAAGCACACGTCGATCGCCTCGCTCGCCGACGACCTGCTGTTCGTCACCTTCAACGGGCTGTCGAAGAACTACCGCGCCTGCGGCTACCGCGCGGGCTGGATGGTGCTCTCGGGCGAGAAGCGCCACGCGCGCGACTACCTCGAGGGCCTCAACATCCTCGCCTCGATGCGGCTGTGCGCGAACGTGCCGGGGCAGTACGCGATCCAGACCGCGCTCGGCGGCTACCAGAGCATCAACGACCTGGTCGCGCCCGGCGGGCGCCTCGCGCGCCAGCGCGACCTCGCCCACTCGCTGATCACGCAGATCCCCGGCGTGTCGTGCGTGAAGCCGAAGGCGGCGCTGTATCTCTTCCCGCGGCTCGACCCGAAGATCTACCCGGTCGAGGACGACCAGCGCTTCGTGCTCGAGCTGCTGGAAGCCGAGAAGGTGCTGCTCGTGCAGGGCACGGGCTTCAACTGGCCGAAGCCCGACCACTTCCGCATCGTGTTCCTGCCGAACTCGGACGACCTGCAGGAGGCGATCGGCCGGCTCGACCGCTTCCTCGAGCACTACCGCAAGCGGCGCGCATGATCGAGATCGTCGACGTCACCGACGCCGCGGGCGTCGTGGTCGCGCCCGACTGGCTGCGCCGCGCCGAGGCCGTGCACCGGCAGCTGCGCACCGGGCTGCCGCCCGACTACGAGGCGAAGATGCGACGCGTGTTCGCGGGCGGCGGGCGCATGTGCGTCGCCGTGGACGGCAGCCGGGTGGCCGGGGTCGCGGTGTACCGGATCCACGAGAACACCTGGGCCGGGCGCCAGCTCTACATCGACGACCTCGTCACCGACGAGGCGCGGCGCTCCGGGGGCGTGGGCCGGACGCTCCTCGCCCATCTCGAGCGCAAGGCGCGCGAGGACGGCCTCGAGAACCTCGCGCTCGACTCGGGCACGCACCGGCAGCAGGCGCACAAGTTCTACTTCCGCGAAGGCATGGTGGTGACGTCCTTCCACTTCGCGAAGAAGCTCGCGTGAAGCCGATCAAGGTCGGGCTGCTCGGCATCGGCACGGTCGGCGGCGGCACGTGGACGGTGCTCTCGCGCAACCAGGAGGAGATCTCGCGCCGCGCCGGACGCGCGATCGAGATCGCGGTGGTCGCCGACAAGGAGACCGAGAAGGCGAAGAAGCTCGTCGCCGGCCGCGCGCGCGTGACCGGCGACGCGTTCGAGGTCGCGCGCAGCCCCGAGGTCGACATCGTGATCGAGCTGATCGGCGGCTACGGCGTCGCCAAGGACCTGGTGCTCGCCGCGATCGAGAGCGGCAAGCACGTGGTGACCGCGAACAAGGCGCTGCTCGCCACGCACGGCAACGAGATCTTCAAGGCGGCGCAGAAGAAGGGCGTGATGGTCGCGTTCGAGGGCGCGGTCGCGGGCGGCGTGCCGATCATCAAGGCGCTGCGCGAGGGCCTCACCGCGAACCGGATCGAGTGGATCGCCGGCATCATCAACGGCACGTCGAACTTCATCCTCTCGGAGATGCGCGACAAGGGGCTCGCGTTCGACGCGGTGCTGAAGGACGCGCAGCGGCTCGGCTACGCCGAGGCCGATCCGACCTTCGACATCGAGGGCGTCGACGCCGCGCACAAGCTGACGATCATGTCGGCGATCGCCTTCGGCATCCCGATGCAGTTCGACAAATGCTACACGGAAGGCATCGCGAAGCTCACGCAGGCCGACATCCGCTACGCCGAGCAGCTCGGCTACCGGATCAAGCTGCTCGGCATCACGAAGCGGGTGAAGGAGGGGATCGAGCTGCGCGTGCACCCGACGCTGATCCCGACGCGGCGCCTGATCGCGAACGTCGAGGGCGTGATGAACGCGGTGCTTGTGAAGGGCGACGCGGTCGGCGCGACGATGTACTACGGCGCGGGCGCGGGCGCCGAGCCCACCGCGAGCGCGGTCGTCGCCGACCTCGTCGACATCACGCGCCTGCACACGGCCGACCCCGACCACCGCGTGCCGCACCTCGCGTTCCAGCCCGACCGCATGTCGGACGTCCCGGTGCTGCCGATGGACGAGGTGGTCACGTCGTACTACCTGCGCATGCGGGTATTGGATCGTCCGGGCGTGCTGGCCGACATCACGCGCGTGCTCGCCGACGCGTCGATCTCGATCGACGCCATGATCCAGCGCGAGCCGAGCGAGGGCGAGGAGCAGGTCGACATCATCATGCTCACGCACCCGGCGCGCGAGAAGAACGTGAACGCGGCGATGGCGAAGATCGAGGCGCTGCCCGTCGTGACCGGCAAGATCACGCGCATCCGCCTCGAAGAGCTCGGCCGCTCGTAGTGCTGTACGTCTCCACCCGCGGCGGCGCCGCCCCCCGGCCCTTCACCTCGATCCTCCTCGAAGGCCTCGCCACCGACGGCGGGCTGTATCTCCCGGAGGCGTTCCCGCATTTCGATCCCGCGGGACTCGCGGCGATGCGCGCGATGCCGTACCGCGAGCTCGCCTTCGCCGTGCTGTCTAAGTTCATGGACGACGTGCCGGCGGCCGACCTGCGGGCGATCGTGGAGCGTACGTATACAGCGGCCGCGTTCGGGACCGACCAGATCACGCCGCTCAGGACGCTCGAGCCCGGGCTGCACGTCCTCGGCCTCTCCGAGGGCCCGAGCCTCGCGTTCAAGGACGTCGCGCTGCAGCTCCTCGGCAACCTCTTCGAGCACGTCCTCGCGAAGCGCGGCGCGCGGATGAACGTGCTCGGCGCGACCTCGGGCGACACGGGCTCGTCCGCGGAGTACGCGCTGCGCGGAAAGAAGAACATCGGCGTCTTCATGCTCTCGCCGCACGGCCGCATGAGCGCGTTCCAGGCGGCGCAGATGTATTCGCTGCGGGACGCGAACATCCACAACATCGCGATCCGCGGCGTCTTCGACGACTGCCAGGACCTGGTGAAGGCGGTGAACGCGGACGCCGCGTTCAAGTCGCGGCACGCGATCGGCGCGGTCAACTCGATCAACTGGGCGCGCGTCGCGGCGCAGGCGGTGTACTACTTCAAGGGCTACTTCGCCGCGACGAAGAAGAACGGCGAGCCGGTGTCGTTCTCGGTGCCCTCGGGCAACTTCGGCAACGTCTACGCCGGCTTCGTCGCGAAGCAGATGGGCCTGCCGATCCGGCGCCTCGTCGTCGCGACCAACGAGAACGACGTGCTCGACGAGTTCTTCCGCACCGGCCGCTACCGCGTGCGCAAGGCCGCCGAGGTGCACGCGACCTCGAGCCCCTCGATGGACATCTCGAAATCGTCCAACTTCGAGCGCTACGTCTGCGACCTCGTCGAGCGCGAGTACGACAAGGTGAAGGCGCTGTGGGCGAGGCTCGAGCGCGACGGCGCGTTCGACCTCGGCGGCACGGTCGACTTCGCGCGCGTCGCCGACACGGGCTTCGTCTCGGGGCGCAGCACCCACGCCGACCGCGTCGCCACCATCCGGCGCGTGCACGAGAAGTACGGCACGATGATCGACCCGCACACCGCCGACGGCGTCAAGGTCGGCCTCGAATACCGCGAGGCGGGCGTCCCGCTCGTGTGCCTCGAGACCGCGAAGCCCGCGAAGTTCGCCGAGACGATCCGCGAGGCGCTCGGTCGCGAGCCCGAGCGGCCGGAGAGCTTCGAGGACCTCGAGAAGCGGCCGCAGAAAGTCGAGGTGATGAACATCGACGCCGAGGCCGTGAAGGCGTACATCGCGCGGCGCGCGGGGTAGGGCGGGACGGACTGACAAATTCGACAGTTGACGGCGCGGTCCGCGACCCGTACCGTGCTTCAGGCCGGATCCGGCAGGATTCCACGGTAAAGGGGGAAGCATGAAGCTCGTCGCGCCCGGCCGGTCGACGTCGCCGCCGACGGCACCGTGACGACGCGTCCGTACTTCTGGAGCTCGGCTATGCCGCACAACTCCAACGTTAACCACATCGAGCGCATATGAACCGAAATCAAATCGCGTGGTGGTTGTGGGCCATCGGCACCGTCTTGATTGTGTTGAGCTGGCTCGATGTCGTCGGCCCGACCGTTGGTTGGGTGGGTTTCGGAATCGGTTTGGCTGGTAGTGTTGTTGGCTGGGGTCTTCGGCCGCCGTCGAGCAACCCGCAACCGGAGGCGCCGAGGGCTGAAAAGAATGACTGAGCGGAGGTGGCCTGACAGCGCGTTCGAGAGCGGACGCGCCGAGAAGCGGCGCGTCCTAGCCCGCCCTCTACCGCGGCGCGCCGCTCAGCGCGAACGTTAGGTGTCATGTCTCTCGATCCTCGCAAAGCGCCTTGGTCGAACCAGCCCGTTTCCGCAGTGGCCAGAGCCGGCGCATGGTTCTTCGTCCTTTGCGGGGTGTTCGCATTGACGCTGACGACGTACTCCTTGCTGACGCAGGGCGGGACGGCAGCCCCCGTGTGGTTTGTTCTTTTCTTTTACGCGGTCGGCACATACTTCGTATGGTTGTTCGGCCACGTGGCCTTTTGTGGTAGAGCTCCGGCGGGCTGGCTACCGTCGTGGCGTAAGAGCGATGACAATTGACCAAACCGCCGTGCCCTCACCACGTCGCTCAGGGAGCCTATCCGCACGACACTTAACCGCGCGTTCGAGATAGGCACGTAGCGATGCGCTACCTGATCTGGGGAGACACGGTTTCGGGTCTGAAGACCTTGGCCGCTGCCGGCTGGAGGCACGTGATTCTTTCGAATCACGTGTCGGAGCTAAGTCGGATCGTCTAGGCGTTGGGGATCGGCTCTTACTTCGAGGCGATATCAGGTTAAGTCGGTGGTCCGTGCAAAGGTTCAGGAAAATATCCCGTGCAGGGGGGGGTGGCAATGAAGCCGCCTGACGCTGGAGCATGAAAATCTCCGCACCGCTGCTCCTCGCGGCCGCGGCCTCGTTCCTCGCGCAGAACGCGCTCGCGCAGGACACCCGGTTCGTCGTCCGGTACATGCTGCAAACGCCGTACTGGAGGATGGTGCTCGTCCCGGGAGCGGCGCGCGAGGAGTTCGCGCAGCGCGTCGTGCGGCCCGGAGTCGACCTGGTGGATTGGACCGCGTTCAAATCCGACCCGCAGCGCTACCTCGCGCCGCTCGTGATCAAGAACGAATACCCCGCCGCGAACGTGCCGAAGCTGGTCGTCGACCTTCTCGAGCAGTACGGGTTCCCGATCATCGTCACCTGGACGGGCGGGATCGCGTGGTCGAAGGAGGACGTGGCCCACGCCGAGAGGATCTACCGGCTCTACCGCGCCGACCCGCAGGAATACGAGCGGACGAAGCTGTCGGCCGACGCGGTGCGCGATCCCATTCATCCGCAGCACCGCGCGGCGGTGGAGACGGCGCGAAAGGCGCAGAGCCCGTGGTGGACGTGCGCGAGCGGCGAGCAGCCCAAGTCACGGACGGCCGACGAGGAGCGCCGTCTCCAGGAGTTCGGCCGGGACCGCTTCACGCTGAAGGACCCGGGCTCCGGCCGGAGGGACGAGGTCTTTTCGCGCCGCGAGCTGATCGGGCGGCTGGGAGCGCCCGCCGGCACGCGCTCGGAGAAGATCCCGGCCGATTACCAGGAAAGACCTCCCAAGGCGTTCCTCATCGAGACGACCTGGAGCTATCCGGGATTCAGGATCATCACGCACGCGGACGAATCCGCGCCGGACCGGCTTTCGATCTGGGCGGCCGAGGTGTCGGACGCCAAGGCGCCGCTCGGCGCCGGTGTCGGGCTCGGGCAGTCGATCGACGAATGGGTGCCGCGGTTCGGGCGGCCGTTTTGCGGCGGGCCGGAGGTGGTCGCGGGGGTCGCGCGCTACAAGCTCGAGTACGAGTGGGGCGGCCAGCAGCAGCTGGACGTCCACGTCGACGCCTCCGGCAAGGTCGTGCACGTGGCGTGGACCTACTTCATCCCTTGAAGATCTCCAGGAGCTGACATGCCGACTCAAGCCGAAAAAGGCCGCGCCCTGCGCGCGCTGCACGAGCGCCCCGGCATCTTCGTCATCCCGAACCCCTGGGACGCGGGCTCGGCGAAGCTGCTCGCCTCGCTCGGGTTCGAGGCGCTCGCGACGACGAGCCTCGGGCACGCGAACTCGCTCGGGCGCCGCGACGGCACGCTCTCGCGCGAGCAGATCCTCGCCAACGCCCGCGAGATCGCCGAGGCGACCGATCTGCCGGTGAGCGCGGACCTGGAGAACTGCTACGCCGACGATCCCGGCGAGGCGAGCGAGACCATCCGCCTCGCCGCGGCGGCCGGCCTCGTCGGCGGCTCGATCGAGGACGCGAGCGGCGACGCGGCCCGCCCGATCTACGACTTCGATCTCGCGGTGGCGCGCGTCGCCGCGGCGGCCCGCGTCGCGCGCTCGCTCGAGTTCCCGTTCACGCTCGTCGCGCGCGCCGAGAACTATCTGCACGGGCGGCCCGACTTCGACGACACCGTGCGGCGGCTGCGCGCGTTCGCCGACGCGGGCGCCGACGTGCTCTACGCGCCCGGGCTGCGCGACCTCGAGACGATCCGCAGGCTCGCGGCCGCGGTGCCGAAGCCGGTCAACGTCGTGATGGGGCTCGCCGACCCCGACCTCACGCTGCGGCAGCTCGAGGAGGCGGGCGTCAAGCGCGTCAGCGTCGGCGGAGCGCTCGCGCGCCTCGCGTGGGCGGCGGTGCGCGACGCCGCGGTCGCGATGCGCGACGGCGGGTCGTTCCAGTGGGTGCGCGGGATCGTCTCGAGGAAAGAGCTGACGGATATCCTCGGGCGGTAAGCCGCCGGGCTACTTCGCGCGCCGGGCCCCCGGCCGCGAGATCTCGGAGAAGAAGCGCCTCAGGAAGGGCCCGATGCGCTGCAGCTCGCCGCGGTGCATCGCGGCGAGCTTGGCGAGCACCTTGCGGCCGCTCGGGGTGAGCCGCAGCTCGACCTTGCGCCGGTCGGCGCTCGAGGGCTCGCGCGCGATCAGGCCTTCCTCCACCAGCCGGTCGACCAGGCCGACCGCGCTGTTGTGCTTGATGAGCAGCTGCTGCGCCAGGTCGGCGATGGTGACGCGCCCGCTCTCTGGCCAGCCGCGCAGCACCAGCATCGCCTGGTAGTGCTGGGTCGTGAGCCCGAGCTGGCCCGCGGCGGCCTCGCTGAAGCGCAGGAACCCGCGCAGCGCATGGCGGAACCCCGCCAGCCGCGCGTAGTCGCGGGTGCTCAGATGGAATCGCTTCTCGGCCCGCTTCAGATACACGGCGTGGTCACGGTAGGCCCCCGGCCGCCCGTTTTAGCATGGGCGGCCCGAATGCGGTAATATCGTCCCGCGATATATTCCCAGTATATCGTTCCACGATATATTCCACCGGCATACACGAGGAGGACTTCATGCAGGATCGCAACGGGAACCCGGACGGCCCGACCCGCCGGGACTTCATGCGCGCCGGCCTCGGCATCGCGGGCGGCCTGGCGCTGCCGGGCTTCGTCTCGGAGGCCCTGGCGCAGCAGCATCCGGCCATCGGCACCTGGCCCGACGGCGCCAAGGGCAAGGAGGTCGCCATCGGCGTGGCCGTGCCGCGCACGGGCACCTACGCGGTGCAGGGCGAGGACGAGCTGAAGGGCTGGCAGCTCGCGGTCGAGCACATCAACCAGGGCAACCCCCTGATCAAGCGCATCTCGACCAAGACGAAGAGGGGCGTGCTCGGCAAGCAGCTGAAGCTGGTCGTCGCCGACTCGGCCGCCAAGCCGAACGACGCGGTGCAGGCCGAGCAGCGCTTCATCACCGAGAACAAGGTCATGCTCATGACCGGCTCGACCTCGAGCGCGGTCGCGGTGGCGCTGAACAAGCTCGCGCAGCGCGAGAAGGTGCTCTACGTCACCGGCATCTCCGGCTCGAACGACACCACCGGCAAGGACTGCGTGCGCTACGGCTTCCGCCAGAACTTCTACGGCCAGACCGCCGCCGCGGCGATCGGCCCGGTGCTGCTCAAGGCCTACGGCAAGAACAAGAAGGCGGCGTTCATGACGCCGGACTACACCTACGGCCATACCGTCACCAAGTCGGTGAACGACTACCTGACGGAGCACGGCGGCTGGAAGATGGTGACGAACCAGGTCTCGCCGCTCGGCGCGCTCGACTACTCGTCGTACCTGCTGAACATCGCCAACTCGGGCGCCGACCTGCTCGTCAACGTCAACTGGGGCCGCGACGCGGTGCTGTCGATCCAGCAGGCGCAGAAGTTCGGCATCCTCGACAAGATGAAGCTGGTGGTGCCCTACCAGATCCCGTTCCTCGCCCCCGAGGTCGGCGGCAACCTGCTCGCCGGCGTGTACGCGGCGACCGACTTCTGGTGGACGCTCGAGGACAAGTACCCGCTCGCCAAGATGTTCGTCGAGGCCTTCCGCAAGAAGTGGGGCTACAACCCGGAGTGGGGCGCGAACAACGCCTACATGAGCTTCGCGCTGTGGGCCGACGCGGTCGAGCACGCGGGCAGCTTCTATCCGCCCGACGTGATCAAGTCCTACGAGGAAGGGCGCAAGCTCGAGTCCACGGTGGGCGAGGTGTACTTCCGCAAGGAAGACCACCAGCTGGTGCGTCCGGTGATCATCGTCCAGGGCAAGAAGGCCTCCGACATGAAGAACAAGGAGGACTTCTGGCAGGTCGAGGAAATCGTCCCCGGCGCGCCGCTCATGCAGAAGCCGGACGAGTTCGGCTGCAAGCTCGGCGACTACACCTGAAATAAACTAGGCAGGTAGGCAGCCGACGAGGCATCCCGGCAGGGCCGGGATGCCCGTCGTTTTTTCGGGGACCCGCTTGATCACCTGGGGCAATTTCGTCTCGCAGCTCTTCAACGGCCTGGCGCTCGGGCTGCTGCTCGCGCTCATCAGCTCGGGCCTGACGATCATCTACGGCACGCTCGGCGTGCTCAACCTCGCGCACGGCGCGATGTTCATGCTGGGCGGCTACGCGGGCTACGCGGCCTACCAGGCCACGGGCTCGTTCGTCGTCGCGGTGCTGGCCGGCACCGCGGCGCTGCTCTTCGTCGGCATCGTCATGGAGCGGGTGGTGATCCGCTTCTTCTACGCCCGGCCGCACGAGGACCAGCTGCTCGTCACCTTCGGCCTCGCGATCGTGTTCGTCGAGACGGTGCGCTTCTTCTTCTCGAGCGCGTCGCAGACGATGCCGCCGCCGCCGCTCTTCGCCGGCATCTCGAACATGGGCTTCATGTTCTACCCGACCTACCGCCTCGCGGTGGTCGGCATCTGCGCGATCGCGCTGCTCGCGCTGTTCCTCGTGCTCTACCGGACGCGCCTCGGGATGATCGTGCGCGCGGGCATCGAGGACTCGGTCATGGTCGACTCGCTCGGCATCAACGTCGACCGGGTGTTCATGGTGGTGTTCGGCATCGGCGCGATGGCCGCCGGCTTCGCCGGGATCATCAACGCGCCGATCGTCTCGCTCAGCCCGGACGTCGGCGAGGCGATCCTGGTCCAGACCTTCGTCGTGGTGGTGATCGGCGGCGTCGGCTCCTTCCCCGGCGCTGTGCTCGGCGGCCTGATCGCCGGCGAGATCATCAGCCTCACGTCGATGGTGAATCCGGGCTACGCCTACGTGATGCTGTTCGCGGCGATGACGCTCGTCCTGATGCTGCGGCCGCGCGGCCTGCTCGGAGCGCGAGGCCGCGAATGAACGCCGACCGCCTGTTCAGCACGCGCCGGCCGCTCCTCGTCGAGACGGTCCTCGCGCTCGCGCTGATCGCCGGTCCGTTCGTGCTGCCCTACCTGGACGCCGCGCCGAACACGGTGAACCGCATCCTCGTCTGGGGCCTGTTCGGCATCGGCTTCGATATCCTGTTCGGCTACACGGGCCTGCTGTCCTTCGGCCAGTCGGCGCTCTACGGCACCGGCGGCTTCGTGGCGGCCTACCTGCTCACGCGCGCGGGCTTCCCGCACGTGATCACGGCGCTCGTCGTCGGCACGGTCGCCGCCGCCGCCGTCGGCTACCTCGTCGGGCTGATCGCGCTGCGGCGCACCGGCATCTACTTCGCGATGATCACCGTGGCGATCGCCGAGATGTTCTATTTCATCGAGTTCAACCCGCTCTCGGAATGGACGGGCGGGGAGAACGGCCTGCCCGGCGTGCCGACGCCGAGCCTCCACCTCGGCTTCGCCAGGCTCGAGTTCACGACCGGCTGGTCGCTGTATCCCTTCCTCGCCTTCTGCTACTTCGTCGGCATCGTCGTCGCGCTGCGGATCGTGCGCTCCCCCGTGGGCGCGATCCTGCGCGCGATCCGCGAGAACCCGCTGCGCGCCGCCGCCGTCGGCCACAGCATCCACGGCTACAAGCTCACCGCGTTCGTGATCGCCGCGGCCTACGCGGGACTCGCGGGCGGCCTGCTCGGCGTGCTGCAGGCGTTCATGCCGCCCGAGGCGTTCACGTTCGACACCTCGGGCCAGCTCGTCATGCAGACAGCCATCGGCGGGCGCGGCACGCTGTTCGGGCCGCTCGTCGGTGCGGCGGTGTGGCTGTTCCTGCAGGACTTCCTGCAGGCGACGCTCAACCTCGGCGCGAGCTGGAAGCTGGTGCTCGGCCTGGTGTTCGTGCTCCTGGTGTGCTTCCTGCGCCAGGGCATCATCGGCGGCATCAGGGACCTCTGGAGTCTCGTCGTCGGCAAGCGCAATGCGGCCGCGGCCGAGCCGAGGGAGGCCGCTCCGGTCTCGCGCAAGCGCCCCGAGCCGATGCCCGCCCGGCGCCGCGCCGCCGAGTACTCGGGACCGATCCTCCTGGCCACCGGCCTCACCAAGCATTACGGCGGCGTCATCGCCAACTCGGGCATCGACTTCAGCGTGAACGCGGGCGAGCTGCGCGGCATCATCGGCCCGAACGGCGCGGGGAAGTCGACGTTCTTCAAGATGCTCACCTGCGAGGTGGCGCCCACGTCGGGCCGCATCGTGTTCGAGGGGCGCGACATCACCGGCATGAGCGTCACCGACGTGTGCCAGCTCGGCCTCACCAAGAGCTACCAGGTGAACCAGCTCTTCAACCGCCTCACCGTGCGCGAGAACCTGACGATCGCCGCGCTCGCCGAGCGGCGCGGCAAGTTCCGCCTCGACCTGCTGAGTAGCCTGGCGAAGATACCCGGCCTCCGGGAGCAGGTGGAGCACACGCTCGACCTGGTCGACCTCGGCGCGCGCATGGACACGCCGGTGGCCCAGCTCGCCTACGGCGAGAAGCGCAGGCTGGAAGTGGGCCTCGCGCTCGCCGCCTCGCCGAGCCTGCTGCTGCTCGACGAGCCGCTCGCCGGCATGAGCCCGCGCGAGCGCGTCGAGACGGTCAGGCTGCTGAAGTCGATCGCGCAGGGCCGCACGGTGATCATCATCGATCACGACATGGACTCGCTGTTCGAGCTCGTGGAGCGCATCACGGTGCTGCAGGAGGGCCGCGTGCTCGCCGAAGGGACGCCCGAGGAGATCAAGGGCAATCCCAGGGTCCAGGACGCCTATCTCGGCGGCATGAAGGAGGAGGCGCACGCATGAGCCTTCTGGAAGTCCGCGGCCTCAACAGCTACTACGGCGACTCGCACATCCTGTTCGACGTGTCGATGCGCGTGGAGAAGAACGAGGTGGTGGCGCTCCTCGGCCGCAACGGCGCGGGCAAGAGCACGACGCTGAAGAGCCTGATGGGCGTCGTGACGCCGCGCGCCGGATCGGTGAAGCTCGACGGCGCGGAGATCGCGGGGCAGAAGAGCCACAGCATCGCGCGCGCCGGGATGCAGCTCGTGCACGAGGAGCGGCGCGTCTTCGGCAGCCTCGACGTCGAGGAGAACCTGGTCCTCGCCGGCCTGACGGCGCAGAAGAAGTGGCCGCTCGACCGCATCTGGGAGATGTTCCCGCGGCTGAAAGAGCGCCGCGGCAGCCGCGGCACCGATCTCTCGGGCGGCGAGCAGCAGATGCTCGCCATCGCCCGCGCGCTGATCCGCGACCCGAAGATCATCCTGCTCGACGAGCCGTTCGAGGGCCTCGCGCCGCTCATCGTGCGCGAGCTGGTGCGCGTGTGCCGCGAGCTCGTCGACGCGGGGCAGACGATCGCGATCGTGGAGCAGAACCTCGCGGCGACGCTCGCGCTCGCGCAGCGGGTCTACATCATCAACAACGGGCACATCGTCCACGAGGGGCCGGCGGCGGAGATCAAGGCGCAGCCCGGGGTCCTGCAGCGCTATCTCGGGGTGTGAACGGCGACGCGTCCGCGATCGTGCGCTAATATCGGAGCATGCTGAGCGCTGCCCAGGCTCTCGCCCGACTTCGCGAGGGCAACGCCCGCTTCGTCGCAAACCGCGGCGCGGGCGGCCTCTCGCACCCCGAGCGCCGCGCCGAGCTCGTCCACGGCCAGGATCCGATCGCGGTCGTCCTGGGCTGCTCGGACTCGCGCGTGCCCGCCGAGCTCGTCTTCGACCAGGGCTTCGGCGATCTGTTCGTCATCCGCGTCGCCGGCAACATCGTCGCGCCGTCGCAGATCGGCAGCATCGAATTCTCGGCGTCGCGCTTCGGCACGCGCCTCGTCGTCGTCATGGGCCACACCCAGTGCGGCGCGGTCGAGGCGACGCTCGACGTATTGCAGGGAAGCGCGGTCGAGTCGCGCAACCTCGCCTTCATCGTCGAGCGCATGCGCCCGTCGGTGAAGGCGGTGCTCGCCTCGCGCGCCATCGCCGACCGCGAGGCTCTGCTCGACGCGGCGTCGCGCGCCAACGTGCGCGCCTCGGTCGAGCAGCTGCGCCACGGGTCCGAGATCCTCGAGCAGCTGGTGCGCGAGGAGGGGCTGCTGATCGTCGGGGCGGAGTACTCGCTCGAGACGGGGGTGGTGGATTTCTTCGAGGGCGTGCCGAGCGCCGGCTGCTGATGTGTATTGTGTCGCAGCGCGCCGGGCGCGCCGCGCGTATCGTTCGCATCGAAGTCGAATCGGCGTCCTGTCGCCGCACGACAACAACAAGCTGAGGGGAGAGCCATGAACAGGAACATTACCGTCGTCGTCCTCCTCGTGTTCGCGGCCGGCTGCGCCGGCAATCCGTGGGATGGCGGGGCGTCCGGGCCGCCGATGGATCCGAAGCGCAAGATCAGCGAGCAGGTGTGCACCAGCCCCCTCGATGACGACGGCGGCAACCTGCTGTGCCGCCAGATCACCGAGGCCGAGATCCGCGCGAAGATCGCGGAAGAGGAGCGGCAGGCCAGGGCGCGGAAGGAAGCCGCGGAGCGCGCCGAGCGCGAGCGCCTCGCGCGTGAGCGCGCCGAGCAGCTTGCGCGGGAAGCGGCCGCCCGCAAGGCGCGGGAAGCCGAGGAGGCGCGGCTCGCCGCCGAAGCCGCGCGCAAGGCCCAGGAAGAGCGCGAGCGCCAGGAGAGGCTGGCGGCGGAAGCCCGCGCCCGGCGGGAAGCGGCGGAGGCGGCCGCGCGCGAGTGCCGGCGCCTCGCGCAGGAAGCAGCCGACGGCCGCGCGCTGCTCACGAGCTTCGTCGACAACTACGGCAAGATCGACGAGAACAAGGGGATCGCCGGGCAGATCACCACGTTCCTCGGCCAGCCTCGCAGGGCGAAGCCGTGCCCGCCGGCGCAGCCCGAACGCTGAGGCCTCGGTATGCAGGCGTGCGCTCGGCGGCCCGCCGATCTCTGACCCCGGGGCTCCCGGTCCGGGCGCCCCGGATCCGCCTCCGCCCGCCTCACTGCGCGCCGAACAGGTCCTGCGGCACCTTCGCCGCCTGGAAGATGTAGTCGCGCGACTCCTCGAGCTGCCGCCGCAGGCGCGGCAGGTCGACGTCGAGCAGCTTTCCCTTCCACTTGCGCACCTTGCCGGCGACGATCACGGTCTCGACGTTGGTGCGGTCCATGAGCGACACGACGGCGCCCGGCACCTGATTGAGCGGCGCGACGTTGATCGCCTCGGCGTCGAGAATGAGGATGTCGGCCTCCTTGCCGGGCGTGAGCGAGCCGACCTTGCCGTCGAGACGCAGCGCCTTGGCGCCGTTCATCGTGGCGTAGCGCAGCACGTCGCGCGTGGTGAGCGGCGCCGGGATGCCGGCGGGCGGCGTGGGCCAGTAGGGGAACGGGCCGGGGACGGTCTGCGCGGACTGCGGCAGCTCCCAGTTGCGCGGATCGGGCAGGTTCTGGTTGCCGTTCGGGCTGTCGAGGATCATCTGGTTGACGATCATGCGCTGCAGGTTCATGCACGAGCGCATCTGCGTGAAGAAGTCCGCGGTCAGCGTGCATTCGACGTCGACGCTGAGCGAGGGCTCGAACGGGCTCTGCGGCGTGCTCATGCTCTGCATGCGGACGATGGGCGGCATGCCGTGGCGCATGTTCATCTCGATCGGGAAGGCGATCGACACCTGCGCGCCTGCGTCCCTCACCCGCTGCCACGCGGCGTCGGACATGCCGGTCATGTGGATGAACAGGTTGTCGGGCCCGATCCCGATGTCCTTGTTGCTGCCGCCTTTGCCCTGCGCCAGGTCGTCCATGATCGGGCGGATGCCGAACGGCGAGAGGATGTGCGCCGCGACCTGCAGGTCGAGCTGCCGGCCAATGGTCCACGACTGCTCGGTGCTGACGTCGCCGAGGTAGACCTCGCCGCCCATGATCATGTGGACGAGCTGGTCGCTCGACGAGAACCACTGCTGCTTGATGCGCGCCGCGTCCTGCGGATACTGATTGCCGGGATTGGTGCCGAGGATGTTCGCGCCCGCGCTCTCGAAGTAGCCGAAGGCCGCGCGCCGCCCCGTGTCGAACAGCGCCTGGATCGCCGCGTCCGAGTGCTGCGGCGAATGGTGGATCTGCGACACGTCGTGCACCGTGGTGACGCCGTCGTCGAGCTGCGAGAGCCCGCCGAAGAGCTCGTTGATGTATACGTCCTGCGGCCGGTACACGGGCGCGAACGTCAGCAGGATGAACTCGAAGTAGGTCGTGCTGCCGCTCGCCGACCCCGAGTTGTCGTTGATCAGCACGCCGTCGGCGAGGAAGCTGCGCAGCGCGGTCTCGAACTGGTGGTGGTGCGTGTCGATGAATCCCGGCATGACGATGCGCCCGCGCGCGTCGATCTCGCCGGCCCCGGCGGCGCGCAGGTTCGGGCCGACGGCGAGGATCTTCTTGCCTTCGACCAGCACGTCGGCCTTCGGAAAGTCGCCGACCTTCGGGTCCATCGACATGACGGCGCCGCCGCGGATGACGTAACGCCGGCCGGCGCGGCCGGCGTCGGCCGGCGGATCGCCCGCGCCCGCCGCCGCGGCCGTGCGCGCCGTGAACAGATTCGCCCCGGCCGCAGCGACCGGCGCCGCGGCCGCGGTCTTCAGGAAATTGCGCCGTGAGCCGTAATGGGACTGCGGAAATCCGGCATCGCATAGCTTGCACATGTCCGCCTGCTCCCGTGAGATGAGCCGCCGGGATGACGGCTCCGGAGTGCGATTGTCCGGGCCATCCGCGCGCCTGTACACCACAACGTGAACGCGCGTTGGGCCGGTGGGACGAGGCGGCGTGGGCGGACGTGGGACGGTGTAGAGTGCGCAATCCACCCCGGGCCGTGCCGCATCATGAAGCCCCGCATCACCCTGCTCACGCTCGGCGTCGACGACCTCGAGCGCTCGCTGCGCTTCTATCGCGACGGCCTCGGCTTTCCGACCGAGGGCATCATCGGCACGCAGTTCGAGCACGGCGCGGTCGCGTTCTTCGACCTGCAGTCCGGGCTCAAGCTCGCGCTGTGGCCGCGCGCGAGCATCGCGCACGACACCGGGCTCGTGCGCTCGGCGCCGAGCGCGACCGACTTCACGATCGCGCACAACGTCGGCTCGAAGGTCGAGGTCGACGCCGTGATGGCGCAGGCCGAGCGCGCGGGCGCGAGGATCGTCAAGCGCGCGCACGACACCTTCTACGGCGGCTACGCGGGCTACTTCCAGGATCCCGACGGCCACGTGTGGGAGGTCGCCTGGAACCCGGCGTGGAAGTCTCCCGACTGAAAGCCTGAACCCTCGTAAAATTTCGTCGGGGATGTCGATTCCCGGGTTTCCCGTTCGTCGTAGAGTCGAAGGGCGAGAACGGTTCCCGCCCGCGACCACGGAGAAAACGCCATGCGTTTCATGATCATAGTCAAAGCGACGAAGGACTCGGAAGCGGGCGTGATGCCCCCGGAAAAGCTGATCGCGGAGATGCAGAAGTACCACGAGGAGCTCGCCAAGGCGGGCGTCCTGCTCGACGCCTCGGGGCTGCAGGCGAGCTCGAAGGGCTGGCGCGTCCGCTACCAGGGCGGCAAGCGCACGGTGGTCGACGGCCCCTTCACCGAGTCGAAGGAGCTGATCGCCGGCTACACCATCATCCAGGTGAAGTCGCGCGAGGAGGCGCTCGAGTGGACGCGGCGCTTCCCCAACCCGACGATCGACGGCGGCGATTGCGAGATCGAGGTGCGCCGGTTCTTCGAGCTCGAGGACTTCGGCAAGAGCGAGGCGGTCGACAAGTTCCGCGAGATGGAAAAGAGCTACGGGAAGAAGAAATGATGGATGGCCGCAAGCGCTGGGTCGCCCTGGTGGTGCTGTGCCTGGGCGACCTGATGATCGTCCTCGACTCGACGGTGGTGAACGTCGCGCTGCCGTCGATCCGCGAGGACCTCGGGTTCTCGCAGACGGCGCTCGTCTGGGTCGTGAACGCCTTCATGCTGACCTACGGCGGGTTCCTGATGCTCGGCGGCCGGCTGGGCGACCTGTTCGGCAAGCGCCGCCTGTTCCTCGGCGGCATCGTGGCGTTCACGCTCGCGTCGCTCGCGTGCGGCCTCGCGGGCTCGCAGGCGATGCTGGTGGCGGCGCGCGCGGTTCAGGGCATCGGCGGGGCGGTCGTGTCGGCGGTGGCGATGGCGCTGATCATGGATCTCTTCACCGAGCCGGGCGAGCGCGCGAAGGCGATGGGGATCTTCGGCTTCGTGATGTCGGGCGGCGGCTCGATCGGCGTGCTGCTCGGCGGCGCTCTCACCGGCGCGCTCAACTGGCACTGGATCTTTCTCGTCAACCTTCCGGTCGGCGCGGCGGTGCTCGCGCTCGGCCTCGCGCTCGTGCCCGCCGACCGGCGCGTGGCGCGCGTGCCGCTCGATGTCGCCGGCGCGGCCGCCGTGACGCTCGCGATGATGCTCGCGGTCTACGCGGTCGTGGACGGGAACGACGCCGGGTGGGGCTCGGTGCAGACGCTCGGCCTCCTCGGGGCGGCGGCGGTGCTGCTCGCCGTTTTCGTCGGCATCGAGGCGCGCGTGACCGCGCCGCTCATGCCGCTGCGGCTGTTCGCGTCGCGCAACGTCAGCGTCGCGAACGCGGTCGGGGTGCTGTGGGCCGCGGCGATGTTCGCCTGGTTCTTCATCTCGGCGCTGTACATGCAGTACGTGCTGCGCTGGACGCCGATGCAGGTCGG
>DASRFB010000049.1:0-6621 GCA_035651815.1 Burkholderiales bacterium | reverse complement strand
CGTCACCGTCTGGCGGCTGTTCGAGCCGCCCAGGCCGAGCGCGATCGCGGCCGCGTCGCCGGTGGTCACGGTGACGTTCGCAATATCGGCGCCGAGCTGCTCGGCGACGACCTGCGCGAGCATGGTCCGCGTGCCCTGCCCCATCGCCGCGGCGCCTGTATACACGTGCACGCGGCCCGAGGGTCCGATGCGCACCGTGACCGATTCGAACGGGCCGCGGCCGGTGCCTTTGCAGTAGTTCGCGAGGCCGATGCCGAGATAGCGCCCGGACTTGCGCGCCGCCTGCTGGCGCGCCGGGAAATCGCTCCAGCCCGCGCGCTCGAGCGCCTCGGCCTGGCACTTCGGATAGTCGCCGCTGTCGAGCAGCACGGCCTGCCCGCCGCGCGCTTTCAGCTTCGTCTCGTACGGCATCTTCTCGGGTCCGATCAGGTTGCGCCGCCTGACCTCGGCGCGGTCGAGCCCGAGCTCGCGCGCGACGCGGTCGAGCAGCCGCTCGATCGCGAAGGTGCCTTGCGGGTGTCCCGCGCCGCGCACGGGCGTCACCGGCACCTTGTTCGTGAGCGCCACCTTCACGCTCATCGCGTACGCGGGGACCTCGTATTGAAGCGGCACGGTCTCCGCCGAGTTGTGCGGCAGGTTGACGCCGCGCGCGGTGTAGGCGCCGTGGTCGTGGATGATCGAGCCCCGGATGCCGAGGATGCGCGCGTCGCGGTCGACGGCGATCTCGATGTCCCAGTACTGGTCGCGCTCCTGCGTGGTCGCGACGAAGTGCTCGCGACGGTCCTCGATCCACTTCACCGGACGGCCGACGAGCATCGCGGCGAGCGCGGTCGCGATGTCCTCGGGGTAGAACACGAGCTTCGGCCCGAAGCCGCCGCCCACGTCGGGCGTCACCACGCGCACGCGGTTCTCGTCGCGCCCGAGCAGGTCGCACAGTTGCCGCAGCGCCTGGTGCGGCATCTGCGTCGAGCTCCACAGCGTGAGGCGGTCCTCGATCGCGTCGTGCGCGGCGACGCAGCCGCGGCACTCGATCGAGTGGCTGCCGCCGCGGTGCTGGCGCAGCGACTCGCGGAAGACGTGCGGCGCGCGCGCGAAGGCCGCGTCGGCGTCGCCGTAGCCCATGCGGAACTCGGCGAGCAGGTTGTGCGGGGAGGCGCGGTGAGCCTTCGGCGCGCCGTCGGCGAGCGCCGCCTTGCAGTCGGCCACCGCGGGCAGCGGCTCGTAGTCGACCTCGACCAGCGCGGCGCCGTCCTCGGCGAGGTAGCGGTCGTCGGCGACCACGATCGCCGCCGCCTCGCCGACGTGCACCACCTCGTCGATCGCGAGCACCGGGCGGTTGAGGTCCTGCTTGTAGCTCTTGCTCGGAAGGCCGACGACGAGGCGCTCGCTCTTCAGATGCGGCAGCAGGTCGGCGCGCGTGAACACCGCGCGCACGCCGGGCAAGGCGAGCGCCGCCGCCTTGTCGATCCCGCGGATCCCCGCGTGCGCGTGCGGGCTGCGCACGAACGCCGCGTGCAGCATCCCCGGGAGCGCGATGTCGTCGACGAAGCGGCCCTGCCCGCGGAGCAGATCGGGATCCTCGAGCCTCGGGACTCGGCGGCCGACGCTGAACATTCAGCCCTGGCGAAGACGCTTCGCCGCGTCGAGCGCGGCGGCGACGATGCCCTGGTAGCCGGTGCAGCGGCAGAGATTCCCCGAGATCGCGACGCGCACCTCCTGCTCGGTCGGGTCGGGATTGTCGCGCAGGAACTCGACCAGGGTCATGAGAATCCCGGGGGTGCAGAAGCCGCACTGCAGGCCGTGGTTGTCGCGGAACGCCTCCTGCAGCGGGTGCAGCGCATCGGCCGAAGGCGCGAGGCCTTCCACCGTGTCGATCCGGTGCCCGCTCGCCTGCACCGCGAGCATCAGGCACGAGCGCGCCGTCTGACCGTCGAACAGGATCGTGCACGCGCCGCAGACCCCGTGCTCGCAGCCGAGGTGCGTCCCCGTGAGGCCGAGCGTCCCGCGCAGGAAATCGGCGAGCGTGAGGCGCACGTCGACCTCGGCCTCGCGCCGCTTGCCGTTCACCGTCACCGCGATGTTCCGCTTGTCACTCATCGTGATCCTTCATCCTTGTCATTCTGAGGGCGAAGCCCGAAGAATCTGCTTTTGCCCTTGCGATCGTAAAAGCAGGTCCTTCGCGGAGTTTAGCCTCGAGCGCAGCGAAGGCCTCAGGATGACAGTCATTCCGCCGCCCGCTCGTGCGCCTTCTCCAGGGCCCGCCGCGACAAGACCGCCGCGAGGTGCTTGCGGTAGGACGCGGGCGCGTGCACGTCCTCGAGCGCCTCGATCTTGCGGCAGGATTCGCAGGCCTCGCGGAAAAGCGCGTCGGACGCCTTCTGCCCGACGAGAGCTTTCTCCACTTGCGTCATCCGCACCGGCGCCGCCGCGACGCCGCCGAGCGTCACCGAGGCGCGCGCGATCTTGCCGCCCGACTCCTCGAGCAGCGCCGCCGCCGAGACGATCGCGAAATCGCCGTGCCGGCGCGCGAACTCGACGAAGGCGAAGCCGTGCGACTTCGGCCAGAGCGGAAACCTCGCGCCCGTGACCAGCTCGTCGGCCTCGATCGCGGGCGTCATGTAGGTCTTCGGGAAATCGGCAAAGGCGATCTCGCGCGATCCCTTCGGGCCCGCGACCGTAACGGTCGCGTCGAGCGCCGCGGCGACCGCCACCAGCTCCGCCGACGGATCGAGCTGGCACAGCGACCCGCCGAGCGTGCCGCGGTTGCGCGTCTGCCGGTGGCCGACCTGGAGAATGGCCTCGTGCATCAGCGGGCAGCGCTCGCGCACGAGGTCGGAGAATTCGATCGCGCGCTGGCGCGTCATCGCGCCGATCTCGATCGCGCCGCCCTTCTCGCGCAGATAGGAGAGCTCCTTCACGCGGTTCAGGTCGATCACGTGATCGGGCAGCGCGAGCCGCATGTTGAGCATCGGCATCAGCGACTGGCCGCCGGCGAGGGCGCGCGCGTTGTCGAGGCGTCCGAGCAGCCCGACCACGTCGGAGACGGTCTCGGGATCGTAATAGGAGAAGCGCGGCGGCTTCATGCGCGGGCCTTCTCGACGATCGCCCGCAGCCGCTGCGGCGTCACGGGCAGCCGCGTCACGGCGCCCGGACGCCCGAGCGCGTCGTCGATCGCCGACGCGATCACCGCGCCCACCGGATTGATGCCGCCCTCGCCCGCGCCTTTGACGCCGAGCGGGTTGAGCGGGCTGGGCGCGTCCTCGGCGAGCAGCACGTCGATGCCGGGCGCCTCGCACGCGGTCGCCATGGCGTAGTCGGCGAAGGTCACCGCGAGCGGCGAGCCGTCTTCGTCGTAGACGAACTCCTCGAAGAGCGCCCCGCCCAGGCCCTGCACCACGCCGCCCGCGATCTGTCCCTCGACCAGCATCGGGTTGATCGCGCGGCCGACGTCGAAGGCCGCGAGGTAGCGCTCGACGACCGCGCCGCCCGTCTCGCGGTCGACGCGCACGACGGCGATGTGCGCGCCGTAGGGATAGGTCATGTGCGCGCTCTCGAACGTGCCGGTCGCGGAAAGCCCGGGCTCGCGTCCGCCCGCGGCGTCCATCTTCGCGCGCAGCGCGGAGGCGGCGACGTGCACCGCCGAGCCCGTCATCACGGTGGTGCGCGACGCGTGCGAGCCGTAGCCGCGGTCGATGCGGTCCGTGCGCCCGTGCGTCACGCGCACGCGCGCGTAGTCCACGCCGAGCGCCTCGGCCGCGATCTGCGCCATGACGGTCTCGACGCCCTGCCCGAGCGACGCCGCGCCGGTGATCACCTCGAAGCCGCCGTCGTCGCCCGCGGCGACGCGGGCGAAATCGACCGGTCCGAGGCCGCTCTTCTCGACGAAGAACGCCAGGCCGGCGCCGACCGCCTCGCCGGCGGCGCGGCGCTTCGCGAGCTCGCGCTGCAGCGCCGGCCACTCGATGCGGGCGAGCGCCTTGTCGAGCAGGCCCGCGTAGTCGCCCGAGTCGAGCACGAGCTCGGTGTCGAGCACGTCCATGTCGCGCGTATACGGCATCTCGGCCTTCGCGACCAGGTTGCGCCGGCGCACCTCGACGCGGTCGAGGCCGAGCTTCGCCGCGATCGCGTCCATCAGCCGCTCGCACACGAACGTCGCCTCGTAGCGCCCCGGGGCGCGGTAGGTCGCGGCGGGCGTCTTGTTCGTGAGCCGGTAGTGGCCGACGGCCCGGTACGCCGGCACGCGGTAAGGCCCGGGCAGCATGCCCGCGGTCATGTCGGCGACGCGCGCGCCGTGCGTGCGCACGTACGCGCCCTGGTCGTGGAAGAACTCGTCGTCGATCGCGAGCAGGCGCCCCTGCGCGTCGACCGCCGCGCGCACGCGGTGACGCTGCTGGCGCGAGTGGTTGCACGCCATCAGGTTCTCGCGCCGGTCCTCGATCCACTTCACCGGCCTGCGCAGCCCGAGCGCGGCCGCGCACACCAGCACGTCCTCGGGATAGATCTCGCCGCGCACGCCGAAGCCGCCGCCGACGTGGCCCTCGTAGAGATGGATCGACGAGGGCGATCGCCCCAGCATGCGCGCGAGCAGGTCGCGGTTCGCGTGCGGGCGCTTGGTCGCGCCGTGCAGCTCGAGGACGTCGCGTGCCGCGTCGTGCCGCGCGAGCGCGCCGCGGCATTCCAGAGGCACGCCCGAGTGCCGGCCGATCGCGAGATCGAGCTCGACGACCGCGTGCGCCGACGCGAACGCGCGGTCGACGTCGCCGTAGCTCTTGCGGATCACCGCCGGCTCGGTGGCGAGCCCTTCGTCGAACTCGGCCGGAGGCGCATCGGCCGAGAGCAGCACCGGCAGCGGCTCGACCGCCATCGTCACGAGATCGGCCGCGTCCTCGGCCGCGTAGGCATCCTCCGCGAACACGACCGCGACCGGCTCGCCGACGTAGCGCACGCGCGCGCGCGCGAGCACGGGCTGGCGATACGGCTCGAGGCCTTTCACGCGCGTGGGACGGAACTCGATCGGCGGGATCGCGGCGACGTCCGCGGCGGTCCACACCGCGACGCAGCCCGGCGCCTTGCGCGCCGCCTCGGCATCGATCGAGACGATCCTCGCGTGCGCGTGCGCCGAGCGCACCACCCGCATGTGCAGCTCGCGCGGGAACGACACGTCCGCCGCGTATCGGGCCGCGCCCCGGAGCATCGGCGCGTCCTCGAGCCTCGTCACGGCGCGGCCGATCACGGCACGACCCGCCAGGGAATCGTCTCGCCGCCGCGATGGATCAGCGCGCGGTCCTCGGGGCCGTCGACCGTCATCTCCGCCGGCGCCGTCCACGCCGCGCGCTCGAGCGTGATCGTCTCCGTGTTCGGCGGCAGGCCGTAGTGCCTCGGCCCGTTCAGCGACGCGAACGCCTCGAGCTTGTCGAGCGCGTTCTCCTCGGCGAAGACCTGCGCGTAGGACTCGATCGCGACCGGCGCGTTGAACAGGCCCGCGGCGCCGACGACGTCGAGCTTCTTCTTCACCGGGTGCGGCGCCGAGTCGGTGCCGAGGAAGAACGAGCCCTCGCCCGACGTGGCCGCCGCGCGCAGCGCCGCGCGGTCTTTCGCGGTCTTGATCACCGGCGCGCAGTACATGTACGGGCGGTTGCCCCAGCCCAGCCAGTCGGTGCGCGTCAGCATCAGGTGATACGGCGTGATCGTGCCCCCGACCTGTCCCCGCTTCGAGCGCACGAAGTCGACGCCGATCTTCGAGGAGACGTGCTCGAGGATGATCTTCAGCCCCGGGAAATCCCGGGTCAAAGGCTCGAGCTCGCGCTCGATGAACACCGCCTCGCGGTCGAAGACGTCGACGTCGGGATCGATCACCTCGCCGTGGATCAGCAGCCGCATGCCGATTTTCTCCATGCGCTCGACCACGCGCCGGATCCTGCGGTAGTCGGAGACGCCCGCGGCCGAGTTCGTGGTGACGTTCGCCGGATAGATCTTGACGCCGGTGAAGACGCCCGCGCGGAAGCCCGCCTCGACCTCGTCCGCGCTCGTGTCGTGCGTCATGTAGCAGGTCATCAGCGGCTCGAACCGCGCGCCCTGGGGCAGCGCCTTCGTGATGCGCTCGCGGTACTGCTCCGCCTCCCTGACCGTGCAGACCGGCGGCAGCAGGTTCGGCATGATGATCGCGCGCCCGAAATTCCTCGCCGTGAACGGCAGCGCCGCGCGCAGCATGGCGCCGTCGCGCACGTGCAGGTGCCAGTCGTCGGGCTTGCGGATGGTGATGCGCTCGGTCATGGTCTCTTTGTCACTCTGAGGAGCGAAGCGACGAAGAATCTGCTTTTGTTTTTGCGAAAAAGCAGATCCTTCGCTTCGCTCAGGATGACATCATTAGGTCGCTTCGCTCAGGATGACATCAGCTGATGCCCATCATCCCCGCCTCGAACGTGTCGCGCGGCGGATGCGCCTTCATCGCGCCGGTCAGCGACGCGACGCGCTCGATCTTGCGCTCGGCGCACCATTTCTCCAGGCCCTCGATCAGCGCGATCATCCCGGTGGGATTGCGGAAGTTGAGGTAGCCGACCTCGACCGCGGTCGCGCCCGCGAGCAGGTACTCGACCACGTCCTCGGCGCGCATGATGCCGC
>DASRFB010000048.1:0-6045 GCA_035651815.1 Burkholderiales bacterium | reverse complement strand
TTCGTTTGGAAAGGAGAGGGGGAGAGGCCGAAGTCCACGCGTGCGTTCATGGGAATCCTCCCGGCAAGTGAAAGGGGATCTCGTAACCAGGTGCGGCTTCAGCGGGAATATACATCAAACGATGCCGGCGGCATAAGCCGTTGCTCAACGTACGCCGTCGCGCCGCCGCGGGGTAGGGCCACGCCGCAGGGGGCCGTCGCGTCGGGGGTGCGCCCGCGTAGGGAGGCGCGGACTTACAGCGAAGGATTGGCTCCCCGACCAGGGCTCGAACCTGGGACCTGCGGATTAACAGTCCGTCGCTCTACCAACTGAGCTATCGGGGAAACGTGATGCCCGGACCTGAGATGTCCGGAACGTTTCGGGAAGGCGCGTATTTTAGTGATAGCCCCCCCGAGGGTCAATTCGGGAGAACCGGTGGCCGGGAAACCGACTCAAAGCACGTTCGCTATCGACTCGGCCACGTAGTCGACGTTCCGGCCGTTGAGCGCCGCGACGCAGATGCGACCGCTCTCGATCGCGTATACGCCGAATTCCTCGCGAAGCCGCACCACCTGCTCCCGGGTCAGTCCCGAGTACGAGAACATGCCACGCTGCTTCGGCACGAAGCTGAAATCGACGCGCGGCGCGCGCTGCCGCAGCCGCTCGACGAGCGCGGCGCGCATTTCCTTGATCCGGTCGCGCATCTGCGTCAGCTCGCGTTCCCATAGCGCGCGCAGGTCGGGCGTCGTCAGGACGGTGGCTACGACGCGGCCGCCGTGCGTCGGCGGATTCGAGTAATTGGTGCGAACGAGGCGCTTGAGCTGGCTCAGCACGCGGTTCGCCTCGTCCGCCGTCGGCGCGACCACGCTGAGCGAGCCGACGCGTTCGCCATAGAGCGACAAGGACTTGGAGAACGAGCTGGAGACGAACACCGGTATCCCGAGATCGGCGAAGCGGCGCACCGCCGCGGCATCCTCCTCGATGCCGTCGCCGAAGCCCTGGTAGGCAAAATCCAGGAAAGGCAGCAGGCCCCGTGCGACGACCGCATCGATGACTGCATCCCATTGCTCGCCCGATAGATCGACCCCGGTGGGGTTGTGGCAGCAGGCGTGGAGGACGACAACCGTGCCCGCGGGCAGCGCGTTCAAGGCGCCCGTCATCGCGGCGAAATCGACGCCATGGGTCTTCGGGTCGTAATAGGGATAGGCTCGGACGCTGAACCCGGCGTTCTCGAAGAGGCCGCGGTGGTTCTCCCACGTGGGATCGCTGATCCATGCTTCGGCCCCTGGGGCGAGCCGCCTCAGGAAATCCGCCCCGACTTTCAATCCGCCGGTACCGCCCAGCGCCTGGACAGTGACGATTCGCCCTTCCTTGAGGGCGCGGGCATCCGCTCCGAATACCAGTTGCTGCACCGTTCGGTCATACGCGGGCAGGCCGTCAATCGGCAGGTAGCCGCGCGGTGCGGCCTGCTCGATGAGCAGTCGCTCGGCGCGGCGCACGCATTCGAGCAGGGGCACCTTGCCCTCGTGGTCGTAGTAAACGCCGACGCCGAGGTTCACTTTCTTTGGGTTCTTGTCGGCGAGGAACGCCTCCGTCAGCCCGAGGATGGGATCGCGCGGCGCCAGCTCGACCGAGGCCAGGGGGGAGGGTGAGTGGGGGGCATTCATCGTGGTAAACTCGATTGTTTGCGCTGCACCATTGTACCGTGATCGTCTCTTTCCCGAACAGTCCTTTCCAGCTGCAGCAGGCCTACGCCCCGGCGGGTGATCAGCCCGAGGCGATCGACAAGCTGACCGAGGGCATCCGGGACGGTCTTTCCTACCAGACCCTGCTCGGGGTCACGGGATCCGGCAAGACCTACACCATGGCCAACGTCATCGCGCGCCTGGGGCGACCGGCGCTGGTCATCGCTCCGAACAAGACGCTTGCGGCCCAGCTGTACTCCGAGTTCCGCGAGTTCTTCCCCGAGAACGCGGTGGAGTACTTCGTCTCCTATTACGACTACTATCAGCCCGAGGCCTACGTCCCGTCGCGCGACCTGTACATCGAAAAAGACTCGAGCATCAACGATCACATCGAGCAGATGCGGCTATCGGCGACCAAGTCGCTGCTCGAGCGCAAGGACACGATCATCGTGGCGACGGTCTCCTGCATCTACGGCATCGGCGACCCGGTCGACTACCACGGCATGATCCTGCATCTGCGCGAGCGCGAGCGCTACGCCCAGCGCGATATCATCGCGCGCCTGGCTGCCATGCAGTACGAGCGCAACGAGCTCGATTTCCGGCGCGGCACGTTCCGGGTCCGCGGCGACGTCCTCGATGTCTTCCCCGCCGAGCACTCGGAGACCGCGCTGCGCATCGCGCTCGCGGACGACGAGATCGACAGTCTGACGCTGTTCGATCCGCTCACCGGTCAGACGCACCACCGCGTGCCGCGCTTCACGGTATACCCTTCGAGCCACTACGTTACGCCGCGGGCGACGACGCTGCGCGCCGTCGAGGCGATCAAGATCGAGCTGGCGCAGCGCATCGACCATTTCCACAAGGCCGGAAAGCTCCTCGAGGCGCAGCGGATCGAGCAGCGGACGCGCTTCGACCTCGAGATGCTCGCGGAGCTCGGATTCTGCAAAGGCATCGAGAACTACTCCCGGCATCTTTCCGGCAGAAAGGAAGGCGAGCCGCCGCCGACGCTGATCGATTACTTGCCGCAGAACTCCCTGATGTTCATCGACGAGTCGCACGTCACCCTCGGCCAGCTGGGCGGGATGTACCGAGGCGATCGTTCGCGCAAGGAGAACCTCGTCGATTACGGGTTTCGGCTGCCGTCGGCCCTCGACAACCGGCCGCTGCGGTTCGAGGAGTTCGAGGACATGATGCCGCAAACCATCTTCGTGTCGGCGACGCCCGCGGAATACGAGCGTCAGCGCTCGGGCCAGGTGGTCGAGCAGCTGGTCCGGCCGACGGGGCTCATCGACCCGCGGCTATCCGTGCGTCCGGCATCGACGCAGGTCGACGATCTGCTCTCCGAGATCCATCTGCGCGTCGCGCGGCAGGAGCGGGTGCTGGTGACGACGCTCACCAAGCGCATGGCCGAGGAGCTGACCGACTACCTGGCGGAGCACGGCGTGAAGGTCCGGTACCTGCACTCCGAGGTCGAGACCGTCGAGCGCGTCGAGATCATCCGCGACCTGCGACTGGGCGAGTTCGACGTCCTGGTCGGCATCAACCTCCTGCGCGAAGGTCTCGACATCCCCGAAGTGTCGCTGGTCTCGATTCTCGATGCCGACAAGGAGGGTTTCCTGCGCTCGGAGCGCTCGCTGATCCAGACCATCGGGCGGGCGGCGCGGCACATCAACGGCATGGCGATCCTCTACGCCGACAGGGTCACCGATTCCATGAAGCGGGCCATCGAGGAGACCGATCGCCGACGTGCGAAGCAGGTATCGTTCAACGAGCAGCACGGCATCACCCCTATCGGCATCACGAAGCAGGTGCGAGACATGATCGAGGGTGTCTACGATGCGCGCGAGGTCGAAGGCGAGCTGAAGGCGGCGCAGGCGCAGGCGCGCTACGAGTCGATGTCGCACAAGCAGATCGCCAAGGAAATCCGCCAGCTCGAGAAGCGGATGCTGGAGTGCGCACGCAATCTCGAGTTCGAGAAGGCCGCCCAGGCGCGTGACCAGCTCGCCGAGCTCAAGAAGAGCTTTTTCGGAGCGTTCCCCGAAGACGAAGACGAGCCCGGCCGGAAGGCCGGGGTGAGCGGCTGATGCCCGCAACTTCGGATCGGCCGATGCGCGTGCTCTTCGTCTGCACCGGCAACATCTGCCGCTCGCCGACGGCCGAAGGCATCTTTCTGAAGCTGGTCCGCGACGCGGGACTGGAAGCAAAGGTCCTGGCCGACTCCGCCGGCACCCACGGATACCATGTCGGCGAGCCCCCCGACCTGCGCACGTGCGAGGCCGCGACACGTCGCGGATACGATCTCACCGGCCTGCGCGCGCGCAAGTTCGAGCGCGCCGATTTCCACCGGTTCGACCTGGTGCTGGCGATGGATCGCGAGAACCACTCGCATCTCGCGCGGCTCGTGCCTCCGACCGAAGGCCACAAGCTCAAGATGATGATGGAGTACGCGCGGCGCTTCCGCGAGCCCGAGGTGCCCGATCCGTATTACGGCGGGTCGCGCGGCTTCGAGCTCGTGCTCGACATGCTCGAGGACGCCTCGCGCGGGCTGCTCGAGACCCTCGTGGAGAAGCAAAGGGCGCCCGGAGCGTAGGCCGGACGCCCTTCGTAGCACCGCTCAAGACGAGCTGGGCGCGTCCTCTTTGCGCGTCTCGACCTGCACGAGCGGCTGGTTGAGCTCCGCGGGCGGAGGCCTGCGTTCGCGCCGCGCGGGAACGAATTCGGACTCGACCGGCGCTTCGACTTGCACGCCGGGCTTGGTCTGGACCAGTTGCAGGCCGCTCCTTTCGAGCGCGCGCTCGATTTCGGCCGGATCCTGTGCCGGCGCGGGCGGCTCGGGCGCGCGCTCGCGCACGACCGGCCGGGCCTCGGTCTCGCGGACGGGTTGGTCCTCGGTTTCGCGTGCGACCGGCCGGGCCTCGGTCTCGTGAAGGGGCATCGGCGCTTCGCGCTCGGGCTTGCGCGTCTCGGCCTCGGAGTCGCCGGCAGCCGCCAACTCGGCGGCGTGAACCGCCCGCTGGAAATCACGGATTGCCTGCGATCCGACCGCCGCAGTCGGCGGATCGACCGGAGGGTTGCCGGGCTGACCCGAACGGCGCTCGCCGCGGCCCGGCTGCTCCCCGCGCACGCCGCGCTCGCCGCGGTCACGTCCGCCGCGGCGGCGACGGCGTCCGCCGCGCTCGCCGCGCTCACGCTCTCCGTGCTCGCGCTCGCCGTCGTGGCCGGGCCCGACGCTGTGCGGTGCGGCCTGGCTCTGGCGTTCGGGCTGGGGCTGCCGGGCCTGCTCGGCTTGAGCCTGAGCCGGCTCGCCGCGCTCGGGACGCTGGAAGTCTCGCGGCGGACGTTGCTCTCCCAGAGGCCGCTCGGAGCGCTGCTGCCGGTCTCTTTCCTGGCGGGGCGGGCGATCGGGTCGTCCGTCGCGCCGCTCCTCGCGGCCGGGCCGCTGCTCGGACCGGCCTTCGCCGCGGTTCCGGAAGCGGTCGCGGTCGCCGCGATCGCCGCGATCGCGCCGATCGCGCCGGTCGCGATTGTGCTCGGGCCTCGGCTCGCGCTGCGCGGCAGCCGGTACCGGCCGCGGCTCCGATCTCACCGGAGTGGCGGCGGACTCCTCGCGCCGGAACCAGCCGAAGATGCGACCGATGATGCCGGGGCCGGTATCGCCGGCGGCCGGCTCCACGCGGGCCTGGGGCTGCCGTACCGGCTCGGGCCGTGCCGTGGGCACGGGCGCCGGCTGCTCCGGCGTGACATCCTGGACCACGGCCTGCTGGCGCGGCGCGCGCTGCTCGGGCGCGGCGGGGCTCAGCTGCTCGTCGGTGGGCACGGTCACCAGGTTGTAGCTGACCGGGACCGCCTCGGCCTGATTCAGGTCGTCGTGGCGCAGCCGCTCCACATGATAGTTGGGAGTCTGCAGGTGCACGTTGGGAATCAACACGACGTTCACCTTGAGGCGCGCCTCGATCGAGTGGATGTCGCTGCGCTTCTCGTTCAGCAGGAACGTGGCGACGTCGACCGGCACCTGGGCGTGCACCGCGGCGCTGTTCTCCTTCATCGCCTCCTCCTGGATGATGCGCAGGATATGGAGCGCGGTGGATTCGGTGCCGCGGATGTGGCCGGTGCCGTTGCAGCGCGGGCAGGTGATATTGCTGCCTTCGCCGAGCGAGGGCCGCAGACGCTGGCGCGAGAGCTCCATCAGCCCGAAACGCGAGATCTTGCCCATCTGCACGCGCGCCCGGTCGAAACGCAGCGCATCGCGCAGGCGGTTCTCGACATCGCGCTGGTTGCGCTGGACCTCCATGTCGATGAAGTCGATGACGATCAGGCCGCCGAGGTCCCGCAGGCGCAGCTGGCGCGCGATCTCCTCGGCCGCCTCGAGATTCGTCTGGAA
>DASRFB010000047.1:0-3039 GCA_035651815.1 Burkholderiales bacterium | reverse complement strand
GCGGCGCGGCTCGTCACCTGCGCGGGCTCGACCTCGGCGAGGATGCGGCCCCAGCCCGGCGCGTTCTTCTTCGCGTGCGCGAGGTGCGCGGGCAGCGCCTGCATCAGCGCGCGCTCGCGCGCTTCCGGGTCGCGCGTCTCGAGCGCGTCGTAATGCTCAGGCATCGCGCGCCGGCGCCCGGGTCCGCGCTAGCGCGGCGATCACCTCGTCGAGCGAGGGATCGCGCCCCGAGTCCTTGAATCCCTCCAGCGCGCGGTACACGTCGGCCGCCGCGAGACCGAATCCGTCGGGGAGCCCCGCCGCCCGGAACGACTTCGCGATCTCCTCCATCTCGCCGATCCAGCGCCATGCCTTGCGCGCCTGGACGGCGGCCGCTTCCGAGCGCTTCGGCGCCTCGGGCTGCGAGCGCCTCCATTCCTCGAGCAGCGCGGCCTCGACGTCCTCGTGGCGCGCGAGCGTGCGGATCGCGGCGAGCAGCGCGGTCGCGCCCTTGGTCCACGCCGCGTAGCAGGCCTTGAGCGCGGACGCCGCGCCCGCCGGCGCGTCGAGCGCCTGCGCTTCCAGCGCGGTGCCCGCGAACATCGCCGCGACGTCGGCCGCCGGTCCGCCCGAGAGAAACAGCCGCGTCTTCCCGGACTGCACGGGCGGCGGTCCGATGATACCGCCGTCGACGAAGCGCGCGCCCGCCGCCTGCACGACGGCGCAGACCTTGCGCGCCGTCTCGGGCGCGATCGCGTTGCAGTCGACGAACACGCCGCGGTAATGCGCCGCGGCGACGGCGCGCGCGAGCGCCGTCGCCGCGTGCGGCGGACACACCGACAGCGCGACGGCGGCACCCTCGAGCGCGCGCTCGAGCGTCCCTCGGTCCTCGAACGCCGCGGCGCGCTCGCGCGTCGCGGCGCTGCGCCGCTCGGAGGCCCAGACGACGCGGTGGCCCGCGGCCTCCAGGCACGCCCCGACCGCGGCGCCCATCTCGCCGGGATGCAGCAGCGCGACGGTCTTCGCGGCCACCGCGGCCTCGCCGGTCAGAGGCCGAGCGCGGCCATCTGCTTCTCGGGGTAGCGCGTGCCGGCCGCCGCGCCCGGCGTGAACGCCTTCGAGAGCTCGGCGAGCTCGGCGCCCGACAGGTCGAGGTCGACGGCCGCCGCGTTCTGCTCCATGTACTTCACGTGCTTGGTCCCCGGGATCGGGACGACGTCCTGCCCCTGGGCGAGCACCCAGGCGAGCGCGACCTGCGCGGGCGTCACGCGGTGCGCCGCGGCGATGCGCTCGAGCGGCTCGAGGAGCGCCACGTTGCGCTTCATGTTGTCGGGATTGAAGCGCGGGTGATCGCGCCGGCGGTCCTGCTGCACGAGCGCGTCCGGGCTCTTGATGGTCGCGGTGAGGAATCCGCGGCCGAGCGGCGAGTACGCCATGTAGGCGACGCCCAGCTCGCGGCACGCGGGCAGCACGTCGCGCTCGGGGTCGCGGCTCCACAGCGAATACTCGGTCTCGAGCGAGGCGAGCGGGTGCACCTTGTGCGCGCGCCTGACGGTCTGCGCTCCCGCCTCGGAGAGGCCGATGTAGCGCACCTTGCCCTGCTCGACCAGCTTCTTCATCGCGCCGACCGTGTCCTCGATCGGCACCTTCGGGTCCATGCGGTGCATGGCGTAGAGGTCGATCGCGTCGACGCCGAGGCGGCGCAGCGAATCCTCGCAGGCCGAGCGCACGTAGTCCGGGTGCCCCGCCGACTGGCCCTCGGGGGGCTTGAAGCCCGAGAGCGCGAGGTTGCCGAACTTGGTGCCGATGATCGCCCGGTCGCGCTTGCCCTTCAGCGCGCGGCCGACGAGCTCCTCGTTCTTGCCCGACGCGTACGCGTCGGACGTGACGACGAAGTTGACGCCGAGGTCGAGCGCGCGGTGGATGGTGGCGATCGCGTCGGCCTCGTTCGGCACGCCGTAGACGCCGGTCATGCCCATGCAGCCGAGCCCGATCGCGGAGGCGGTCGGGCCGTTCCTGCCCAGCTTGCGTGATTTCATCCTGGCTCCTGGTTGCTCAATGTCTGAACTGGTCGACGCCCTTGCCGACGGCGGCGGCGATGGTGTCCATCAGCGCCTGCTCGGCCCCGGCGAAGCTGTGCTGCGAGAAGGGACCGCACGCGGGGCCCTTCGCCCCGCTCGATTCGGCGATGATCACGATCGGTATGTTATAGCGCTTGGCGACGCCCTCGACGACCGAGGCGCGCGTACCCATGCACGGGTCGTCGCGCTGGCTGATGAAGAGCTGCGGCACCTTGGCGGCCGAGTAGTCCCAGCCGATGAGCCCCGAGTACGTCTTGTTCTGCCCCAGCACGGGAGACGCGGAGATGGCGCCGTCGATGACGCCTTCGCCGTAGCGTGCCATCGAGGCGCTCGTGTGTCCGCCATAGCTGTGCCCGGCGACCCAGACCTTCTTCACCGTCGGCAACTGCTGCTTCACGACCGCCAGCATCCTGGCGACATCGTCGGTGCGCGCTTTCGACAGCACGTAAGTTTCCTTGCACGTGTCGCCCGAGTCGCTGCGGCAGTCGACCAGCACGGCCGCGAGGCCGGGGCGCACGAGCAGATGCCGCGTGCGGTAGAACGGATGGCCGCGCAGCCGGATGTTGGTGATCTTGCCGTCGGCGACTTCGGCCCGGGTCACGCCCGGGTCCCCCGGCATGAGCAGCACCAGCGCCTGCGGCTGGTCGCCCTTGACCATGGTCAATACACCCGCCTGCTCGGCCCCGCCGTCGAGCTTGACCGAGACCAGCGAGTCGACGATCTCGTCCCGGTCGACCGCCGAGGCCGAGATCGCGAAAAAAAGCAGCGCCGCCGCGATAAGTCGTTTCATGCTCCTGCTCCCTTGGCTCGTTACGGCCGCGGACCTCAAGCCAGCCAGCGCTTCCTGCGCCGGTAGTGCTTGACGTCACGGAAGCTCCTGCGACCGCCCGAGGAGATCCCGAGGTAGAACTCTTTCACGTCCTCGTTCGCGGCGAGCTCCTGCGCGGGGCCGTTCATGACGAGGCGCCCGTTCTCCAGG
>DASRFB010000046.1:0-14043 GCA_035651815.1 Burkholderiales bacterium | reverse complement strand
GTTCGCCGACGCCGACGCGCGCCTGGGCGATTCCGAGGGCGTGCAGGTCATCCGCATGCCCGACCACGCCGGGATGCTCTCGCCCATCCTGCACTCGGTGCCGCTGCAGCTGCTCGCCTACCACGCCGCGCTCGCCCGCGGAAACGACGTCGACAAGCCGAGAAACCTCGCGAAGTCGGTCACCGTCGAGTGACCGGCCCGCAGCCTCAGGCGGGCGCCTCGATGTAGAGCGCCCCTTCGAGCGCCGGAAAGCGCGACTCCTTGCCCGAGGGCATCTTGCCGTCGATGACCTCGAGCCCGCGCGAGCTCGAGACGGTGTGGAAGCCGAGGTTCGACGGCAGCCAGCCCGGGAGCAGCGTCTCGACCTCGACCTCGGCGTAATCGCGGCGCGTGAGACGCGTGACCTCGCACAGGGTCAGCGCGCCGCCGTAGGTCGCCGAGCAGTCCTGCGTTGGACGGATCAGCTTGCCGCCGCGGCGGAACAGCGACCCGGCGGGCCGCGCCGAGCGCACGTCGATCTTCACCGGGTTGCGCACGTGCGGCCTCCACGGGCCGCCGACCGCGTCGGCGTGGAAGATCCAGAGCTGGTCGCATTTCGGCACGCCCGCCTCGCCGACGACCGCGAACATCCACCAGCCGCCGTCCGCCTCGAGCACCGTCGCGTCCGCGGCGGCGATGCCGTCGACCAGGATTTGCGCGGGCTCCCAGCGCTGCGGGAACTCGACCGCGCGGTACATCTCGATGCGGTTCGCGTGGCCGGTCTCGGGCACCATGAAGATGTCGCCGCCCGCGCGGAACACGAACGGATACGACAGGTGATACGGGCGCTCGAGCACCGGCTCGGGCGGCGTGAAGCGGTCGCCGTCGCGGCGCATCCACGAGATCACGCCGCGCGCGAGGTCGGGGCGCCATTCCTCGAAGAAGACGTGGTCCTCGCCCTCGTGCTCGATCACGCAGGGATCGGCGTAGAAGCGGCCCGGCGGCGGCAGGATCAGCCGGTAGCCGTCGGCGCGGAAGCGCTCGCTGTTGCAGACGAAAGCATCGCTGTTGGTGCGGTACGCGAGGAACCAGTTGTCGTCGGGATCGCCCGCGCCCTGCCGGAGCCGCCTCAGGGCGCGCTGCATCACGCGGCCGGCTTTTCGCGATCCGTTCCGGCACGCGGCGGCGAGCGTGACGGGCGGCGCGGTCGCGCCGGCCGACGCGGCGATGGGCGGGAGATCGTCGGCGAGCTCGCGCAGCGCCTTCTCGAGCAGCGCCGACGCGCGCCGCAGCACGTTCTGTTGCACCTCGGACAGCAGCCCGCGCTCGGGGAAGGCCGGGCGCGCGGATGCGAGAACGCGCTCGCCGCGCTCCGACCCGAGAGTGACCGCCAGGTCCAGCGGCATCCCGTGCATGTACGCGCGAAAAAGCCCGATGTCGTCGGCGGCGCCGCCGAACGACAGGCCGATCGTGTCGCGGCCTCCGCGCGCGCTCGGGTCCACGCCGCACGCGACGATGACGTCGATCGGATCCTCGCGGGCGGCGGCGGTGGCCGCGGCCGCGAGCGGGAACGCGGCGCGCGCGTCGAGGGAGTCGGCGAGCGGATCCGGGTCGCGGCCCTCGAGCGCCTGTTGCGCCCCGAGCCACGCGCGCTCGAGCGTGCGCGGCCGCGGCCCGAGCGCAATCAGCGCGGCGACGGCGACGGCGCCGGCGGATTCCAGCCGCTGGAGCGCATCGATCTCCCAGCGCTTGAGCGTGTAGTCGTGGGTGAGGAGCGCGACGGCGAGGGGTCGCATCCTGCGATGGCCTGCGTTACGTAGTCAGTGGCCATCATTCTGGACGCGCCCGGATACATTTCGACACGATCGTTGCCGCGGGCTGACGCGCCGAACGGCTCAGCGTTCGGGCCGAAGCTGACACGAAGCTTTCAAACCAGGGTTTTGCGGAACCTGTAGCCCGTGCCCCGGACCGTCTCGATCAGCCGCTCGTGCCCCGTCGGCGCGAGCGCCTGGCGCAGCCGGCGGATATGGACGTCCACCGTGCGCTCCTCGACGAAGACGTGGTCGCCCCACACCTCGTCGAGCAGCTGCGCGCGGCTGTAGACGCGCTCCGGGTGCGTCATGAAGAAATGCAGCATGCGGAACTCGGTGACGCCGAGGTCGATCTCGTTGCCGCCGCCGGTGACGCGGTGCGCCGCGGGATCGACCTTGAGCCCCGCGATCTCGACAACGTCGTCGGTGAGCTGCGGCGCGCAGCGGCGCATCACCGCCTTGATGCGCGCGAGCAGCTCGCGCGGCGAGAACGGCTTGATGATGTAGTCGTCGGCGCCCGCTTCCAGGCCGGTGACCTTGTCGGTCTCCTGCATGCGCGCGGTCAGCATGATGATGGGCACGTCCTTGGTGCGGCGGTCGGTGCGCAGCTGCTTCGCGAACATGACGCCGGTCGTCTTCGGCAGCATCCAGTCGAGCAGGATGAGGTCGGGCACGACCTCGCGGATCGCGGCCTGCGCCTCGGGCACGCTGCCCGCGCGCAGCACCTGGTGGCCGGCGCGCTCGAGGTTGACGGTGATCAGCTTCTGCGTGACGGGTTCGTCCTCTACCACCAGTATCGCGCCGTTCATTTTGCTCACCTCTCGGAGACCGGACATCCGTGCTCTGTTCAGACTAAGGCAATGCCAACCCCGAAGTAGTTCATCGATTCCACCCGGAGCGTCGTTTCGCGGCGACGAACGGTCGCGCGCGGTCGCGGCCGCGCGTCAGCGCGTCGCGTTGCCGCTACAGGATCAGGCGACGAGGCGGTTCTTCACCGCGTAGTGGACGAGCTGCGCGTTGTTGGAGAGGCGCAGCTTCTTGAGGATGCGCGAGCGGTAGGTGCTGATGGTGCTGGGCGAAAGGAACATCTCGTTCGCGATCTGGTTGATCTTGCGCCCCGAGGCGAGCAGCCACATGACGCGGTACTCGCGGTCGGAGAGCGTCTCGTGCAGCGGCCTGTCGGCGTCGGGCGCGAGCTCGGAGGCGAGCTTCTCGGCGAGCATCGGGCTCACGTACTTGCCCCCGTTCGCGAGCTTGCGCAGCGCCGCGGTCAGCTCCTCGCAGGCGCTCTCCTTGTTCATGTAGCCGGCGGCGCCGGCCTTGAACACCTGCGTCGCGTGCAGCTCCTCGGGCAGCATCGAGAGCACGAGCACCGGCCGCGTCGGCCGCTCGCGCTTGATCTCCTTCAGCAGGTCGACGCCGCTGCGGCCCGGCATCGAGAAATCGAGGATCGCGACATCCCATTCGAGCTTGCGCACCAGGTCGAGCGCCTCGTGGCCGTTGCGGGCCTCGCCCACCACCACCATGTCGCGCTCCGAGGCCAGAATCTGCCTCAGCCCGCTCCGGACGACGGGATGATCGTCGGCGATGAGAACTCTCATGGACTCCTCCAGGTGCGACTGCTGTCACATAGACATCCTCCAAAGGAATTAGTTTTCCCGCGATTCCAGGGGCAGGACGACGGTCACCCGCGTCCCCTTTCCCCCGGCCCCGGCGAACTCGATGCCGCCGCCGAACGCGGTGGCGCGCTCGCGCATTCCCAGCAGGCCCAGGGACTTGGACGCGCTCAGCTCGGCCTCGGTGATGCCCTTGCCGTTGTCCTCGACCTCGAGCACGAGCCGCCCGGCGTCGGCGCGCAGCGCGACGTCCACCCGGGTCGCGCGCGCGTGGCGGGCGACGTTGGTGAGCAGCTCCTGGAAGATGCGGAAGGCGGCGGTCGAGAGCTCGGGGCCCGCCGCCACGGGCTCCGTCGGCAGCGTCACCTTGCAGCGGATCCCGGTCCGCATCTGGAACTCGCGCGCCTGCCAGCCGACCGCGGCGGCGAGCCCCAGCTGGTCGAGCACCTCGGGGCGCAGCAGCGTCGCGATCTTGCGGACCGAGCCGATGGTGTCGTCGATCAGCTTGAACATCGAGCGCACCTTCTCGGCGACGGTCTTCTGCGCCGGCAGCCGGCCGTTCAGCCACGTGAGGTCCATCTTCAGCCCGGTGAGCGCCTGGCCGAGCTCGTCGTGGATCTCGCGCGCGATGCGGGCGCGCTCCTCCTCGCGCACCGACTGCTCGCGCGCCGCCAGAGCGCGCAGGCGCTCCTCCGAGACGCGCAGCCGCTCGTTCTTGTTGTACAGCTCGACGAACACCGCGATCTTCGACTTGAGCACCTCGGGCACGAGCGGCTTGACCAGGTAGTCGACCGCGCCCGCCTCGTAGCCGCGGAACATCGACGAGACGTCCTCGTAGGCGCCGGTGAGGAAGATGATCGGCGTGTGGCGCGAGCGCTCGCGCTCGCGGATCATGCGCGCCGCCTCGAAGCCGTCGACGCCCGGCATGCGCGCGTCGAGCAGGATCACGGCGAAGTCCTGCTTCAGCGCGCAGCGCAGCGCCTCCTCGCCCGATCCCGCGGTGACCACCTCCTGCGCCTCCCCGCCGAGCAGCTCGCGCAGCGCGAGCAGCGTCTTAGCGTCGTCGTCGACGGCGAGAATGGCGGCCGGGCCCATGCGGCCATCTTAGCGCACCAAATAAAAAGGCCCGGAATCTGCGTTTCCGGGCCCGAGCGGGCGTCCGCACTAGAGAGGAGGGGGAAGAACCGACGCCAGCCTGAGTCGATCATAGGTGCGGCGCGGGCGCCGCGCCATCGCGCGAGCGCGATTTCTTTCGTCGCGACCGCGCGATTTTCGCTGTAGCGTGACCGCTACATCCGCGCCGCGCGGATCGCCTCCCACACGCGCGCCGGCGTCGCCGGCATTTCGAAGCGCGCGACGCCCGCCTGCCGCAGCGCGTCCATCACCGCGTTCATCAGCGCGGGCATCGATCCGGTCACGCCCGCCTCGCCGACGCCCTTCGCGCCGAGCGGGTTGGTCGCGGTCGGGACCGGGTGCTCGCGCAGCACCGGCTCCGGCACGAGCCCCGCGCGCGGCATGAAGTAATCCATGAAGCTGCCCGTGAGGAGCTGCCCCGTGTCGGGATCGTATACAGAGAGCTCGCCGAACACCTGCCCCGCTCCCTGCGTCACGCCGCCCTGCATCTGGCCGTGCACGATCATGGGGTTCACGACGTTGCCCGCGTCGTCGACCGCGGTGTAGCGCACGATCCGGGCTTCGCCCGTCTCGGGCTCGATCTCGACCTCGGCGACGTGGCAGCCGTTCGGATAGGTCGCGCCGATCTTGTGCTGGGTCTGGACGTCGAGGCGTCCTGGATATCGCTTCGCGAGCGCGGTCAGGCTCACGGCGCGATCCGTGCCCTTGATGCGGTACTCGCCGTCCCTGAACTCGATGTCCGCGGCGGCGGCCTCGAGCGCGCCCGCGGCGAGCGCCCGGCCCTTCTCCACGACCTCCTTCGCCGCGATCTGCATGACGCTGCCGACGCCGAGCAGCGAGCGCGAGCCGCCGGTGGCGTTGCCGACCAGGCGCACCGCGGGGTCGCCGTTCCGCAGCCGCACGCTCTCGATCGGCACGCCGAGCACGCCCGACACGATCTGCGCGTACGTCGTCTCGTGGCCCTGGCCGTGCGAGTGCGACACGGCGTAGAGCGTGACGCCGCCGTCGGCGCCGAAGCGCATCGCCACCTGGTCGTGCGGGGCGAAGCCGCCGCCCGTGGCCTCGATGTAGGTCGAGAGGCCGCGGCCGAGCAGGCGTCCGCGCGCTATCGCCTTCTCGCGCCGCGCGGGAAAGCCCTTCCAGTCCGAGGCCGCGAGCGCGTCGTCGAGCACGCCCTCGAAATCGCCGCAGTCGTACTTGCCGCCGTTCGCGGTCGTATACGGGAACTTCGCCTTGGGCACGAGGTTGCGCCGGCGCAGCTCCGCCGGATCGACCGCGAGCTCGACCGCGGCCTGGTCGACGAGCCGCTCGAGGAGGTACGACATGATCGGCCGGCCCGCGCCCCGGTACGCGGCGACCGGCGCCGTGTTCGTGACGGCGAGCCGCGTGCGCATGTAAGCCGCGGGCACGTCGTAGACGCCCGTCAGGCACGCGCTCACGCCCTGGGTGCTGACGAACGGCCCGGTGGGCGCGAGGTAGGCGCCGAGATTGGCGACGAGCGAGAAGCGCATCGCGAGGAAGCGCCCGGAGGCGTCGAGCGCGAGCTCGCCTTCGCAATGGAAGTCGCGCGCCTGCTCGTCGGCGAGGAACACCTCGGAGCGCGTCCCGATCCACTTCACCGGGCGCCCCGCCTTCTTGGCGGCGAGCATCACCGCCATGTACTCGGGATAGAGATTGAAGCGCACGCCGAAGCCGCCGCCCACGTCCTCGGCGATCACGTCGAGCTTGTCGTCGGCGATCTGCATCGCGTTGACGAGCTGCGCGCGCATGCCCGCCGTGCCCTGGGTGCAGGCGTAGAGCGCGTAGTGCTGCCGCGGGGCGTCGTAGGTCGCGGCGCAGGCGCGCGGCTCCAGCGGGTTTCCCACCACGCGCGTGTTCTCGAGCGCGATCTTCACGACGCGCGCAGCCTTCGCGAACGCGGCGGCGGCGGCCTCTTCATCGCCGGTGCCGTAGTCGAAGACGAGGTTGCCGGGCGCGCTCTCGTGCAGCTGCGGCGCGCCCGGCGCCAGCGCGGCGCGCGCGTCGACCACGCACGCCAGATCGCGATATTCGATCTCGATCGCCTCGAGCGCGTCCTGCGCGATCTGCGGCGACGCGGCGACGACGCAGGCGACGCACTCGCCGACGTGGCGCACGCGCCCCTGCGCGAGCGCCGGGCGCGGCGGTTTCCTCAGGGGCTTGCCCGAGCGGTCGTTGATCGCGAGGTTCGTCGGCAGCGAGCGCCAGCCTTCGCGGGCGACGTCGTCGCCGGTCACCACGGCGAGGACGCCCGGCAGCGCGAGCGCGGCGTCGGCGCGGATCGAGACGATCTCGGCGTGCGCGCGGTCCGAACGCAGGAACGCGGCGTACGCCTCGCCCTCGAAGCTCCAGTCGGACGTGTAGCGCCCGCGCCCGGTGAGCAGGCGATAGTCTTCCAGTCTTCCTTTCATGGGACGAAGGGGATGTGCGGCGGATGGCGGAGAACGCCGAAGAATACCAGAACGCGCCCGGCGGCCGCCACGCCCGCCCGCCCCGGCCGCCGGATCAGCCGCGTCTCAGTCGCGTGTCTGCGTGATATAGATCGAGCACGGCGAGCAGTCGAGCAGCGACTTGCCCACCGAGCCGCGCCACCAGCGCGACGCCCACGAGGCCTTCTGCTGGTGGCCGACGACGATGACGTCGCACTTGATGCTCGCCGCGAGCCGGCAGATCTCCTCCACCGGCTCGCCGACGGCGAGGTGGCCCTTCACCGTGAAGCCGCGCTGCTGCAGGTGGGCGATGCCCTCGTTCAGCACCTCCTGCGCGCGCTTCTTCTCCTCCTCGAGCAGCTCCTCGGGGAGGAAGCCCTCGGTGAGGAACATCGACGACGGCATCCCGGCGACCGCGAGCAGGTGCACCTCGGACTTCGCGAATGCCGCGATCTCGGCGCTCGCGAGCAGCGCCGACTTCCCCTCGTGCGAGCCGTTGTAGGCGAGCAGTATCCTGCTGAACATGTTTCCTCCTTCGCGGCGGGCGTTATTTTGACAGCAGGCCGAGCCGTTCGATCACCGCGCGCTCCTGCTGCAGGTCCTCGCGCGCGTACTTCGCGTAATCCTCGCTCGAGCGGTACCACAGCTCCTGGTCGAGCTGGTCGAGCACCTTCTGGTGCTCGGGGTCGTCGAGCGTCTTCTTGAACGCGTCGTGCAGCGTCTTCACCACGCGCGGCTCCATCCCGCGCGGGCCGACGATCCCGTAGGGCGAGTTGTACACCATATCCATCCCGAGGTCTTTCGCCGTCGGCACGCTCGGCCAGTGCTTGGTGCGCGCGGCGCCGAAGGTGACGAGCAGGCGGAACTGCCCGGCGTCGACGAAGCGGCCCCAGCCGCTCGAGTCCGACTGCGCCATGACGTGCCCGCCCATCAGCGCCTGCGTCGCGTCGGCGCTGCCCTTGAACGGCACGTGCAGGAGCTCGACGCCCTGCTTCGCCGCCATCTCCTCCATCAGCAGGTGCGGCGAGGTGCCGGTGCCGGTCGAGGCGTACGAGAGCTTCCCGGGGTTGGCCTTCGCCCAGGCGATCAGGTCCTGGAACGACTGGATCGGGGAATCGGAGCGGACCACCACGCCGAAGGTGTAGCCCGACAGGCCGATGATGTAGGTGAAGTCGCGCAGCGGGTCCCAGTCGACCTTCTGCAGGTGCGGGAAGCGGAACGCCGAGATGGCGAGCTGCGAGAGCGTGTAGCCGTCGGGCTTCGTGCTGCGCGCGACGTGGAGGGCGCCGATCATGCCGCCGTTCCCGGGACGGTTCTCGACCACCATCGGCTGGCCCAGGTACTTCGCCGAGACCTCGGCGAAGCGGCGCAGGTGCGTGTCGGTCGACCCGCCCGCGGGCCAGGGGCACACGAGGGTCACGGGACGGGACGGGAAATCGTCCGCCAGGGCCGGCACGGCGAGCGCCAGCGCAACCAGCGGAAGCAAGCGAGCGAGACCGTTCATTCCGGATCCTCCTCGACGGCGGCGGCGACAAGCTTGCCCAAAAGGCCGGGGGCCGTCAAACCGGTAGAATCGGCGCCTTTCCCGCCTCATCGACCTCCATGCCGCTCGACGCCTCCCGCGCCGATCTCACGCTCGCCGTCGTGGGCGCCGGGGTCATGGGGCGCGGCATCGCGCAGCTCTTCGCCCGGGCCGGGATCCGGGTGCTGCTCCACGACGCCCGCGCGGGCGCGGCCGACGAGGCGCGGCGCGAGGCGGCGAGGCAATTCGACCGCCTGGCCGAGAAGGGGCGGATGACGCGCGAGCAGGCCGGCCGCGCCGCGGCGTGCATCGAGCTCGCGGGCGCGCTCGCGCAGATCGCGCCCGCGCACGGCGTCGTCGAGGCCATCGTCGAGAGCCTCGACGCCAAGCGCGCGCTGTTCCGCGAGCTCGAGGCCGTCGTCGCCGAGGACTGCGTGCTCGCGACCAATACCTCTTCGCTCTCGGTCACCGCCATCGCGTCGGCGTGCCGGCGCCCCGAGCGCGCCGCGGGCTTCCATTTCTTCAACCCGGTGCCGCTCATGAAGGTGGTCGAGGTGGTCGACGGCCTCGCCACCGCGCCCTGGGTCGGCGACGCGCTCGCCGCGATCGCCGAGCGCTGCGGCCACCGCGCCGTGCGGGCGCAGGACACGCCGGGCTTCATCGTCAACCACGCCGGCCGCGGCTACGGCACCGAGGCGCTGCGCATCGCCGGCGAAGGCATCGCCGGGTTCCACAGAATCGACCGCATCCTGCGCGAGAGCGCGGGATTCCGCATGGGACCGTTCGAGCTGCTCGACCTCACGGGCCTCGACGTGTCGCACCCGGTCATGGAATCGATCTACCGCCAGTACTACGAGGAACCGCGCTACCGTCCGTCGCCGATCACGGCGCAGCGGCTCGCGGCGGGCGCGCTCGGGCGCAAGTCGGCGCGCGGCTTCTACGCTTACGCGGACGGGAAGGCCGAAGCGGTGCCCTCCGAGCCCGCGCCAGCGGCGCGGCCCGCACGCGTCTGGATCAGCCGCTCGGGCGCGGGGATGAAGCTGGGCGAGCTGCTCGCGAAGCTCGGCGCGCCGCTCGACCCGAACCCGCGCCCGGCGGCGCAGTCGCTGTGCCTGGTCGCGCCGCTCGGCCAGGACGCGACCACGACCGCGATCGAGGAAGGGCTCGACCCGCGGCGCACGCTCGCGGTCGACTGCCTGCTGCCGCTCGACAAGCACCGCACGCTCATGACGACGCCCGTGACGAGCCCGACGATGCGCGAGGCCGCGCACGGGCTGCTCGGCGCCGACGGCGTCCCGGTCTCGGTGATCCGCGACAGTCCCGGCTTCGTCGCGCAGCGCGTGCTCGCGACCATCGTCAACATCGCCTGCGACATCGCGCAGCAGCGCATCGCCGCTCCGGCCGACATCGACGCGGGCGTCACGCTCGGTCTGGGCTACCCGCAGGGGCCGCTCGCCTGGGGCGACGCGCTCGGGCCCGCGACGCTGCTGCGCATCCTCGACGCCATGCACGCCTTCTACGGCGATCCGCGCTACCGCGCGAGCCCGTGGCTCAAGCGCCGGGCGCTCCTCGGCGTATCATTGCTCACCCCCGAAGCCTGAAGCGAGATCCTCCATGAACGCCCCGGAAACCAAGCCCAGGAAGGCCGAGTTCTCCTGGCAGGACCCGCTGCGCCTCGACGCGCAGCTCTCCGACGACGAGCGCATGGTGCGCGACGCCGCGGCCCGGTACGCGACGGAAAAGCTCGCGCCGCGCGTGCTCGAGGCGTTCCGCCACGAGAAGAGCGATCCCGCCATCTTCCGCGAGATGGGTGCCCTGGGACTGCTCGGCCCGACGATCCCCGCCCAGTACGGCGGCGCCGGCCTCTCGTACGTCTGCTACGGGCTGATCGCGCGCGAGATCGAGCGCGTCGACTCGGGCTACCGCTCGATGCTGTCGGTGCAGAGCTCGCTCGTGATGCTGCCGATCCACCGCTTCGGCAGCGAGGCGCACCGGAAAAAATATTTGCCGAAGCTCGCGACCGGAGAGGTGATCGGCTGCTTCGGCCTCACCGAGCCCGACCATGGCTCGGACCCCGGCAGCATGCAGACGCGCGCGAAGAAGGTGCCCGGCGGCTACAGCCTCACCGGCTCGAAGATGTGGATCAGCAACTCGCCGATCGCCGACGTGTTCCTGATCTGGGCCAAGACCGAGGACGGCAAGATCCGCGGCTTCCTGCTCGAGAAAGGGACGAAGGGTCTATCAGCACCGGCGATCCACGGCAAGATGGGCCTGCGCACCTCGATCACCGGCGAGGTCGTCCTCGACGACGCGCGCGTGCCCGAGGACGCGCTCATGCCGGGCGTCGAGGGACTGAAGGGCCCGTTCACCTGCCTCAACGCCGCGCGCTACGGCATCGCCTGGGGCGCGCTCGGCGCGGCCGAGGACTGCTGGCATCGCGCGCGCCAGTACGTGCTCGACCGCAAGCAATTCGGCCGGCCGCTCGCCGCGAACCAGCTGGTGCAGAAGAAGCTCGCCGACATGCAGACCGAGATCGCGCTCGGCCTCCAGGGCTGCCTGCGCCTGGGCCGCCTCAAGGACGAGGGCGCGGACACGCCCGAGATGACCTCGATCCTGAAGCGCAACTCGTCGGGCAAGGCGCTCGAGGTGGCGCGGCTCGCGCGCGACATGCTCGGGGGCAACGGCATCTCCGACGAGTTCGGCGTCGTGCGCCACATGCTCAACCTCGAGGTCGTCAACACCTACGAGGGCACGCACGACATCCACGCTCTCATCCTCGGCCGCGCGCAAACCGGGATCCAGGCGTTCGGCGGCGAATGACGCCGCGATCGTCTGCTGTTGGCGAAAAAGCAGATCCTTCGCTGCGCTCAGGATGACTTCGTAGGGCGACGATGACTTCGCACGATGACGATCACTTCGCACGATGACCACGGCGTCACGCCGCTCGAGGAACTCCGAAGCAAAAACTTGACACTGCATGCCGCAGTCTGATTAGAATTCGCGCGCGCCGCCGCCTGCAGCGGGGCACGTTGATCGCGACATAAATAAGATGGCGCCACGCGAGCTGTTCAACAAGCCGGTCCAGGGACTGCTGTGCCCGCTCTGCCTGTCGCACAACTATTCGCTCGTCGCCAAGCGCCACCCGGACCGCGGGATCCGGCAGACCGTCTACCTCTGCGGCGACTGCAGGTCCTACTTCGGCGACGCGCGCGAGTTCGACGGCAAGAACGGTTCCGGATCGGACCGGTCCTGACCCATGGTCTCGCGCGAGCGCTTCGCCGGCCCCGTCGCTGGAATCGCCTGCCCGCTGTGCCTGTCCAGGAGCCACGCGGTGGTGACTCGCCGCGATCCGATGCGCGGCCTGATGCAGACGATCTACCGCTGCGAGGACTGCAAGTCGTACTTCGGCGATCCGAGCGAGGCCGCGGACGCGAAGCCGGCCGAGCCGTCGAGCGAATAGCCCCGCGGCATCCGGGAACTATCCCGGACCTGCGTTGTCTTCGCCCCACTTCTTGCGGCGCTTCCGGCACTTAGGTTAGAGTTTTCCGCTTCGCCGGAGCGGCGCAGGGAGTCATGTCCGAAGAACCTCGAAAGGATCACAACGGAGACCGCTTCCGGCTGCTCGTTGAGAGCGTCCGCGACTACGCGATCTTCATGCTCGATCCCGAGGGCCGCGTCGCCACCTGGAACGCGGGCGCCCAGCGCATCAAGGGCTACAGCGCCGAAGAGATCATCGGCAGGCACTTCTCGACGTTCTATCCGCCCGACGCCGTGGCCGCGCAATGGCCGCAGCAGGAGCTCGAGATGGCGAAGCGCGACGGGCGCTTCGAGGACGAGGGCTGGCGCCTGCGCAAGGACGGCACGCGCTTCTGGGCGAACGTCGTCATCACCGCGCTCTACGCCCGCTCGGGCGAGCTGCGCGGCTTCGGCAAGGTCACGCGCGACCTGACCGAGCGGCGCGCGCACGAGGAGCGCGTGCGCGCGAGCGAGGAGCGCTTCCGCATGCTGGTCGAAGGCGTCAAGGACTACGCCATCTTCATGCTCGACCCGCAGGGCCGCGTGGTGAGCTGGAACGCAGGCGCGCAGCGCATCAAGGGCTACCAGCCCGAGGAGATCATCGGGCAGCATTTCTCGGTGTTCTACCCGCCCGAGGCGCTCGAGCGCGGCTGGCCCGAGTACGAGCTCTCGGTCGCGCGCAAGGACGGCCGCTTCGAGGACGAAGGCTGGCGCGTGCGCAAGGACAAGTCGCTGTTCTGGGCGAACGTCGTCGTCACGCCGCTGCACGGCGACGACGGCGTGCTGCGCGGCTATTCCAAGGTCACGCGCGACATGACCGAGCGCAAGCACGTCGAGGCGCTCGAGGAAGGCCGGCGCCAGATGAGCGAGTTCCTGGCGATGCTCGGGCACGAGCTGCGCAATCCGCTCGCGCCCATCCGCAACGCCGTGCACGTGATGGCGCGCAAGAAGCTCGACCCCACGGCGAGCGAATGGTGCCGCGACGTCATCGACCGGCAGGTGTCGCAGCTCGCGCGCCTGGTCGACGACCTCCTCGACGTCACTCGCATCACGAGCGGCAAGATCATCGTGCACAAGGCGCCCATCGACCTGAACGCCGCCGTCGAGCGGGCGGTCGAGTCGACCCGGCCGATGCTCGACGCGCGCCGGCACACGCTCAAGGTGGCGCTCGCGGACGAGCCGGTGATCGTCGAAGGCGACATGGTGAGGCTCTCGCAGGCGATCCTCAACCTGCTGAACAACGCGGCGAAGTACACCCCCGAAGGGGGCGTCATCTCGTGCACCGTGAAACGCGAGAGCGGCAACGCCCTGGTCTCGGTTCGCGACAACGGCGTCGGCATACCGCGCGACCTGCTGCCGAAGATCTTCGAGCTGTTCGTGCAGGGCGACCGTTCGCTCGACCGCTCCGAAGGCGGGCTCGGCGTCGGGCTCACGCTCGTCGACCGGCTGGTGCGCCTGCACGGCGGGACGGTCCACGCCGAGAGCGGCGGCCCGGGCATGGGCAGCGAGTTCATCGTGCGCCTGCCGCTCGCAGCCCAGACGGCGCCGGCCGGCGATCAGGAGACGCTGAAAGCCCCCGAGGCGCTCGAGAGCGCGCGCCGAGTGCTGGTCGTGGAGGACAACCGCGACGCCGCCGACACGCTCGCGGCCGCGGTGCGCAGCTGGGGCCACGTCGTGCAGGTCGCGTACGACGGGACGAGCGCGCTCGATTCGTCGCGCGACTTCCGGCCCGACGTGGCGCTGCTCGACATCGGGCTGCCCGGCCTGAACGGGTACCAGTTGGCCGACCGCCTCAAGGCCCTGTTCGGCGACGACGATATTCTCCTCATCGCAGTCAGCGGCTACGCGCAGGAGGAGGACCTCGAGCGCAGCCTGAACGCGGGCATCGCGCGGCACTTCGCCAAGCCCGTCGACCTCGAGCTGCTGCGCGAGCTGCTCGCGCGCCCCCAACCCGTGCCGAACGGCCCCGGCGCGTAGCGCCGGGGCATCGTGGGCATCTACATCGGCATCTCGGGCTG
>DASRFB010000045.1:0-4576 GCA_035651815.1 Burkholderiales bacterium | reverse complement strand
AGTACAGGATCCGGATCTTCACCGGAACAGCTCCGAATAAGGCAGGAAACTCACCGTGTCGCCCGCGCGGATCGCGCGCCCGGGCGGGTTGTCCACGAGCCCGTCGGCCCACGCGGTCGAGGTCAGCACGGCGGAATCCTGCGTCGGGTACAGATCGAGGCCGCCGCGCGCGTTCCATTTTACGCGCAGGAACTCGCGCCGGGGATCGGGCCGCGGCCAATCGAAATCCGCGCGCGCCTCGATCGCGTGCGGCGCGACTTGCGCGATGCCCTGCGTCTTCAGCAGGAACGGCCGCACGAAGAGCAGGAACGTGACGAAGCTCGACACCGGGTTCCCGGGCAGGCCGATGAACGCCGCCTTCGCAACGCGCCCGAACGCGAGGGGGCGGCCCGGCTTCATCGCGATACGCCACATGAGCAGCTCGCCTTCGGCCTCGACCGCGGGCTTGACGAAATCGGCTTCGCCGACCGACACGCCGCCGCTCGTCACGATGACGTCGCATTCCGACGCCGCGCGCCTGAGCACGTCGCGCGTGGAGCCGAGGTCGTCCGGGACGATGCCGTAGTCGCGAACCTCGCAGTCGAAGGCGCGCGCGAGGCCGTTCAGCGTGAAGCGGTTCGAGTTGTAGATGCGTCCCGGCGGGAGCGGATCGCCCGGCATGACCAGCTCGTCGCCGGTGAAGAACAGCCCGAGGCGCACGCGCCTCGCCACCGGCAGGCGCGCGATGCCGACCGACGCGGCGAGCCCGACGTCCTGCGGCCGCAGCCGGATCCCCGGGGCGAGGATCACGTCGCCGGCGGCGATGTCGCTCGCGACGCGGCGGATCCATTCGCCCGGCCCGGGCACCTTGTTCACGATCACCGCGTCGCCTTCGGCGGACGTGTCCTCCTGGATGACGATCGCGTCCGCCCCCTCGGGCACGGGCGCGCCGGTGAAGATGCGCGCCGCGGTGCCCGGCGCGAGCGGCCGGCCGACGCTGCCCGCCGCGATGCGCTGCGAGACCTGCAGGCGCGCGCCCGGCGCGCGCACGTCGGCGCGGCGCACGGCATACCCGTCCATGGCGCTGTTGTCCATGGGCGGCACGTTCATCGCCGACCGCTGCGCCTCGGCGAGCACGCGGCCCGCGGCCTCGAGCGTGGCCACCGTTTCGCGCTCGGCGACGGGCCTCGCGCCCGAGAGCAGGCGCTCGAGCGCGTCGTCGACGCTGAGCAGGCCCTTGTTCATTTCAGCCCGTTGAACTCGAGCACGAAGTCGGCGATGCCGTCGTGATCGTTCAGGTCGAAGCGCCGCGTCGGGCCCGATTTCTGCGGCACGTCGGTCGCGAGGGCGACGATGTTGTCGTCGTCGGGGTGCAGGAACGGCTTGGCGTTTTCGCTGCGCCACACCTCGAGCTTGGGCATCGGGTAGCGCTTGTATCCCTCGATGAGCAGCAGGTCGCACGGCGAGACGCGCCCGAGCTGCTCGTCGAGCGTCGGCTCCGGGGCGCCGCGCAGCTCGTGCATGATCACCCAGCGGTTCTGCGAGCTGACCAGGACCTCGGTGCAGCCGGCGTGCCTATGGCGGTACGAGTCCTTGCCCGGATGGTCCACGTCGAAGCTGTGGTGCGCGTGCTTGATCAGCGAGACCACCAGGCCCTTCCTCACGAGGCGCGGCACGATCTGCTCGATGAGGGTGGTCTTGCCGCTGCCCGACCAGCCGGTGATGCCGAAGATCTTCATCGCCCCATTTTATCAGGGGCGTCGTTCCCGGGCAGATATAGCGCCGGAGAAGGCGCGCGCGTGCCCGGCCTCACGCCCCCGGCTGGTTCGCGTTGGGGAAGAACAGCTGCTGCCCGCCGATCTTGTATCCCGCGATGATCTTCTGGCCCTCGGGCGAGATCAGCCAGTCGATGAACTCCTGGCCGAGGTCCTTCTTCACGTTCGGGTGCTTCTGCGGGTTCACCAGCATCACGCCGTACTGGTTGAACAGGCGCTTGTCGCCCTGCACGACGATCTCGAGATCGCCGCGGTTCTTGAACGAGATCCACGTGCCGCGATCCGACAGGATGTAGGCCCCGAGCGACGCCGCGGTGTTGAGCGCCGGGCCCATGCCCTGCCCCGTGTCCTTGTACCAGGGGCCCTTGTCCCTGGCGATGTCGATGTCCGCGTCCTTCCACAGCGCGAGCTCGGCGATGTGCGTGCCGCTGCGGTCGCCGCGCGACACGAACGGCGCCTGCGCCGCCTTGATCTTCCGCAGCGCCTCGACGATGTCCCGGCCGCCGGCGACTTTGGCGGGATCCGACTTCGGGCCGATCAGCACGAAATCGTTGTACATGACGGGGAACCGCTTCACCCCCTGGCCCTCGGAGAGAAACTTCTCCTCCGCCGAGCGCGCGTGCACGAACACGACGTCGGCGTCGCCGCGGCGGCCGATGTCGAGCGCCTGCCCGGTGCCCACCGCGACCACGTGCACCTGGATGCCGGTCTTTTTCTCGAAGATCGGCAGCAGGTACTTGAACAGCCCCGACTGCTCGGTCGACGTCGTCGACGCCACGGTGATGAATTTCTGCTGCGCGAGCGCCGGGACGGAGGCGGCGAGCAGAATGACGACGAGGATGCGGCGGATCAGGTCCAAGGCAGTTCTCCTTTGATGAAAGCGTCGGCTTGCGCCGTTTGCGGCTGCGAAAAAAAACGCTCGACCGGCGCGCGCTCGAGCAGGCGGCCGCGGTCGAGGAACAGGATCTCGTCGCCGAGGCGCCGGGCCTGGCCGAGGTTGTGCGTGGTCATGATGATCTTCGTGCCCGCCGCGTGGATCGCCGCGATGATGCTCTCGACCTCGCGCGCCGCGGTGGGATCGAGGCTCGCCGTCGGCTCGTCGAGGAAGAGCACCTCGGGCACGAGCGCCCAGGCGCGCGCGAGCGCGAGCCGCTGCTGCTCGCCGCCCGAGAGCACCCTGGCCGGGCGCGCGGCAAGCGCGGCCAGGCCCACCCGTTCCAGCGCCGACCAGGCCCGGCGATGCCGCTCGTCGGCCGGCACGCCGGCGACGTTGAGCGCGTAGATGACGTTGTCGATGGCGGACCGGCGCAGCATGACCGGCCGCTGGAACACCATCGCTTGGCGCCGCGGCGATCCGGGAAGCTCCGCGCCGGTCCAGCGCGCGCTGCCCGAGGTCGGCGCGAGCAGCCCGTGGCAGATCCGCATCAGCACGCTCTTCCCCGCGCCGTTCGCGCCCAGGATCACCGAGCGCGGACCCGCGTCGATGGTGGCCGAGACCCGATCGAGAATCACGCGCCCCCCCGCGACGAACGAGACCTCGTCGATGCGCAGCGGCAGCAGCGAGGAAGGCGCGCGCATGCTCACCCGTAGCGCCGCTGCGCGATTTCCTTGGTCGCGTAGGCGGCGGCGTTGATGACGATCACGATCGCGATCAGGATCGCGCCCAGTCCGAGCGCGAGCGGCAGGTCGCCCTTGCTGGTTTCGAGCGCGATCGTCGTCGTCATCACCCGCGTGACGCCGTCGATGTTGCCGCCGACGATGATGACCGCGCCGACCTCCGCGGCCGCGCGCCCGAATCCGGCGAGCACCGTCGTGAGCAGCGAGAAGCGCGTGTCCCAGAGCAGCGTCAGCGCCGCGCTCAGCCGGCCCGCGCCGAGCGAATTGAGCTGCTCCTGGTATTCGCGCCATGCGTCCTCGATGACCTGGCGCGACAGCGCCGCGATGATCGGCACGATCAGGACGGTCTGCGCGATGACCATCGCCGCCGGCGTGAACAGCAACCCGAGCGGCCCCAGCGGGCCGGCGCGCGAGAGCAGCAGGTAGATCGCGAGGCCGACCACCACCGGCGGCAGCCCCATGAAGGCGTTGAGCAGGACGATCGCCGTGCGCCGGCCGGGGAAGCGGCACACCGCGATCGCGGCGCCGAGCGGCATGCCGAGCAGCGCGGCGAGGGCCACCGCGAAAAGGCTCACGCGCAGGCTGAGAGCGACGACCTCGATCAGCTCGGGCGACGGCTGAACGAGGAGTTTCGCGGCGGCGGCTAGGGCGTCGAGCATGGCGGGGCGGGAGGACCATGATAGGTGCCGCCCCTTCGTGGCTGAAATATGTACAGGCAATTCATATACGAGGCGGCCCAGAACATATTCTCGGATATATGCACTTAGATATAGAGACGCACGCTTAACGCAGGAATTTGTTATATTTTATTACCTATTGCATCTTTGCAGATGATCCGGATCCAGCTCGAAGCCAACTGGAAGATCGGCACCGGCGACTCCGCGTCGGGAAGCCCCATGCTGTTCCGCCTTCTCGAGGCGGTCCGCAAGTCGGGCTCGGTCGCGCAGTCGGCGCAGGAGCTGGGGTTCTCCTACCGGCACGTCTGGGGTCTGATCGGGAAGTGGGAGAAGGCGGTCGGCAAGCCGCTGGTGCGGCTCGAGCGCGGACGCGGCGCGAAGCTCACCGAGTTCGGCGAGAAGCTCATCTGGGCGGAGCAGCTCGCGCGCTCGCGGCTCGAGGGGCACATCGAGACCGTGCAGCGCGAGCTCGAGGAGGAGCTGCGCGCGCAATTCTCGCGCGGGGTCACGAGCCTGGTCGCGTACGCG
>DASRFB010000044.1:0-13342 GCA_035651815.1 Burkholderiales bacterium | reverse complement strand
GCGCACGCGCTGCAGAACGAGGCGACGCCGAAAAGCCTTCGGCTCGCGTACTCCGAGGATTTCGTGCACGCCGAGGGCGCGGCGCTCCTCGCCGGGCGCTACGGCGGCGAGTGGGGCCTGCGCGCGGGCGCCTGGTTACATACCGACGACATGGAGCCCAAGCCGCACTGGATGGCGGGCTTCGATCACGTGTGGACGCTCGGGAAATGGCGCCCGGGCATCGGCCTCGCCTGGATCGACCAGACGACGAACGTCAACGGAACGCACTGGCTCTTCGACGTCTCGCTCGCCTACGACTTCAACCGGCGTCTGTTCGTCGAGTACCGGCACCATTCGCACGGCTCGAAGCTCGGCATCCAGCGCGACGCGCGGAACGGCGGCTGGAACCTGATCGGGATCGGGCTCAGCTTCGATTAGGGCTTCGATCCGCTTCGATCCGCGCGTGCGGGCGGCCGACGAGCGCGAGGCCGAGCCCCGTCCCGAGGCCCCACGCGGCGTTGACGATCGGGCCGATCATCATCGCGGCCGGCGCCCAGCCCGCGGCGGGCGGCTGTCCTTTGAGCGGCGCGACCACGAACCACGCGACCAGCGTCGGGAGCACGGCGCCGAGCACCGTGGAGGCGACGACCAGCCAGGCGCCCTCGAGCCGCGCGAGGACCGCGGCGAACACGACGCCCCACACGCCGCCCCAGAACGCGAGCGACCACACCTGGGGCACGCCCCACGGCGGGGTAGGCGTCATCGAGTAGGGCGCGCGCGGCGTCAGCTGGAGCGCGTGCAGCAGCGCCGCCGCGCCCTGGTGGAAGATCAGAACGGACACGGCGCCGGAAACGAATCCGACGACGATCCAGCGCGGCAGGCTCTCGCCGCCGTGGGGGTGGTGCAGAGTGTGTGTCGTCATGCGAGTCTCCTCAGACGGTTTCGACGAGGGAGCGATTCATCAGCCTGTCGACAGACCCGGTAGCAATCCAGGCATTTGTTCGACGCATTGTTGAACGTCGCGGCCAAGCGCGGAGGGATTCATGTCGCTGCTCCTCAGGAATCGACCACCGCGGCGCGCGCGAATTCCCCGCTCAGCGCGCGGGCGGATCCTCCTCGAGAAGCTCGAGGGTGCGCGGGTCGTCCGCGCTCAGGCAGATCTCGTACTCGGACTCGTCGCCGTAACGGACGGTGATGACGCGCACGAATTTCCGGTGCCCCGGGCGCTCGTGCACGCGGGTGATCCGTATCGCACGAATGTCCGAGATGAGCAGCTGCGCGTCCATGGGCCCGCGGATACATCGTGTAGAGCGTCCAGCCCCGCCCGCGGTTCCTGAACCGGCGCCGGAAGTAGTCCGGTACGGCGAGCGTCGCCCGGTCTAGATGGCGGCGTAGTGCTCGAGAACCTGCTCGAGATCGACCGGCGAGACCGGCTTGGTGAGGTGATGGTCGAAGCCCGCGTCGCGCGAGCGCGCCTTGTCCTCCTCCTGGCCCCAGCCGCTCAGCGCGACCAGCAGGACGCCGCTGCCCCAGCGTTGGCGACGGACGCGCTGCGCCAGCTCGTAGCCGTCGATATCGGGCATGCCGAGGTCGAGGATCGCGACGTGCGGGCGGAACTCCGGCCCGATGGCGAGCGCGTCCTCCCCGTTGTCGGTGGTGCGGACCTCGTCGCCGCTGAGGCGCAGGAGCTGCGCGAGCGTCTCGGCGGCGTCCTGGTTGTCGTCGACGACGAGGATGCGCCGCGCGGGATGCGCGGTCGCGGCGCGCGCGTCCTGCCGCGGCCGCCGCTCGAGCGCGGGCTCGACCACGAGCGGCAGCCGCACGACGAAGGTGCTGCCCTTGCCGAGGCCCTCGCTCATCGCCTCGATCGTGCCGCCGTGGATCTCGACCAGGTTCTTCGCGAGCGTAAGCCCGAGGCCGAGCCCGCCGCCCGAGTTGTCGGAAGCGCGGTCGACCTGGACGAAAAGGTCGAAGATCGACTTCAGCTTGTCGTGCGGGATGCCGATGCCGTTGTCCGCGACGGTGATCACCGCGTATCCCGCCTCGGAGCGCAGCGCGAGCCGGATGCGGCCGTGCGAGTGCGTGTACTTGGCGGAGTTGTTGAGCAGGTTGGCGACGACCTGCGCGATGCGCATCGGGTCGGCGTGCACGTGCAGCGGCACGGGCGTCATCTCGACCGCGAGCTCGTGCGCCTTCGCCCGGATGTGCGGCTCGGCGGTGTCGATGCCCTGGGCGACCGCATCCTGCAGCTGCACCACCGAGCGGTGCAGGGTCGTCTTGCCCTGCTCGATGCGGCTGATGTCGAGCAGGTCGTCGATGAGGTGCACGATCTGCGCGAGCTGCCGCTCCATGACGTCGAGCGTGCGCGCGGTGCGCGCGTCGCCGCCGATGCGCTTCAGGATCTGCAGGCTGGTCGCGACGGGCGCAAGGGGGTTGCGCAGCTCGTGCGCGAGCACGGCGAGAAACTCGTTCTTGCGCCGGTCGGCCTCCTTGAGCGCGTCGGCGCGCCGGCGCAGCTCTTCCTCGAGGTGCTTGGTCGCGGTGACGTCGATGAAGGAGGTCGCCACGGAGCTGTCGACCTTCGCGAGCAGGTAGCGGAACCAGGTGCCGCCGTTCCCGTTCGGGTAATGCACTTCGAAGTCCGAGCCGCGCCCGGTCTCGCAGGTCTCCTGCAACCGCTCGAAGAGCACGCTCGACGCCACCGCGGGAAAGACCTCCAGCACCCGCGTGCCGACCAGGTCCTCGGGGCTGCGCTTGGCGAGCGCGGCGCCGGTGGCGTTGATGTACGCGACGCGGAAATCGACGATGCGTCCCTCGGCGCGCACGCTCTCGAGCACGGCGTAGCCGTGCGGCGCGAGATCCTGCGCGATCTGCAGCCGCTGCTCGGTCTCGCGCAGCGCGCGCTGCGCCAGCGTGCGCTCGGTCACGTCGATCACGATGCCGCGGATCAGGGTCGCGCGGCCGCTCGCGTCCCGCGTGACGTCGCCACGCGACTCGAACCACGCGACACGGCCGTCCGGGCGGACGACGCGGAAGCCGTAGTCGATCTTGTCGCCTCCGCGCACCGCCTCGCGCACGGCGCGCAGGTGCGTCTGGCGGTCGTCGGGATGGATGTACGCGAGCAGCCGGCGGGACGGCCTGAACTCGCGCCCGGCGCCGAACAGGTCGGGGGTGTTCTCGCTCATCCGCAGCACGTCGTGCGTCACGTCCCATTCCCAGGCGGCGACGCGCGCGCCCGACAGCGTGCGGCCGAGCAGGCGCGCCGACGCTCGCGCCTCGCGCCGCTCGCGCCGCGCGCGGTGGCCGAGCGCGATGATGAGGGCGCTGGACGCCGAGTACAGGAGGAAGCCGAGCATTCCCGCCGTGGTCGCTATCGACAGCGAGCCGCGCGTCGCCATGAACATGAAGTCGGTGAAGAGATAGCCGGCGAGGGCGACCATTGCGGCCTGCGCCCATCCGCCGTACCACACCGCGGCCGCGACCGCGCCCAGCACCAGCGGCGTGGCCCAGGCGTCGTGCAGCCACGGATCGAGCAGCCAGCGGACGAAGAGCGCCAGCGCGAGCGCCGCCGCCGGCACCAGGTGCCGCAAGCCTCGGGCGTCTTCCGTCATGGCGATTCCCATGCGGAAGATACCGCAGAGAGTTTGCTACGCCGTGATGCGGCCCGGTGGTCCGGATGTCCGGAGCAATCGGTCCGGCCGGCGCACGCGCGGTGACCGGCGCGGCGCGCAAAGCTTCTCGAAAAGCGTGCCGGGCGGGCTAGCCGAGGGTCTCGGCCACCGCCTTGGCGAAGGCCTGGGTGCCCAGCGTTCCGCCGAGGTCCGCGGTGCGCGTTGCGGGATCGCGCAGCACCTTGTCGACCGCGGCCTCGATGAACTGGGCCGCGGCGCCGAGCGCCTCGGTGCCCGAGCGCCGGCCGATCCAGTCGAGCAGCATCGCCGCCGACAGGATGAGCGAGGTCGGGTTCGCGCGGTCCTTGCCCGCGATGTCGGGCGCCGAGCCGTGCTGCGCCTGCGCGACGCAGATCTCGTCCCCCGCGTTGATCGAGCCGCCCAGGCCGAGTCCGCCCGAGAGCTCCGACGCCTCGTCGGAGAGGATGTCGCCGTACATGTTCTCGGCGACGATCACGTCGAAGCGCTGCGGGTCGCGCAGCAGCAGCGCCGCCATGGCGTCGACGATGACTTCCTCGAGCTGCACCTCGGGGAACTCGCGCGCGACCTTGCGCACCTCGCGCAGCCACAGCCCGTCGGAGATCTTGAAGACGTTCGCCTTGTGCACCGCCGTCACCTTCTTGCGCCTGAGCATCGCCGCCTCGAACGCGCGCCGCGCGATGCGGCTGGAGCACTTGGCCGTCACGCGGCGCACCGAGAGCGCCATGTCCTCGGTCGGCATGAACTCGCCGACGCCCTGGTGCATGTTGCGGTCGGCGTAGAAGCCCTCGGTGTTCTCGCGGTAGATGACGAGATCGACCGGCTTGCCGGTGAGCCCGACGCCCAGGCGCGACTTCGCCGGCCGGATGTTGGCGTAGAGGTCGAGCTTCACGCGCATCTCGCCCGACGGGTTGAGCCCGCCGCGGTCGCGCGGCGGGTACTCGTAGGTCGAGAGCGGTCCGAGGATCACGCCGTCGACCTTGCGCGCCATGTCGAGCACGCGCTGGGGCAGCGTCGTGCCTTCCTTCTTCAGCGTGCGGAAGCCGATCTCCTCCAGGTGCCACTCGAGGCCGAGGCTGAACAGCGCGTTGGCGCGGTCGAGCACGGCGACGGTGGCGGCGGTGATCTCGGGTCCGATGCCGTCGCCGGGGAGGACCAGGATCCTCATTGCGCGGGGATCTTGGCGTCGCGGATGAGCTTCGCGTACTGGCGCAGGTCGCTCCTGATGAGCGCGGCGAAATCGGCGGGCGTGCCGGTCACGATCTCGTTGCCGCCCTGGGTGACGAGGCGCTCGCGCACGTCGGGCGCGGCGAGGGCCTTGCGGATCCCGGCATTGAGCTTGTCGACGATCGCGCGACTCGTGCCGGCGGGCGCGAGCACGCCCTGCCACTGCGAGATGTCGAAGCCCGCGATCCCGGCCTCCTGCATCGTCGGCACGTCGGGCAGCGACGACGCGCGCTTCGCGCTCGAGACGGCGAAGGCGCGCAGCTTGCCGGCGCGGATCTGCGGCACCGAGGTGATGACGGTGTCGAACATGAAGGAGAGCTGTCCGCCGAGCAGGTCGGCGAGGGCGGCGGCGCTGCCCTTGTAGGGCACGTGCGTCAGCTGCGTGCCGGTCGAGAGCGCGAGCAGCTCGCCCGCGAGGTGGTTGCCGCCGCCGATCCCGGTCGAGCCGAACGTGAGCGCGCCCGGCTTCGCGCGCGCCGCCGCGACGATGTCGGCGATGCTCTTGAACGGCGAGGTCGCGAGCGTCACCAGAACGTACTGGTATACGGTGGCCTGCGCGACCGGCGCGAAGTCCCGCACCGGGTCGTACGGCACCTTGGCGTAGAGCACCGGGTTGACGACGATCGGCCCGCTCGCGGTGGCGAGCAGCGTGTAGCCGTCGGGCGCCGCCTTGGCGACGAGCTCCGAGCCGATGCCGCCGTTCGCGCCCGGCCGGTTCTCGACGACGAAGGTCTCGTGCAGGGACTCGCCGAGCTTCTGCGCGAGCGTGCGGCCGAAGATGTCGGCGGCGCCGGCCGCGACGTAGGGCACGATCACGTGCACCGGCTTCGCGGGCCACTCCTGGGCCCGGGCCGAAAAGGCGGCCGGGGCCGCGGCGAGCGCAAGTCCAAGGATCGATAGCAGTTTTTCGAATCTCATGGAGTCGCATTATGCAACACCGGTGCGAACTGCGCCGGCCCGGCGTGGTCATAGTAGCGTCGTTGGGTACGCAGCCGCCTCCATGGCCGATCCCACCAGCATTCGAACAACAATTCCGGCTCGGCTCGACTCGCTTCCCTGGTCGCGCTGGCATTGGCGCGTCGTCATCGCGCTCGGCATCACGTGGCTCCTCGACGGGCTCGAGGTCACGGTGGTCGGGGCGCTGAGCGCGGTGCTGCAGCGCGCCGACACGCTCGGCCTCTCGGCCGCCGAGGTCGGGTGGGCCGGCTCCGCGTACATCGCGGGCGCGGTCGCGGGGGCGCTCTTCTTCGGGCGGCTCGCCGATCGCCTGGGACGAAAGCGCCTGTTCCTCGTCACGCTGGCCGTCTACGTCGTCGCCACCGTGCTCACCGGCCTCACCTGGAATTTCGCGAGCTTCGCGCTGTGTCGCCTGCTGACCGGCTTCGGCATCGGCGGCGAATACGCGGCGATCAACTCGGCGATCGACGAGCTGATTCCCGCGCGCGTGCGCGGCGTCGTCGACCTCGGCATCAACGGCACGTTCTGGGTCGGCGCGGCGCTCGGCGCCGGGCTCTCGCTCGCGCTGCTCGACCCCGACTGGATCGGCGCGCGCCTCGGCTGGCGGCTCGCGTTCGGGCTCGGCGCGGTGCTCGGCGTCGCGATCCTGGTCGTGCGCCGCCATCTGCCCGAGAGCCCGCGCTGGCTCATCACGCACGGGCACGCCGAGCGCGCCGAGGCCGGGGTCGCGGGCATCGAGGCGGCGGTCGCCGCCGAGCGCGGCCCGCTGCGCGTGGTGCACGGCGCGCTCGCGATGCGCATGCGCGGGCCGGTCGCCTGGTCCGAGATCGCGCGCCTCATGGCGTTCCGCTACCGCCGCCGCGCGGTGCTCGGGCTCTCGCTCATGGCGTCGCAGGCGTTCTTCTACAACGCCATCTTCTTCACCTACGGCCTGGTGCTCACACGCTTCTACGGCGTCGCCGACGAGCGCGTCGGGGCGTACATCCTGCCGTTCGCCGTCGCGAACTTCGCCGGTCCGCTGGTGCTCGGGTGGCTGTTCGACAGCGTGGGCCGGCGCCCGATGATCGCGCTCACCTACGCGCTCGCCGGAGCGGGGCTGCTCGGCGCCGGCTGGGCCTTCGCGCGCGGCGCGCTCGACGCGCAGGGGCTCACGATCGCGTGGGCGGCGATCTTCTTCGTCGCGTCGGCGGCGGCGAGCTCGGCGTACCTGACGGTGAGCGAGGTGTTTCCGCTCGAGATCCGCGCGGTCTCGATCTCGATCTTCTACGCGATCGGCACCGGGGTCGGCGCGCTGCTGACGCCGGCGCTCTTCGGCGCGCTGGTCGAGACGGGCAGCCGCGACTGGCTCTTCGGCGGCTACGCGGTCGCGGGGCTGCTGATGTGCGCGGCCGCGGCGGTCGCCTGGGTCGCGGGCGTGGATGCCGAGCGCAAGCCGCTCGAGGCGGTGGCGGCGCCGCTCAGCTCGGCGTGAGCCTCTCCGGACGGGAGGGGCGGGATGCAAGACGAATTGAAGAGGGACGAGAACACAAGATGACGCAGGGAACGTCGTATTCGCTGGAAGTCCACCCGAAGGTGCCTCAGCGCCTCGCGCGCCTCGAGGAGCTCGCGGGCAATCTCTGGTACAGCTGGGATCGCGCGACGCGCGCGCTGTTCGCGCGGCTCGACCCCGATCTCTGGGAGGCGACCGGGCACTCGCCCAAGGCGCTCTTGAAGCGCATCGACCAGCAGCGGCTGCTCGACGCGGCGGCGGACCCGATCTTCCTGTCGGCGTTCAACCGCGTGCTGTCGGCGTTCGACACCTACCACTCGGAGCGCTTCTCCAAGCCCGGCACGGCGGCGCTGCAGGAGGGCGACCAGGTCGCGTACTTCTGCGCCGAGTTCGGCTTCCACGAGAGCTTCCCGCTCTATTCGGGCGGCCTCGGCATCCTCGCGGGCGACCATTGCAAGGCGGCGAGCGATCACCAGCTGCCGTTCATCGCGATCGGCCTGCTCTACCGCCAGGGCTACTTCGTGCAGACGGTGGACGCCGAGGGCAGCCAGCGCGCCGAGTACGTCGACTCGGATTTCGAGAACCTGCCGGTCGCGCCGGTGAAGAAGAGCGACGGCTCGCCGCTCACGATCGAGCTGCCGCTGCCCGGCCGCTCGATCCAGGTCAAGGTATGGCAGGCGCGCGCGGGCCACGTCACGCTGTACCTGCTCGACACCGACGTGCCGGAGAACCGCGAGAGCGACCGCCACATCGCGCACCGCCTCTACGGCGGCGACCGCACGACGCGTCTCGAGCAGGAGATCATCCTCGGCATGGGCGGCGTGCGCGCCATCATCGCGATGGGCCTGCGGCCGAGCGTCTGGCACATCAACGAGGGTCACGCCGCGTTCCTGATCCTGGAGCGCATGCGCTACCTCGTGCTCGGGGGCCTCGAGTTCGAGACCGCGCTCGAGGCGGTCGCGTCGAATACCGTGTTCACCACGCACACCGCGGTGCCCGCGGGCCACGACCAGTTCCCCGAGCAGATCATCCGCCCGTTCCTCGAGGCCTACTGCGCGGAGCTGCGCGTTCCGGTGGAGAAGGTCGCATCGCTCGCGCGCGTGTCCTCGGGCGGCGAGTTCAACATGACGGCGCTCGCCGTGCGCGGCTCGCGCTTCCAGAACGGCGTGTCGCGCATCCACGGCGACGTCTCGGCGGAGATGCTGCGCGACTTCTGGCCGAAGGTGCCGTTCAAGGAAAACCCGATCCGCTACATCACGAACGGCGTGCACGTCCCGACTTTCCTCGCGCCCGAGTGGGGCGACGTGTTCGACCGCTATCTCGGCATCGGCTGGCTGCACCGGCTCGACGACCCGGCGACGCTGCGCGAGATCGAGGCGATCCCGGACCACGAGTTCTGGAGCGTGCGCCAGACGCTGAAGACGCAGCTTCTCGAGATGCTGCGGGTGAGGCTGCGCACGCAGCATTTCCGCAATCACGGCAGCGAGTCGCACCTCGACCGCATGCTGCGGCTCGCCGATCCGAACGAGCCCAACGTGCTCACGGTGGGTTTCGCGCGGCGTTTCGCGACGTACAAGCGCGCGGCGCTGCTGTTCTCCAACCTCGATGTGCTGCGCCAGATCGTCGGCGACTCGAGGCGGCCGATCCTGTTCATCTTCTCGGGCAAGGCGCACCCGGCGGACGAGCCGGGGCAGGACCTCATCCGGCACATCGTGCGCGCGTCGCGCATGCCCGAGTTCGAGGGAAAGATCCTGTTCGTCGAGGGCTACGACCTCAACGTCGCGCGGCGCCTGGTCACCGGCGTCGACGTGTGGCTGAACAACCCGGTGTATCCGCTCGAGGCCTGCGGCACGTCGGGCATGAAGGCCGGGATGAACGGCGCGGTGAACCTGTCGGTGCTCGACGGCTGGTGGGACGAGGCGTACGCGCACGACAACGGCTGGGCGATCAAGCCGGCGCCGTCGTCGTTCGATCCCGAGCGCCGCGACCGCGAGGAGGCGCACACGCTGTACGAGATCCTGCAGGACCACGTGCTGCCGCTCTACTACGAGCGCGACCACAAGCCGTACTCGCCCGGCTGGGTGCGCATGGCGAAGCGCTCGATGGCCGCGCTGCTGCCGCAGTTCAACGCGTCACGGATGCTGAACCAGTACGTGTCGAGCTTCTACGGCGCCGCGTCGCGGCAGGGCTGGCGGCACGCGGAGAAGGACTACGAGGGCGCGCGCTCGCTCGCGCAGTGGAAGGCGCGCGTGCGCGGCGCGTGGCCCGGCGTGTCGGCGCGCCGGGTCGACGCGCCGGTGCGGCGCATCGAGTTCGGCGCGAGCGTGCCGGTCGAGGTGCGCGTGCGGCTGAACGGCCTCGCGCCCGACGACGTGGCGGTCGAGCTGCTCATGGAGCGCGCCGACCGCCAGCCGGTCGAGCACCAGGCGTACACGCTCGCGCCGGCGGGCGGCGAGGGCCGCAGTGATGGTGGGGCGGAGCATCGCTATGCGCTCGAGCTCAAGCCCGAGATGTGCGGCAAGCTCGACTACCGCATCCGGCTCTATCCCAAGCACCCGCTCATGACCCATCCGTTCGAGATGGGCCTGATGCTCTGGGTCTAGATCCGGTCTAGGGGTCGATGCGCGTGTAGACCGCGGGGACGCCGAGCCCGACGACGAACAGCGTGAGCGCGACGAGCGGCGCGCGCACGGCCAGGATCGCGAGCGGCACCAGGATGCAGATCACGATCAGCGTGCCCGGCACGACGATGCGCCGCTTCTTCAGCAGGAACTCGAAGCCGATGCGGTCGAACCGGAATTTGTGCGGCGGAAGCTTCCCCGCCTTCTCGAGCGCGCGCTCCTGGACCCAGCCGAAGAAGAGGTAGACCTGCGCCAGCGTCCCCGCGACCCAGACGCCGATGCCGCAGAGAAAGGCGAGGAACTTGAGGCCCGCGCCCGCGGGCGGCGGCACGAGCCGCGGCACCGACAGCATCGTCGTCGCCGCGCATACCGTCGCGATCAGCACGAAGATCAGGACGATGACCGCGAGGTAGCCGATGCGCTGCCCCACGTACTCGCGGAAGAGATCCTCGTTCTGGAACGCGTTCGCCAGCTGCTGCAGGTCGCGCAGCACGGCGCGCGGCATGAAATGCGCGAGGATGTCGCCGGCGGTCGTGACGGGGCGGCGGGCTTGCGGCTTCGCGGATGGCTTGACTGCGGGGGTGGCCATGGCGCTTCTCCTCGTTCTCGCGCGCTTGGGCGGCGCGTGACGACAGCATAACCGCGCCCCGGACGGCATGCAGTCCGGCGCGAAAACGCCCGTGGATTTGTGCCGCTCCCGCTACAGCGGCTTCAGCGTCTGGACGACCTTGCGCGCGACCTGGTTCCCCGAGTCGAAGTAGCGGCCTTCCTTCGCGATGAGCATCACGTGCACGAGATGCTCCTTGAGCGCGAAGGCGTACTCGATGCGCCGGCTGTAGGGATCGGAGTACCTGGCGACCGCGACCTGGCGGCCGCCGATGGTCTCGGTCGAGACGCTGAGGTTCGACTTGCCGCGCAGGCGCTCGGCGAGCAGCACCTGCACCGTCGCCGCGTCGAGCGACTTCGGGATCACCGGACCGTTGGTCAGGAACGGCGTGCCGGGACGCAGCCGGCTCACGCCGACCATGGCGTTCGTCAGCTCGTCGGGCGTGAGCAGGAACGGGTTGCTCGAGTTCGAATGCTTCCAGCCCGAGGTCTCGAATTTTATGCCGGGAGCATCGGAGAGCGTCGCGAGATTCCCGGAGACGCGCAGCTCGTCGGCGGCGTACGTGACTGCACTGGCCAGCAAAAAGTAGAGGGCGGCTAGGATCATTCCGATTCTCATTGTTCTCCCTGGGACCTGCAGCTTCCGCGCGAAGGATAGCATCCGACGCGCGGTCGGAAGGCGGAATTTGTGCCGCTGGGGAGCGTACTCAGCGGAAGAGCAGCACGAACACCGAAACGCCGAGCGCGATCGCCGAGAACACCGCCGCGGCGAGGCAGACCAGCGTCAGCCGCTGCAGCCTAGCCTCCGCCAGGGCGGCATCGTGCTCGAGCGCGGCCAGCGCGCTCTGCAGCTGTGCCGCCAGCTCCTTCACGTGCGCCGCGTTCTGCTCGGCCGCCGACTGCAGCTCGGCGACCTGCTGCTGCAGCGCCTGGCTCGAGTCCGCCCTGCGGTTCGTGAACACGGGCCGCGCGGCCTCGATGATCGAGCCGATATGAGGGAGGACGGCTTTCAGCGCGGGGACGAGCCAGGTGGCCATGGTCTATCCTATTCGCCTTGGGCGACCGAACGCGTCCAGGCATCGATGTGTGCGGTGGGCGCCATCTCGACCAGCGTTCCAGCGATCTTCCGCTGGTCGCTTGCTGTAAACGGGGCTATCGGGATCTTAAGGGGGCGGGTCGCGAAATGTGCGCTGTCGTAGATCGCCCAGGCGCGCCCCGTCGCCCCGCGAGATCGGCGAACGGCGATCTCCACTCTGCGAATTTCCGCGTAGCGGAGCTCGCGCTTCCCGAACAATGTCTGGAGCACCAGGCGATCAGGGCACAGATCGACTTCCAGCAGAAAGAACCAGAGCCATAAGATGATCAGGAGAGTACCCGCTGCGGCGGCTCCTTCCCAATCCGAGGAGCTGGGGTTGCTCCAGGCAAGGGCCGTCCAGATGAGGAAAATCGGGCCGAGCAAGACGCCGAAGATCGCATATGTGAATGGCTGCGTCCGAACCCTGAAGCGCCCCGCCGTCTTTAGCTCGGATTGAATCATCGGCGAAGCGCGGACGTCGGACCCGTTTCACGCGGCCGCGAGAAAGCGGGCCTCTGCCTGTGCCGACGCCAGGCGCGAGCACACGGACGCTGCAAAAACATAGCTGCCAAGAAGGAGCCCGAGCCAAGAACCGGAAGCGAAAGCGGTTTCGAAAACCATGGCAAAGAAGCCAACCAGTACGACACCAATGCCAGCAAGTGCGACCCGGGCCGGCGTCGAGACCGGAGCGGACCCCAACCAAACACTCTTCGAACTCGTCATTTACTGCAACCTAACGTTCGCGTTGTGCCGCGCTGTAGAAGGCGCGGGAGCGCCGCCCGCAGGCGTCGATCACCAACGCGCTGTTAGCGGGCATTCTTCGACCTCTCGCCGAATCTCATTCTCTCTCCGTAATCGTCATGTAACGCTGAAAGGGTCGGGCTTATTGCCTTCATCATGCCAATAGCGGCGGTGCAAGTCGGAAACCCAACATTCGGGAAGAAGAGCTTCGCCTTCGCGGTGCTGTGGTCCCTATGACGGGCCAGGCGGTACTTGGAGAAGACGACAGGGATGTCTTCGTCGAAGATGCTCAGCGACACCAGGATGGCTATTCGCGAGAACACTCCCGACACGAAGACAGCGTTGTGCACGTTGAAGGAATCAATCCCCATCGCACCTTCTTCGAACTCCGGATCGCGCTGTTCGGCTAAACCTATGGCTAGCGTCAGGTTGCCGCGAATATCATCGATCGGGCGCAGAACACGATCACGAAGCGTGTAGCGCTGGGTATAAACGTCACGCGGATGATGGAACACCCAGGCAAGCCCTTCGAACTTCCACATCCAGCGAACGATCAGCTCTGCCTCTTCGTCGGAAATGCCGCGGCCAGCTTCGATATCATCAAACACTCGTGCCATCGGACTTTCAAGCTCGCGTCCGAACTCAGTGTTGCACCCAACACATAGAGGAAGCGTGGCGCTGAGCGCGGACACGTTGCTGCCCTTGCCCCAAGCAATGCCGTCTCGGACAGTGCCAGTGCGCTCAATAAGCCAGACCGGAAAGTAGTGTTCCTTGTTCATCTCCCGGTGGCTCTCTCCGCAAGCCGCACAAGTTCGCTTGAATTTGCGCGCGCTATATGTCGGGACCAGCATGCCAGCTAACGTAGAGGTTTGCGGCGCGGCGAGGTCGGCCGGCAATGAAGCGAGGCGGTTGATGCCGCGTCCGGCAACACCGCCATGTTAGGAGGCGCTACTTGTGCCAGGCAGCGTCGAGGGCGATGCCAACGAAGAGCACCACG
>DASRFB010000043.1:0-30130 GCA_035651815.1 Burkholderiales bacterium | reverse complement strand
GCCGATACGCTGCTCGCGCCCTATCTCGACGAAGCCGAGGCCGCCGTCGCGCAAGGCGTGGTCGCCGACGCGGATCTCGCGGATGCGGGGCTCATTTTCGCGACCGGGTTCGCGCCGTTCCGGGGCGGGCCGCTGCACTATCTCGCCGCGCGCGCGAGCTAGCGCCCCGGGGCGCGAGGCGCCCGACCCTGTGATAGGCTTTCGCCGGCTGTCCCATGTCCGGGGAGGATGGGCGTGAAAAAACAAAAAGCCGCCGCCATCTTGGCGGTCGCCTCGCTGTTGCTGTTTCAGGCCTTCGCTTACGCGGACGCGATCACCGACCGCGCCAAGCGCCTGATGGAGCAGAAGAATCCCCAGGCGGCGTACGAGCTGCTCAAGCCGCTCGAATCGCGCCGCGCGGGTGATCCGGAGTACGACTACCTGCTCGGAATCGCAGCGCTCGATTCGGGCCAGCGCGAGCACGCGGTCTTCGCGCTCGAGCGCGTTCTCGCCGTTCAGCCCAATCACCCGCAGGCGCGCGCGGAGATCGCACGCGCCTATTTCGAGCTGGGCGAGAAGGAGAACGCCAGGCGCGAGTTCACGACCGTCCGCGCGACGAACCCGCCCGAGGCGGTGAAGCAGACGATCGACCGCTACCTTTCCGCGCTCGAAGCCGGTCCCAAACGCTTCTCGGGTTTCATCGAGCTCGGCTTCGGACACGACAGCAACGTGAATAGTGCGACCGCCAGCAGCCAGATCGCCGTCCCCGCGCTCGGCGGCGCCGTCGTCTCGCTCGACTCGAACAGCGTGAAGCGCTCCGACAACTTCACGACCGCGAGCGGAGGCCTCAATTTCGTCTACGACCTCAGCCGGGAATGGGCGGTGCTAGCTAGCGCCGCGGCGAGCGGCAAGTTCAACAACAAGCTCGACCAGTTCGATACCTCGAGCCTGGATGGAAACCTCGGGCTGCGGTGGGCCCAGGCGCAGGATTCCGTCTCCGCGGGATACGCGCATCAGGACTTCGACGTCGACAACAAGGGCTTCCGCAACACCGACGGCGTGGTGGCGCAGTGGCAGCACAACTACAGCGAGTTCAGCCAAGTGTCGCTGTTCGCGCAGGGCGCCGATCTTTCCTATCCGAGCCAGCCGATCCGCAACGCGCGGCGCACCATCGGCGGGATCGCGTTCGGCTACGGCCTGGACGAGCCGCGCAAGCCCGTCGTGTTCGGCAGCCTGTACGGCGGGCGCGAGAAGGAAAAGGCCGAAGGCGTGCCGCAGCTGGGGCACAAGCCGCTCGGCATGCGGCTGGGCGGTCAGATGGGCCTCACCAACCGCTCGGTGCTGTTCACCGTGCTCAGCTACGAAACACGGAAGTACGGCGGCGAAGAGCCCTTCTTCGGCGTCGTGCGCCGCGACAAGCAGAGCGATTTCCGCATCGGTGTGAACTACACCCTCGCCCCGGGATGGCTGCTCATCCCGCAGTTGACGTACACGCACAACGACTCCAACCTCGAGTTGAATAAATACACGCGGACCGTCGCTACGCTCTCGGTTCGCTGGACGTTCTAAGGTCTAACATGCAAGGCGGCACGATGGGGAGGGTCTCATGAGAAGCAATGACCGGAAGCGCTTCAAGCTGAGCCAGCGCGGTCTGATGCTCGGCCTCATTTCGGCCGCCTTCGCGCAGCACGCGCTCGCGAACACCGGCCGTGTGGACTTCACCGTCGGCAGCGTGACGCTGACGACCCCCGGGGGCCAGGTGCAGCCGCTCGCCAAAGGCGCCGAGATCGGCAGCGGCGACCGCATCGTCAGCGGCAGTGACGGCCGCGCTCAGATCCGGTTCTCCGACGGCGCTTACGTCTCGGTGCAGCCGAACAGCGAGTTCGACATCAAGGAGTACCGCTTCAACGGCAATACCGACGGCAGCGAATCGGCGATCTTCGGCTTGTTCAAGGGCGCGCTGCGCACCGTCACCGGCCTCGTCGGCCGCGTGAACCGCAACAAGTATCAGATCACCACGCCGACCGCGACCATCGGCATCCGAGGCACCGGCGGCGTCATCCAGGTTAACAACGACGGCTCGACGCTCGTCGTCGGCACCAGCGGCATCTGGACCCTGAGCAACAACGGCGGCTCGCTCGAGATTCCCGCCGGAACGTCGGGCTTCGCCGGAGCCAACCAGAACGTACCGCCCGCGAAGACGAGCGACAGCCCGACCGTGCCGCCGCCGCAGCCGGTGGAGCCGCAGTTGCCGATCGCGCTCGTCCAGGGCGACCAGCGTTCGTCGACCGGGGCCAACGCGATCTTCACCGGGGTGCTGCCGAACGGACCGGGTTACGCGGTCGGGAACGTGAGCAGCCTCGTCGGGCAGAGCGATCCGAACACCATCATCCCCGTGGATGCGGTCTTCGACAACAAGGGCCTCACGCAATTCACCTTCATGGGCCAGCTCGGCCTCACCACCGCCGTGCTCAACGGCACGCTCATGGAGCCGGGCTCGAACGGAGTCCTGGCGTGGGGACGCTGGATCGGCGACGTCGTTTCCACTTCACCGAGCGGTGTCAAGACGGCGACCTTCGGCCCGAACCAGGGGCTGCACTATGTGGCGGGCATTCCGACACCGGCGGGCAGCCTTCCGGGCACCGGCAATTTCACGTACGACCTGCTGCCGGGCGGCGCGACGAGCCCGACCTTCGCCAACGGGGCTAGTGCGCCCGGCGTATTGAACACCGCGACGCTGAGCGGGAATTTTCTTTCCGGAGACATGAGCGCTCACCTGGTCGCCACCGGCGCCGGGCTGACGTTCGACGGGATTGCGCTCAACGCGAAGACGTCCATCACGGAGCCGTTCTCGCTGTCCGGAACCTACACGACCGGCTGCGGGCTCACGACGGGCTGTCTGCTGTCGGTCGAGGGCTTTTTCGCCGGTGCCGGCGCCGAGTTCGCCGGGATCACCTACAACTTCGCGAACACTGCGCAGGGGAGCGACCTGTCGGGTGCGGCGGCGCTGGGGAGGACGTCGTTGACGCCGTCGCTGCTCGCGGGCAGTGCCAGCTTCGCCTCCAGCGCTACGCTCGACGGAACCTGCGGCGGCGACTGCTTTGCGGCCGGCTACCACATCGCCACGGCATCGGCGCCAACGAACGCCGTCTTTAACTCGCTTGGGCAGCTGATCCAGTTCACGGTCATCGATCCGACGGCGGGAGCAGTGACCAACACCCTGGAAGTCGCGAGCGGCGGCACGCACGCCACCAAGCCGGACGGCACGCCGGACTTCGGCACAGACGGCGTGCTCGCGTGGGGTCGCTGGATTGGTCCAGTAACGAACTCCACGTTTCCAACGCCAATCACGAACACCTTCGCCGCCGATCAGGGCCTGCACTACGTGGTCGGCGATCCCACACCGGTCGCCAGCCTTCCGGGCACGGGGGTCTTCACCTACAACCTGATCGGTGCCACGCAACCCACGTACGCGCAAGGCGGCGTCGCGCCCGGGACGCTGAACTCGGCATCGCTGACCGGTGATTTCGGTCAGAGTACGGTCCAGGTCAGCCTGAGTGGGCAAGACGGCAACAACGCACCCTTCAGCGCCGGTGCGATGGGCTCGATGAATAAGACAGTTCCCGGCGCGCTATTCTCTGCGACGGGAGCCGGAACCGGGGCCATCTGCGGCGTCTCCGGCTGCACGTCGAGCATCCAGGGTTTCTTCGCCGGCGCTGGAGCAACCCACGCCGGCATCTCCTACACGATCGACGGGGGGCTGCAGCAGATCACCGGCGCCGCCGCGCTCAAGCGCTGATTCGGGCGCGGTCGGTGCTCGACGAATCGCTGACCGAAGCCGTTCGGCTGCTCCAGTCGGGTCGATTCAGCGAAGCCTCGGCGCTTCTCGAGCCGGCATGCGGCAGCGCCTGCCGGGACGCCCGAGCCTGGTTTCTCCTGGGCGCCTGCCGAAACGCGCTGCGCTCCTTCGAGCCTGCGCTCGCGGCGTTCGATCGCGCGATAGAGCTCGATCCCGGTAACGCCCAGCTGCAGTTCAGCGCGGGCTATGCCTGCGAGGGGATCGGCAATCCCGCCGCCGCGCTCGCCCGCTACGATCGAGCGCTGGCTCTCGACCCGCGCCACGCCGGCGCGCTGCAGAACCGCGGCATCGTCCTGACTCAGCTGGGGCACATCGACGAGGCGGTCGAGAGCAACCGGGCTTTCGCGGCCGCATTTCCCGAGCGCGCCGATGCGCGCTTCAATCTCGCCGAATCCTGCCTCGCGGCGCGTCGCTACGACGAGGCGATCGCGGCCTGCGACGCGGCGCTCGCGCTCGACCCGGCTCACGCGTCTGCTCGCTTGGATCGAGGCCTCGCGCTCGCGGCCTCGGGCCGCCTCGACGAAGCGCGCCGCGACCTCGAGCAGGTCGCCGAGGGCCGCGACCCGGCGGTGCTGGAGCGGGCGCGCGTCTGGGCGACGACGTCCGGACTGATCGAAGCGCCCGATCTGCGCTCGCTGTTCCAGCCGGAGGACATCTACGTCATCATGGGCTGCGACCGGCTCGAACGCTGCGAATGGGAAGGATTGGACGCGTTCCTCGCGCGCTGCAAGCGCGTACTCGAAGAGGCCCCGCCCTCCGCCGTGTGCGCGCCGGCCATCGCTTTCCGGCTTCTGTACACGCCGCTGCCCGCCACCCTGCAAAAGACCGCCGCCGACCGCATCGCCGGCGCCATCGAGCGCGGCATGACGACCCGGCCGCAGCGGCGCGCGCAACGCGGCGCGCGCGAGCGGCTGCGGATCGCATACCTCTCCGCCGGCTTCGGCCTGCACGCGACTGCGCATCTCACGCGCGACGTGTACCGCCTGCACGACCACGGGCGCTTCGAGGTCTTCGGATACAGCCTGCTTCCCGACGACGGCAGCGAGAACCACGCCGCGATCGCGCGGTCGTGCGAGCACTTCGCGACCTGGCACGGCGTGCGCAGCGAACACATCGCGCAGCGGATCGCCGACGATTGTATCGACCTCCTCGTCGACATGAACGGCTACATGCGCGATGGGCGCCCGCAGGTCCTCGCGGTGCATCCCGCGCCGGTGCAAGTCTCCTACGTGGGTTATCCCGGGACGCTCGGCGGGCGGCTCGCCGATTACCTGATCGTCGACCGCGTGGTCGCCCCGCCCGGCACGGACGGGCTCTACTCCGAGAAGCTGGTGCGTCTCCCGGGATGCTATCTGCCCGCCTCGCATCGCAGCCTCGACCGGGCGACCGCGCCGAGCCGCGCGTCGGAGCGATTGCCCGAGGCAGGCGCGGTGCTCTGCGCCTTCCACCGCCACGAGAAGATCGGGCCGGCGATCTTCGCGAGCTGGGCGCGGATTCTGCGCGCCGTGCCGGGAAGCGCGCTGTGGCTGCTCGAGGGTCCCGGACGCGCGAGCCTGCTGCGGCACGCCGCCGACGCCGGCGTCGATCCCGCGCGGCTCGTCTTCGCCGAACGGCGCGACGCGGCCGCGCATCTCGCGCGCCATCGCCTGGCCGACCTCTTTCTCGACACGCCCGAGTGCAACGCCCACACGAGCGCGATCGACGCGCTCTGGTGCGGCGTTCCGGTCGTGACCGTGCCCGGGGAGCAGGTGGCCGCGCGCGTCGCCGCGAGCGCTGTCGCGGCGATCGGAATGGAAGAGCTCGCGCGCCCCGGCCTCGGCGAATACGAATCCCTCGCGATCGCGCTCGCCCGCGATCCCGATGCGCGGGCAAGGCTGAGGATGAAGCTCTCGGGCAACCGCGACACGCATCCGCTGTTCGACGTCGAGCGCCACGTGCGCAACCTCGAGCGCGCCTACCTCGAGATGTGGCGCCTCCACGAGTCGGGAGAGCCGCCGCGCTCGTTCGACGTCCGGGATCCGGAACCGATCGCGCGGGAGCGATAGAATCGCGCCATGAACGCCAAGATCTCCCTCCCCGAAGGCAAGGAGCCCGTGCTGCGTGTCGTACCCATGCCGCACGACGCCAACCAGCACGGCGACATCTTCGGCGGCTGGATCATGGCGCAGGTCGACATCGCGGGCGGCGTGCTCGCGGCGCGGCACGCGCGCGGGCGCGTCGCGACGGTCGCGGTGAACTCGTTCACCTTCAAGCAGCCGGTATTCATCGGCGACGTGGTGTCGTTCTACGCGGAGATCACGCGCGTCGGCAAGACGTCGATCACGGTGAACGTCGAGGTCTTCGCCCAGCGCAATCCGGCCGACATCGAGACCGTGAAGGTGACGGAGGCGATCCTCACCTACGTCGCGACCGACCACAACCGGCGGCCGCGGCCGGTCGCGCGCTAGACGCCTAGATCTTCAGCAGCCGCTTCGCGTTCCCCGAGCAGATCTTGACCCGGTCCTCGAGGCTGAGCGGCAGGTCGGCGAGCCACTTCGTTCCGGGCGGGTTGAGCACGAACGGGTAGTCGACCGAGAACAGCACGCGGTCCACGCCCATCTCCATGATCGAGCACATCAGCGCCGGCGTGGAGAAGTTGCCGCTCGTCGTGATCCAGAAGTGCGAGTCGAACGTGTCGCGGAAGCTGCTCGGCTTGCCGCCGCGCGACAGGCACATGTCGATGCGCCAGGCCGAGAACGGCAGCGACTCGCCGAGGTGGCCGAGGATGATCTTGGTCCCGGGATACTTGTCGCAGACGCCCGAGAGCACGAGCCGCACGCCCATCGTGGCGGTCTCGACGGTGTAGCCCCACGCGGCGCTGACGATCTGCGGGAAGTCCTTGATGTAGTCCTTGTAGTAGGCGTCGATGACCGCCTGCATCGGCGTCGCCGGGTGGATGTAGATCGGGACGTCGAGCTCCTGCGCGCGCTCGAAGATCGGCCAGAAGCGCTTGTCGTCGATGAACACGCCGTTCGACGGGCCGTGGATCATGGCGCCGACGAAGCCGAGCTTGCCGACGCAGCGCTCGAGCTCGTCGGCCGCGGCCTTGGGATCGGCCGTCGGCAGCGCGGCGAACGCGCGGAACCGGTTCGGATGCGCGCGCACGGCCTCGCGCAGCCGGTCGTTCGCGCGCCGCGCGAGCGGTACCGCCGTCTCGGCGTCGAGGCGCTGCGTCGACGGCGCGCCGTGCGAGAGGACCTGCACGTCGATGCCGGACTCGTCCATCTCCTTCAGGCGCAGATCGCCGAGGTCCCCGAGACGCCGGCGCAGGTCCGGGTTGCGGCCTTCGGCGCCTTCGAAGTCCTTCGCCACCTCGGCGTCGTAGTAATGCTCCTCGAGCGCGATCACCAACGGTCTTGGGTTGCTTGCCACGGTTCCCTCATCTCCCGGTAAAAGAAACGGGGCGCCCGGGGCGCCCCTGCATCGAGATGCTGCGCTCCGGATTCTATCGCGCCAGGATCTGCCAGGCGAAGATCATCTGCGCGATCCACCCGGCGGCGAACGCGAGGGTGCGCACCCAAGGCACGGCGAAGGTGTAGGCCGCGAGATGCACCACGCGCGCCCAGAAGTACACCGCGGCGGCTCCGGCCGTGGCGGCATTCGACACGCCCAGTTGCTGCGCCGCGAGCACGAGGGCCGCGAAGACGACCAGGTTCTCCACCGCGTTGGCGTGCGCCTTCATCATCCGCACCGCCCACGGCGACTGCGGCTTCGGGTTCGGCGGGTAGCCGACGGCGTCCATCAGCCCCCAGACCGCGATGCGGTCGAGGATGTACGGAACCCACATCAGCGCGGTCAACACGGTAACCCATACGAGGTACATCAGCTCGGTCTTCATGCTTCCCCCTGTTTGGTTAGGACGCGGACTGCTTCTTCCCCCCGGGCACTGCCATGTGCTTCGAGAGCTCGAGTTTCGCGATCGCCTCGCGGTGCACCTCGTCCGGGCCGTCGGCGAGGCGCAGCGTGCGGTTCCATGCGTACATGCGCGCCAGCGGAAAGTCGTCCGACACGCCCGCTCCGCCGTGCGCCTGGATCGCCCAGTCGATCACGCGCTCGGCGACGTTGGGCGCGAGCACCTTGATCATCGCGATCTCGGCGCGCGCCGCCTTGTTGCCGACGGTGTCCATCATGAACGCGGCTTTCAGGACCAGCAGGCGCGCAGAGTCGATCATGATGCGCGCCTCGGCGATGCGCTCGCGCGTCACGCCCTGCTCGGCGATCGGCTTGCCGAACGCCACGCGGCCGAGCGCGCGCCGGCACATCAGCTCCAGCGCCCGCTCCGCCGTGCCGATGATGCGCATGCAGTGATGGATGCGCCCCGGGCCCAGGCGCCCCTGCGCGATCTCGAAGCCGCGGCCCTCGCCGAGGAGCAGGCTCGCCGCGGGCACCCGCACGTCCTGCAGCACGACCTCCATGTGGCCGTGCGGGGCGTCGTCGAAGCCGTAGATGGTGAGCGGCCGCAGGATCTTCACGCCGGGGGCGTCGCGCGGCACGAGGATCATCGACTGCTGCGCGTGGCGCGCGGCCTCGGGGTCGGTCTTGCCCATGACGATGAAGAGCTTGCAGCGCGGGTCGCCGGCGCCCGAGGACCACCACTTGCGGCCGTTGACGACGTAGTGATCGCCCTGGCGCTCGATGCGGCAGCGGATGTTGGTCGCGTCGCTCGAGGCGACGTCGGGCTCGGTCATGAGGAATGCGGACCGGATCCTGCCCTCGAGCAGCGGATCGAGCCACTCGCGCTTCTGCGCCTCGCTGCCGTAGCGCTCGAGCGTCTCCATGTTGCCCGTGTCCGGCGCCGAGCAGTTGAACACCTCCGGCGCCCAGTGCACGCGGCCCATGATCTCGCACAGCGGCGCGTACTCGTGGTTCGACAGCCCCTGCGGCGCGCGCGGCGAGCGCGGCAGGAACAGGTTCCACAGGCCCTCCTCGCGCGCCTTCGGCTTCAGCTCCTCGATCAGCCGCGTCGGCACCCAGGCGTCGCCCTTCGCGCGGTTCGCCTCGACTTCCCCGTGGAAGCGGTGCTCGTTCGGATAGATGTGCGCGTCCATGAAGCGCCGGAGCCTGTCCTCCAGCGCGCGCACCTTCTCGGAGTACGCGAAATCCATTGCTCTCCCGTTTCAGGCCTTCTGCGCGTATTCCCAGCCGAGCTCGGCGAGCGGGCGCGCGCGCCGGCCGGCATCGAGCGCCTGCTCGCTCGCCGCCGTGCCGTCGAGCGCCCGCTTCATGATCCCCTGCAGGATGGCGGCGATCCTGAACAGGTTGTACGCGAGGTAGAAGTCCCAGTGCCCGACCGGCGCGCGTCCCGTCCGCGCGCAGTATGCCGCAACGTACGCTTCCTCGCGCGGGATGCCGAGCGTGTCGAGGTCGAGTCCGCCGATGCCGCGGAAGCGGCCCGGCGGGATGTGCCAGCTCATGCAGTGGTAGGCGAAATCCGCGAGCGGGTGGCCGAGCGTCGACAGCTCCCAGTCGAGCACGGCGAGGATGCGCGGCTCGCTCGGGTGGAAGATCAGGTTGTCCATGCGGTAGTCGCCGTGCACGACCGCGGTCTCCTCGCCGGGCGGGATGTGCGCGGGCAGCCAGTCGATGAGGCGGTCCATCGCCTCGATCTTATCGGTCTCGGAGGCCTGGTACTGCTTCGTCCAGCGCCCGATCTGCCGCGCGAAATAGTTTCCCGGGCGGCCGTAGTCGGCGAGGCCGACCGCCGCGTAGTCGACGCGGTGCAGCGCGGCGATGACGCGGTTCATCTCGTCGTAGATCGCGCCGCGCTCGGCGCGCGTCATCCCGGGAAGCGACTGGTCCCAGAGAACGCGACCTTCGACGCATTCCATGACGAAGAATGCGCGGCCGATCACGCTCTCGTCCTGGCACAGCGCGAGCGTGCGCGGCACCGGGATCCCGGCGTCCGCGAGCGCGCTCATGACGCGGTACTCGCGCTCGACGGCGTGCGCCGAGGGCAGCAGCTTCGTCGCCGGCGCGGGCTTCGCGCGCATCACGTAGTGGCGGTCCCCCGCGGTCAGCCTGAACGTCGGGTTGGACTGGCCGCCGCGGTACTGCTCTGCCGACACCGGCCCGGAGAAGCCGTCGACGTGCGCGCCCAGCCAGCGCTCGAGCGCGCCCAGGTCGAAGCGATGCCGCTCCTGCACCGGCATGGTGCCGGTGAACTCGTCGCGTGCCGGGGATCGCTGTTCGCGGGGGGCGCTCACTGCTCGCGCCATGCTAGCACCGCCGCCCCGGCGACAGGAACTGCGTCACGCGCGCCGGGACAGGCCATGGGCGGCAGGCCCGGGCCTGGCCCGTGTCTTGCTCCAAATCCACCCGGGAGGGACTGAACATGATCGAACTGATCGTCTTTCTGATGCAGGTACTGTCGGCGGTGATCGTCGTCGCCGGAGGCGTGCTGGCGTTCTCCGAAGTGCGCGAGCACGAAGGCGTGATGCGACTCGCGCTGCGCCGCTAAGCCGACCTCGCACGACTCGCGGCGCCGCTGCGCGGCGTCGTCGCTCGCGGCCCGGTCCGCGGTATCATTCGGGCCGCCATGCCGCCGTCCCGGACGCTCACCTTCTTCCTCAACGCCGGGCACGCGTTCGACCACCTGCTGATGCTGATCTTCCCGACCGTGGTGCTCGCCATGGGATCGGAGCTCGGTCTCGGCTACGCCGAGCTGCTGCCGCTCTCGCTCGGCGGCTTCGTCGCCTTCGGCGCGTGCTCGATTCCCGCCGGCTGGCTCGCCGACCGCTGGAGCCGCCACGGCATGATGCTCGTGTTCTTCTTCGGCATCGGCGCGGCGAGCCTCGCGACGGGATTCGCCCGCACGCCGGCGCAGATCGCGGTCGGCCTGACGCTGGTCGGCGTCTTCGGCGCGATCTACCACCCGGTCGGGATCGCCATGCTGGTCGCGAGCCAGGCGCGCGTCGGACGCGTGCTCGGCGTGAACGGCGTCTGGGGCAACGCGGGCGTCGCCTTCTCGGCGCTCATCGCGGGCGCGCTCGCCGACACGCTCGGCTGGCGCGCGGCCTTCTTCGTTCCCGGCGCCGCCGCCATCGCCGCCGGCGCCGCGTTCGCGTTCCTGGTGCGCGACCCGGGCCGCGGCGCCGCCGCGCACAAGGCGGCGCCGGTCCGGCTCTCGCGCGAGGACCTGGTGCGCGTGTTCGCGGTCCTCACCGTCGCCACGGCGTGCGGCGGCGTCATCTTCCACGCCACCACCGTCGCCATGCCCAAGGTGTTCGAGGAGCGCCTCGGCGCGCTCGCGCACACGACCTTCGGCATCGGCTCGCTCGTGTGCGGCGTCTATCTCGTCGCCGCGCTCGCCCAGCTGTGCGTCGGCTGGTGGCTCGACCGGCGTCCGCTCAAGTCGGCGTTCATCCCGGTGGTGGCGCTGCAGGTGCCGCTGCTCGCGCTCGCGGGCACCGCGCACGACTTGGTCATGCTAGCCGTCGCGGTCGCGATGATGTTCTTCGTGTTCGGGCAGATCCCGATCAACGACGCTATGATCGCGCGCTATACCGCGGAGGAATGGCGCGCCCGCGCCTACGCCGTGCGCTACGTCGTGTCCTTCGGCGGCAGCGCGCTCGCCGTTCCGCTGGTCGCGTGGCTGTACCGCACCAGCGGCGACTTCCGCACTCTGTATTTCATGCTCGCCGCCCTGGCGCTCGCGGTGCTCGTCGCGGCGCTCGCGTTCCCGGGCGAGCCGAAGCCCGCGCGCGCCGGGCAGGCGGCGTAATCCGAACGAAAATCAGGGACGAAAAAACCGCCGCGGCTCGCGGCGGTTCTTCGTCGAGCGGGCGGCTCAGGGCTTGAGCTGGGCGCGGATCTCGCCGCCCTTGTGCGCGGGGCTGTGCACGTTGACGTACAGCTCGCCCGCCTTGTAGGCCTCGTACTGGGCCTCGGTCAGCTTCGCGCCCGCGGGCACGAGCCATTCGCCGTCGCCCTTCTTGGTGAGCGGAACGATCACCGGCCCGTTGCGGCCGCTCGCGCCCTGATGGATGTGCGCGGCGACGCCGTTGATGCCGCTGGTCGCCACCGACCCGCTCACGCTCTTGTCCGCGGCGACCTTGATGTTCGCGGTGCCCTTGGCGGCGGTCGTCACCGGGGGCACTTCCTGGGCGCCGGTCAGGTCGACCTTGCCGCCGCCCATCCAGCCCTTGATGGTCTGGCAGCCCGAAAGCGCGAGCGCGGATGCCGCGATGGAAGCAAGTACGAAGCTGCGGAATTGCATCTGCATGGTGGTTCCTCCTCTAGCGTCGGTCCGTAAACAGGGTCGCGCGAAGTATATTCCCAAAGCGCCCGCCGGGCCGTGAGGCTTACCACAGCGCGCCCCGGGCGGCGATGGGCCACAGCGCTTCCACCTTCCCTCGGCGCACGCACACCAGCCAGTCGTGCAGGTTCACGGTGGGATCGCAATGCCCGGGCACGAGCAGCAGCCGCTCGCCGAGCGCGGGCGCGCGCGCCTCCGGGGAAACCCTGATCACGCCGTGCTCGTCGGAGGCCTTGACGTACTCGAGCCCCGGCCAGGCGTGGACCTCGGGCAGGCCCGAGTCGACGCTGGCGGCCTTGAGCCCGGCGTCGACGACGACGCGATCGGACGCGGGCGCGCTCATCACCGACGCGAGCAGGAACAGGCTCTGCTCGAAGCGCGGCCAGTCGTCGTCCCAGCGGTTGCGGTTGTAGTCGGCGTCCATGAAGACGTACGAGCCCGGCTGCACCTCGTTGTACGCGCCGCTCGCGGCCTCGAGCAGGAAGGTGCCCGTCCCCGCGCCGGTGACGGTCTCGCAGCGCAGCCCGATGCCGTCGAGCGCGCGCCGCGCCGCGAGGGCGTGCGACGCGGCCGCGACGATCGCGGCGCGCCGCTCCTCGGGGCCGCGCAGATGCTGCGCCGAGCCGTGGTACGCGTGCAGGCCGGCGAATCGCAGGCTCCGCGCCCCGGCGATCACGCGCCCGAGCGCGAGCACGCCGTCGCCCGGCGCGACGCCGCAGCGCCCGGCGCCGACGTCGAGCTCGATCAGCACGTCGAGGCGCACGCCGCGGCGCGCGGCCACCGCGTCGAGCTGCGCGACGTTCCTCGCGTCGTCGGCGAGCACCGCGACGCGCGCGATGTGCGCGAGGCCCGCGAGGCGCTCGATCTTCACCGCGCCGACGACCTCGTTCGTCACCAGCACGTCGCGCACGCCGCCCGCGATCATCGCTTCGGCCTCGCTCGCCTTCTGGCAGCACACGCCGACCGCGCCCGCCGCGATCTGGCGCTTCGCGATCTCGGGGCACTTGTGGCTCTTCGCGTGCGGGCGCAGGCGCACGCCGCGCGCCTTCACGGCCTCGGCCATGCGCGCGACGTTGCGCTCGAACGCGTCGAGGTCGAGCACGAGCGCGGGCGTATCGATGTCGGCGAGCGAGGCGCCGGTTTCGGCGGGCGGCGGGAACGGCATGGCGGCGAGCCCCATTGTAGAATGAAACTCCGCAGCGACTCCTCCCGACGATTCTCCAGACGCCCCGATGAGCCTTCCCGCGACGATGCGCGTGGTCGAGATCACGCAACCCGGAAAACCCGAGGTCCTGAAGCCCGCCTCGCGAGCGCTGCCGCAGCCGAAGACCGGCGAGGTTCTGGTCGCGGTCGAGGCGGCCGGCGTCAACCGGCCCGACGTCCTGCAGCGTACCGGCCACTACCCGGTGCCGCCCGGCGCCTCCGACATCCCGGGCCTGGAGATCGCGGGGCGCGTCGCCGCGACCGGCGCGGGCGTGACGTCCTGGCGCGTCGGCGACGCGGTGTGCGCGCTGGTGCAGGGCGGCGGCTACGCCGAGTACTGCGCGGCGCCCGCGCTGCAGTGCCTGCCGATCCCGAAGGGACTCTCGGCGATCGAGGCGGCTTCGCTGCCCGAGACGTTCTTCACCGTGTGGAGCAACGTCTTCGACCGCGCGCGGCTCGCGCCGGGCGAGTCGTTCCTGGTGCAGGGCGGATCGAGCGGCATCGGCGTCACGGCGATCCAGATGGTGAAGGCCTTCGGCCACGTCGTCTTCGCGACCGCGGGCAGCAAGGAAAAATGCGAGGCGTGCCAGAAGCTCGGCGCCGACCGCGCCATCGACTACAAGACCGAGGACTTCGCCGCCGTGGTGAAGGAGGCGACCGGCGGCCGCGGGGTCGACGTCATCCTCGACATGGTCGGCGGCGACTACGTCGACCGCGAGCTGAAGTGCCTCGCCGACGACGGACGCATCGTGCTGATCGCTTTCCTCGGCGGCAGCCGCGCGAACCTGAACCTGAACGAGATCCTCCGCCGGCGCCTGGTCGTCACCGGCTCGACGCTGCGCCCGCGCCCCGTCGAGTTCAAGGGAGCGATCGCGGCGAAGCTGCGCGAGAAGGTCTGGCCGCTGGTCGAGGCGGGCCGGATCCGGCCGGTGATTTACGAGACCTTCCCGCTCGACCAGGCGGCGCGGGCGCACGAGCTGATGGAATCCGGCCGGCACATCGGCAAGATCGTGCTCGTGGTGTGACCGAAATCCCGCGGCGGCGCGCGCCCCCCGGTGTAAGCTAGCGCCGGGAGGAGTCGGACATGTTCGCCGTCTACCGCGAGCTCGAGGGATCCACGCGCCTCGCCGCGCACGTGCTGCGGCGGTTCTGGGTGCTGCGCTTCCCGCCGGTCATGGAAGAGCTGGTGCGCCAGATCTACTTCACCGGCGCGAGCGCGACCGGGACCATCGTCGTGCGCGGCGCGTTCATCGGCACGCTCATCATCGCCTACGTGATCGAGGTGCTCGAGGCCGACGCGGCCCTCGCCGTGAAGATGCTGCTCTGGGTGGTGCTGCGCGAGATCGGGCCGCTCATCGCCGCGGTGCTCGTGATCCAGCGCAGCGGCACCGCGGTCGCCACCGAGCTCGCGCTCATGAAGATCTCGGGCGAGGTCGACAGCCTGCGGCATCTGCGCATCGATCCGCACGACCACCTCGTCGTCCCGCGCGTGCTCGGCATCGCGCTGTCGCTCGCCGCGCTGACGCTGTACGTGCAGTTCATCGCGGTCGGCGGCGGGATGGTGCTCTCCGCCCTGGTGATCGACGCCTCGTTCAGCGAGCTCGCGGGCTACTTCTTCCTCCTCGCGAGCCCGCTCGACCTCGCCTACTCGATCGTGAAGAGCCTGCTGTTCGGCGGCGCGATCGCGGTGATCTCGTGCTACTACGGACTGAACCCGCCCGGCCGGTCGATCAACGCGGTCCCGAAGGCGGCGATCAGCGCGGTGACGCAGTCGACCATCGCCGTGATGGTCATCAACGTCGTGTTCGCCTACCTCGTCTACGGGGTGGCGCTCTTCGGGCTGTTCACCGCCAAGGTATGACGACGGCCCGCGCCGCGGAAGCGCCCCAGCTCGCGCTCGGGTACGAGCCGCCGCCCGGCGGCCCGCCGGGACGCGTGTGGATCGCCTCCGGCACGGGCCACCGCGCCGTCCCGGTGAACGACGCGTTCAAGGCGCGGCTCGTCGCGGCGCTCCTCGATCTCGAGCCGCAGCCGGGTGCGTGGCTGGCCGTGCTCGGCGCCGACGCGGGCGGCCTCGGCGACCGCGAGCGCCGCGCGCTGCGCTCGCGCATCGCCTTTTTGCCGGCGAACGGCGGCATGATCAGCAACCTGAACGGCTGGGAGAACATCGTGCTCGCGCTCGGCTACCGCGACGCGAAGCGCGTGAACGCCGCGCTGCCCAAGGTGAGCGCCCTGATCGATCGCCTCGGCGGCAGCCCGCGCGCGCTGCTCGCCAAGCTGCCCGAGGAGATGACGCTGTACGAGAAAAAACTCGCGGGCTATGTCAGGATACTGCTCGAGGCGCCGGAGCTGGTGGTGGCAGAAAACCTGGCGGGCGGCCTCGAGCCGGAAGATCGCCGGCGCACGGCGGCGTTCCCCGCCGCCTATCACGCCGAGCGCCCGGACGGCGTGTTCGTGCAGCTCGACGACGCGCCCGACGACTAGCGAGAGGAGACCCCGATGCACGATCCGCACGTTCCGCCCCGGCGCTTCACCGGGATTCGAAGGAAGATCAGCCTGTTCATGCTGACCGCCGTGCTCGGCGTCGCCGGCGCCGTGACGCTGGTCGCGTACAAGCAGGGCGCGTTCGTGCGCCACACGTCGATCTACTTCTACGCCGCCGACGTCTTCGGCATCAACAAGGGCATGTCGGTGCGCCTGTTCGGCCTGCCGGTCGGCAGCGTGCGCGACCTGCAGATCGCCGACCGCGGCGTGAAGGTCGAGCTCTCGATCATGACCGAGTACGTGCCGCGCGTCCCGAAGAGCTCGACCGTGCGGCTGACCCGCGAAGGCTACATCGGCGCGGGCAACATCCAGATCGTGCCGGGCGGCGATCCGATGGCGTCGAGCGAGCCCGTCCACGAAGGCGACGTGATCGCGTTCGTCCCGAACCGGGGCGTCGCCGAGCTGGTCGAGGACATCAAGGTGCAGCTCACGCCCATGGTGAACGAGATGCGCCGCATGTTCGCCGAGATGAACGCGCCCGGGGGCGACCTGCGCAAGTCGCTGCAGGGAGCGAGCGTGGTGTTCCAGCAGCTGCCCGAGACCAACCGCGAGATGCGCGAGGTGCTGCGCGACGCCGACCGCGCCGTGCGCTCGACCCAGACGGCCATGGCCTCCGCCGCGCGCGTCACGGACCGGCTCGAGAAGGACCTGCCCGAGGTCACGGCCAAGCTCGGGACCGCGCTCGAGTCGCTCGCGGGGGCGGCGAACGAGATCCGCACCGTCGCGCGCAGCAACGGCGACGCGCTGCACGAGACGCTGCGCGACGGCCAGGAGGTGATGGGCGCGGCGAAGAGCAGCTGGCTGATCCGCGACTACATCGAGTCGCCGGCGATGCGCACGCTGCCGGTGGACAGCTTCGAGTCGTTCGGCGCCGCGCCCGAGGTCAAGGCCGTGAAGGCCACGCGCTGACCATGCGTCGCGGCGCTCGCACGGCGGCGCTCGCGTGCGCGCTGCTCGCCGCCTGCGGATCGCAGCCGGCGAAAACCAAGCCGCCCGCCCTCTCGGCCGCGCTCGACGCCAACCGCCGCGCCGAGGCGCAGCTGCGCGCCGGCGACCTCGAGGGCGCCGCGCGCGGCTACAGCCAGGCGCTGCGTGCGTCGCAGGCGCTCGAGGACGCCGACGGCATCGCCGCCAACGCCGTCAACCTGTCGATCGTCTACCAGCGCCTCGGCAGGCTCGCCGAGGCCCGGGCCAGCCTCGCTCCGGTGCTCGAGCAGCCGAACCTGAGGTTCGCACCCGAGCGCCTCGCGCAGACGGCGCTGCGCCGCTCGCTGATCGACCTGGACGAGCGCCGTTACGCGAGCGCCGCGGAGTGGGCCGGGCGCGCGGAGTCGCAGTGCGACGCGTGCCCGCTGTCGGCGGCCATCCACAACGTGAAGGGCCAGCTGGCGCTCGAGGCCGGGCGCCTCGACGCCGCGGGCGCGGGGGCCCAGCGGGCCCTCGACGCGAGCCGCGCGTCGGGCGATCGCGCCGAGACCGCGAACGCGCTGCGCCTGATGGGACTCGTCGCGCTGCGCTCGGGCGACGGGACGGCCGCGACCGCGCGCATCGGCGAGGCGCTCGCCATCGATCGCGACCTCGCCGCCTCGCGCAAGATCTACCTCGACCTCGTCGGCCTCGGCCGGGCGAGCGTGCTGCTCGGCGAGCGCGACGCCGCGCGCGGCTACTACGAGCGCGCCCTCGCGGTAAGCCGGGCCGAGCGCGATACCCGCGGCATCGCCGAGGCGAGCGGGCTCATCAGGACCCTCGAGCAGAAGCCGGCGTCGCAATAGCCGCGCCTTCACGCGGCCGCGGATCCCCGGATCGTCCAGAGATAGATCGTGCTGTCGCCGACGCTCAACACGCTGTCGGGCGGCCACTCCGTCCCCATGCCGAACTTGTGCGAGACGACGCGCGCGCCCGGACGGAGCTCCGAGCGCAGCTTGGGCATGAGCCTGCGGTTCAGCGACTCGTACAGATACAGCGTCACGACCGTGGCCGGGTGGAGGTCGGTACCGAACAGGTCGCCGCGCTCGAACCGGACCCGCTCCTCGACGCCGGCGCGCTCCGCGTCGTGCCGGGCGCGGATGAGCGGCGCGGGGTCGATGTCGACGCCGTAGCCGCGCGCGCCGTACCGGGCGGCGGCGGTGATGACGATGCGGCCGTCGCCGCAGCCGAGGTCGTAGACCAGGTCGGCGGGGCCGACGCGCGCCAGCTTCAGCATCGCCTCGACCACGGGCTCGGGCGTCGGAAAGTACGGCACCTCGGGAATGAGCGTGGGCGACTCGCCGCCGGTGATGACCGTCGGCTCGCCGCGGCGCAGCAGCGAGCAGCCGGCGAGGGACGCCGCGCCCGCCGCGAGGAAGCCGCGCCGGTTCACGCGCCCGTCCGCGCCGCGCCGGGTCGCGGGAAGAAGGCGAGCATCACCGCGCCGACCGCGAGCACCGCCAGGCCCACGACGGCGTGCTGACGGTGATACGCCAGGCTCGAATAGAGCAGGTACGCGCACGTGAGCACGAACAAGCCGGGCAACACGGGATAGAACGGGACGCGGAACGGCCGCGGCGCCGCCGGCTCCTTCGCGCGCAGCACGAACAGCGCCACGCCCGTCAGCAGGAAGAAACCCCAGAAGACGGGCAGCGAATATTCCACCAGGCCCTTGAAGCCGGCGTTGTACACCGCGCCGAAGACGACCAGCGCGAACGCGATCGCGCCCTGCGCGAGCATCGCGTTGCGCGGCGAGCCGCTCGCGTCGTGCCAACGCCCGAGCCAGGCGAAGGCGGGCCAGTCGCGCCCGAGCGCGTAGTTCGAGCGCGCACCGACGATCATCGAGCCGTTCACCGACGTGATCGCCGAAATGGCGATCATGATCGAGATCAGCTTCTCGCCGAAGCCGCCCCAGCTGCGCTTCAGCAGGTCGGCTGCGACGGCGTCGGAACGCGCCATGGCGTCGAAGCCGAGGCCCTTGGCGTAGGCGACGTTCACCAGCACGTACAGGACCGTGATGAGACCGATCGAGTACAGCAGCGCGCGCACCATGTTGCGGCGCGGATCGCGCACCTCGGCCGAGATGTACGCGGCATCGTTCCAGCCGCCGTAGGTGAAGAGCACGAATACCATCGCGGACCCGACGCCGGCCCCGAAATACCAGGGATTGTCCGACCCCGCCGGAGCCGCGGGCGCGCCGCCGCCGGGAGCGGCGAAAAAGAGACCCGCGACGACGATGATCACGAGTCCGCTCGCCTCGAGGAAGGTGAAGATGTCCTGCGTCGCCTTCCCCTCGCGGATCCCGAGGTAGTTCACCGCGGTGAGCGCGACCACGATGATGCCCGCCCAGACGGGCGAGGAATGCGCGCCGAGCGGGATCACGCGCGACATGTAATCGCCGAACAGGTACGCGAACACGGCGATCGAGCCGGCGACGATCACCGTCATGCGCGCCCATCCGTACAGGAACGCGAGGCGCCGCCCGAAGGCGCGGCCGAGGAAGTGGTACTCGCCGCCCGCGCTCGGGTACGCGGTCGCGAGCTCGGCGTAACACAGCCCGCCGATGATGGAGAACACGCCGCCCGCGACCCACACGGTCACCATCAGGCCCGGGCTCTGGACGGCGCCCGCGACGATCGCCGGCGTACCGAAGATTCCCGCGCCGATGATCAGCCCGACGATGATCGCGGTCGCGTCGCCCAGGCCGAGAACCGGCCTGGGAGCTGACTCTCGTGCTGGCTCCTGCATGGCGCGGGATTTTACCTACAGGACCAGAAACCCGTCCTCGCTCGGATTGCGCCGGCGCAGCGACGGGAACGACTTCTGCAGCTGCAGCCCGAACCTGACGTTGGCCGACAACGCGCGCGCCTTGAGCTCGTCCCACGCGATGCGCTCCGGACCGCCCTTCACCGCGAACGCGATCAGGTTGTCCTTGTCCTCGGCCATGAGCAGCGTCGGGTATCGGCCGAAGGCCTTTTCGATGCGCGCGAGATACGCGTCCATCTTGCGCGCGTCGGCCATGAAGTTGACGACCATGACGCCGGCCTCGCGCAGCGACGCGAAGGCCGCGTCGTAGAACGGCTGCGTGGCGAGCGCCTCGGGGGTCTCGCCGTCCTCGAAGCCGTCGACGATCAGCACGTCGGCGGACGCGGGCCGCTCGGGCACGACCGCGGCGCCGTCGGCGACGACGACCTCGAGCCGCTCGTCGTCCTGCGGAAAATGGAAATACTCGCGCGCGATGCTCACCACCTCGGGGTTGATCTCGACCACCGAGACGCGGGTCTCGTGCATGCGCTGGTGGACGAAGCGCGCCAGCGAGCCGCCGCCCAGGCCCACCATGAGCAGGTCGCGCGGCCGCGGGCAGAACAGCAGGAACGCCATCATCGCGCGCACGTAGTCGAGCTCGAGCCGGTCGGGCTCGTCGATGCGCAGCCCGCTCTGGATCGCCTCGCCGCCGATGTGCAGGTAGCGCACGCCGTCCTCCTCGACGATCTGGATCCCGGAATCGCGTCCGACGGGCCACCGGCGCGCGCGCTGCTTTGCTCCCACGAGCTCTCTCTTCCGCGACAGTACAATGCGACCGCACCGATGATCGCGGAAAGGACCCCGGTATGCAATGCCTGCGACGCTGCCTGCTCGGTTTCGTCTGCGCGTGCGCGGCGCTCGCCGGCGCCACGGCGCTGGGCGCCTACTACGTCGGCGGCTGGCTGAGCGCCGCGGACGCGCCCGAGAAGGCGGGGGCCATCCTCGTCCTCGGCGGCGATTCCTCGCGGGCGCTCGAGGCCGCCGACCTGTACTACGCGGGCTTCGCGCCGAAGATCTACCTCAGCGCGCCCATGCGCGAGACGCGCGAGCGCCTGCTCGCCTCGGTCGGCGTCGACATGCCGGACGACGAAAGCACGATGCGGCGCGTGCTCGCCGCGCGCGGCGTGCCGCCAAGCGCCGTCGAGCTGCTCGCGCGCGACATGGTCAGCACGGTGCAGGAGGCGTCGACCGCGGCGCAGCGCCTGGCCGGCGTCCCGGGCCCGCTGCTCATCGTCACGTCGCCCTATCACGTGCGGCGCGCGCGCATCGTGTTCCGCGCCGCGATGCCGGCGCGCGAGCTGCGCGTCATCGGCAGCCGCTACGATCCCATCCCGAAGGACTGGTGGACCGACCAGACCGCGGCGCGCAACGTGGTCCTCGAGACGGCCAAGCTCCTCTACTATTTCGCGGGCGGACGCTTCTCGGCGGTCTCCACCTCGACCAGGCAGTCGTAGAAGGTCGCGCCGCGGCCGAGGTCGGTGAGCGCCTGCGAGGTGACCTCGTTCGCGTTCGCGCCGTCGCCGGAGAGCTTCTTCCACCACACCGAGAGCGCGACCACGACGCCCGGCCTCGCGGCGTCGGACACGCGGGCGCGGGCGGTGAACGAGCCGCGGTCGTTGAAGATGCGCACCGTCGCGCCGTCCTGGATCCCGCGCGACCTGGCGTCATCCGGGTGGATGTCCAGGCCGGGCGCCCCCGCCTCGGCGATCGCGAACGGCAGGTTCGCAAACGACGAGTTCAGGAAATGCCGGTTCGGCGGCGAGATCATCGCCAGGGGATATCGCGCCGCGAGCGCCGGGTTGGACGCCACGGACTCGCGCGGCGGAACGAAAGCCGGCAGCGGGTCGACGCCCATCTTCTTCGCCGTTTCGCTGTAGAGCTCGCACTTGCCCGAAGGCGTCGGGAAGCCGCCGTGGGCGAACGGCGCGAACGACCCGGGAACGTCGAGCCGCTTCCAGCCGTCGCGCTTCAGCGCGTCCCACTCGATGCCGCGGCCGTAGGGGCCGGCGAGCGCGAGCGCCTGGCGGCACACGTCCTCGTCCGCGTCGTAGAGGCACTCGTCCTCGAAACCCATTTTCCGCGCGAGACGGCGGAACACCTCGCTGTTCGGCAGCGACTCGCCGAGCGGCGAGATCGCCGGGTTGTTCGCCATGAAGTACAGGTGGCCGTAGGCGCCGTGCACGTCGGTCTGCTCGAGCTGCGTCGTCGCGGGCAGCACGATGTCGGCGTAGTCGCAGGTATCGGTCAGGAAGATGTCGTGCACGACGGTGAACAGGTCGTCGCGCGAGAAGCCGCGGATCACCTTGCGCGACTCGGGCGCGACCGCGACCGGATTCGAGTTGTAGACGTAGAGCGCGCGGATCGGCGGCGCCGCGTCGTTCAGCGCGTCGCCGATGGCGCTCATGTTGATCGTGCGCGGCCTCGGGCAGCGCGATTTCGCGAGCAGGTCGGGGCGTCCGAGCTTCGCCGTGTCGACGCCGAAGAACCCGGCGGTCGTCAGCACCACGCCGCCGGCGGCATCGCGCCACGCGCCCACGAGCGCCGGAAGGCAGGCGATCGTGCGCGCCGCCATGCCGCCGCCCGACGTGCGCTGCATGCCGTAGTTGAGCCGGATCGCCGCGGGCTTCACCGTCGCGTACTCGCGCGCGAGGCGCACGATCGTCTGCGTCGGCAGGCCCGTGATCCGGGACACGAGCTGCGGCGGGTATTCCGCGAGCCTTTGCTTCAGCGCGTCGAAGCCGACGGTGTAGCGCGAGACGTAGTCCTCGTCGACGAGCCCCTCGGCGACGATGACGTGCATCATCGCGAGCGCGAGCGCGCCGTCGGTCCCGGGCAGCGGCGCGACGTGCTCGCTGCACTTCTCGGCGGTGAGGCTGCGGTACGGGTCGATCGCGATCACTCTTGCGCCGCGGCGCTTCGCCTCCTGCACGCGCGACCACAGGTGCAGGTTCGAGACGATCGGGTTCGAGCCCCAGATGAGGATCAGCCTGGCGTCCTCGAAGCGCTCGGGGTCCATTCCGACCGAGCCGCCGAGCGTGATCGCCATCCCGGCCTTGCCCGCGGAGGAGCAGATCGTGCGGTCGAGGAGCGACGCGCCCAGGCGATGGAAGAAGCGCTTGCCCATCGCGTGCCACTGCACGTAGCCCATGTGGCCGGCGTAGTCGTAGGGCAGGATCTGCTGCGGGTCCTCGGCGGCGAGCGCGGCGAATCGCGCGGCGATCTCCGCGAGCGCGTGGTCCCACGAGACGCGCTCGAACCGGCCCTCGCCCTTCGCCCCGACGCGCTTCATCGGGAAGAGCACGCGCTCCTTGCTGTACGTGCGCTCGAGATAGCGCGCGACCTTGGTGCACAGCGTCCCGGCGGTGAACGGATGGTCCTTCGCGCCCTCGACCTTCACCGCGACGCCGTTCTCGACCGTGATCTCCAGCGCGCAGGTGTCGGGACAGTCGTGCGGGCACGCGGCGCGCACGACCCTGCGCTCGGACGGGGCTTTCTTGACGGGAGCCTGCATGGCTCCCCGAATTCTACGCCCTCGCCCCGCGCCTCACATCGTGCGGCGGAAGAAGCGCGAGCGGATCGCCTGGCCGATGCGGTAGACGGCGTGCCGCGCCGCCGCCATCACGCCGCCCATCAGCAGGAAGCCGTGGATCTGCCCCTCGAAGCATTCGTACGTCACCGCGACGCCAGCGTCGGCGAGCCGCCGCGCGTAGGCCTCGCCCTCGTCGTGCAGCGGATCGAAACCCGCGGTCACGACGTACGCCGGCGGCAGCCCCGACACGTCGCGCGCGCGCAGCGGCGAGGCGCGCCAGTCGGCCGCGTCCTCCTCGGCGCCGAGATAGTGACCGCGGTACCAGCGCATGTCCTCGCGCGTGAGACCGTAGCCTTGCGCGAGGCGCGCGTACGAGGCGCTCTCCAGGCCGAGATCGGTCACCGGATAGAAGAGCACCTGCAGCGCGGGCGCCGGCCCTCCCGCGTCGCGCGCCATCAGCGCGGCGACGGCGGCGAGGTTGCCGCCCGCGCTGTCGCCGCCGACGACGATGCGCTCCGGATGCGCGTCGAGCGCCGCGGCGTTCGCGAGCACCCACGCGAGCGCCGCCGCGGCGTCGTCGACCGCGGCGGGAAAGCGGTGCTCGGGCGCGAGCCGGTAGTCGACCGAGACGACCGCGCAGCGCGCGTGGTTCGCGATGCCGCGGCACACCGTGTCGTGCGTATCGAGGTCGCCGCACACCCAGCCGCCGCCGTGGAAGTACACGAGGCACGGCAGCGGCGCGCCCGCTTCGGCGCCGTAGCCGCGGTAGTAGCGCGCCGGGACCGCGCCCGCGGGTCCCGGGATCTCGAGGGCGCGCGTCTGCGCCACTTCCGGCGTCGCGGGGGCGAGCGCGCGGCGCGAATCGCGGTACGCGCGGCGCACCGCGGCGAGGTCCGACGGCTCGGGCGCGCTCGCGCGCGCCGCAGCGTCCAGGTACGCGCGCGCCTGCGGGTCGAGCTTGGGCGCCGCTTCGCCGAGCGCCTCGCTCATCGGGCCGCCCTGCGGATCAGGCCGGCGCCGGCGCGCCGCGGCGCTTCAGCGCGAACCAGGCGACCGTCACGGCGATCGCGGCGGCGACGGGCACCGCGAGCAGGTTGAGGGTGCGCCACCCGTTCGTCTCGAGCAGCAGCCCCGAGCTGAACGACGACGTCCCGAGCACCACGAAAATGATCAGGTCGTTCACGCCCTGGGTCTTCGCGCGCTCCGAGGGCCGGGCCGCGCCCGCAATCAGCGTCGTGCCGCCGATGTACAGGAAGTTCCAGCCGACGCCCAGCGTGACGAGCGCGAACCAGAAGTGCGGCACGCTGATCCCGGAGAGCGCGATGCCGATCGCGACGAATTGCAGCGCGACGCCGGCGAGCATCACGCTCGCGACGCCGAAGCGGCGGATGAGATTTCCCGTGAACAGCGACGGGCCGAACATGCCGATGACGTGCCAGCCGATCACCGTCGCGGCCGCGCCGTAGGGATGCCCGCACACCGCCATCGCGAGAGGCGAGGCGGTCATGAGCAGGTTCATCGTGCCGTAGCCGAGCGCGGCGGCGATGACGGCGACGACGAACTGCGGCTGCGCCATGATGGCGCTCAAGGGACGCGCCGGCTCGGCCGCGGCCGACTCCTGGACCGGCGGGATCTCGAGCAGCCGCAGCAGCCCGATCGCGAGCAGCAGGAAGCCGATCAGCGCGAGGTAGGCGCCGAGATACAGGGTCGGCAGCAGGCCCACCGTGAGCTTGCTCGTCTCCGGGCCGATGATCCCGCCCACGAGCCCGCCCGCGAGGACCAGCGAGATCGCCTTCGGCCTGAACTCCGGGCTCGCCGAGTCGGCCGCGGCGAACCGGTAATATTGCGCGAACGCGTTGTACACCCCGAAGACCGTGGTCCCGAGGCACAGCATCCAGAAGCTCGCGGCGTAGAGCGCCGCGGCGCACGCCGCCGCGCCGAGGATTCCGATCAGCGCTCCGAGCGTGAAACCCGCGCGCCGCCCCACCGCTTTCATGAGCAAGGACGCGGGGAACGTCGTCAGCGCCGCGCCGAGCACCCACCCGGTGACGGGCAAGGTCGCGAGCGCCTTGTTCGCGGCGAGCTCGTAGCCCGCGAGCCCGTTGAGCGCGATGACGGTGGAATTGTTCGTGAACAGGAGCGCCTGGCACGCGGACAGCACGGCCACGTTTTTTTTCGCGATTTCCATGGGGTTGCCGCCGGGGGTGACAGGCGATTGTCAGGGTCGACGTCGCGTCATTATAGCGAACGCGCGGCTCCAGCGCGGCGCGAGCGGCGGGTCGCGCCGCTCGAAAAACGCCTTTCTTTCCCTCGAAAAACCGCTCTCGGGTGGTTGACTTTTCCCTCGGGTTGCAGCACTCTCGCGTTGCCCGTACGCCACAGTGCGGTGTCCCTACCAGCCGGTAATTAGAGGAGAGAATACGATGGCCAAGAAGAAATCGAGCAAGAGAAAACCGAACGCAGCGTTCATGAAGGCCATGACCCCGAGCGCGGCGCTCGCCGAGGTCGTAGGCTCCAAGCCGATGCCGCGCACCGAGGTGACCAAGAAGATCTGGCAATACATCAAGCGCAAAGGCCTGCAGGACAGCAAGAACCGCAGGAACATCAACGCCGACGACAAACTGAAGGAAGTGTTCGGCGGCAAGAAGACGGTCTCGATGTTCGAGATGACCAAGCTGGTCAACAAGCACCTGAAGTAACCCGCTCCCCTACAAAAACGCGGGGCGCCCTCGGGCGCCCCGTGTGCTTTTGTGCCCGGCCGTGCGCGCCGCGGCTCAGTGCTTGCGCTTGTAGTCCTCGATCGCCTCCTTCAATTCGGTGTACTCCTCGCAGCGGAAGAAGCAGATCTTGTCGAGCTGCTTGAGGTGCTCCTCGGCCTTCGGCAGGTCGTTCACCATGAGATAGGCCTCGCCGATGTACTCGTGCGTGGCCTTGTGCTTCGGATCGATCTTCAGCGCCTCGTTGTAGTGCTTGAACGCGAGGTCGAGGTTGCCGGACTTGCGGTAGCTGTAGCCGAGGTAGTTGTGGATGTCGGCGCTGTCCGGTTCCCGGGCGAGCGCGCGGTTGAAGCTCTCGAGCGCCGCCTTGTAGTCGTGCGCCTCGACGGCCTTCTTGCCCGCCTCGTAGTCGGGATTCGTCCGCACGCGCGGCGGCGCGGGCGAGCCGACGTCGCCGGCGGCCTGGACCTGCGCGAGCGGCAGCAGCAGAACGATCGCCGCGAGCGATATCAGGGTCTTCATCATCGGTGCCTCCTCGAGCGGGTTTCCCGCGCATTATAGGTGACGCGCAGCTCCGGGGAACTACGGCCCACCGGCGCTGTCCGTATTGGGCTCGGCGCCTCGCGCCATGGGAGATGAACCGCAATGGACGCCCACTTCGTCCAGTTCTACGAAGGCGACACCTTCCTCGTCGACGAGGTGAGCCGCTTCATCGGATCGGGCCTGCAGGCGGGAGACGCCGGGATCGTCATCGCCACCCCGCCCCACCGCGAGGCGCTCCAGGCCCGGCTGCGGCCGCCGGCCGGCGATCCGGGCTCGTACATCGTGCTCGACGCTCAGGAAACGCTGTCGCGCTTCATGCACGGCGGAAGCCCCGACGAGCAGCGCTTCCACGACACCGTCGGAGCCCTGGTGCGCGACGCCGCGGGCAACGGCGCTCGGCGCGTGCGGGCGTTCGGCGAGATGGTCGCGGTGCTCTGGGAAGAAGGCAAGCCCGAGGCGGCGATCCGCCTCGAGCAGCTTTGGAACGACCTGGCGACGCGGCACTCGTTCTCGCTCTTCTGCGCCTACCCGATGCGGGCCTTCGCCCGCAGCGAGGACGCCCGGGGCTTCATGCACGTCTGCGCCGAGCATACCCACGTGCGTCCGTCGGAGAGCATCGGCGTCCCGAGCGACGATCTCGAGGCGCGGAACCGCATCGTCGCGCGGCTGCAGCAGAGAGCGAGCGCGCTCGAGAGCGAGATCGCGCGGCGCAAGCAGACCGAGCAGGCGCTCGAGCGCCGCGAGCGCGAGCTCGCCGACTTCGTCGAGAACGCCGTCGAAGGGCTGCACAAGGTCGGCCCGGACGGCAGCATCCTGTGGGCGAACAGGGCCGAGCTCGACATGCTCGGCTACGCGCCGGAGGAGTACATCGGCCACCACGTGGCCGAGTTCCACGTCGACCGCGAATCCTGCGAGAAGCTCCTCGATTCGCTGAAGTGCGGCGCGACCGTGTACGACTATCCGGCGACGCTGCGCTGCAAGGACGGCTCGGTACGGCACGTGATGATCCACTCCAACGCGCTGGTCGAGAACGGGCGCTTCGCGCACACGCGCTGCTTCACGCGCGACGTCACCGACCGTCGGCGCCTGGAGGAGGAGCTGCACAAGCGCATGGACCAGCTCTCGGAGGTCGACCGGCGCAAGGACGAGTTCCTCGCCATGCTGGGTCACGAGCTGCGCAACCCGCTCGCGCCCATCGTGAACTCGATCGAGATCATGAAGCTGCAGGGCGACGATCCGAGGCGCATCACGCGCGCGCGCGAGATCATCGAGCGGCAGGTCGCGCTGATGACGCGGCTGGTCGACGACCTGCTCGACATCTCGCGCCTCACCAACGGCAAGATCGATCTGCGCAGGGACACGGTGTCGCTCGCCGCCGTCGTCGAGCGCGCGGTCGAGCTGGCGCGGCCGCAGATCGACGAGCGCGGACACCGGCTGTCCCTCGACATCCCGGGCGATCCCATCGCGCTCGACGCCGACGCCGCGCGCCTCTCGCAGGTGCTCGCCAACGTCCTGCACAACGCCGCGAAGTACACCAGCAACGGCGGGCACATCCGGGTCTCGGCGCGCCGCGCCGGTGACGAGGTCGTCCTCGCGGTGCGCGACAACGGCGTCGGCATGACCCCCGAGATGTGCGACCGGGCGTTCGACCTGTTCGTGCAGGGGCCCGACGCCCTGGCGCAGGCGCGCGGCGGCCTCGGCATCGGCCTCACGCTGGTGCGCACGCTCGTCGGGCTGCACGGCGGCCGCGTGAAGGCGCGCAGCGACGGGGCGGGCTGCGGCAGCGAGATCGAGATCCGGCTTCCCCTCGCCTACGCCCCGCCCGCGAGGCGCCGCGACCCCGACAACGCGCTCGCGGTGCCGCTGCGGCGCCGCCGGGTCCTGGTGGTCGACGACAACGCCGACGCCGCGCAATCGCTCGCCGAGTGCCTGCGGATGTCGGGCCACGAGGCGCGCTGCGCGAGCGACGGCGCGCGGGCGCTGGCCGAGGCCGAGTCGGCGCGGCCCGAGGTCGTGATCCTCGACATCGGCATGCCGACGATGGACGGCTACGAGGTCCTGAGGCGCCTGCGCGCGCTGCCGGGCGGTGCCTCGACAGTCATCATCGCGCTCACCGGGTTCGCGCAGGAGCGCGACGCCGCCTTCGCGATCGCCGAGGGCTTCGACCACCACTTCGCCAAGCCGCTCGACTTCGCGAAGCTCTCCGCGCTGCTGCAGTCCTAGGCCGACGGCGGCGCGAGACCGCGCGCGAGCGCGCGCACCGCGGCCGCCGCCTCGGCCGGCCGCTCGAACGGGAACAGGTGCCCGCCGGGGACGCGCACGACACGGAAATGCCGGCGCAGGTCGACCAGCCCGGGCCTGCGCATCTCGCTCGACTCCTCCCCGCACACGAAGCCGGCCGGCACGGCGAGCGCCGGGAGATCGTCCACGAGGTCGTGCGGGATGGTGCGGTAGATGCGGTACTCGACCTCGGGATCGAACGCGAGGCGCACGCGCTCTCCTTCGCGGCGCATGCCGAGCGTGACGTAGTCGCGCAGGCACTCGGGATCGAAGCCGCGGAAATTGCGCTTGCCGCGGAAGTGCTCGACCGCCTCCTCCACCGAGCTCCAATCCGAGCGACGCTCGCGGGTCGCTCCGGCGGGCGTGACGCGGTCGACCAGCCCGATGCGCTTCACCATCTGCAGCGCGGTGCCCGACCAGCGCTTCGGGATCGGCGAATCCATCACGACGATCGCGCGGAAGAGATCCGGGCGGCGCGCGGCCGCGCGCAGCGTGAGGAAGCCGCCGAGCGAGTGCCCGGCGGCGACCACCGGCTCGCGGTACGTGGATGCAACGTGCTCGATCAGCTCGTCGACGAGGTGCGGCCAGCCGTCCGTGACGGGATAGCGCGGGTCGTGGCCGATGCGCTCGATCCAGCCGATCTCGAAGTCGCGCTCGAGGCCGGCGAAGAACTTGCGGTAGCTCGGCGCGGGAAAGCCGTTCGCGTGCGAGAAGTGCAGGACCGGCCTGGATGTCAGGCGGTCAGCTCCTTCGAGCTCATCGAGTAGCGGAAGTTGTCGGGATCGAGGCTGTCGAGCCGCCCGGCCGAGGTCTCCGCCTGCGGGTACATGAGGAACGTGAGCTTCGCGTACTGCGAGTGGGGCAGCGCGATGTCGTTCGCGGTGTTGAACGCGAGCCAGTTCATCTCCCAGGCGCCGAAGAGCTTGGGCCGCACCGCCTGCACCAGGGGGTCGTCGACCGTCGTCGGCTGCGCCTTTTCCTCGAGCACGACCTTGCGCACGTCGGCCGGATCGACCGGCACCCAGCCCCACGCCTCGAGGTAGACCTCGGCGCGGCAGTGCTGCGCGCGCGTGATGTTCTCGGTCCCCGCGCCGAGGCTGCGGTAGCCGAACTGCGACTTCGCCACGCGCACCCCGTAGACGTCGCGCGCGGGCAGCCCGGAGGCGCGCGCGAGACCCACGTACAGCGCGTTCAGGTCGGCGCACTTGCCGCCGAGGTTGCCGGTCTCGAGCATCGCCTTGATGTCGCCGGTGCCGCAGCCGCGCACCTTGGGGTCGCGGAAGGTGTTGTCGACGATCCACTCGTAGATCGCCTTCGCCTTGTCGTAGTCGCCACGGAGGCCGTTGGTGATCTCGCGCGCGGTCTGGAGCACGATGCCGTCGACCGGGATGTGCTCGGTCGGCGCGGTGTAG
>DASRFB010000042.1:0-68086 GCA_035651815.1 Burkholderiales bacterium | reverse complement strand
TCGCGCGCCTGCGCGAGCGCGACCTGCATGATCTCCTTGGTGATGCCCTCGATCTTGATGTCCATCTGCAGCGCGGTGATGCCGTTCTCGGTGCCCGCGACCTTGAAGTCCATGTCGCCGAGGTGGTCCTCGTCGCCGAGGATGTCGGTCAGCACGGCGAAGCGGTTGCCTTCCTTGATGAGGCCCATGGCGATGCCCGCGACGTGCGCCTTCATCGGCACGCCCGCGTCCATCAGCGCGAGGCTGCCGCCGCACACCGACGCCATCGAGGACGAGCCGTTCGACTCGGTGATCTCGGAGACGACGCGCATCGAGTACGCGAACTCCTCCGGTCCGGGAAGCATCGCGAGCAGCGCGCGCTTCGCGAGGCGCCCGTGGCCGATCTCGCGGCGCTTGGGCGAGCCCATGCGGCCGGTCTCGCCGGTTGCGTAGGGCGGCATGTTGTAGTGGAGCATGAAGCGCTCCTTGTACTCGCCCTGGAGCGCGTCGATGATCTGCTCGTCGCGCCCGGTGCCGAGCGTCGCGACCACCAGCGCCTGCGTCTCGCCGCGCGTGAACAGCGCCGAGCCGTGGGTGCGCGGCAGCACGCCGACGCGGATGCTGATCGGCCGCACCGTGTTGGTGGGACGGCCGTCGATGCGCGGCTCGCCGTCGAGGATCTGGTTGCGCACGATCTTCGACTCGAGCGCGAAGGTGATCTCTTTCACCGAGTTCGCGTCGGGGCCGCCTTCCTTGCCGACTCCGACCTCGTCGAACACTCGCGTCCAGATGGCGTCGATCGCCTCGGAGCGCGCGCGCTTCGAGCGGATCTTGAAGGCTTCGCGCAGCTCGGCCTCGGCCGAGGCGCGGATGCGCTCGGCGAGCGCCTCGTCGCGCCCCGCGGGCTTCCAGTCCCAGGCCGGCTTGGCGGCCTGGTCGGCGAGCTCGTTGATCGCGGCGATCGCGGCCTGCATCTGCTGGTGGCCGAAGACCACCGCCCCGAGCATGACGTCCTCGGGCAGCTCGCTCGCCTCGGACTCGACCATCAGCACGCCGTGCTCGGTGCCGGCGACGACCAGGTTCAGCTTGCTCTTCTCCTTCAGCTCCGTGTTGGTCGGGCACAGGACGTACTGGCCGTCGATGTAGCCCACGCGCGCGCCGCCGATCGGCCCGTTGAACGGGATGCCCGAAATGGTGAGCGCCGCCGATACGCCGATCATCGCCGGGATGTCGGGATCGATCTCGTTGTTGCTCGAGAGCACTTGCGCGACGACCTGCACCTCGTTGTAGAAGCCGTCCGGGAAGAGCGGCCGGATCGGCCGGTCGATCAGCCGCGAGGTCAGCGTCTCCTTCTCGGAGGGCCGGCCCTCGCGCTTGAAGAAGCCGCCGGGGATCTTCCCCGCGGCGTACGTCTTCTCCACGTAGTCGACGGTGAGCGGGAAGAAGTCCTGGCCCTGGCGGGCCTCCTTGGCGCCGACGACCGAGCAGAGCACGACGGTGTCGTCCATGTTGACGAGCACGGCGCCGTGAGCCTGGCGCGCGATCTCGCCGGTCTCGAGCGTCACTTGGTGGGCGCCGTAGGTGAAAGTTTTCTTGATGGGAGTCATAGCGGTCTCGATAAAATGCTGAGCACGTCGCGGGGACGTCGCTCGGATCTCAGAATCAAAAACGCCCGCGCGGGATACGGGCGGGCGTCGCGGAGTTACTTGCGGAGGCCAAGCTGCTCGATCAGCTTCTGGTACCGGTCGACGTCGCTGCGCTTCAGGTAGTCCAGGAGCTTGCGGCGCTGGCTCACGAGCTTCAGCAGCCCGCGCCGGGAGTGATGATCCTTCACGTGCGCCTTGAAGTGGTCGGTCAATCCGTTGATGCGGGCGGTGAGCAGGGCGACCTGGACTTCCGGCGAGCCGGTATCGCCTGCGGCGCGTTGGTGCTGCTGCACGATCTGCGCTTTCTGCGCGACGGTCACTGACATGCTTCTCTACTTTCTCGTCTCTTCTCGGAAGCCGCACATTTTAGCCTGAAATCAGCGCCTTCCTCAAGCGGCCGTCATTCGGGGGACGACGCGAGCTGGCGCTTGGCCTTCAGCATGCCCTCGGCATCGATCTCGCCGATGCCGAGGAAATTTCCGTCGGCCCCGAACACGGCCACCCGCGGCTCGGCGGCGGCCGCCGCCACGCGCTGGCCTTGCCGGAACCGGGTCTCGGCGTCCTTCGCGAGGAGCACCCGGGGCCACGACCGCAGCAGGACCTCCACCGGGAGCAGCGCCCGGGGGCGCTCGGACTCGAGCACGGCCGCGAGCCGGTCCAGGGTCACGGCGTCGTCGACGCCGAACGGACCGACCGCCGTCCGGCGCAGCGCCGTCAGGTGGCCGCCGCAGCCCAGCGCCTCCCCCAGGTCCTCGGCGAGCGTGCGGACGTAGGTTCCCTTGCTGCAGCGGACGAGCAGGTCGAGATCGGGGCCTTCGAGCCGCTCCAGCACGAGCTCGCGCACGACCACGCGGCGCGGCGCGCGCTCGACCGATTGGCCCTTGCGGGCGTAGGCGTAGAGCGGGCGCCCCTGGTGCTTGAGCGCCGAATGCATCGGCGGGATCTGCTCGATCGCTCCGCGGAAGCGCGCCAGCGCCGTCTCGACCGATGCCGCGGTGACGGCCACCGGGCGACGCTCGAGCACCTCGCCTTCGGCGTCCCCGGTCGAGGTGCGCTCGCCGAGCCGGACCCGCGCCGCGTAGGCCTTGTCGGCGTCGAGCAGCGCCCCCGCGAACTTGGTCGCTTCGCCGAAGCACAGGACGAGCAGCCCCGTCGCCATCGGGTCGAGAGTGCCGGTATGGCCGGCGCGCCGCGCCGCCAGCAGCCGCCGGGCGCCCTGGAGCGCCGCGTTCGAGCTGATCCCGGAAGGCTTGTCGAGCAGCAGCACCCCGTCGAGGTCGCGCCCGCGCATCCGGTTCAGCCGGGTTTCTTGCCGGACAGCGCCTCGTCGATCAGCTTCGACAGGCGAAAGCCGCGCTCGACCGAGGCGTCGTACTCGAAATGCAGCTCGGGGATGTTGTGCAGCCTGAGGCGCCGCCCGAGGGCGCTGCGCACGAACCCGGCGGCTTGCCCCAGCCCCTCCTCGGTCACCGCGCGCGCGGCGGCGTCGCCCAGCGTGGTGAAGAACACGCGCGCGTGCGCGACGTCGGGAGAGACTTCGACCCCGGTCAGCGTGATCATGCCGACGCGCGGGTCCTTCAGCTCGTTGCGCAGGATGTCGGACAGCTCGCGCTGGATCTGGTCGGCGATGCGGCGGAGACGTTGGGGGTTCGCCATGGGCGGACTACACCAAAAAGCAGATCCTTCGGCGCTTTGCGCCTCAGGATGGCGCGAACCGCTAGAGGGTTCGCGCCACTTCCTGCACCTCGTAGACCTCGAACTGGTCCCCGACCTGGATGTCGTTGTAGCCCTTCACCGACATGCCGCACTCGAAGCCCGCCTTCACCTCGCGCACGTCGTCCTTGAAGCGCTTGAGCGAGTCGAGCTCGCCGGTGTAGACGACGACGTTGTCGCGCAGCACGCGCACCAGTCCGTTGCGGCGCACGAGGCCCTCGAGCACGTAGCAGCCGGCGACCGTCCCGACCTTCGAGATCCGGAACACCTGGCGCACCTCGACCAGGCCGAGCACCGCCTCCTTCTTCTCGGGAGCGAGCATGCCCGACAGCGCGGCCTTCACCTCGTCGACCGCGTCGTAGATGATGTTGTAGTAGCGGATATCGACGCCCGACGCCTCGGCGAGCTTGCGCGCCGCCGCGTCCGCGCGCGTGTTGAAGCCGATGATCACGGCCTTCGACGCGAGCGCGAGATTGACGTCGGACTCGGTAATGGCGCCGACCGCGCTGTGCATCACGTTCACTTTCACTTCCTCGGTCGACAGCTTGCCCAGGGCGTGGATGAGCGCTTCCTGCGAGCCCTGGACGTCGGCCTTGATCAGGAGCGGCAGCACCTTCACCCCGCCCTCTTTCATCTGGTCGAACACGTCCTCGAGCTTGGCCGCCTGCTTCTTCGCGAGCTTGACGTCGCGGAACTTGCCCTGGCGGAAGAGCGCGATCTCGCGCGCCTTGCGCTCGTCGGCGAGCGCCATCACGTCCTCGCCCGCCGCCGGGACGTCGGACAGGCCCTGGATCTCGACCGGGATGGAAGGCCCGGCCTCGGGGACCGGCTCGCCGTTCTCGTCGAGCATCGCGCGCACGCGGCCGAACGAGGTGCCCGCGAGCACGACGTCGCCGCGCTTGAGCGTCCCGGACTGCACGAGCACGGTCGCGACCGGGCCGCGGCCCTTGTCGAGGCGCGCCTCGATCACGAGGCCCTTGGCGGGCGCGTCGACCGGCGCCTTCAGCTCGAGCACCTCGGCCTGCAGCAGCACCTGCTCGAGCAGCGCGTCGATGCCGGCGCCGGTCTTCGCCGAGACCGGGACGAACGGCGAGTCGCCGCCGTACTCTTCCGGCACGACCGTCTGCGCGACCAGCTCCTGCTTCACCTTCTCGGGGTTCGCCTCGTGCTTGTCGATCTTGTTGATCGCGACCACGATCGGCACCTCGGCCGCCTTGGCGTGGTGAATGGCCTCGATCGTCTGCGGCATCACGCCGTCGTCGGCCGCGACCACCAGCACGACGATATCCGTCACGCCCGCGCCGCGGGCGCGCATCGCCGTGAAGGCCTCGTGGCCCGGCGTGTCGAGGAAGGTGATCATGCCGCGCGGCGTCTTCACGTGGTAGGCGCCGATGTGCTGCGTGATGCCGCCCGCCTCGCCCGAGGCGACGCGCGTGCGGCGGATGAAGTCGAGGAGCGACGTCTTGCCGTGGTCGACGTGGCCCATGACGGTCACGACCGGCGCGCGCGGCTTGAGCTCGGCCTCGTGGTGCTCGGGCGACTCGTCGGCGAGCAGCGACTCGGGGTCGTCCAGCTTCGCCGCCTTGGCGGAGTGCCCCATCTCGGTGACGACGATCATCGCAGTCTCCTGGTCGAGCACCTGGTTGATCGTCACCATCTGCCCGAGCTTCATCAGGATCTTGATGACCTCGGCGGCCTTGACCGACATCTTGTGGGCGAGGTCGCCCACGGTGATCGTCTCGGGCACGTGGATCTCGCGCACGATGGGCTCGGACGGCGCCGAGAACTGCTGCGCCTGCTCGACGGCCGTGCCGCCGCCCGCGCGATGGCGCCCGCCCCCTTTCGGGTTGTGCCAGCCGGAGGCGCCCTGCACGTCGCCGCGCGTCTTGATCGTGCGGCGCTTGACGCCCTCGTCCTTCCAGACCTTGACCTCTTTTTTCTTGGCGGTCTTCTTCTCCTGACCGGTCTCGGCGACCTTCGGCTTGTGCAGCGTCGTGCCGGCGGGCGCCCCCGGGGTCGCGGGGGCCGCGGCCGGCTTCGCGTCCGCCTGCTGCTTCTGGGCCGTCTCGGCCTGGCGCCGCTCGCGCTCCTGCTTCTCGGCGAGCTCGGCGGCCTGGCGCGCGGCGAGCTCTTCCTCGCGCGCGCGTTCCTGCTCGCGGATCTCGGCTTCGCGGGGATCGACGACCTGCGCGGCCCCGGGCGCGCCCGCCTCCACCGGGATCGCTCCCGTGTCGGAGAGATCGCGCTTCACGAACACGCGCTTCTTCTTGACCTCGACCTGGATCGTGCGCGCCTTGCCGCTCGCGTCCGAGCGCTTGATGATCTCGGAGGAGTGCTTGCGCGTGAGCGTGATCTTGTTCTTCGGCTCGGAGGAGCCGTGCACCTTGCGCAGATAGTCGAGCAGCTTGGTCTTGTCCTGCTCGGACAGCACGTCCTCGGCGACCTTCTTGTGCACGCCGGCCGCGCGCAACTGCTCGAGCAGCTGCGACGGCGGGACTTTGAGCTCGCCCGCGAATTGCGCTACGCTGGTCTGGGCCATCGGCTGAGGTTACTCCTGCGTAAACCAGTGGGCGCGGGCCTTCATGATCAACGCCTTCGCGCGCTCGGTGTCGATGCCCGTCATCTCGGTCAGGTCGTCGACCGCGAGGTCGCCCAGGTCGTCGCGCGTCTTCACGCCGGCGCGGGCGAGCTTCTTCGCGAGGTCCGCGTCCATGCCCTCGAGGTTGACGAGCTCCGGATCGAGGTTCTCGGCCTGCTCCTCGCTCGCGATCGCCTGCACCAGCAGCGCGTCGCGCGCGCGCGAGCGCAGCTCGTTCACCGTCGCCTCGTCGAAGCCCTCGATCTCCATCATCTCGTTGATGGGGACGTACGCGACTTCCTCGAGCGTCGAGAAGCCTTCCTGGATGAGGATGTTCGCCACTTCCTCGTCGACGTCGAGCCGCTCCATGAAGAGCTTGCGCACCGAGGAGGTCTCCTCCTCGTTCTTCTTCTGCGACTCTTCCTCGGTCATGAGGTTGATGGTCCAGCCGGTCAGCTCGGAGGCGAGGCGCACGTTCTGGCCGCTGCGGCCGATGGCGATCGCGAGGTTCTCCTCGTCGACGACGACGTCCATGCTGTGCTTGTCCTCGTCGACCAGGATCGACGACACCTCGGCCGGCGCGAGCGCGCCGATCACGAACTGCGCGGGGTCGGCCGACCAGAGCACGATGTCGACGCGCTCGCCCGCCAGCTCCTGGGTCACCGCCTGCACGCGCGAGCCGCGCATGCCGACGCAGGTGCCGATCGGGTCGATGCGCGCGTCCTTGGACTGCACCGCGATCTTGGCGCGGATGCCGGGGTCGCGCGCGGCCGACTTGATCTCGAGCAGGCCTTCCTCGATCTCGGGCACTTCCAGGCGGAACAGCTCGATGATGAACTCGGGCGCGGTGCGCGACAGGATCAGCTGCGGGCCGCGCTGGGCGCGGTCGATGCGCATGACGAAGGCGCGCACGCGGTCGCCCACGCGCAGGTTCTCCTTCGGGATCATCTGGTCGCGCGGCAGCACCGCCTCGACGCGCCCCACCTCGATGATCGCGTTGCCGCGCTCGACGCGCTTGATCGCGCCGTTGATCAGCTTCTCGCCGCGGCCGAGGAAGTCGGCGAGCAGCTGCTCGCGCTCGGCGTCGCGGATCTTCTGCAGGATCACCTGCTTCGCCGCCTGCGCGCCGATGCGGCCGAAGTCGATCGGTTCGAGCGGCTCCTCGATGAATTCGTCGACGTTGATCTCGTCGCCGTGCTCCTTCTTCGCCTGCGAGAGCGGGATCTGGTGCGGCGTGATCTCGGGCGCGTCGTCGGGCACGACCTGCCAGCGGCGGAACGACTCGAAGTCGCCGGTGTTGCGGTCCATGGCTACGCGCACGTCCGCGTCCTCGGTGAAGCGCTTCTTGGTCGCCTGGGCGATCGCCGCCTCGAGCGCGCCGAAGACCGTCTCTTTGTGGACGTTCTTCTCGCGCGCGAGCGCGTCGACCAGCAGCAGCAGCTCTCGGTTCATGCGTTCCTCCACTCTCACAGCGGCGCTCACAGCTCGGGCACCAGGCGCGCGCGGTCCATGTCGGCCAGGTCGAAGTCGAGGTGTCCGCCCTCGAAATCGAGCTCGATCCGTCCGTCGCGCACGCCGCGCAGCGTGCCGACGAAGTTGCGCCGGCCGTTCACCGGCACCCGCAGCCGCACGTCGGCGCGGTGACCGGCGAAGCGCTCGAAATCGGACGCCTTCTTCAGGCGCCGGTCCAGTCCCGGCGACGAGACCTCGAGCCGGTCGTAGTCGATGCCCTCGACCGGCAGCACGCGCTGCAGCTGGCGCGTCACGGCCTCGCAGTCGTCCACGGTCACGCCCGCCGGCTTGTCGATGAACACCCTCAATAGACGGTTTCTATTGGAAAAATCGAAATCGGCGAGCTGGCAGCCCAGCCCGGAAACGGTGCTCTCCAACACTTGCTCCAGATCGCCCATATAAATGAAAAATGGGCTCGAAAGCCCATCCCTATAGCCCGAAGAGTATAGCAAGAAAACACAGGCGAAACAACGAGGAGACGGCGCCGTCTAGGTGTCGCGCGCCTCCTCGAGCGAGTCGATGAGATCGCGCAGCTGCGCGCCTTCGAGCTCCAGCCACTGCCCGCGCTTCAAGCGCGGCGGCAGCGCAAACGGACCGAAGCGCACGCGCATCAGCCGGCTCACGGTCGCTCCGAGCGCTTCGAACATGCGTCGCACTTCGCGATTGCGGCCCTCGCGCAGCACCACCTCGTACCAGCGGTTCGAGCCCTGCCCGCCGCGCGGCTCGATGGCGTCGAAGCGCGCGAGCCCGTCGTCGAGCTGCACGCCGCGCGTCAGCCGCTCGAGCTGCGCCTCCGAGAGCTCGCCCCGGATCCGGACCGCGTACTCGCGCTCGACCTCGTGGCGCGGGTGCATGAGTCGGTTGGCGAGCTCGCCCGAGTCGGTGAAGAGCAGCAGCCCGCCGGTATTGAAATCGAGCCGGCCGATCGCCACCCAATGCCCGCCGCGGATGCGCGGCAGGCGCGCGAACACCGTGGGACGGCCCTCGGGATCGCGCTCGGTGACGAGCTCGCCCGCGGGCTTGTGATAGAGCAGCACGCGCGGCGCTTTCGTCTCGAAGGCGAGCCGCACGGGCCGTCCGTCGCGGGCCACCCGGTCCTCCGGACCGACGCGCTGGCCGAGCGTCGCCGGCCCGCCGTTCACGGTGATCCGCCCCGCCGCGATGAGCGTCTCCATCTCGCGGCGCGAGCCCTGCCCCGAGCGCGCGAGCACCTTCTGCAGCCGCTCCGCGGGCGCGGACGGCGCTGGCTTACGCCGGGCTTTGCTCGGCCGGAGCGGGCTCGCCGGACGGGGCGGCTTCCGGAGCGGGCGTCGCGGTTTGTTGCGGAAGCTCAAGGGTCTTCGCGATCTCCTCGAGCGGCGGCAGCTCCTGCAGCGAGCGCAGCCCGAGGTCGTCTAGGAACTGCTTGGTGGTGGCGTAGAGCGCCGGGCGGCCGGGGACCTCGCGGTGGCCGACGACGTCGATCCACCCGCGGTCCTCGAGCGTCTTCACGATCTGCGTCGACACGGTGACGCCGCGGATGTTCTCGATGTCGCCGCGCGTCACCGGCTGGCGGTACGCGACGATGGCGAGCGTCTCGAGCACCGCGCGCGAGTAGCGCGGCGGCTTGTCGGGGTGGATGCGCTCGATGTAGCGCTGCACCGAGGCGCGAGTCTGGAAGCGCCAGCCGCTCGCGGTATTGACGAGCTCGACGCCGCGGTCCTTCCACGACTCGCGCAGCTCGTCGAGGAGCCGGCGCACGGTGTCGGCGCCGATCTCCTCGTCGAACATCTTGCGGAGCTCGCCGACGGCGACCGGCTCGCGCGCGGCGAGCAGCGCGGCCTCGAGCACCGTTTTCACTTCGTTAGGGCTGAGCATGGACGATCGCGCTCCCTGCAATCTTCACGTAGATCGGCGCGTAGGGCTCCGACTGGGTCACTTCGATCAGGCTCTCGCGCACGAGCTCGAGCACCGCGAGGAAGTTGACGATGAGCACCGCGAGGCCGCGCCGGGTCTCGAGCAGCTCGCCGAACTCCACGAACGCGCCGGCCGCGAGGCGGCGCAGGATCAGGCTCATGTGCTCGCGCACCGAGAGCTCGTCGCGCGTCACGCGGTGGTGCTGGGTCATCTTGGCGCGCACGAGCAGCGTGCGCCACGCCTCCTGCAGGTCCGGCAGGTGCACCTCGGGCAGGCGCTCGGCGAGCGCCTGCTCGACCCAGACCTCGACCGGCATGAAATCGCGTCCCGCGTGCGGCAGCTCGTCGAGCTTGTGCGCCGCGCTCTTCATGCGCTCGTACTCGAGCAGCCGGCGCACCAGCTCGGCGCGCGGGTCCTCCTCGTCGCCCTCGGCCGACGGCGGCTTCGGCAGGAGCATCCGCGACTTGATCTCCATCAGCATCGCCGCCATGACGAGATACTCCGCGGCGAGCTCGAGGTTCTTGGTGCGCATCACCTCGACGTATTCGATGTACTGCTGGGTGAGCCGCGCCATCGGGATGTCGAGGATGTCGAGGTTCGCCTTGCGGATGAGATAGAGCAGCAGGTCGAGCGGTCCTTCGAAGGTGTCGAAGAACACCTCGAGCGCGTCGGGCGGGATGTACAGGTCCTGCGGCAGCTCGGTGAGCAGCTGCCCGCGCACGCGGGCGAGCGGCGCCGGCGCGACCGGCGTGGCGATGGCGAGCTGGACGGGCTCGTTCACGTGTACGCGAGCCCCATCGCCGGACGCACGTCGCGCATCGTCTCTTCGGCGAGGCGCTTCGCCTTCTCGTTGCCGTCGGCGACGATGTTGCGCACCAGGGTCGGGTCGTCGACGTAGCGCTTCGCGCGCTCGCGCATGGGCCCGAGCTCGGCGAGCACCGAGTCGATCACCGGCTGCTTGCACTCGAGGCAGCCGATGCCCGCCGTGCGGCAGCCGTGGTTCGCCCACTGACGGGTCTTGTCGTCGCTGTACACGAGGTGGAACTGCCACACCGGGCACTTGTCCGGATCGCCCGGGTCGCTGCGCTTCACGCGCGCGGGGTCGGTCTGCATGGTGCGGATCTTCTTCTTCACCGATTCGGGGTCCTCGCGCAGCTCGACCGTGTTGCCGTAGGACTTCGACATCTTCTGGCCGTCGAGACCGGGAAGTCGCGACGCCTCGGTCAGCATCGCCTCGGGCTCGACCAGGATCATACGGCCGCCGCCCTCGATGTACCCGAACAGGCGCTCCTTGTCGCCGAGCGCGAGGTTCGCCTGCTCGTCGATCAGCGCGCGCGCAGCGGCGAGCGCCTCGGCGTCGCCCTGCTCCTGGTACTTGGTGCGCAGCTGCGCGTAGAGCTTCGCCTTGCGCGCGCCCATCTTCTTCGCCGCGGCCTTCGCCTTCTCCTCGAAGCCGGGCTCGCGGCCGTAGACGTGGTTGAAGCGCCGCGCGACCTCGCGCATGAGCTCGATGTGCGGCACCTGGTCCTCGCCCACCGGCACGTGCTTGCCGCGGTAGAGCAGCACGTCGGCCGCCTGCAGCAGCGGGTAGCCGAGGAAGCCGTAGGTGGAGAGGTCGCGGTCGGCGATCTTCTCCTGCTGCTCCTTGTAGGTCGGCACGCGCTCGAGCCAGCCGAGCGGCGTGATCATCGAGAGCAGCGTGTGCAGCTCGGCGTGCTCGACCACGCGCGACTGGATGAAGATCGTCGCCTGCGCCGGGTCGATGCCCGCGGCGAGCCAGTCGATCACCATGTCCCAGACGCTCTCCTCGATCACCTCGGGCGTCTCGTAGTGCGTGGTGAGCGCGTGCCAGTCGGCGACGAAGAACAGGCATGGGCGCTCGGCCTGCAGGCGCACCCAGTTCTTGAGCGCGCCGTGCCAGTGGCCGAGGTGCAGTCGCCCGGTGGGGCGCATGCCGGAGACGACGCGCTCTTCGAACATGGTCAGAGCTGGAACAGCGTCCCGATGATCGACATCGAGACGTTCATGATCGGCGCGAGCAGCACGCCGAGCACGTTGATATGGAAATAGCTGAGCGAGATCACGCCGAGCAGGATCGGCAGGCCCCAGGGCTCGAGCCTGGAGTAGCCGGCCGCGGCGCGGCGCGGTAGCAGCGCGACCAGCATCCGGCCGCCGTCCAGCGGCAGGATCGGCAGCAGGTTGAGCGCCATGAACAGGATGTTGATCCGGATGCCGGCGGCCGCGCACTCGAGGAGAAACTGGCCGTCCGCGGCTCCCGAGAGGTCGCCCGTCTTGAGCACCGCGGCCCAGACGAGCGCCATGGCGAGATTCGCCGCCGGCCCGGCCGCGGACACCCAGAACATGTCCCGCCTGGGCTTGCGCAGCGCCTCGAAATTGACCGGCACCGGTTTGGCCCAGCCGAAGAGGAAGGCGCCCTGGGTGACCGCGAGCAGCAGCAGCGGCACGCCGATCGTGCCCACCGGATCGATGTGGCGCACCGGGTTGAGGCTGACGCGCCCCAGCATCCACGCGGTCTTGTCGCCGAGGTGCATGGCGACGTAGCCGTGGGCGGCCTCGTGCAGGGTGATCGCGAAGACGACGGGCAGCGCGTAGATCGCGATGGTCTGGACGAGGTTGAGCTCCATTAGCCGCCGGGCGGGTGTCGATTTTTCTTAAAAAAAGAGGGGACTACGCCCCTTGTGTCAACGAGGGCCGCCGCGGTTCGCCAGGGACGGCCTTTCATGCGCTCGATTTTATCAGAGCGGAGCCTCGACCGAGAGCGCCGCGAGCGATCCTTTGCCCCGGCGCACCACCGCGGGCTCCGCGCCCGTGAGGTCGATGATCGTGGTCGGCTCGGTGCCGCACGATCCCGCGTCGAGGACGAGATCGAGCTCGTGCTGGAGGCGCTCGCGGATGCGCTCGCCGCCGTCGAGCGGCGCTTCGTCTTCGGGAAGCTTCGCCGTCGTCGACAGCAGCGGCTCGCCCAGCTCGGCGAGCAGCGCCTGCGCCACCGGGTGGTCGGGCACGCGCACTCCGATCGTCTTGCGCTTCGGGTGCAGCAGGCGCCGCGGCACCTCGCGCGTGCCGCGCAGGATGAAGGTGTAGCTGCCGGGCGTCAGCGCCTTCAGCAGCCGGTACTGGGCGTTGTCGACCTTGGCGTAGGCGCCGATCTCGGAGAGGTCGCGGCACACGAGCGAGAAATGGTGGCGCCCGTCGAAGCTCCGGATGCGCCGCAGGCGCTGCATCGCGTCCTTGTCGCCGATGTGGCAGCCGAGCGCGTAGCAGGAGTCCGTGGGATACGCGATCACGCCGCCCGCGCGCACGATCTGCGCCGCGCGCGCGATCAGCCGGCGCTGCGGGTGCGAGGGAACGATCTGGAAGTATTGGGCCACGTCGCGTCGTCCCGGCGAAAGCGGGGATCCGGGCCGCTCACCAGTCGCGCCAGACCGGCTGCAGGTCGGCGGGCAGCTGCGGCAGCGACCCGAGCTCGACCTTGCTCTCGCCGGGGCCGTGGAAGTCCGATCCGCGCGAGGCGAGCAGCCCGAGCTCGCGCGCGAGCGCGGCGAACTCGGCATACTGCTCGGGCGTGTGGCTGCCGGTGACGACCTCGATGCCGGCGCCGCCGCAGCGCATGAATTCCGCGATCAGCTCGCGCACGTCGGGGCGCGAGAGCTTGTAGCGTCCGGGGTGCGCAATCACCCCGACACCACCCGCCGCGCGGATCCACGCCACCGCGTCGCCCAGCGCCGCCCATTCGTGCGGGACGTAGCCCGGCTTGCCCTGCACCAGGAAATGATGGAAGACGGCGCGCACGTCGCGCGCGTGGCCGCGCTCGACGAGGAAGCGCGCGAAGTGCGTGCGGCTGACGATCTCCGGGTTCTCGGCGCGCGCCATCGCGCCTTCGAAGCTGCCCGCGATGCCGGCGGACTCGAGCGATTCGGCGATCCGGCGCGCGCGGCGCACGCGGCTGCCGCGGACGCTCACGAGCCCGCGCCGCAGGTCTTCGTTCGCCGGGTCGATGTTCAGCCCGACGACGTGGAGGGTGGTGCCGCGCCAGGTCACCGAGATCTCGACGCCGTCGATGAAGCGCAGCCCGCGCGCCGCGGCGGCGTCACGGGCCTCGTCGAGTCCCGCGATCGCGTCGTGATCGGTCAGCGCGAACATCGTCACGCCGCGCGCGCACGCGCGCTCGACCAGCGCCGCCGGCGCGAGCAGGCCGTCGGACGCCGTCGAGTGGCAATGCAGGTCCGCGTTCACCCGAAAAATCTTAGCACGCGAGAAACTCCTCGATCACCGCGGCGAGCTTCCCGGGCTGGTCGTGGTGGAGCATGTGTCCCGCGTCCGGAACGACGCGCTCGGCCAGGTTGCGAAAGCACGCCTTGCGCGCGGCGAGCGCGTGCGGCTCGAGCTTGAGCGTCTCGGGGATCTTCGTCTCGGCGCCCGCGACCCAGAGGACGGGCGCGACGACGTTGCGCCAGCAAGCCTCGGCTTCCTCGACGCGGTAGAGCACGGGATTCACCAGCTTGTGCGCGGGGTCGCTCGCGAGCTCGACCCGGCCGCCCGGCTGCAACCGGCCCCAGTGGCGCGCGAGGAACGCGGCGCGCTCCCCGGTGAGGCGCGGATTGCCTTCGCGCAGGCGCGCGGCGAGCGCGTCGAAGGAGTCGTAGTCGCGGAACGACGGCGGATCGCCCGCGAGCTCGGCCAGCCAGCGCGCGTAGCGCTTGGGAGCCTGCTCGGGATCGGTCGCCGCGAGGCCGAAGCCCTCGAGGTTGACGAGGCGCGCGACCCGCTCGGGACGGATGCCGGCGTACATCGCGGCGACGTTCCCACCCATGCTGTGCCCGATCAGCGTCGCCGACGCGTCGGCGGAGAAATGCGCGAGCAGCGCGTCGAGATCGGCGAAATAATCGGGGAACCAGTAGACGCCGTCCTTCGCGCGGCCGCTCAGGCCGAATCCGCGCCAGTCCGGCGCGATCACGCGCCAGTCGCGCGCGAACGCGTCGACCAGGAACTGGAACGACGCCGACACGTCCATCCAGCCGTGGAGCAGAAAGAGCGTCGGCCGCCCCGCGCCGCCCCAGCACCGGCAGTGGTAGCGCAGGCCGCGGACGTCGACGAACAGGGATTCGCTGGGCTTCATCTCGGGTGTCTAGGATAGCAGGCGCTTCTGCTATCATCGGCCGCGATCATGTCGATATTCTCCCTCGGCGAGCGCAAGGTCGTCGTGCGCGGCGACGAGTGGTTCGTGGCGCCGAACGCGACCGTCGTCGGCTCGGTCGTCATCGAGAACCAGGCGAGCGTCTGGTTCAACGTCGTGGTCCGGGGCGACAACGATCTCATCACCCTCGGCGAGCGCAGCAACGTCCAGGACGGCTCGGTGCTGCACACGGATCCCGGCATCAAGCTGACCCTGGGCCGGGGCGTCTCGATCGGCCACAAGGCGATGCTGCACGGCTGCACCGTGCACGACGGCGCGCTCGTCGGCATCAACAGCGTGATCCTGAACCACGCGGTGATCGGCAAGGGATCGCTCGTCGGCGCGAACAGCCTCGTGCCCGAGGGCAAGGTCATCCCGGAGGGCGTCCTCGCGCTCGGCACGCCGGCCAAGGTGCTGCGCGAGCTCAAGCCCGAGGAGCGCGCGCTGCTCGCGTCGATCGCCGACGGCTACGTCGAGCGGGCGCGGATCTTCCGCGCGCAGATGAAGCCGCAGGACTAGCCGTGCGCCACAAGGCGCTGCTCGCCGTCGTCGTCGTCGCGGCGCTCGCGATCCTGCTCGCGGTCTCCAACCCTGGACCCGAGGTGCACAAGCAGGCGATCCGCGACGCCGTATACAAGGACCAGCCGCTCGCGAGCGCGCTCGGCCTGGGCGTCCTGTCCTCGGAGCTCGCGACCTACGAGTCCTACCTCTTCTGGTCGACGATGAAGCTGCAGGACGAGCGCGTCAGCTTCGGCATGCTCGGCCGCGTCCGGGTCGACGTCGAAAAGCTGAAGCTGCCGACGGCTAAAGCAGATCCTTCGGCGCGCTAGCGCGCCTCAGGATGACATTGGGCGTTCCCGCCCAATGTCATTTCGGCGCCATGCGGATGGCGCCGTCGAGGCGGATCGTCTCGCCGTTCAGCATCTCGTTCTCGACGATGTGCTTCACCAGCGCGGCGTACTCGGCCGGCCTGCCCAGGCGCGGCGGAAACGGCACCTGCTTGCCGAGCGCGTCCTGCACCTCCTTCGGCATCCCGAGCAGCATCGGCGTCTCGAAGATTCCCGGCGCGATCGTGCAGACGCGCACGCCGTCGCGCGAGAGGTCGCGCGCGATCGGCAGCGTCATGCCGACCACGCCCCCCTTCGACGCCGAGTAGGCCGCCTGCCCGATCTGGCCGTCGAAGGCGGCGACCGAGGCGGTGTTGACGATCACGCCGCGCTCGCCGGCGGCGTTCGGCTGGCCCTTCGTCATCGCGGTCGCGGCGAGCCGGATCATGTTGAAGGTGCCGACGAGGTTGATCTGGATGACGCGCGAAAACGACGCGAGCGCGTGCGGACCTTCCTTCTTCACCGTGCGCTCGCCGATCGCGATGCCGGCGCAGTTGACGAGGCCCTGCAGTCCCCCGAAGTCGCGCAGCGCGCGCTCGACCGCGGCCTGGCCGTCGGCCTCGCTCGTGACGTCACACTTGACGAAGCGGGCCTTCGCGCCGAGCTGCTTCGCGAGCGCCTCGCCCTTGTCGGTCTGGAGGTCCGCGACGACGACGCGCGCTCCGCTTTCGACCAGCATGCGCACCGTTCCCTCGCCCAAGCCGGAAGCCCCGCCGGTGACGATGAACGTCGCGTCCTTGATCTGCATGACGACCTCTAGGTTTTTTTGCCGGTCTTCTTCTCGGGCAGCATCTGCGCGCGCTCGCGCAGCAGCGGCTCGATCATGTTCTTGCCGACGACGTAGCGCCAGCCGTCCAGCTTGCGCTCGCGCTCGAGCCGCTCGGCGAGGCGCGCCTGGTCGTCGGCGAAGCTCTTGTCCTTCTTCTGCTTCTCCTCGGCGGTCTCGCCCTTCTCCGCCGTGCGCGACTGCGGCGGCTCGCCCGCAACCGAGACCGCGACGTAGTAGTTGTCGCCGGTCTTGTTGCCGATCCGGACCGTATACGTCAGGTTGTCGAAGGTCTCGGCACGCACGGTGACGGCGTGCGAGAGCCCGGTCTCGCTGCTCTGCGGGTCGACGACCACGTCGACGAGGTCCATCCAGCCGAACGCGCCGGCGGCGTCGGTCGCCTTCTGCAGGTCGGGCTGATCGCGCGAGCCGGCGAAGCGCCAGTCCATGTTGTCCTTGTCGCGCGTCAGGGTCCAGCGCGTGCGCCGGTCGCTTCCGATGGAAGTTACCGTCTTGACGCGCTCGGCGCGGAGCAGCTCCTTGCGCAGCCAGGACTCGGGCCGGGGCTCGGCCGCGTTCAGCGGATCCGCGATGACCAGCATGGTGTCGCTGTCGGTTCCCGCGAGGAGATAGCGCCCCGTCGCCTCGGGCTGCGCGCTCGCGGGGCCCGCGACCTCGGTCTGCCGGTAGACCTTCTTGCCGAGGAGCAGGTGCGCGAGGAGCTTGCCCTTCGCGTCCTTCAGCTCGAGCGCGGTCCCGGCGTCCTTGGAATCCTTGTCCTTGGGCTCCCCCAGCTGCAGGCGCGCGCGCTGTGATTGCGGCAGCGTCTCGGCCTGCGCGACGCGGACTTCCGCCAGCTTGATCAGGAGATCGCGGATCCGCTCGAGGTCCGCGGGAAAGTCGCCGCGCTCGCGCACGACCCAGCCGCGGTCGCCGCGGACGAGGTGCACCGCGCCCGAGGCGCCGACGAGGCCGATCTCGGCCACGTCGCTCACCTTCAGGTCGGGCGCTATCCTGCGGCCCGCCCGGGCCTCGCCGCCGCCCCAGCCGCCGTTGTCCGAGAACACGAGCGCCGCCGCCGCGACCGCGAGGCCGACCAGCACCGCCAGCACGATCAGGAACTGCTTGCGGCTCACAGCGTCACCTTGCGGCGCCGGCGCCACAGCGCGAGACCCAGGCCCGCGACGGCGACGAGGAGCGGCATGGCGGCGATGTTGACGACCTTGGTCCAGGTCTCGAGCGCCTCGCTGTCGGCGCGCAGGTCCTTGCGCACGTCCTTCAGCTCGCGCCGCGTCTCGGCCGCCTTCTTGCGGAAGTTCTCGAGCTCGGTCTGCTGCTCGGGCGAAAGTATGGTGCTCGCCCCGGGCGCGCGCGTGCGCTGCAGCTGCGCGAGCTTCTCCTGCGTCTGGTTCAGGCTGTCCTCGAGCGCCTTGATCTTGCCGAGGTAGGCCTGCTGCGCGCGCGCCTCCATGTCGCGGATGACGGTGAACGGGCGCGACGCGCTCGCGCGGCTGCGCAGCTCGACCAGCGCCGGGTCGCCCGCGAACTGGTCGACGAGCGCCTGCGCGAACGCGAGGTTGCCGTTCCTCTGGATGACGATGCGCTGGCCGAACAGCTCCTGCACCTGGACCGCGGCGCCGTCGTTGACGAAGTCGCTGTCGGCGACGAGCGCGACCGCGGTCTCGCCTTTCGACTCCTTGAGCTGCGGCGCTTCGGGCCTGGCGTCGGCGGCCTTCGGCGCCGCTTTCCTGTCGCCCTTGTCGTCGGCCTTGGGCTTGCCGTCGGGGAACGCGGTCTTGAACCTGCCGGTGAGGCGGATCGCGAGCGGGTACTCGGTGTTCGACGGCTGGAAGCCGCGGATCGCCGCCTCGCCCTGCGAGATCGCGCCGGACGCGTCGACGAGCTGCGAGAACGGCGACGTCTTCATCAGCACCGTCTCCTTCAGGCCGTCGGCCGGCTTGCCCGCGAAGACGCCCGAGAACGGCAGCAGCGCGGAGCCGAGGCGCGCCGTCGCGACGTCGTCCTGGTCGAAGGCGTTGTCGTTCAGCGAGAGCAGCGTCGGCAGCGCGCGCGGCCCCGCGCCGGTGATGTAGCGCATGTCCATCACGACCTTGCCCGGGTCGTACTGGATCCCCCAGGCCTTGAACAGCTTGTCGAGACTGGACGAGGTCGGCCCGCCCGCCATCTGCGCCATCGGGTCGAAGTACGCGCTCGGATCGACGAAAGCGACGAGCTTGCCGCCGCGCAGGACGAACTGGTCGATCGCGTATTGCGCCGCGTCGCCGATGCCCCGCGGATGGATCACGACGAGCACCTTCACGTCGTCGTCGATCTTGTCGGCGGACGCGCTTACGCGCTTGACCGTGTAGTCGCGCCGGAGCTCGTTGACGAAGACCTGCTGCTCCATCGGCTGCCCGCCCGTCATCGGGCTGGGCGGCGCGCCGAACACGGGCAGCGGGCTCATCACGCCGACCACGGGCTTGCCGGGCGAGGTCGCGCGCGCGATCGCGCGCGTGAGGTCGTACTCGAGCAGCCGCTCGCGCTCGGGCGAGAGCGCCGGGATCGCCACCTTCTGGTCGACGTAGCTCACCGACAGCCCGAGGTAGAACTTGTCTCCGGTCGGCGCGACCTGCGCCTCGACGCCCTCGAGGGTCGCGGCGTCCTCGGCGTCGGAGTCGGGCTGCGGATCGAGCTTCTCGACCTGCACCTTGCCGCCCGAGGCGCGCCGGTACTCCGCGAGCAGGTCCTCGACGTGGCGGCCGTAGGCCTTGATCGCGAGCGGGACGCTCGCGTCGCCCTGGCTGAAGTACAGCCGCAGCTTCACCGGCGCCTCGAGCTTGCGCAGGATCTCGCGCGTGCCGTCCGAGAGCGTATACAGCTTGCCCTGGGTGAGGTCGATGCGGACCGGCACGACGCCCACGACGAAGTTCACGAGCAGCAGGATCACGAACAGCGCGACGAGGCCGCCCGCGGAATAGAGGAAGGTCTCGTACTTCTTCATGGATCAGCCGGCGCGGTGCCCGCGGATCACGACGCCGGTCGCGAACAGCGAAAAGGCGATGACCGAGAGGAAATACAGGAGGTCGCGCGACTCGATGACGCCGCGCTGGAAGCCGTCGTAGTGCGTGAGCACCGAGAAGCGCGCCACCGACTCGACCATGCGGGGGCTCGCCCAGCGCGAGAGCATGTCGGTGACCGGCGAGAACCCGACCAGGATCAGCACCAGGCACAGCACCACGGCGACGATGAACGCGATCACCTGGTTGCGCGTCATCGCCGAGGTCATGCTGCTGATCGCGAGGTAGGCGCCTGCGAGCAGCAGCGCGCCGACGTAGCCGCTCGCGATGACGCCGTTGTCCGGGTCGCCGAGCCAGTTCACGGTGATGATCATCGGGAACGTGAGCGCGAGCGCGATCGCGAGGAAGAGCCACGACGCCACGAACTTGCCGAGGATCGCCTGCCAGCTCGCGACCGGCATGGTGAGCAGCAGCTCGATCGTGCCCAGGCGCCGCTCCTCCGACCACAGCCGCATGCCGACCGCGGGCACGAGGAACAGGAACAGCCACGGCATCCAGTTGAAGAGCGCGGACAGCGACGCCTCGCCGCGCTCGAAGAAGCCCCCGAAGGTGAACGTGAACACGCCCGCGAGCAGCAGGAAGATCACCAGGAAGACGTAGGCGACGGGCGACTGGAAGTACGCCGCGAGCTCGCGCCGGGTGATGGTGGCGACGATCGAGCGGCTCATGCGTTGGCCGCCTCCCGCGCTTTCGCCGCGGTCTCCGACCAGGTGAGCGAGCGGAACACGTCGTCGAGCCGCCCCTCTTCGACCACCAGCTCCTCGATCTTCCAGCCCTCGCGCAGCGCGAGCTCGGCGACGCGCGCGGCGAGCGCGCCCTCGGGACCGGGTTTGCGCGGGTACGCGCGCGCGACCACCCAGGCGGCGTCGGTCGCGAGGATCTCGGAGCGCGCGACGAGCGGGCTCTCGGCGAGCGCCGCGCTCGCGCGCTGCGGGCTCGCGCCCCCGAGCTTCACCAGCACCGCGCCCGCGCGGTCCGAGCGCGCCTTCAGCTCGTCGGGCGTGCCGTTCGCGACGATGCGGCCGCGGTCGATGATGATCGCGCGCGTGCACGCCGCCTCGACCTCCTCGAGGATGTGCGTCGAGAAGATGATCGCCTTGTTCTGCCCCATCTCGCGGATCAGCGTGCGCACCTCGTGCTTCTGGTTCGGGTCGAGACCGTCGGTGGGCTCGTCCATGATCAGCACGTCGGGATCGTGGATGATCGCCTGCGCGAAGCAGGTGCGGTGCCGGAACCCCTTCGACAGCGTGTCGATCGTCTGCCCCAGCACCGGCTCGAGGTGGCACGCGTCGACGGCGCGGCGCACCGCCTTGCGGCGCGCGTCGCCGCTCAGGCCGCGGATGTCGGCGGCGAACTCCAGGAACGACAGGACCGTCATGTCCGTATACGAAGGCGCGGCCTCGGGCAGGTAGCCGATGTGGCGCTTCCCGGGGATCGGGTCCGCCACCATGTCGTGGCCGCAGACGCTCACGGTTCCGCCGCTCGGCGGGATGAACCCCGTGATCATGCGCATGGTGGTCGACTTTCCGGCGCCGTTGGGACCGAGGAAGCCGAGCACCTCGCCGCGCCCGACCTCGAAGGAGACGCCGTCGACGGCGAGCTTCGCGCCGAACGACTTGCTGAGACTGTCGACCTTGATCATGTCCGGGACCGCCGCCGCGCCTGAAGAAGCGATCGCGGCGGCGTGCTGGGTTTCTCTTGTCGGAATTTCAAGCCCGAGATTATCGCAGCTTCGGCGCCGCCGTAAAGGTCCCCGGCGATTACGTTTCGTTACACGCCGAGGTACGCGGCTTTCGCCGTCTCGTCGCGCGCGAGCTCGCCCATGGTTCCCGAGAAGCGCACGCGCCCCTGCTCGATCACGCAAGCGCGGTCGCCGACGCGCTCGGCGAAGCGCAGGTTCTGCTCCGACAGCAGCACGGCCACGCCCCGTGCCTTCAGCTCGAGGATCGCCGCCGCGAGGCCGTCGACGATCAGGGGCGCGAGGCCCTCGGAAGGCTCGTCGAGCAGCAGGCAGCGCGGGTTGCCCATGAGCGCGCGCGCGATGGCGAGCATCTGCTGCTCGCCGCCCGAGATCCGGTCGCCGCGCTGCTCGCGCGCCGAACCGAGATTCGGGAACAGCGCGAACAGCGCGTCGGGCGTCCAGGGCGGCGCTCCGCCGCGGGGCGGCTGCCGGCCGACCTCGAGGTTCTCGCTCACCGAGAGGCCGGCGAAGATGCGCCGGTCCTCGGCCACGTAGCCGACGCCCAGCCGCGCGATCTCGAAGGGATCGCAGCGCTCGATGCGTCGGCCCTCGAACAGGATCTCGCCGCGCGCCGCGCGCACCAGTCCCATGACCGTCTTCAGCGTCGTCGACTTCCCCGCTCCATTGCGGCCGATCAGGACGAGCACCTCGCGGGCCTGGACCGCGAGGCTCACGTCGGCGAGGATGTGGGCGCGTCCGTAGTACGAGTGCACCCCGCGCAGCTCGAGCATCGGCGCGCTCACGGCGCGCTCCCGAGATAGATGCGGCGGACCTCGGGGTCCGCGCGCACCCCGGCCGGCGCGCCGCGCGCGACGATGCGCCCGCGGTCGAGCACGAGGATGCGGTCGGCGTGCCGGAAGACGACGTCCATGTCGTGCTCGGTGAACAGCACCGCGATGCCGCGCTCGCGAACGATCGAAACCGCGAGGCCCATGAGCGCGCTGCGCTCCCGGGGCGCCATGCCCGCGGTGGGCTCGTCCATGAGCAGCAGGCGCGGCTCGTTGGCGAGCGCGATCGCGAGCTCGGTGCGCTTGAGGTCGCCGTAGGCGAGCACGCCGCAGGGGCGCCCTGCCTGCGCGAGCATCCCGACCCGATCCAGCAACGCGTCGGCCGCGTCGACGTGCTGCGCGGCCGCGCGCCGCCAGAAGTCGGCGAGGCGCCGGTGGCGCGAGAGCAGCGCGACCTGGACGTTCTCGCGCACGCTCATCGACGCGAAGGTCGCCGCCACCTGGAAGGTGCGCCCGACCCCCAGGCGCCAGATCTCGCGCGGGCGCCGGCCCTGGATCTCGGTCCCCGCAAAGCGGATCGTTCCCGCGTCGGGCGCGAGCTGGCCGTTCAGCATGTTGAAGCAGGTGCTCTTCCCCGCGCCGTTCGGACCGATCATCGCGACCAGCTCGCCGGCCGCGACCTCGAAGTCGACGCCGTCGACCGCGCGCACGGCGCCGAAGCGCTTCGCCAGGCCGGATACGGCAAGCGCGGTCACGATCGCTTTCGCCACGGCAGCGAGCCCGCGATGCCGCGCGGAAAGGCGAGCACGAGCAGCAGGATCACGGCGCCGAGCAGCGCGCGCCAGTAGTCGCTCGCGCGCGCGACGGTGTCCTGCAGCCAGGTGAACGCGGCGGCGCCCGCGAGCGGGCCCCAGAGCGAGTGCAGGCCGCCGAGCAGCACCATGACGAGCGCGTCGACCGAGCGCCCGATCGCCATCGTCGACTCTGGCGAGATGCTGCCCTTCGAGAACGCGTAGAGCGACCCCGCGACGCCGGCAAAGGCGCCGGCGACGACGAACGCGGCCCACTGCACGCGCGCGACGTCGATGCCGATCGCGTCGCAGCGCAGCGGCGAGTCGCGCGCGGCCCGCAGCGCCCAGCCGAAGGGCGCGGACAGCGCGCGCCGCATCCCGACCACGGCCGCGGCGACGAGCGCGAGCGTCGCCAGGTAATACGCGGTGCGCGACGCGAGCCATTCCGGCGGCCACAGCCCGACGATGCCGTTCGAGCCCCCGGTGAGCTCGTCCCACTGGAAGACGATCGACCAGGCGATCTGCGCGAAGGCGAGCGTGAGCATCGCGAGATAGACGCCCGAGAGCCGCACGCAGAACCAGCCGAAGAGCGCGGCCCCCGCCGCCGCGGCGAGCAGCCCGCCGCCGAGCGAGGCCTCCATGCCCCAGCCGGCGTGCTTCACCAGCAGCCCGGCGCCGTACGCCCCGAGCCCGAAGTAGGCGGCGTGACCGAACGAGACCATCCCGCCCGGCCCCATGATGAAATGCAGGCTCGCCGCGAACAGCGCGAACACCAGCACGTCGTTCATCAGCACGACGCCGTATTCGGGCGCGACGAACGGAAACGCGGCGAGCGCGAGGAGGACGGCGGCGCCGGCGGCGCGCGCGCCGCGCGGCGCGGCGGCGGGCACCGGCTCGGGCGCGGCGCCGACGCGCTGCGCGTCGGGCTGCGGGGCGCCGAGCAGGCCCCATGGACGCAGCACGAGCACGACCGCCATCACCCCGAACTCGGCGACCAGCGTGAGCTTCGAGAACGACACGTCGATGCCGAGCACGTGCACCGTGCCGAGCGCGATGCACAGCGCCTTCACCTCGCCGATGATGAGCGCCGCGAGGAACGCGCCCGGGATGCTCCCCATCCCGCCCACGACGACGACGACGAAGGCGTCGGAGACGGCGGCGAAATCGAGCGCGAGCTGGGCCGGCTCGCGCGGCAGCTGCAGCGCGCCGCCGAGGCCCGCGAGCAGCGCGCCGAGCGCGAACACGCCGGTGAACAGGCGCCTGGAGTCGACGCCCAACGCCGACGCCGCGTCGCGGTCCTCGGTCGCGGCGCGCACCCGCATGCCCCAGCGCGTGCGCCGCAGCGCGAGCCACAGCAGCCCGAGCACCGCGGGCCCCACGGCGACGAGGAAGAGGTCGTAGCTCGGGACCGTCGCGCCGAGGACCTCGACCGCGTCGCGCAGGCCGGGCGCGCGCGGCCCGAGCAGGTCCTCGGGGCCCCAGAGCCGCAGGCACGCGTCCTTGACGATCAGCGCCACGGCGAAGGTGGCGAGCAGCTGGAACATCTCGGGCTGGCGGTAGATCCGGCGCAGCACGGCGAGCTCGATCAGGGCGCCGACCGCGGCAACGACGACGGCCGCGACGGCGATCGCCGGCCAGAACCCGAGGCGCGCCGCCGCGCTGTACGCGACGTAGATCCCGAGCATGTAGAGCGAGCCGTGCGCGAAGTTGACGACGCGCGTGACGCCGAAGATCAGCGACAGCCCCGAGGCGATCAGGAACAGCGTCGACGCGCTCGCGAGCCCGTTCAGGAACTGCGCGACGAAGCTCGCCACGGTCCTATTCGGCGGGACGCAGCTTTCTCACTTCGGCGTCGCTCGGCTGCACCTGCGCGCCGTCGACGTACCGGAAGGAGGTCATGATGCCCTTGCCGTCCTTCACGGCGAGGCGTCCGACGTAGGCGCCCATCGTCGACTGGTGGTCGATCGCGCGATACGTGATGCGGCCGAACGGCGTGTCGACCTGCAGCTCCTTCATCGCCTCGACCAGCTTCTCCGTGTCGGTGCCGCCCGCCTTCGCGACCGCCGCCGCCGCGCTCTTCACCGCCGAGTAGCCGACGACCGAGCCGAGCCGCGGGTAGTCGTCGTACTTCTTGCGGTAGGCGTCGAGGAAGCGCTGGTGCTCGGGCGTCCTGATCTGGCTCCAGGGATAGCCGGTGACGTACCAGCCGGTCGGCGTCTCGTCCTTGAGCGGGTCGAGGTATTCGGGCTCGCCGCCGAGGAGATTGAGCACGGTGCGGTTCCTGAACGCGCCGCGCTGGTTGCCCTCGCGCACGAACTTGGCGAGGTCGCCGGCGAAGAGCGACGAGAAGACCGCGTCGGGCTTCGCGTCGGCGAGCGCCTGGACGACGGCCCCGGCTTCGATCTTCCCGAGCGGCGGCGCCTGCTCGGCGACGAACTCGACGTCGGGCTGCTTCGCCTTCAGCAGCTGCTTGAACGCCGCGGTCGCCGATTGCCCGTACTCGTAGTTGGGATAGACGATCGCCCAGCGCTTCTTCTTCAGCTTCGCCGCCTCGTCGACCAGCATCGCGGTCTGCATCCAGGTCGAGGGCCGCAGGCGGAACGTGTAGCGGTTGCCGTCCTGCCAGACGAGCTTGTCGGTGAGCGGCTCGGACGCGAGGAACAGCCTCTTGCGCTGGCGCGCGAGGTCGGCCACGGCGAGCCCGACGTTGGACGCGAACGTGCCCATCAGCAGGTCGACCTTCTCGCGCGCGAGCAGCTCCTCGGCGACGCGCACCGCGTCGCCCGGGTTGCCGTTGTCGTCGCGGATCACGATCTCGAGCCTGCGGCCGTGCACGCCGCCGGCCGCGTTGATCTCGTCGCGCGCGAGCTCCATGCCCTTGCGGTAGGGCTCGAGGAACGCGGGAAAGACCTTGTAGCTGTTGAGCTCGCCGATCTTCACCGCGTTCTGGGCCGCGGCGGGACCGGCCGAGACGATCGCGACGGCGAGGAGCAGGCGCAGGTTGGATCGCATCGAAATCCCCGGGACGAAGGAGCGCTGGAATATACACCACGGCGGGCCGGAGTCGCTGCTCGCCGCGCCGGTCATAAGCTAATTACCGGGGCGCATCTTCCGGCGGGTACGGTCCGCGCCGTATAATTTCATCTTTTGCGCAAGGCGCGCCCGAGGACCCGCGATGACCCACGTCGTCACCGAAAGCTGCATCAAATGCAAGTACACCGACTGCGTCGACGTCTGCCCGGTGGACTGCTTTCGCGAGGGCCCCAACATGCTGGCGATCGACCCCGACGAGTGCATCGACTGCGCCGTGTGCATCCCCGAGTGCCCGGTGAACGCGATCTACGCCGAGGAGGACCTGCCCGAGGACCAGAAGGGCTTCACGGCGCTGAACGCGGAGCTCGCGAAGATCTGGCCGGCGATCACCGACGCGAAGGAAGCGCCGGAGGACGCCGACCGGTGGAAAGACGTCAAGGACAAGCAGCAGCACCTTGAACGCTAGGATCGATCCCGATCGCATGCTGAGGCTCGGCCACGGCCTGCAGTTCCGGGATCTGTACCGCCGCGAAGGCCTCGTCCGGCTCGACGCCCTGTTCCTCGAGACGCTCGCGTCCGCCGACGCGGGCCTGAAAGACCGGCTCGTCGCCGCGCGCGAGGCCCCGTCCGCGCTTCCGCTCAAGGAGGAGTCCGAGCTTATTCTCGAGGTCGCGCCCCACCTCGACGATTTCCTCGCGTCGCTCTTCGGCATCGCGCCCGAGTTCGCGGCGCTCTCGGGACGCCATCACGAGCTCGCCCCGCTCTACAGCGTCAAGCGCCAGTTCGTGCAGCGGCGCGCGGCCAACAAGATCAAGCCGGACCAGGCCGCGGCGCTCGACGGGGCGGCGCTCGAGCGGGAGCTGACCGCGCGGCTCGGCGGGCGTTTCGACGAGCTCGCCTTCGCGCGCAAAGTGAGCGAATGGCTCGCCGACGAGACGGCGCACGCCGAGGCGCTCGAGCTCGCGATGAAGTACGCCGCCTGGGCGCTGCACACGTCCGCCGGGCGCGAGCGCGTGCGCGCCGGCGTGCTCTTCAAGGCGCCGGCGAAGACCGATCCGATGCATCTGCTGAAGCACGCGCAGACCGCGGCGAGCGAAGGCGTCACGACCTACACGATCAAGCCCGAGCACATCCGCCGCCGCCGCGGCTTCGGCCTGACCGACCCGGGGACCGACCTCGTCGGCGCGCTCGACCAGTCCAACTACTGCATCTGGTGCCACACCCAGGGCAAGGACTCGTGCTCGAAGGGGCTGAAAGAGAAGGCGCCCGCGGGGGCGCCGGACAAAGTGACTTTCAAGAAGAGCGCGTTCGGCGTGACCCTCGCCGGCTGTCCCCTCGAGGAAAAGATCTCCGAGTTCCACACGCTCAAGAGCCAGGGCAACGCGCTCTCGGCGCTCGCGGTGATCGTCATCGACAACCCGACCGTCGCCGCGACCGGCCACCGCATCTGCAACGACTGCATGAAGGCGTGCATCTACCAGAAGCAGGACCCGGTCGACATCCCGCAGGTCGAGACGCGCACGCTGAAGGACGTGCTCGAGCTGCCGTGGGGCTTCGAGATCTACTCGCTGCTCACGCGCTGGAATCCCCTCAACCTGCGCCGTCCCCTGCCCCTGGCGCCGAGCGGCTACAAGGTGCTCGTCGCCGGCATGGGGCCCGCGGGATTCACGCTCGCGCACTACCTCATGAACGACGGCCACGCGGTGGTCGGCATCGACGGTCTCAAGATCGAGCCGCTGCCGGCCGCGATCTCGGGCGTCGGGGCCGACGGCGCGCGCACCGCCTTCGAGCCGATCCGCGATGTGAGCTCGCTGGTCGAGCCGCTCGACGACCGCGTCATGGCGGGCTTCGGCGGCGTCGCCGAGTACGGGATCACGGTGCGCTGGGACAAGAACTTCCTGAAGATGGTGCGGCTGCTGCTCGAGCGGCGCGAGGAGTTCGCCCTGTTCGGCGGCGTGCGCTTCGGCGGCACGGTGACGCTCGAGGACGCCGCCGCGCTCGGGTTCGACCACGTCGCGCTGTGCATGGGCGCGGGCAAGCCCACCGTGCTCGACATCCCGAACGGGCTCGCGCGCGGCGTGCGCGCGGCGTCGGACTTCCTGATGGCGCTGCAGCTCACGGGCGCGGCGAAGGAGAGCTCGATCGCGAACATGCAGCTGCGGCTGCCGGTGGTCGTCGTCGGCGGCGGCCTGACGGCGATCGACACCGCCACCGAATCGCTCGCGTACTACGTGGTGCAGGTCGAGAAGTTCCTCGCGCGCTTCGAGGCGCTCGCCGCCGAGTCCGGCGAGGACGCCGTGCGCGAGCGATGGGACGACCAGGAGCGCGAGGTCGCCGAGGAGTTCCTCGCTCACGCGCGCGCGATCCGCGCCGAGCGCGTCGCCGCCGCCGCCGAGGGCCGCTCCCCGGGGATCGTCGAGCTGCTGCGCCACTGGGGCGGCGTCACGATCGCGTACCGCCGGCGCCTCGTCGACAGCCCGTCGTACACGCTGAACCACGAGGAGGTCGAGAAGGCGCTCGAGGAAGGCATCGTCTTCGCCGAAGGCCTGTCGCCGCTCGCCGTCGACGTCGACAACTACGGCGCGGTGCGCGCCATCCGCTTCAGCCGCCCGAGCGGCCTGGGCGACGAGACGGCCGAGCACACCCTGCCCGCGCACACGGTGTTCGTCGCGGCCGGCACCCAGCCCAACACCGTGCTCGCGCGCGAGCACCCGGCGCACTTCCGCCTCGACGGGCGCTATTTTGGGGCGTGCGACGAGGACGGGGCGCCGCTCAAGCCGCAATACTCGATTTCCAAGCCCGAGCGGCCCGACGTGCTGCTCTCGCGCCTGCCCGACGGCCGCTTCGTCAGCTTCTTCGGCGACCTGCATCCGTCGTACTTCGGCAACGTGGTGAAAGCGCTCGGCTCGGCGCGACAGGGTTACCCCGTGGTCTCGCGCGTCCTGGCAAAACAGCGGCCGAGCTCGGCCGAGCAGCCCGCGAAGTTCTTCACGGACCTCGCGCGCGAGCTGCTCGCGACGGTGCACGAGGTGCAGCGCCTGACGCCGACCATCGTCGAGGTGGTCGTGCGCGCGCCGCTCGCCGCGCGCAAGTTCGAGCCGGGCCAATTCTACCGGCTGCAGAACTACGAAACGCTCTCCCCGCTCGTGCCGGGTGCCGCCGGCGCGACGCGGCTGCAGATGGAAGGCCTCGCCCTCACCGGGGCCTGGGTCGACAAGGCGCGCGGCCTGATCTCGACGATCGTGCTCGAGATGGGAGGATCGTCCGACCTGTGCGCCATGCTCAAGCCCGGCGAGCCGGTGGTGCTCATGGGCCCGACCGGCACGCCGACGCACATCGCGGCGAACGAGACGGTGATCCTCGCCGGCGGCGGCCTCGGCAACGCGGTCCTGTTCTCGATCGGGCAGGCGTTCCGCGCGCGCGGCTCGAAGGTGCTCTACTTCGCCGGCTACAAGAAGGTGATCGACCGCTACAAGGTCGCCGAGATCGAGAACGCGGCCGACGTCGTCGTCTGGTGCTGCGACGAGGAGCCGGGCTTCCGGCCGACGCGGCCGCAGGACCGGACGTTCGTCGGCAACATCGTGCAGGCGATGGACGCGTACGCCGACGGGCGGCTCGGGCGCGCCACGCTGCGCCTGGACGACGCCGACCGGCTGATCGCGATAGGCTCCGACCGCATGATGGCGGCGGTCGGCCGCGCGCGCCACGACGTGCTGAAAGCCCACCTCAAGCCGCACCACTTCGCCATCGGCTCGATCAACTCGCCGATGCAGTGCATGATGAAGGAGATCTGCGCGCAGTGCCTGCAGCCGCATCGCGACGCGCGCACCGGCAAGACGAGCTATGTGTTCTCGTGCTTCAACCAGGACCAGGAGCTCGACTGCGTCGATTTCGGCGCGCTCTCCGAGCGGCTCAAGCAGAACTCGCTGCAGGAGAAGATCACCGCGCAGTGGATCCGGCATTGCCTGCCGGAGCTCGCGAAGCAGCGCGAGCGCGTCTAGCTCAGTTCAGCTCGTTCCGCGGGGCGACGGGAAGCGGGACCACGTCGATCCCTTCTTCGATCAGCTCGCGCGTCTCCTCGAGCGTGGCGACGCCGCGGATGTTCCGGTGCGGCGCCTCCTTGTAATGCATGCGCCGGGCCTGCTCGGGGAAGGCCTTGCCGACGTCCTCGGTGTTGGCGAGGATGAAGTCGACGATGTCCTTGAGCGTCGGCCGGTCCCGGGCCCCGCCCTGCGCGGGCTTCACGTTGGAGACGTTCGGCCGTCCCTCGCGCGGCGGCTCGCCCTTCGCGATCTTGGCGGTGAGCAGCTTCTCGACGCCGGGGCTGCTGCACACCGGGCACGAGAGCAGGCCGGCGGCCTTCTGTCCGTCGAAATCCCCGGACGAGGCGAACCAGCCTTCGAAGCGATGACGATCGGGGCAGATCAGCTCGAATACGATCATGCGCCGATTGTACCGGCAATCGCGCGCTGCTTTCAGTGCAAATGCGGCTTCTTCAGGAACTCGTGGCGGTCGCCCGAGCGCACGCTGACGTGCGAGATCCTGCCGTCGCGGCTGATCGTGAGCGGCACCTCGGTGCCCGCGGGGCCGAGCTGCCAGACCGCGCGGAACAGGTCGGCGAGCGCGGTGACGCGCCGGCCGCCGACCTCGAGCACGAGGTCGCCCGTCTTGATCTGCGCGCGGTCCGCGGGCCCGCGCGGCGCGACCCCGGCGACGGCGAGCATGCCGCGCACCTCGCTCGCGTACAGCCCGAGCCACGCGCGCGGCGCGCCCGAGCGCGCTCCGAACCTGAGCAGGTCGTCGAGGATGGGCTCGATGAAGTCGATCGGGACGATCATGTTGCCCTGCACGTTCTTGTCGCCGACCTGCTCCTGCACGAGCAGCGAGCCGATGCCGAGCAGCTTGCCTTCGTCGCCGATCAGCGCCGCGCCGCCCCACTGCGGATGCGCGGGCGCCGTGAAGATCGCCTCGTCGAGCACGTACTCCCAGTAGCCCGCGAACTCGCGCTTCGCGACCACGGTGGTCTTCAGCGCGTGCGCACGGCCGCCGTGTCCCGCGACGATGACGTCGTCGCCCACCGCGCAGGAGGCCGCCGAGCCGCGCTCGAGCGCCGGGACGCCGAGCCGCCCGAGCGGCTGCACCAGGCCGAAGCCCGTCGCCTGGTCGTACGCGAGCGGCGTGCCGGCGACGGCGACGCCGCGGCTCGTCGTCAGCCACACCGCGCTCGCCTCGGTGATCAGGTAGCCGATCGTGAGCACCAGGCCGTCGGCGCGGATGACGACGCCGTTGCCGGCGCGCTCGGTGCCGAGAATGGGCGCGGTGAAGGCGTCCTCCGGGATCTCGGTGCGCACCAGCACCAGCGCGTCGAGCGCTTCGGCGAGCGGGAAACGATAGTCGGCGGGATCGGGCTGCAGGTTGCCCGGGAAGGCCCAGTTCTCGGTCTCGGCCAAGCTATATTTTCTTTCGCGGCGATTTCACGCCGCTATCTTAGCGCCGCGGTCGCGCAAAAGCTCGGGCGGCACCGAGCGGTGGCAGCGCCGCTCGTCCTCGCAGTAGCAGCCGACGGAGATCACATGGTGCCCGGGGCCGGACTCGAACCGGCATGGGGTCGCCCCCGAGGGATTTTAAGTCCCTTGCGTCTACCAGTTTCGCCACCCAGGCGGCGCACGCATTGTAGCCCACGCGTCGCCGCCGTCGCAGCTCGGTGAAACATCGCCGCGCGAAGCCGGTCTATCCCGGATGCCGCGGCTCGGCGAGGCCGCGGAACGGAAACATATCGCACGGGAGCGACCTCGCAGTTGCTCCGGCGGCAACGACGAAAGGAGACCCCATGAAAGTCAGCGAAGCGATGACCCGTGACGTCATGCTCATCCATGCCGATCAGTCGATCGAGGAGGCCGCGGCCCTGATGGAGGACTGCGACATCGGGTCGCTGCCGGTAGCCGACAGCGACCGCCTCATCGGCATGATCACCGACCGCGACATCGCGGTGCGCGCGGTCGCGAAGGGCCAGGGGCCCGACACGCCGGTGAGCCAGGTGATGAGCAAGGAAGTGCTCTACTGCTTCGAGGACGACGACGTGAAGAACGTCGCGAAGAACATGAGCGACATCCAGGTGCGGCGCCTGCCCGTCGTGACGCGCGAGAAGAAGCTGGTCGGCATCCTCTCGCTCGGAGACCTCGCGCGCAAGTCCGAGAGCCGCACCGCGGGCGAAGCGATGAAGGGCATCTCGAAGCCGAGCGAGCAGCACTCGCAGACCGCCGGGGCCCACTAGCGTCTCCGGCGGCGCTCAATCCCAGGAGTATCGGTAGAACAGGCCGAGGCCGGTGATCGTGCCGGTCTCGGCGCGCACCGACCAGCGCCGCGACAGCGTGTAGTCGAGCTTCACCAGGTTGGCGGCGGTCGCGCCCACGGCCTGCTCGTAGCTGACGTAGAGCCGGTCCGACACGCGCTTGCCGAGCGCGACCACGCGCTCGGCGAGCTCGCTGTTGCCGCGCAGCGTGATCTCGTCGAGGCCCACCGTGCGCGCGATGCGCCGCGTGAGCGGCACCGAGCTGCCGCGCGGCAGCAGCGCGCCCGCGGCGGCCTGCAGCAGCGCGAGGTCGGCCTTGGTCGCGTCGTCGGGCGCGCGCCCGAGCACGAGCCACGAGAGCTTCTCGCCATCCGGGACCGAAGGGTTCGAGACCAGCTGCGCGCGGGGGTTGCGCGCGGTGCCGCCGATCTGCACGCCCGCTTCCACCGCCTGGTTGCGCCGCCACGCGGTGATGTTCAGCGCCGGGTTCTCGATCGGCCCGTCGAAGATCACCTCGCCCGGGTCGACGTTGAGGGCCTGGCCATAGGCGAGGTAGGTCGCGTCCTTCGCCGTCAGCTTGCCTTCGGCGCGCAGCTCGCCCGCCTTGTCGGTCGACACGCGCAGCTGGCCCGTGACCTTTCCGTCGAAGCCCAGGCCCTGGACCGTGAGGCGGTCTCCGAGATCGAGCCGGACGTCGAGCGCGACCGGCGGCCGCTTGAGCGCCTCGCGCGGCGGCGCGGCCTGGCCGAGGACGACCACGTCGTTGCCGAGGTCGGGCAGGCGGTCGCGCTCGATGTCGAAGAAGCCCGAGCGCGCGCGCAGCTCGCCCGACACCGCGACGCGGCCGTCCTCGAGCGCCACCGCGCCCTGCCCCGAGAGCACGAGACGCATGTCGGGCCGGTCGAGCACGCCCAGATCCCGCGCGCGCCATTCGAGCCGCCCCCCGCCCGCGCCGCGCAGCGGCAGCGCGCCGCTCGCGGTGAGGCTGCCCTCGCCGCCGCGGATCGACAGCTCCTCGACGCGCACGCGATCTCCCTCGAGGACGGCGGCGAGCTTGCCGTCCTTGAGATAGACGCCGTAAGGCGGCACGTCGATGCGAATCGCCTCGCCGTGCACGGCGCCCGTGATCACGGGCCGGGCGAGCGTCCCGCGCCCCTGCACGTCGATGCCGATCCGGCCGTCGACCCGGGCCTGCGTGAGGAACGGCTTGGCCACCGTGCCGAGCTGCGCCACGTCGGCGTGCGCGCGGAACGAGAGCGCGGAGGCCGGACCCGGCGCGTCGCCCCCGGGCTCGGGCCGCGCCTCGGCGTGCGCCGAGAGCGTCGCGAGCCGCGATGCGACGGCGAGCTCCGCCGACACCGCGCCGTCGCGGAAGACGGCGGCGAGCGCGAGCCGCTCGAGCGCGGCCGCGATCCGCGGCGTGCCGGGCACCACGAGGTCGCCGCCGCCGCGGCGCACCGACACCGTGCCGTTCAGCGCGGGATCCGAGCGCAGCGCCCACCGGCCCTCGAGCGTGAGCGTCGACTCGATCTTGCCGGCGAGCCCCGCGGGCCCGAGCAGCCACGCGGCGGGAAGCCCGTCGAACTCGCCGCTCGAGGACACGCGCCCCGGCGTCCATTCCGATTCGCGCGCGATCAGCCGCCCGTCGCCGAGCGTCGCCTCGACGCGCCCGACGTCGACCCGCGCCGCGGACGCGCGCACCGCGACCGGACGCAGCAGCCGCAGCGGATAGCGGCCGTCGTTGCGCAGCTCGAGGAGCTCGCCGGACCAGCCGTCGGCGCCGTTCCAGCCGCCGCGCAGGCGCGCCGATACGCGGAACGACTGCGCCCCTGGAGTCTCGGCGAGCACGCTCGCCTCGTGCGCGGCGACACTGCCCGTGCTGCGCGCCTCCAGGCGCCCGACGGTGACGCCGCGCGCATCGATGTCGTGCCCGACCAGCTCGATCTCGAGCGGCGCGCCGCGGTCCTTGCCCACCGCGCCTTTCGCCGCCAGCGAGCGCACCGCGACGCCGCCGGGCAGGCGCAGCGCATCGGCCCGCGCGGAGAATTCGATGCGCGGATCGCGCCAGCGGCCGGCCGCGCTGCCTTCGGCGTGCACGCGCCCCGCGAGGTGGGGCTCGATTTCGGCGAGGCGAGGCGCGTCCACGACCCAGGCGAGCCGATCTTCCTTGCCGCCGAACGCGCCGCGCGCCGAGATCCGCGACCCGCCGAGCCGCGCTTCCGCGCTGACGTCGCTCAGGCGCTCGTTCTCCAGGCGCGCGGAGCCGGCGCTCTCGAGCGGCAGCCCGGCGAGCCGGCTGGGAGCGATCGTCCAGCTCGCGTCGACGCGGCGCGGCGCGCCCAGCCGGCCGCGAACGGCGACGCTGCCGTCGATGGCGCCCTCCGGGTAGTCGCCGAAGCGCGAAGGGTCGAAGCGCGCGAACGAGAGATCGCCGCTGAGCGGCATCGCGCCGCCGAGCGTGAGCCGGAGCCTGCCCCGGACCTCGCCGCCGTTCGCGGCCGCGCGCAGCGAGCGCACGTCGACCCGCGAGCCGAGCTTCACCACGTCGGCGCTGACGCTCAGGTCGCCTTGCGCGAGCGTGCCGCGCAACGTCTGGCGCTGCGCGGACACCGCGACGTCGAGCGGCCCGTCCAGCCGGGTGCGCTTCAGCGCGGAATGCAGCTGGCGCAGGTCGAGGTCCGCGGCGCGCAGCGCGAGGCGCGCGTCCCTCGGCGTGAGCTCGCCGCCGCCCGAGAGCGTTCCGCCGGCGGAGCGCGCGAGCAGATCGGACAGCCGCACGCTCTCGAGGTCGGTCGCGAAGCGTGCGTCGAGGCGCGCGAGCGGAAGCCGCCCCGCGTCGATCGTTCCGGGACGCGCGTTGACCGCGGACAGCTCGCCGGAGAGAAACGGGCCGCGGTCGCCGCGCGCGCGCAACTCGACGCGAAGCGCGGTCGAAGGCAAGCCCTCGACCAAGCGCGCGAGGTCCACCGCGTCCGCGCTCGCTTCGAGCGAGCGCAGCGGGCGCGCGTCGAGCGGCGCCATGTCGGCGCGCGCGCGAACCGCTACGCCCGCCGCGGCGCCGCGCAGCGACGCGGCCAAGCCGTGAAGATCGCCCCTCCATTCGATCGCGGCGCCGAGCGGAAAGCGTGCGTCGGCCCGCGCGAGCGCGCCGGCGCCGGAGAACGCGAAGGGCTCGGCGGCGCCGACCTCGGCGTGCAGCGCCGCGCTGCCCCATGGCGTCTCCACGGTCAGGCCGTCGACGCGGTGGCGCATCGGGCCGCCCTCGTAGGCGAAGGCGAGCCGGCGGAACGCGAGCTCCGAGCCCGGTCTGCGGACCGTGACCTCGGCGACGTCGGCCCGCGCGACGCTCACGCCGAGCGGGAGCGCAAGGCGCGGCGGCGCGGCGCGCTTCGGCGCCTGCCCGGGCTGATCCGACAACGTGACCTCGATCGCGTCGACGTGGAGCGAATCGACGGCGATGCGACCGGTCGCCGCGCCCGAGAGCCCGGCGCCGCGCAGCACGACGCCGCGGACCTCGACGCGGAAGCCCGGCGCCGCGTAGACCAGGCGATCGAAGCGCAGCTCGCGCGCCGGCGTGCCGCGCTCGCCTTCGATGCGCAGCGCGCCGCCGCTCGAGGATTGCACCCGCTCGAGCGCCCAGCGCCAGGCCGCCTCGCTGTGCAGCAGCCACCAGAGGCCGCCGGCGAGCGTCGCGGCGAGCACGGCGACGACGGCGATTCCGCGGACCAGCCAGCGCATCGGGCGCCTCAGAACGTGAAGCCGGCCGAGAAGTGCAGCCGGACCTTGCGCGTATCGCGCCCGTACGCGAGGTCGATGCGGATCGGCCCGACCGGCGTGCGGAAGCGCGCGCCCGTGCCGTAGCCCACCGCGGCGTGGAACGGCGTGCCGCGGTCCCAGGCGTTGCCGGCGTCGACGAAGGCCGCGACGCCCCAGCTCGCGCCGAACCAGTGCGTCTCCTCGACGCTCGTCACCGCGACGTAGCGGCCGCCGACGACGGCGTCGCCCTGCTTGACGCCGAGGCTCTCGAAGGCGTAGCCGCGCACCGTCTGGTCGCCGCCCGTCCGGAACAGGAACGTCGACGGGATGCCGTCGCGCGCGGCGGCCCGCACGACGCCGCCGTAGGCGCGCAGCAGCAGGTCGTCGTTGCGCGCGACCGGGAAGAAGTACGAGGCGCCGGCGGTCGCGCGCGCGAATCCGCGCGTGGCGAGCGCGGCGGGCGCGGCGCCCACTTCCCAGTTGGCGAGGACGCCCGAGCGCGGCGCGACGACATCGTCGGTGTCGCGGAAGGTCCTGCGGAACGCGAGATAGATGGCGTGGCTGCGCTGGTCGGGCACGTCGGCGACCTTCTGGTCCTCGGTGTGCGCGGAAAGCTCCAGCCCCGACGGCGTGCCGCCCGAGAGCCAGTTGTGCGAGACGCCGACCGCGGCCTCCGCGGTCTGCTGGTTCTGGATGTCGGTGCGGCGGGCGCGCGCGAAGCCGCTGTTCCAGCGCGCCTCCGAGAGCGGCGGCGAATCGAGGTTCAGATTCAGCTGCTGGATCTTGCGGTCGAGCTGCAGGTCGCTCTTGAAGCGCGACGCCGACCCGAGCGTGTCCATGTTGTTGTAGCGCAGCTCGAGGCGCTGGCCCGCGTCGGTGCTGTAGCTGACGCCGGCCTCGACGTGCTGGCGGCTGCCTTCGATCAGGGCCACGCGCACCGGTGCCGCGCCCGGGTCGGGCGCCTCGGGATCGACGTCGACCTGCGCGCTCACGAAATAGCCGGTCTCGAGCAGCCGCCGTTGATAGGTGGCGAGCGCCTTGCGCTCGTAGACGTCGCCGGGCCGGATGGGGTCGAGGTTCTCGACGAGCCTTTGCGAATAGCGCTTCGTGCCGCTCACCTGGAGCGGCCCGAAGCGGAACGGCGGCCCGCTCGCGAGCTCGACCGTGAGCGCGGCGCTGCGCGACTGCGGGTCGATCTCGGCGCGGCTCGCGGCGACGCGCGCCGCGGCGTAGCGCCACTCGGAGAGCTCGCGCACGGCGTCGCGCTTGGCGCTCTCCCAGGCCTCCTGGCGGAACGGCTGCCCCGCCGCGAGCGACCAGCGCGCGCGGATGCGGTCGATGACGCCCCGCGCCTCGGCGTCGTCGGCCGCGGGGCCGCTCACGCGGATGTCGACGCGATCGACGGTCGTTCTCGGCCCCGGGTCCACCGTCAGCGTCACGATCCAGGGATCGGAGCCGCGGTCGATCGCGCCGCGCACCGCCGCGGAGAAATAGCCTTCGGTCGCCGCCGCCTCGCGGGCGTCGCGGACCGATTCCTCGAGCAGGCGCTCGAGCAGCTCGGGCGTCATCCCCGGGTCGTGCTGCCAGCGCGAGAGCTTCAGGCCCTCTTTCAGCATTCCCGTGAGCTCCTTGGGTCCCTGCAGCTCGATGCGGTAGCGCAGCGGCGCCGCCTCGGGCGAGGCCGCCGCCTGGACCGGGCCGTGCGCGAGCCCGAGCGCGAGAGCGGCGACCGCGACGAGCGCGCGCAAGGTCCACCCCGCGACCGTCGCAGGCATCGGGCTCGCCGGGTTCAGTGCAACGACATTCCGGCCCCGAGGATCGCGCCGTACAGCGCGTGCGCGAGCAGGGTCGTGAGCGGCGTGCGGTAGCCGTAGTGCAGCGCCAGGAAGCCCGGCGGCTGCAGCCTGCGGCGGTAGCTCGGGCCCTCGTACTCGGTCGCCATGCGGGGGTGCAGGTACGGCATGAGCGGCGCGAGCGTCGTGAGCAGCACGAGCCCGTGCAGGCTGCCGATCAGCGCTCCGATCCACCAGGCCGTTCGCCCGAGCTCCGAGAACAGGAAGTAGTAGATGAACGCGAACAGCCAGCCGCCCAGCCAGTAGAACACGGCGCCCGCCGCGTTCGCCGCGGGCCGCTCCCCCGTGAACATGGTCCCGATCAGGAACGGCAGCGAGAGGCGCGAGTAGCCGAGGCGCTGGCTGCCGAAGAGAACCGCGGCCTGCGCCCCCGTCGCGACGAAGCCCCAGAGCATGATGTGGATGATGGTCTCGCCGACGTCGGTCATGTCGTCCGCTACGCGGTCTTGTGCGAGTACAGCGCCTGCGCCGCCGAGATCATGCTCACGTGCGTGAACGCCTGCGGAAAGTTGCCGACCGGCTTGCCCGTGGACGCCTCGATCTCCTCGGCGTACAGCTCGACGTCGTTGGCGCAGCCGAGCAGCCGCTCGAACAGCGCCTCGGCCTCCTTGCGCCGGCCGCAGTTGGCGAGGTACTCCGCCGCCCAGAAGCTGCACGGCGCGAACACGTTCTCGTGGCCGCGGATGCCGTCGTAGTTCGTGTCGAGCGGATAGCGGTGCAGCATGCCGTGGCTCGAGAGCGTCGAGTCGATCAGCCGGTACGTGCCTTGCATGCGTGGGTGCCCGGGCTCGATATAGCCGTGGCGCGCGAGCAGCAGCAGGCTCGCGTCGGGCTCGTCGCCGTCGAAGTAGCCGACGTAGGCGCCGAGGCGCGCGTTGAAGCCGCGCCGCTCGATCTCGTCGCGGATCGCCCGGCACTCGCGCTCGAGGATGCCGCGGTCGAGGTCGAGCCCGATCCGCTCGTCGAGCGCGCGCAGCCGGTCCATCGCGACCCAGCACATCGCCTTCGAGTGCGTGTGATGGCGCGGCGCGCGGCGCGCCTCCCAGATGCCGTGGTCGGGCTTGCGCCACAGCGCGGTGACGCTGCGGCACAGGCCGGCCAGCATGCGCCGCTCGCTCGAGTCGAGCTCGCCGCCGAGGTCGACGTAGCGCGCGACGGCGGCGATCAGCTCGCCGTAGATGTCGAGCTGCAGCTGGTCGTGCGCGCCGTTGCCGATGCGCACCGGCCGCGATCCGCGGTAGCCCGAGAGATGGCCGAGCGTCTTCTCGGTGAGCCTCGTCTCGCCGTAGAGGTCGTACATGACCTGCAGCTCGGGCCAGGTGAGCCGGGTCGCGTGCAGCAGCCAGCCGAGGAAGGCGTCGCCCTCGTCGACGAAGCCGAGCGAGAAGAACGCGTCGAGCACGAGCGCGCTGTCGCGGATCCAGCAGAAGCGGTAATCCCAGTTGCGCGGACCGCCGATCTCCTCGGGCAGCGACGTGGTCGGCGCGGCGATGACCGCGCCGCTCAGCGCGCAGGTGAGCAGCTTCAGCACGAGCGCGCTGCGCAGCACCTCCTCGCGGTGCGGGCCGTCGTAGCGGCAATGCCGCCCCCACCATTTCCACCAGCCGACGGTCGCGTCGAGCCGGCGGCGCGCGCCGTCGCCGAGCGGCGGCACGACGCTCACCTCGAAGCGGTCGTAGCAGAACGAGAGCCAGCGCGACTGCCCCGCGCGCAGCCGCGCGCGCCCCACCAGCCGCTCGCCCGACGGATCGACGTCGAGCTCGATGTCGGACTGCAGGAACGCGCCCGACGGGCAGCGCAGGCACTGCCAGCCCAGTCGCCCGCGCTTCACGAAGCGCATCGCGTAGCGCCCGAAATCTCCGCGCGGCGCGAACGAGACGTCGACGTCGACCTCGCCCGAGACGCACTCGACCAGGCGCAGCACCTCGTGCTCGGGCTCGAGCTCGACGCGCGTCTGCAGGTCGCCCGAGGGCTCGGGCGGCAGCGTCATGCAGTCGGTGAGGCGCAGCGTGCCGCCGGGCGCGTGGAAGGTCGTCGCGAGCGCGTTGGTCCCGGGGACGTAGGCGCGCTCGACCTTGAACTCGCCCGCGGGCCGGACCGAGAAGTGTCCCGCGCGCCGGTCCAGGATCGCGGCGAAGATCGCGGCCCCCGAGAAGTGCGGCAGGCAGAGCCACTCGATGGCCCCCGCCTTCGAGACGAGCGCGAGCGTGCGGCAATTGCCGATGGCCGCGTAGTCGCCGACGTCGGGGAAATCGTCCGACCCGGCTGGCGCCGCCGCTTCCGGGGCGAGGATCTCGGGGGCATTCATGGGGCGTGTCGGTCTGACGCCGAAGGGCGCCCCATTGTTCCGGTTCGGGCGTTACCGCGACACCGCGACGACCGGGAGCGGGTAGTTCCCCTGCACCATCCGGGTACTATCCCGGACCGGGCTGGCGCAAGCTGATGTGGAGCACTTTTTCCACGGTCGCGTGGACCGTGCCGGCCGCGTCAGCCAGGTCGACCGTGAACACGCGATCGAGCTTCGGCACGCGCGTGAGCTCGTCGCGGATCGCGGCGACGACGTCTTCGCCGACGGCGAAGGTCGCGTACAGCGTGTCGCGGCCGGGACGGCGGAAGCGGATCGATGCCGCCTTGTCCCACACGGTGTATCCCGGACCGAGGAGCTTCATCAGCATGATCATGTAGACGGGATCGACCGCCCCGTACATGGAGCCGCCGTAGATCGTGCCGACGTAGTTGCGCGAGCGCCAGGACAGCGGCAGCCGCACCCGGATCTCGCTCCAGTCGCCGCGGATGTACGCGATCCGCGCGCCGGTGCCCCGGTACGCCGGAAACAGGTTGAACCCCCAGCGCGCCAGGCGCGTGGACCAGGATTCCGACATCAATTCAGCGGCCGGCGAGGTTGGAAATTGGAGGCGGGAGTCGGAATCGAACCGGCGTCCACGGCTTTGCAGGCCGCTGCATGACCACTCTGCCATCCCGCCGCCGCGAGGCCCGTTGACCCCGAAAAAGCAAAACGAAGCTAGTCGCTTCGTTTTACCGTGTATCTGGAGCGGGAGACGAGTCTCGAACTCGCGACCTTAACCTTGGCAAGGTTACGCTCTACCAACTGAGCTACTCCCGCGAAACGAAAGCGAATTTTACGGGCGCCGCCTCCCGGGGGTCAAGCCGGAGAGGGTGCGCTCCACGCCCGGGGCGGCGAGCTTCAGGTAATAAACCATGGAGATCAAGGTCAAGAGCGCGGCGAGCCAGATGAGGTACGTGCCGATGCGCTGCGCGTCCAGGGAGCCGACCCGCTCGTGGAAGAGCAGCAGCGGGATCGCGATCATCTGGGAGATGGTCTTGATCTTGCCGAGAAAGTTCACCGCGACGCTCTTCGCCTCGCCGATCCGCGCCATCCACTCGCGCAGCGCTGAGATGGCGATCTCGCGCCCGATGATGATGATGCCGATCAGGGGATCGAGGCGGTCGAGCCACACGAGCACGATCAGCGCGCTCGCGACCATCAGCTTGTCGGCGACCGGGTCGAGGAAGGCGCCGAAGGCCGACATCTGGTTGAGCTTGCGCGCGAGATAGCCGTCGAGCCAGTCGGTGAGCGCGGCGGCGGCGAAGAGCGCCGTCGCGGTGAAGTTCTTCTCCGGACCGGTGAGCCAGCTCTCGGGGAAGTAGAACACCCCGATCACGAGCGGGATCATCAGGATCCGCAGGAACGTGAGGATGTTCGGGACGTTGAGGATGTTAAGCAGCATGGAGCTCCTGGTAGATCTTCTCGGCGAGCTTGCGGCTGATGCCTTCGACCTGCGCCAGGTCCTCGATGCTCGCGCCCAGCACCCCCTTCAGGCCGCCGAAGCGCGTGAGCAGCTGGCGGCGGCGCTTGGCGCCGATGCCGCTGATGCCCTCGAGCGTCGAGGTCATGCGCTTCTTCCCGCGCCGCGCCCGGTGTCCCGTGATCGCGAAGCGGTGCGCCTCGTCGCGGATCTGCTGCACGAGGTGCAGCCCGGGATGATCGGGCGCGAGCTGCACGCTGCGATCGCCGACCCAGAGCTCCTCGAGCCCGGGCTTGCGCTCCGGACCTTTCGCGATGCCGACGAGGCAGATGTCGGAGAGCCCCGTCTCGACCAGCGCCTGCTTCGCCGCGCTCACCTGCCCCTTGCCGCCGTCGATGAAGATCAGGTCGGGCGCGACGCCCTCGCCGCCCGCGATGCGGCCGTAGCGGCGCGAGAGCGCCTGCGCGAGCGCCGCGTAGTCGTCGCCGGGCGTCACGCCCTCGATGTTGTAGCGCCGGTACTCGCCGCGGCGCATGTCCTTGCGGTCGTAGACCACGCACGAGGCCACGGTCGCTTCGCCCATCGTGTGGCTCACGTCGAAGCACTCGATGCGCTGCACCGTGTCGGGCAGCCCGAGCGCCTCGCGCATCGCCGCGAGCCGCACTTCCTGCGTCGCCTGCTCGGAGAGCCGCTGCGCGAGCGCCTGGCGCGCGTTCTCGTGCGCGGCGTCGAGCCAGGCGCGCCGCTCGCCGATCGGCCGCGTCACGACGCGCACGTGCCGCTTCGCGTGCTCGCAGAGCAGCCGCTCGAGGTCTTCCGCGTCGGCGCCCTCGCCCAGCACCAGCACCGGCGGGATCGGGCGCTCGAGGTAGTGCTGCGCGACGAACGCGCGCAGCACCTCGGCGCGGTCGGCCCCTCTCGCGTTCTGCGGGAAGAAGCTGCGGTCGCCGAGCTGGCGTCCGCCGCGCACCATCACGAGGTTCACGCAAACCAGGCCGTGCTCGTCGACGACCGCCACGATGTCGGTGTCGACCTCCGCGCCGGTGTCCGCGTACTGGCGCTGGCTGACGCGCGAGAGCGACTGCAACTGGTCGCGATAGGCCGCCGCCTCCTCGTATCGCATCGCGTCCGCGGCGGCCTGCATCCTGGTCTCGAGGCGCTTCACCACGTCGTCGCTGCGGCCCTCGAGGAACAGGCTCGCGCTCGCCACGTCCTCGCCGTAGCTGTGCTCCTCGACCAGGCCGACGCACGGCGCGGTGCAGCGCCGGATCTGGTGCAGCAGGCACGGACGCGAGCGGTTCTGGAACACCGAGTCCTCGCAGGTGCGCAACCGGAACACGCGCTGCAGCAGCTGGATGCTCTCGCGCACCGCGCCCGCGTGCGGGAACGGTCCGTAGTAGCGGTTAGCCTTGTCCATAGCGCCGCGGTGGAACCCGAGCCGCGGGAAGCGGCCGCCGCTCAGCATCAGGTACGGATAGGACTTGTCGTCGCGGAACAGGATGTTGTACCGCGGCGCCATCGACTTGATGAGATTGTTCTCGAGGATCAGCGCCTCGGCCTCCGAGCGCGTGACGGTGATCTCGACGCCGGCGACCTGGCCGATCATGTGCGCGATGCGCGGCTCGTGCCCGGATTTCTGGAAGTACGAGGACACGCGCTTCTTCAGGTCTCCGGCCTTGCCGACGTAGAGCACCTCGCCCGAGGCGCCGAGCATGCGGTACACGCCGGGCCGCGACGGCAGCTTGGCGACGAAGGCCGCGGAGTCGAACGGCGCGCGGGGCGCCGAGTCGGGCACCGCCCCGCTCGCGCTGGTGCCTCGGGGTGTCATCGTGCGGCGCCGTTGAGGAAGGTGGAGAGATCGCGGAGCACCGCCGCGAACATCGCCTCGGTGAGCCGCCTCGTCTGCGTATTATAGCGGCTGCAGTGGTAGCTATCGAAAAGCCGCGCCCCGTCGGGAACGAACGGCCCGCGCGGCAGGTCATGCACTGCATGATGCGCGAACGGGAACGCCGAGGGCCTGAGCGCGAGCGCCCGCAGCACCGCGCCGTGGGCGATCGCGCCGAGCGCGAGCAGCGCGCGCGGACGCAGATCGGCGATCTCCGCGGCGAGATGCCGGTTGCAGCGCGCGACCTCCCCGGGAAGCGGCTTGTTCGCGGGCGGCAGGCACTTCACCGCGTTCGTGATCCGGCACGCGATCAGCCGCAAGCCGTCGCCCGCGCCCGCGGACTCCGGCCGGCTCGCGAAGCCGAAACGGTGCAGCGTGCGGTAGAGCAGAAGCCCGGCATGGTCGCCGGTGAACGGCCGCCCGGTGCGGTTCGCCCCGTGCATCCCGGGCGCGAGCCCGACGACGAGCAGCCGCACCCGCGCGGACCCGAACGGCGCGACCGGCCGCGCGTGGTAATCGGGATGCCGCGCCCGGACCGCGTCGAGGTGGGCGGCGAGCCTCGGGCAGTCGCGGCAGCCCGGGTCGTAACCCGGGCAGGCGCGTGGAAGACGTTCCGTCACGGGCCCGATTCGTTGTAAAATCCCGCGCTTTTGCGCAAGCCCGCGAAGCGAACTCCCATGGCCAAGATCCTCGCAACCGAAATCCGCGTCGGAACCCTGCTCGAGTGGGAGAAGCGCATCTGGCGCGTGCTGAAATGCTATCACGTGCACGTCGGCGGCCGCGGCGGCGCCTTCATGCAGGTCGAGATGAAGGACATCGAGAGCGGCACCAAGAGCAACCAGCGCATCCGCACCGAGGACAAGGTCGAGCGCGTTTCGATCGACAACCGCGACATGCAGTACCTGTACCACGACGGCACGCATTTCGTGTTCATGGACAAGGAGACGTTCGAGCAGCTCCAGATCTCGGAGGACATGCTCGAGGGACAGAGCGGCTACCTGCTGCCGAACACCGACGTCTCGGTGCTCTTCCACAACGACCGCCCGATCGGCGTGGAGCTGCCGGCGTCGGTGGTGCTCACGGTGACCGAGACCGACCCGAACATCAAGAACGCGACTGTCACGACCTCGTTCAAGCCGGCGAAGACGGAGACCGGCCTGATCGTCCAGGTGCCGCCCTTCGTCAGCACCGGCGAGAAGATCAAGGTCAACACGAACGACGGCGCGTATATCGAACGCGCGTAGCGCGTAGATCGAACGCGCGTAGCGCGTAGATCGAGCGGGCCTGGGTCCGGCCCGGCCGCGTCAGACGACGCGGTCCGACGCGAGCGGACACGGGTGCGCCGTGTCCCCGGTCTCGATCTGGATCGTCGCGTGCTGCACGCGGAAGCTCCCGCGAAGCTCCCCGCAGACCGTCGCCAGGTAGCCGTCGCCCGGATGCCCCGCGGGCATCACCAGGTGCGCCGTCAGCGCCGTCTCCGTGGTGCTCATTCCCCAGATGTGCAGGTCGTGGACCTCCGTCACGCCCGGCAGCCGCGACAGGTAGCCGCGCACGCCCTGCGGATCGATGTGCCCGGGCACCGCGTTCAGCGCGAGGCTCACCGAATCGCGCAGCAGGGCCCACGTGCTCGCGACGATCACGGCCGCGATGACGAGACCGGTCACGGGATCGAGCCAGAGCCAGCCGGTCGCGACGATGCCGAGCCCGGCGAGCACGGTGCCCGCGGACACCGCTGCGTCGGCGAGGAGATGCAGGAAGGCGCCGCGGACGTTGATGTCGTGGCGATGGCGCGCGAACAGCGTCGCGCTCGTGCCGTTCACCACGATCCCGGCGAGCGCCACCCAGACCATGGTCATCGCGGACACCTCGACCGGCTCGGCGAGCCGTTGGATCGCCTCCCACGCGATGCCGCCCGTGACGAGCAGGAGCAGCGCCGCGTTGAACAGCGCCGCGAGGATCGAGGAGCTGCGCAGCCCGTAGGTGAAGCGCGCCGACGGCTCGCGCCGCGAGAGCGCGCTCGCCGCCCACGCGATCCCGAGCGCGAGCACGTCGCCCAGGTTGTGGCCGGCGTCCGCGAGCAGCGCCATCGAGTGCGCGAGGACGCCGTAGACGGCCTCGACCACGACGAAGGCGAGATTCAGCGCGATGCCGGCCGCGAAGGCGGCGCCGCGGATGCCGTGCTCGTGATGAGCACCGTGCGGGTGATGATGATCGTGGTCGTGGTCGTGCGCCATGCTCACGCCGCCTCGGGAATGGCGCGCGAGAGAGCCGACACGGCACCCGCGTATCCCGCGTGCGCAGCCGCGGGCCGCATCAGCCGGCGCCCGCGCATGCGCGCCGCGCGCGCCTCGGGGACCGGATCGGCATCGAGTCCGTCGATCAGCTTCGTCGCGGCGTCCGGCGCGTTGCACAGGAGCACCATGTCGCAGCCCGCGGCGAGCGCCGCGCGCGCGCGCTCGACCACGCCGCCGCCCTGGGTCGCCGCCTCCATCGAGAGGTCGTCGCTGAAGATCATCCCCTGGAATCCCAGGCGAGCGCGCAGGATATCGCGCAGCCAGACCGGCGAGAACCCCGCGGGGCGGCCGTCGACCTTCGGGTAGACCACGTGCGCCGGCATCACCGCCGCGAGCCCGCGCCCGATCAGCTCGCGATACGGCACCAGGTCGCTCGCCTCGATCGCCTCGAGGCTGCGCTCGTCGACCGGCATGTCGACGTGCGAATCGGCGCTCGCGTAGCCGTGCCCCGGGTAATGCTTGCCGACCGCCGCCATGCCGCCCGCGGTCAGACCCTCGACGAAGGCGCCGGCGAGATGCGCGAGCATCGCGGCATCGCCGCAGAACGCGCGGTCGCCGATGACGCTGCTCGCTCCGTGATCGACGTCGAGCACCGGCGCGAAGCTGAAGTCGACGCCGTGCGCCTGCAGCTCGGCCGCGATGACGAGGCCCGCGGCGCGGGCGAGCCGCGCGCCGTCGTCGCGCCCGCAGGCGCCGATCGAGCGCATCGGCGGGATGCGCGTGAATCCCTGGCGGAAGCGCTGCACGCGGCCGCCTTCGTGGTCGACCGCGATCAGGAGCTGCGGCTCGCGCAGCGTGCGCACCTCGGCCGCGAGCATGCGCAGCTGCGCCGGCGACTCGAAATTGCGCGCGAACAGGATCAGCCCCCCGACCTGCGGGTGCGACAGGCGCTCCTTCTCCTCGGCCGTCGGCTCGAGGCCGGCGATGTCGATCATCGCGCGTCCGAGCGTCACGGTCCGGGTCCTTCGACGACGACGAACGCGCACGCCATGCCGGTCTCGTCGGTGAGCGACAGATGCACCACGGCGATGCCGCGCTTCTCGAGCAGGGCGGCCATCGGCCCGGAGAAGCGCAGCGAAGGCTTTCCCGAGCGCGCGTTCTCCACCCACATGCCGTGCCAGTTGACCGGGTAATGGATGCCGGTGCCGAGCGCCTTGGACATAGCCTCCTTCGCGGCGAAACGCTTCGCGAGGTAGGCCGCCGGCTTGCGGTGCCGGCGGAAGCGCTGCAGCTCCGACTCGACCAGCACGCGCTGCGCGAAGCGCTCGCCCCAGCGCTCGAGCGCGCGCTCGATGCGGCCGATCTCGCACAGATCGGTGCCGATGCCGAGAATCATCGGGTCCCGCTTTCGATCGCGGCGAGATAGCGCCGCACGGCATCGGCGAGCCCGAATTCGAGCGCGTCGGCGATCAGCGCGTGGCCGATCGAGACTTCCGCGACCCCGGGCACCGCGCGCAGGAACGCCGGGAGGTTGTCCCGGTTCAGGTCGTGCCCGGCGTTCACCTCGAGCCCCGCATCCTGCGCCGCGCGCGCGGCCGCGGCGTAGCGCGCGAGCACCGCCGCCTGGTCGGGGCCTCCGAACGCCTGCGCGTAGGGCTCGGTGTAGAGCTCGACGCGGTCCGCGCCGAGCTGCTTCGCCGCCCGCATCGCCTCGGGAACGGGATCCATGAACAGGCTGACCCGGGCCCCGAGCGATCGCGCTTCGGCGACCGCGGGCTCGAGACGGCCGCGGTCCTTCGCGAGATCCCAGCCGTGGTCGGAGGTGAACGCCCCGGTCTCGTCCGGCACGAGCGTGCACTGCGCCGGCCTCGCCTCGCGCACGAACTGGAGCAGCCCGTGGAACGGGTTGCCCTCGATGTTGAACTCGGCCCCCGGCCAGCCTTGCAGCAGATCGGCGAGGCCGCGTACGTCCGGCGCGCGGACGTGCCGTCCGTCGGGCCGCGGATGAACGGTGATGCCATGACATCCCGCCGCCAGCGCGATGCGGGCGGCTTTCAGCACGTCCGGGATCCCCGACGTGCGCGTGTTGCGCAGGAGCGCGACCTTGTTGAGATTCACGCTGAGCGACGTCATCGGCTCACAGCTGCAGCAGGTCGCGGAACACCTGCCGGCTTCGCAGCGGCTGGTGCTCGAGACGATGATTGATCAGCGCTCGCATGAGCGCCTTGCTCTGCTGCTGGGTCACGGGGTCGCCGTAGTCGTCGCGCGCCATGTCGAGGAGGGTCCGGCCGGACACGAGCGGCTCGCCCGCCGCGGCCTCGACCGGCCCACGCTCGGGATCATAGCGGTAAGTCCGCGACGAATCGATCTCGCGCCCGGCGCTGTCCCGGTCGAGGACGATCGCGTAGCCGAGCTCCTTCAGCAGGGCCTTCTCGAAGGTGCGCAGGACCGAGCCCGAATCGTCTCCCGCGGCGAGACGCTGCAGCGCGAGCCGGTACTGCGCGAACAGGATCTCGTGCGGGTCTTCCCTCGGCAGCAGCCGCAGCAGCAGCTCGTTCAGGTAGAAGCCGCAGAGCAGCGCCTGACCGCCGAGCAGCGGCTGCCCGCCGACCCATTCCGCGCGCGCCATCGTCCGCAGCTCGCCCTTGCCGAACCAGGACAGGAGCAGCGGCTGGAACGACAGCAGCACGCCGCGCATGGGAGAGCGCGGGCGGCGCGCACCGCGGGCGAGCAGGCTCACGCGTCCGAAGGTCCGGGTGAACGCCTCGACGATGAGGCTCGTCTCGCGGTAGGGATACGTATGCAGGACGAACCCCTCGCGCCCGTCCTGCCGCGAGGCGTCAGTCATAGCCGAGGTTCTTCAGCGCCGATGCGCTGTCGGCCCAGCCGCGGCGCACCTTCACCCAGATTTCGAGGTAGACCTTGCCCCCGAAGAGCTTCTCCATGTCGATGCGCGCGGCCGTGCCGATCGCCTTGAGCTTCTCGCCCTTCGCGCCGATCACCATCGCCTTGTGGCCGTCCTTGTCGACGACGATCGAGGCGTGGATGCGCCGCAGCGGGCCCCGCGGGTCGCTCACCTCCTCGAACTTGTCGATCGCCACGCTCGCCCCGTAGGGAAGCTCCTCGCCCAGCAACCGGAACAGCTTCTCGCGCACGAGCTCCGAGGCGAAGAAGCGCTCGTCGCGGTCGGTGAGGTCGTCCTCGCCGTAGAGCGGCGCCTGCTCGGGAAGGTAGCGCGCGAGCGCGCGCAGGAGCCCGTCGAGGCCTTTGCGCTTCTGCGCGCTCACCGGCACGATCTCGGCAAAGCGCGCCTCGCTCGCGGTCTTGCGCAGCCACGGCAGCAGCGCCTCGCGCTCGATGCGGTCGATCTTGTTCGCGACGAGGAACACCCGCACCGCGAGCGGCACGAGCCCGAGCACGGCGCGGTCCTCGGCGCCGAAGCGGCCCGCCTCGGTCACGAGCACGGCGACGTCGATGTCCTCGAGCGCGCCTTTCACGCCCCGGTTCATCAGGCGGTTGAGCGCGCTGCGGTGGCGCGTCTGGAACCCGGGCGTGTCGACGAAAACGTACTGCGCGTCCGGAAGCGTCAGCACCCCGCGTATGCGGTGCCGCGTCGTCTGCGGCTTGCGCGACGTGATGCTGAGCTTCTGGCCGACGAGCGCGTTCAGCAGCGTCGACTTGCCCACGTTGGGCCGGCCGATCAGCGCGATGGTCCCGCAGCGGTGTACGCTCACCCGCGCAGCTGCTCGAAAGCCCTTCGCGCCGCCTCCTGCTCCGCGACGCGGCGGCTGCTGCCGTTGCCCCTGGTGCGCAGGCGCAGCTCGGCGATCACGCACTCGACCTCGAACTGCTGCTCGTGCGCCGCGCCCTGCGTGGAAACGACCGAGTACTGCGGCAGGGCCACTTTGCGCGCCTGCAGCAGCTCCTGGAGCAGGGTCTTGGGATCCTTGCCGGGATCCCGGGGGTCGAGCTCCGCGAGCAGCGGCGCGTAGAGGCGGCGGATCACGTCGCGCGCGGCGTCGAAGCCGCCGTCGAGAAACACGGCACCGATCAGCGCCTCGAAGGCATCGGCGAGGATCGAGGGCCGGTCCGAGCCGCCGCTGCGAATCTCGCCTTCGCCGAGACGCAGACGCTCGCCGATGCCGATGTCGTGCGCCAGCTGCCGCAGCGGCTCCTGGCGCACGAGGTTGGCGCGCAGGCGCGACAGGTCGCCTTCCTTGAGATCACCGAAGCGCTCGTACAGCTCGGCGGCGACGATGCAGTTCAGGACGCCGTCCCCGAGGAACTCGAGCCGCTCGTTGTGCGCGGCGCCGTGGCTGCGGTGCGTGAGCGCCTGCGCCAGGAGCTCCGGACACGCGAAGGTGTGGCCGATGCGTTGCTCGATGCCTTCGCGCTTCATTCCTTCCGGCTATAGCTGGCTGCTGCTGCCCGAGAAGTCGATCAGCAGGTTGACGTTCGCGAAGAGCGGAATCTTCCGCTGGTACGAGTAGGAGATCTCCACGTCGTTGCCTTGCTTCGTGATCTGCAGGTCCCTGCCGGTCACGGAATCGAAGTCGTCGATCGCACGGCGGCGCTCGAAGAGCTCGCGGATCTCGCCCGGCGTGCTCTTGGCCGCCTGGCCGCTCTGCACGATGCCCTTCACCGCTTTCTTGATGTTGTAGTACTCGAGGTACGCGGGGACGACCTTCATCCCGCCGATCGCGCCGATGACGATCACGATGCACAGGAACAGCACCCCGAGCATTCCCAAACCGCCTTGCTTTCTCATGGCTCCCCCTGAGGATCGGGTCGACACGCGCTTCACTTGAACGTTCCGAAACGGCTGGGCTCGCTGAAGTTGAACCAGATGAAGAACGCCTTGCCGACGATGTTCTCGTCCGGAACGAAGCCCCAGACCCTGCTGTCCGCGGAATTGTCGCGGTTGTCGCCCATCATGAAGTAGTGCCCCGGAGGCACTGTACACGTCACACCGGAGTTATTGTAGGTGCAATTGTCACGAAATGGGAACGGTCTGACGAACGGTATCGCCGCCGGGACGTCGTCCTCGATCAGGATCGAGTGCTCGACGCCGCCCAGGTTCTCCTGGTACTGCTTCGAATAATGGATGCGCTCCCGGTTGAGGTAGTCTGGCAGCGGCTTGCGGGGCAGCTCGACCCCGTTGACCGTAAGCTTCTTGTTGACGTAGCTGATGCGGTCTCCGGGCAGGCCCACCACGCGCTTGATGTAATCGAGCGACGGATCCTCCGGGTAGCGGAAGACCATCACCTCGCCGCGCTTCGGCTCGCCGATGCCGATGATCTTCTTGTTCACGATGGGCAGACGGATGCCGTAGGCGAACTTGTTCACGAGGATGAAGTCGCCGACGAGCAGCGTCGGCACCATCGATCCCGAGGGAATCTTGAACGGCTCGACCAGGAACGAGCGCAGCAGGAACACGATCAGGATGACCGGAAAGAAGCTCTTCGGGTACTCGATCCACCAGGGCTCCTTCTGCCCGGGCGCGCGCTGCCGGCGGAAATAGACGCCGTCCGCGAGCGCAAAAGCGCCCGTGAACAGCGTCAGCACGAACAGGACCAGGGCGAAGTTCATTTGTGCTCCACCTGCAGGATCGCCAGGAACGCCTCCTGCGGGATCTCGACCGTGCCGACCTGCTTCATGCGCTTCTTCCCCGCTTTCTGCTTCTCGAGCAATTTTCTCTTCCGGGTCACGTCTCCCCCGTAGCACTTCGCCAGAACGTTCTTGCGCAGGGCCTTCACCGTCTCGCGCGCGATGATGTGCGATCCGATCGCCGCCTGCACCGCGACGTCGAACATCTGCCTCGGGATCAGCTCGCGCATCCGCGCGACCAGATCGCGGCCGCGGTACTGCGAGTTCTCCCGGTGCACCATGAGCGAGAGCGCGTCGACGCGCTCGCCGTTGATCAATATGTCGAGCTTCACCATGTCGGCTGCGCGGTACTCCTTGAACTCGTAGTCGAGCGACGCGTACCCGCGGCTCGCGGACTTGAGCTTGTCGAAGAAGTCCATTACGACCTCGTTCAGGGGCATGTCGTAGGTGAGCATGACCTGGCGGCCGTGGTACTGCATGTTCTTCTGCGCGCCGCGCTTCTGCGTGCACAGCGTGATGATCGGCCCGACGTACTCCTGCGGCGAAAAGATCGTGGTCGTGATGATCGGCTCGCGGATCTCCTCGATCTTCGACGGGTCGGGCATCTTCGCCGGGTTCTCGACGCGCTGCACCGTGCCGTCGCGCAGCACGATCTCGTAGACGACGGTCGGCGCCGTGGTCACGAGCTCCATGTCGTACTCGCGCTCGAGCCGCTCCTGCACGATGTCCATGTGCAGCAGCCCGAGGAAGCCGCAGCGGAAGCCGAACCCGAGCGCCTGCGACACCTCGGGCTCGTAGTGCAGCGACGAATCGTTGAGCTTGAGCTTCTCGAGCGCGTCGCGCATGCCTTCGTACTGGTTGGCCTCGACCGGGTACAGCCCGGCGAACACCTGCGGCTTGATCTCCTTGAAGCCGGGCAGCGCCGCGCTCGCGGGCCGGTCGGCCGACGTGATCGTGTCGCCGACGCGCGCGTGCTGCAGCTCCTTGATTCCGGCGATGACGAAGCCGACTTCGCCCGCCGAGAGGAGCTCGCGCGGCTGCGCCTTCGGAGTGAACACGCCCACGTCCTCGCACAGGTGAGTGGCCTGCGTCGACATGAGCAGGATGCGGTCCTTCGACTTGAGCGTGCCGTCGACGAGCCGCACCAGCATCACCACGCCGACGTAGTTGTCGAACCAGGAATCGATGATCAGCGCCTTGAGCGGCGCCGCCGGATCGCCCTTCGGCGGCGGGATGCGCGCGATGACGGCTTCGAGCACGTCGTCGACGCCTTCTCCGGTCTTCGCGCTGACACGGACGGCATCCTTCGCGGCGATGCCGATCACGTCCTCGATCTCCTGGATGGCGCGCTCGGGATTCGCCGACGGCAGATCGATCTTGTTGAGCACGGGCACCACCTCCACGCCCTGCTCGATGGCGGTGTAGCAGTTCGCGACCGTCTGCGCCTCGACGCCCTGGCTCGCGTCGACGACGAGCAGCGCGCCCTCGCACGCGGCGAGCGAGCGCGACACCTCGTAGGAGAAGTCGACGTGCCCCGGCGTGTCGATCAGGTTCAGGTTGTAGATGCTGCCGTCGCGCGCCGTGTAGCGCAGCGCCGCGGTCTGCGCCTTGATCGTGATGCCGCGCTCGCGCTCGAGGTCCATCGAGTCGAGCACCTGCTCCGACATCTCACGGTCCGACAGCCCGCCGCAGCGCTGGATGAAGCGGTCCGCCAGCGTCGACTTGCCGTGGTCGATGTGCGCGATGATGGAGAAATTGCGAATGTGCTGCATCGGGCTATAAAAAAGGGTGCCTCGCGCACCCTAAATACCCGCAAAAGCGGAGATTTTAGCCGGTTCGATGCAGATACGCACGCACGCGCTCGGGGTCGAGGCGGTGGCGCGACAGCTCGACGTCCCCGAGCATCAGCACCGGGACGTCCTCGCCGTAGCGCTCCTCGAGCAGGGGATCCGAGTCGACGTCGATCCACTCGGGCGACGCCCGCGGATCCAGCGATTTCAGCGCCTCGAGCATCTCCTCGCAGAGATGGCAGTAGCGGCGGCCGTACAGCACCAGCCGCCGGCCGGCCTCAGCCGGCGGCACTGTCGCCCTTGACCGTGACGAACAGGTTGCTCTCGCCGCGCCGGACATGGAGGGTCAGCGCGGTGTTGCGGTCGATCTGCGCGAGGAGCCGGTTGAACTGGTCGGCGGATTTCAGCTCCGTCGTGCGCCCCTTGCTCGTGACCGCGGTGATCACGTCGCCGGGCCGCACGTCGGCGCGGCTGTTCGCCCGCACGTCCTCGACCGCCACGCCGCCGTTCAGCTTCAGCTCGCGGCGCTGCTCGGCGCTCAGGTCGGCCACCACCAGGCCGAGGCGGTTCGCCGCCTGCTCGGTGGGCTTCGGCTTGCCCTTTTCGCGGGTCGCAACGCGGTCCTCCGGAAGCTCGCCGACCGTGACCGTGACCTCGCGCGTGGCGCCTTTGCGCCACAGCTCCATGCCAGCCTTGCTGCCGGGCCGCGTGCTGCCGACGATTCGCGGCAGGTCGCTCGAGCTGTCGACCGGCTTGCCGTTGAACTTGAGGATGATGTCGCCCGATTCGATGCCCGCCTTCTCCGCCGGCCCGCCCTTCTCGACGGCGTTGACGAGGGCGCCCACCGGCTTCTGCAGGCCGAACGACTCGGCGAGCTCCTTGGAAACCTCCTGGATCACGACGCCGATCCGCCCCCGGCTGATGCGCCCGTACTGGCGCAGCTGGTTCTGGATATCCATCGCCACGTCGATCGGGATGGCGAACGACAGCCCCATGAATCCGCCCGTGCGGCTGTAGATCTGCGAGTTGATGCCGACGACCTCGCCTTTCAGGTTGAACAGCGGACCGCCGGAGTTGCCTGGGTTGATCGCGACGTCCGTCTGGATGAACGGCACGAAGTTCTCCTGCGGCAGGCTGCGTCCCTTGGCGCTGACGATGCCGGCCGTCACCGTGCTGTCGAAGCCGAACGGCGAGCCGATCGCGACGACCCACTCTCCCACGCGCAGCCGGTTGGGATCGCCGAAGCGCACGGTCGGGAGGCTGCCGGCGTCGATCTTGAGCAGCGCGATGTCGGTTCGCTTGTCGGCGCCGATGACGCGCGCCTTGAACTCGCGCTTGTCGGTGAGCCTGACCGTGATCTCGTCCGCGGCGTCGACGACGTGCGCGTTGGTGAGGATGTAGCCGTCGGTCCCGATGATGAAGCCCGAGCCGAGCGAGCGGCTCTCGAACTGGCGCGGACCCTGCCCCGGGCCCGGCTGCCGCGGGATGAAGCGGCGGAAGAAATCGTAGAGCGGGTCGTTCTCGTCGAGGTCCGGGATCTGCGGCGTCGCGCGGCGCTCGCGCGTCTGCGTCGTGCTGATGTTGACGACCGCCGGCGCCTGCTTCTCGGCGAGGTCGGAGAAATCGGGCAGCTCGCGGACCTGCGCGTAGAGCACGAGCGGGAGCCAGAGAGACAGCGCAACCAGAATTCTCTTCGCCATGGCGGAATCCTCGGAAACTTCAGTCGACGGCGGCGTATTCTACGCCGTCTCGCGGGTCACCACCTGCGGTCTTTGCGCGTCTCGAGCAGCGGACGGAGCTTCTCGGCGATCGCTTCCCGGGCTCGGAAGATCCGGGACCTGACGGTGCCGATCGGGCAGTTCATGATGGTCGCGATGTCCTCGTAGCTGAGGCCCTCGATCTCGCGCAGGGTGATCGCGTTGCGCAGCTCCTCGGGGAGCTGCTCCATGGTGTCGTTGACCGTACGCGCGATCTCGTTCGACATGAGCACGCTCTCGGGCGTGTTGATGTCGCGCAGGTGCTCGCCGTCTTCGAAGCCCTCGGCCTCCTCGGAATCGAACTCGGTCGCGGTGGGCGCGCGCCGACCCATCGCGACGAGGTAGTTCTTCGCGGTGTTGATGCCGATGCGGTAGAGCCAGGTGTAGAAGGCGCTGTCACCGCGGAAAGACGGCAGAGCGCGGTAGGCCTTGATGAAGGCCTCCTGGGCGACGTCCTCGACCTCGGCCGGATCGCGTATGAAGCGGGCGAGCAGCCGGGCGAGCTTGCGCTGGTACTTGGAGACGAGCGCCTCGAAGGCCTGCTTGTCACCTTTTTGAGCGCGCTCGACCAGCTGCCGGTCGAGGTCACGGTCGACCATCAACCGTTCCCCCTGAATTCGCAGGCTTGTGCTTGTGATCGGAGTTCTCCACGGGCGGCGGCCAGTATAGCCCGGCCTCCGATGCCTCCCGGCGCAGCCCTGACCCTACTGACCGGCCTATACGGCGATAGTTCAGTCATTCCAAAGGGAATTCGGGCGCCCGAGACGCCTTGAGCGGCGAGCATCAGGCCTCCGCGACGGGATCCCGCGCCGCCGGCGGGCGCCAGCGCAGCCAGGCGCGCAGCCGGCGAAGGCTCTCGCGGTCCGAGGCGTCGGCGGCGAGCACGATATGCTTGCGACGACGCGCGCCGGCTTTCAGCGCGAGCACGATCAACGCCGGCGTGACGACGCGCTCGGGAAGCAGAACGCCTTCGTGCCAGTGCCCGGTCGGACCGAGCCACGCCGCACGGCCGTCCGCGTGCAGCTCGAGCGCCCGGGCCGCGGCAGGAGTTCGCTGCAGGGCCTCGGCCACCGTCGCCGCGCCCGAGAGCGCGACGCCCGCCGCGACGAGGGCGAGCGGCCAACCGGCGAGCACCGCGGCCGCTGCCGCGAGCGCGAGTCCGTGGACCAGCGCGAGCGCGCCGGCGAGGATCGGCGAGGGCTTGAGGTCCAACCGCAGGCTCGGACTCTGCGACATCGCTGTTCTCGCGTTGCAACGACTTCGACGGTGGGCGCGCGGCTCGCCGACCCGCGCTCAGACGCGCTTGAAAATCAGCGTTCCGTTGGTACCGCCGAACCCGAAGGAATTGGAGAGCGCGGCGCGTATGCGCATGCGCCTCGCCTCGTTCGGCACGTAGTCGAGGTCGCAGGCCGGGTCCTGGTCGATGAGATTGGCCGTGGGCGGGGCGACCTGATCGCGCACGGCGAGCGCCGAGAACACCGCCTCGACTCCCCCGGCCGCTCCGAGCAGGTGGCCCGTCATCGATTTCGTCGAGCTCACCGCGAGCTTCGCCGCGTGGTCGCCGAAGGCGCGCTTCACCGCCACCGTCTCGGCAAGATCGCCGAGCGGAGTCGAGGTGCCGTGCGCGTTGATGTAGTCGACGTCGTCCCTGTTCAGCCCGGCGTTGCGCAGGGCGTTCGCCATGCAGCGCGCCGCGCCGTCGCCGCTCTCCTGCGGCGCCGTGATGTGATGCGCGTCGCCGCTCATGCCGTATCCGACGAGCTCCGCGTAGATGCGCGCGCCGCGCTTCTTCGCGTGCTCGAGCTCTTCGAGGACGAGTATGCCGGAGCCTTCGCCGAGCACGAAGCCGTCGCGGTCCTTGTCCCAGGGCCGGCTCGCGGTCGCGGGATCGTCGTTGCGCGTCGAGAGCGCGCGCGCCGAGGCGAAGCCGCCCACCGCGAGTATCGTGACGGTCGATTCGGTTCCGCCCGCGACCATCACGTCGGCGTCGCCGTACTCGATCAGCCTGCCCGCCTCGCCGATGCAATGCGCCGACGTCGTGCACGCGGTCACCATCGCGAGGTTCGGACCCTTCAGGCCGAACATGATCGACAGGTTTCCGGACACCATGTTGATGATGGTCCCGGGAATGAAGAACGGGGAGATCTTGCGCGGACCGCCCTTCTGGACGTCCTGGTAGGTCTCCTCGATCATGGGCAGGCCGCCCATGCCCGAGCCGATGTTCACGCCGATGCGCTCGGCGTTGGATTCATCGACCTCGATGCCCGAGTCCTTGATCGCCTCGATTCCCGCGGCGATGCCGAGATGCATGAAGCGGTCGATGCGCCGCGATTCCTTCGCCGACAGGAACGCCCCGACGTCGAGGTTCTTCACCTCGCCCGCGATCTGGCAGGCGAGCGCGCTCGGGTCGAAACGGGTGATGCGCGTAATTCCGGACTTGCCGGCCAGGATGCTGGCCCAGGCTTCCGGGACACTGTTACCGACCGGACAGACGGTGCCGAGTCCGGTGACGACGACACGACGACGACTCAATTCTGCTCCGCACGCCCCGCTGAAGAATCAGGACTTCTTGGCGTGGACGTTGATGTAATCGATGGCCTGCTGGACCGTGGTGATCTTCTCGGCTTCCTCGTCCGGGATCTCGGTCTCGAACTCTTCCTCCAGGGCCATCACCAGCTCGACCGTGTCCAGCGAATCGGCGCCGAGGTCGTCGACGAAGGAGGACTCGTTCTTGATCTCCGCTTCGTTGACACCCAGCTGCTCGGCAACGATCTTCTTGACACGCTGTTCGACGTTCTCCATGTATGGCTCCTTCCTGTATGTCGTGTCCGCGGCGCTCTTTCAGAAGCCGCCGATTGTAACAGAATCGCCCGCCGCCTCGGCATGCCGGCGGCATCCGGCGACGCCGGCCGCGCGCCCCGGCGCGGATCCGCAAACGCCTGTTCCACCCTGCGCTGCGGCGCGCGATCCCATCAGAGCATGTACATCCCGCCGTTCACGTGCAGCGTCGCGCCCGTGATGTACGCGCCCTCGGGAGACGCGAGGAAAACGACCGCGGCCGCGATGTCTTCCGGCGCGCCGAGCCGCCCCAGCGGGATCTGCGCCAGCAGCGCCGCGCGCTGCGGCTCGGGCAGCGCGCGCGTCATGTCGGTATCGATATAACCCGGGGCAACGCAATTGACCGTGATGCCGCGGCTTCCCATCTCGCGCGCGAGGGACCGCGTCAGTCCGGCCATGCCGGCCTTGGCCGCCGCGTAGTTCACCTGTCCCGGGTTGCCGCTCGCGCCGACGACCGAGCCGATATTGATGATGCGGCCCGCGTGCGCCTTCATCATGCCGCGCAGCACGGCCTTCGAGAGCAGGAACACCGACTTGAGATCGGCTTCGAGCACGTCGTCCCACTCGCTCTCCTTCATCCGGATCGTGAGGTTGTCCTGCGTGATGCCGGCGTTGTTGACAAGGATGGCGATGCTGCCGAGCGACTTCCCGACGTCGGCGACGAGCGCGTCGATCTGCGCGGCGTCGCGCACGTCGAGGCGCACGCCTTTGCCCTTGGCCGCCGCCCCGGCGAGATAATCGGAGATCGACCGGGCCCCCGCGTCGGTGGTCGCGGTACCGACGACCGAGGCTCCGCGCGCGGCGAGTCCGAGCGCGATCGCCTTGCCGATGCCGCGCGAGGCACCGGTGACGAGGGCGACCTGGCCCGCGAGCGACGTCACGACGCCCTCGTCAGCGCGAGCGCCTGGTCGAGCCCCGCGCGGTCGGCAAGCGCGGCGCCCTCGAGTCCGGCCGCGATGCGCCGAGACAGCGGCGCGAGCACCTTCCCGGGGCCGCACTCGAGGACGTGCGTGATCGAGCGATCGGCGAGATGCCGCACGCAGTCCACCCAGCGCACGGGATGGTCGGCCTGGCGCACCAGCGCATCCTTGATCTCGTCCGGGTCGGTGCGCGTCGCGGCGTCGACGTTGTGCACGACCGGGATCGCGGGCGCGCGGAAATCGAGCTTCGCGAGCGCCTCGCGCAACTGCGCGGCCGCCGGCGCCATCAGCGAGGAATGAAAAGGCGCGCTGACCGGCAGCAGCACCGCGCGCTTCGCGCCGCGCGCCTTCGAGGCCTCGACCGCGCGCTTCACCGCATCGGCGTGCCCCGCGATCACCACCTGGCTCGGCGCGTTGAAGTTCACGGCCTCGACCACCTGCGATTGCGCGCTCTCGGCGCACGCGGCCTTGACCGCCTCGTCCTCGAGCCCGAGGATCGCGGCCATCGCGCCCTGCCCGACCGGAACCGCTTCCTGCATCGCGCGTCCGCGCAGGCGCACGAGCGGCAGGCAATCGGCGAACGAGAGCACGCCCGCGACCACGAGCGCGGTGTACTCGCCCAGGCTGTGGCCGGCCACCATCGCCGGTTCGGCGCCGCCGAGCTCGCGCCACGCGCGGTAAACGCAGTAGCCCGCGGCGACCATGACCGGCTGCGTGTTCACCGTCCTGTTCAGGTCCTCCGCCGGACCGTCGGCCATGAGACGCGCGATATCCTGTTCCAGCACCTCGGACGCCTCCGCGAGCGTGCGCCGGATCACCGGCATGTCGCCGTAGCCCGCGAGCATGCCGACCGACTGCGAGCCCTGGCCCGGGAATACCATCGCGAATTTCATCGAGATCCCTGTCCGTCCTACATCTGCACGAGCGCCGCGCCCCAGGTGAATCCGCCGCCCACGCCCTGGAGCATCACCTTGTGACCGGGCCGGATGCGGCCGTCGCGCACCGCGAGGTCGAGCGCGAGCGGCACCGAGGCGGCCGACGTATTGCCGTGCCGATCCACCGTGACGATCAGCTTGTCGGCGCCGATCCCCAGCCTCTTGGCCGTCGCCTCGAGGATGCGCACGTTCGCCTGATGCGGGATCAGCCAGTCGATGTCCTCGGGGCGCAGATCGCATTGCGCGAGCGTCTCGCGCGCGATCTCGTCGAGCACTCTGACGGCGAACTTGAACACGGCCTGCCCGTCCATCTGCAGGAACGGCGAGCCGACGATCTTGCCGCGGCAAACGTTGCCCGGGACCGAAAGGATTCCCGAGTACGAGCCGTCGGCGCGGAGCGCGGTCGCCATCACGCCGGGCTTGGAATCGGCCATGAGCACCACGGCGCCTGCGCCGTCGCCGAACAGCACCGCCGTGCCGCGATCGCTCCAGTCGAGGATGCGCGAGTACACCTCGGCGCCGACGATGAGCGCGCAGCGGTGCTGGCCGGCGGCGATGAACTTGTCGGCGATGGTGAGGCCGTAGACGAAGCCGCTGCACACGGCCTGCACGTCGAACGCCGCGCAGTTCTTGATCCCGAGCTTGGCCTGCATCAGGCACGCCGTGCTCGGGAAGATGTAATCCGGGGTCGAGGTCGCCACGATCACGAGATCGACGTCGCCTGCCTGCACGCCGGCCGCCGCCATCGCGGCGCGCGCGGCCTCCGCGCCAAGATCGCTCGAGGTCTGCTTCTCGTCGGCGATGTGGCGCTGGCGGATGCCGGTGCGGGTGCGCACCCATTCGTCGGAAGTGTCGAGCGTCTTGGCGAGCTCGTCGTTGGTCACGACGCGCGGCGGCAGGTAGCTTCCCGTGCCGGCGATGCGCGACCAGATCCTGCCGCTCATGTCGTCTCCATCGCCTCGATCGGTCCGAAGCGCATGATGAGCCGCTTGAGCACTTCGTTGCGCACCTCCTCCGCGGCACGCTCGATGGCCCGGCGGAATCCGAACGCGTCCGCCGAGCCGTGGCTCTTGACCACGATTCCGCGCAGGCCGAGCAGGGTCGCGCCGTTGTAGCCGCGCGGATCGAGCCTCCGGCGGAATGCGTTCAGGACCGGCAGCACGACCACGGCCACCAGCTTGGTGAGCACGCTGCGCATGAATTCCTGGCGCAGGATCGCGCGCATCATCTGCGCGAGGCCTTCCGCGCTCTTCAGCATGACGTTGCCGACGAATCCGTCGCAGACGACGACGTCGGCTTCGCCCTTGAAGATGCCGTCGCCCTCGACGTTGCCGACGAAGTTCAGGCCGCTCGCGCGCAGCAGCTCGGCCGCCTGCTTCACCACCTCGTTGCCCTTGATCGCTTCCTCGCCGATGTTCAGAAGGCCCACGCGCGGGCTCTCCTTGTGCTCGACGGCGGACACGAGCGTCGATCCCATGACCGCGAACTGCAGCAGGTGCTCGGCGGTGCAGTCTACGTTGGCGCCGAGATCGAGCACATAGGTGCTGCCCTTCATCGTCGGCAGCACCGAGATGATCGCCGGACGGTCGATCCCGGGAAGCGTCTTCAGAACGAAGCGCGAGATCGCCATGAGCGCGCCGGTGTTCCCCGCGCTGACGCATGCCTGCGCCTCCCCGCTCTTGACGAGATCGACGGCTACGCGCATCGACGAATCCTTCTTGCCGCGCAGCGCGACGGCGGGCGCTTCGTCCATGAGCACGACCTCGCTCGCCGCGTGGATGCGCAGGCGCGCGCCGGCCGCGGCGCGGCGCGCCTTGAGCTCCGCCTCGATGGCGTCGCGCAGCCCCACCAGCACGATGTCGACGTCGGCTTGGCTGCGCAGGAACTCGAGCGCGGCGGGCACGGTCACGTGCGGGCCGTGGTCGCCGCCCATGCAGTCGATGGCGATGGTGATGTTCATATCGCGGCCCGGACGGATGAAACTGCCGCGCGCTCTCCCTGTCGTGCAGCAGCGGTCACGAGGCCACCCGCGATCGCCGCCCGTGACTCAGTCGTTCTTGCTCTTGACGACCTTCTTGCCTCGGTAATAGCCGCTCGGGCTGATGTGATGGCGCAGGTGCACCTCGCCCGTGGTGGGCTCGACGGCGAGCGGCGGGTTGGTCAGGAAGTCGTGCGCGCGATGCATGCCCCGCTTCGAGGGCGATTTCTTGTTCTGCTGAACGGCCATTTCAAGCTCCTTTCGATCCGTTTCGTCCGCGCAACCGGCTAGCCGCCGGGCTTGCGCCTCAATTCCGTCAACACGCTGAACGGCGAGGCCTTCGCCTCGCGTCCCGCGCTCACCGCCGCCGAGCACCGATCGTGCCGGGGCACCATCGGCAGCGACAGCAGCACTTCGTCTTCGACCAGCTGCGCCACGCTCATCGCGCGCGACGCGAGCAACCGGTCGACGTCGTCCTGCGCTTCCTCGATCTCGCGCGCATCTTGCGTGAGCACGAGCTCGGCCTCGATCGATAGGGGAAAGATGAGCTGGCCCAGGCAGCGCTGACACACCAGCCGCAGCTCCCCGGACACCGAAATCCACAAGCAGGGCTTGCCATCGTCCCTCATGCCGCCGCGCACGCCGAACGCGAGACCTTCGGTCGCGCCTTGCAGCTCCGCGACCCGCGGCAGCTGTTCCATGCCCAGTACGCCGCGAACCGCCTGCGCGCCCCGGGCAAACTGGAGGCCGTCGATCACCCCCGGTTGCGACATAAGCTGCGCATGATATTATGTTTGCCGCCCCATGTCAAAAGAAAATTCCAACCTGTTCAGAGCGTTACCGCACTTTGTGGCGCTGATGCTGATCGCCGGCGCCACCTCGGCCCAGGTCTATCGCTGGGTCGACGAGAAAGGCGTCACGCACTACGGCGCGCAGCCGCCTCAGGGCGCGAAAGCGAGCGCAGTCGACGACAAGCTCGCCACTCCGCCTTCGGTGAATCCGCGGCCTCCCGAGAATTGGCAGGACAAGGACCGGCAGTTCCGGCAGCGGCAGATCGAGGCCACCCAGGCGCAGGAGACGAAGAGCCGGGACGCGCGGCGGCGCCGCGCGGCATGCAACGAAGCGCGCGATTCCCTCGCGCGCATGCGCGAGGCGGGGCGCCTGTATACGCTAGACAAAGGGGGCGAGCGCGTGTACCAGGACGACGCCGGGCGTGAGCAGGCGATCGCCCGCCAGGAGAAGCTCGTCGCGCAGTATTGCAAGGACTAGGCGCGCCGCGGCGCGTCCGCATTCGCGACGATGCAGCTCGTTCTCGCTTCCACCTCGCCTTATCGCCGCGCACTCCTCGAGCGGCTCGGCCTGCCGTTCACGGTCGCCGCTCCGGACGTCGCCGAAGAGCGGCTGCCCGGCGAGCCGGCCGACGCCATGGCCGTGAGGCTGGCGCGGGCCAAGGCGCTCGCGGTCGCGTCCGCGTTTCCGTCGTGCCTGGTCATCGGCAGCGACCAGGTCGCCGAATGCGAGGGCCGATTCCTCGGCAAACCCGGGACTCGCGAAAGAGCGCGCGCGCAGCTGCGCGCACTCTCGGGCCGAGAAGCGGTGTTCCACACCGCGGTGTGCGTGCACGGCACCGCCGCGCGCAGCACGCTCGGCCGGGTGGTGCCTTCGCGCGTGCGCTTCAGAACGCTGGACGATGCCACGATCGAGCGCTATCTCGAGCGCGAGCCCGCGTACGACTGCGCAGGAAGCGCGAAGGTCGAGGGCTTGGGGATCGCGCTGCTCGAGCGGGTCGAGTCGGACGACCCGACGGCGCTCGTCGGCTTGCCCTTGATCGCGCTCGTCAGCCTGCTGCGCGAGCACGGATGCGATGTCGTCTGAGCACTCCGCGACCCTGTACCTCGTACCGAGCACCCTGGGCGAGGTCGCGCCGGAGGCCGTGATCCCCTCGCCGGTCCTCGAGCGCGTGCGCGCACTGAGGCATTTCGTCGCCGAGAACGAGAAGTCCGCGCGCGCGTTCCTGAAATCGGTCCGGGTCGAGGTTCCCTTGCGCGAGCTGACCATCGAGCGCCTCGATCACAACACGCCGGCGTCGCGCCTGCCCGAGCTGTTCGCGCCGCTCGCCGCGGGTCGCGACGCGGGACTCGTATCGGAAGCCGGCATGCCGGCGGTCGCCGATCCCGGCGCCGCGCTGGTGCGCCTCGCGCACGAGCGCGGCGTTCGCGTCGTTCCTCTGGTCGGGCCTTCGTCGATCATCCTCGCCCTCGCCGCCTCGGGCCTCGAGGGACAGCGGTTCGCCTTCCACGGCTACCTGCCGGTCGAGGAGCAGGATCTCGTCGCCGCGCTCAAGCAGCTCGAGAGCGAGTCGCGCCGCGTGGGCTGCACGCAGATCTTCATCGAGACGCCCTACCGCAACGACCGTACGCTCGAGGTCATGCTGCGTGCGCTGGCGCGCGAGACGCTCGTCTGCGTCGCCTCGGAGCTCACGCTGGCGGCGGAAAGCGTGCGCACGCGCACGGTGGCGCAGTGGCGCGCCGAGCCGCCGGCGCTCCAGGACCGGCCGGCGGTGTTCCTCCTGCTCGCCCGCTAGCCGGCCCGGCTCAGCGCAGCCGCGCCTCGGGCTGGACCAGCCAGCCCGCGAGGGAGCGGGCCATGGTGGCGCCGAAGCGCTTGGCGAAGCGCTCGGCGAGATTGTCCTTCTGCGTGTAGTCGACGATGTCCTCGGCCTTGATGATCTCGCGCGCGACATAGTCGACGCTGCCGAAGCCGTCCGAGAGTCCGAGCTCGATGCTCTTCGCACCCGTCCACATCAGGCCCGAAAACGTATCGGCGCTCTCCTTGAGCCGCTTGCCGCGGCCCTTGCGCACGACGTCGATGAACTGCTGGTGGATCTCCTTCAGCATCGTCAGCGCGTGCTGCTTCTGCTTCTCGTCCTGGGGCGAGAACGGGTCGAGGAAATCCTTGTTGTCTCCCGAGGTCAGGACGCGGCGCTCGATACCGAGCTTCTCCATCGTCCCGGTGAACCCCCACCCGTCCATGATCACCCCGATCGAGCCGACGATGCTCGCCTTGTCGACGTAGATCTTGTCCGCGGCGGCGGCGATGTAGTACCCGCCCGACGCGCACAGGTCTTCGACCACCGCGTACATCGGGATGCTCGGGTAGAGTCCGCGCAGGCGCTTGATCTCGTCGTAAATGATGCCGGCCTGCACCGGGCTTCCGCCCGGCGAGTTGATCCGCAGGATCACGCCTTGCGTGTTCTTGTCCTTGAACGCGCTCTGCAGCGCGCCGGTGACGCGGTCGGCGCTCGCGTCGCCCTTGGAATCGATCACGCCGACGACCTCGACCAGCGCCGTGTGCCTGCCCGAGCTCACCTCGTCGAGCCGCGGGCTGATGATCAGCAGCAGGAATATCGTGAGATACCCGAACCCCAGGAGCTTGAAAAAAATCCCCCAGCGCCGCGCGCGCCGCTGCTCGCGCAGCGACGACGCCGCGAGCTTCTCGAGGACTTCGCGTTCCCAGTTGGGGTCAGCCATCGCCGTATTCCTTCACAAGAACCTTGCCGTCTCGCTCATCGACCGGGATCCGGACCAGCCGCCCCTGGCAGGGGCCGCCGAGGCAGGCGCCCGTCTCGGGCGAGTAGGTCGCGCCGTGCGTCGAGCATATCAAAACCAGCCCGCCGGCATCGAAGAACTTCCCGGGCTGCCAGTCGAGCTCCATGGGCAGGTGCGCACATCGGTTCAGGTAGGCGTGCACCGTGCCGTCGTATCGGACCGCGAACGCGGGCTCGAGGCTTCCGTGGATTCGGACTTCGAAGCGCACGCCGTCGCCGGAGTCGACGAGATCGGCGCTCGCGCAAATCACCCGTTCGCGTTCAGCCATGCCCGAAGCTCCTTCGTGTCGGCGACGCAACTCAGCGGACGGTGCTCGACGAGCCGCTCGCGCGGATGCGCGCCGTGGCACACCGCCACGGCGGCGACGCCCGCATTCGCGGCCATCTGGAGATCGTGGATGGTGTCCCCGATCATGAGCGTGCGCTCGGCCGGCACGTCGAGCTCGTCCATCAGCTCGCGCAGCATGTCGGGCGCGGGCTTGGACGCGCACTGATCGGCGCAGCGCGACGCCGAGAACAGCGGCCCGAGGCGAGTCGACTCGAGCGCGCGCACGAGTCCCGCCCGGCTCTTGCCGGTGGCGATCGCGAGCACGTGCCCCGCCCGGCGCAGGCCGAGCAGCATGTCGCTCGTGCCCTCGAACAGGGTCATGTGCGGATCCCGCTGAAGGAAATGGTGCCGGTATCGCTCGACGACCCGGCCGTACTCGTCCGGGTCGAGCCCGGGAACCGCATGCGCCAGCGCGTCGCGCAAGCCGAGCCCGATCACGTGGCTCGCGCGCTCGTCGTCGGGCACGGCCAGTCCCAGGTCCCGGCACGCCGACTGGATGCACGCCACGATGGTGGGCGCGGAGTCGATCAGAGTGCCGTCCCAGTCGAACACGAGGAGATCGTAGCGCCTCGCGCTCACTGCGCCTCCCCCCGGACCGCCTCGAGGAACAAGTCCAGCTCGGGCGGCAGGGGCGACGCGAAACGAAGCGCCGCTCCGCCGGCCGGATGTGCGAGCTCGAGCTCCGCCGCGTGCAGGAACATGCGCTTGAGTCCGCGCTTCGCCAGGGCACGATTGAGCTCGAAATCGCCGTACTTGTCGTCGCCCGCGATCGGAAACCCGAGGTGCGCGAGATGTACGCGTATCTGGTGGGTGCGGCCGGTCATGAGCTCCGCCTCGAGCAGCGTGTACCCCGGCACCTCGCGTACCCGGCGGAACACCGTCAGGGCTTCGCGGCCCGACCGATCCACGCTCACCCGCCGCTCGCCGGACCCGGTCACCGATTTCCGGAGCGGCAGGTCGACGCTGCGCTCGGCGTCGCGCCACCGCCCCTTCACGAGAACGAGGTAACGCTTGCGCACGCGCCCTTCGCGCAACGCCGCGTGCAGGGCGACCAGCGCGGGGCGCCGCTTGGCGAGGACCAGCAGGCCCGAGGTCTCGCGGTCCAGCCGGTGCGCGAGCTCCAGGAAACGCGCCTGCGGGCGCGCCGAACGCAACCGCTCGATCACGCCGAAGCTGACGCCGCTGCCGCCGTGGACGGCGATGCCGGCAGGCTTGTCGACGACGAGCAGGGAGTCGTCCTCGAACACGACCGGGAGCTCGACCGGCGGGGCACGCCGCGGCGTCGCGGCCGCGACCCGGATCGGGGGTATGCGGACGCGGTCCCCGAGCTGCAGGCGATAGGTCGCGCCGACGCGCCGGCTGTTGACTCGCACCTCTCCCGTTCGCAGCACCCTATAGATATGGCTGCGCGGCACCCCTTTGCACACCCGCAGGAGAAAATTATCGACGCGCTGTCCCTCGCTTCCGGCGTCGATTTCCACCGCGACGGCGGAGGCATTGCTTAAATCCTTCATTTTCTTTATGATCTGAGTGCTGCTTCCGTTGCGGGACGGCCGTCTGAGCCCAGGACCGGCATGACCGGGTCCCATCAGGCGGGTCCATTCGTCCCCGGTTCGACCGCTGCATCGGGCATCGCCCGGCGAGCAAGCGTGGAAACCCGAAGCCGGCAAATAGCGGTTGGTCATCCAACCAGTTAGCAATAGTTTAGCGCGCCCATAACATCGGCAGAGTTTCCGGTCCCTGTTCGGCTGCAGAGCGGCGTCAGCGACCCGATCGACAAGCCCACCTACGTGCCCACACCATCCCTATGTGAAGCCGGCCTGAATATTTAGGCTCGTGGCTTGTCCTGCCCGCTCGCGCGCGGGAGAACAAGACAATGAAGCGTATGTTGTTCAATGCGACACAGGCCGAGGAGCTCCGTGTCGCGATCGTCGATGGCCAGAAGCTGATTGACCTCGACATCGAATCGGCCGCGAAGGAACAGAGAAAAAGCAACATCTACAAGGGTGTCATCACGCGCGTCGAACCGAGCCTCGAGGCCGCGTTCGTCGACTATGGCACCGACCGGCACGGCTTCCTGCCGTTCAAGGAAGTCGCGCGGCAATACTTCAAGGCCGGCGTCGACGTCAATCGCGCCCGCATTCAGGACGCGATCGCCGAAGGCCAGGAGCTGATCGTCCAGGTCGAGAAGGACGAGCGCGGCACCAAGGGCGCCGCGCTCACCACCTTCATCAGCCTCGCCGGCCGCTATCTCGTGCTGATGCCGAACAACCCGCGCGGCGGCGGCGTGTCGCGCCGCGTCGAGGGCGAGGATCGCAACGAGCTGCGCGACCTTATGGACCAGCTTCAGGTCCCGCAGGGCATGAGCATCATCGGGCGCACCGCGGGCATCGGCCGAACGCTCGAGGAGCTGCGCTGGGACCTCGACTACCTGCTCAAGCTCTGGGACAAGATTGTCGAGGCCACCGAGCCGATGAAGGACGGCGACGGGAAGCTCGTGAACCCGGCACCTTTCCTGATCTACCAGGAAGGCAGCCTGGTCATCCGCGCCATCCGCGACTACTTTCAGCCGGACATCGGCGAGATCCTGATCGACACCGATCCGATCCACGAGCAGACGCTCGCCTTCATGGGCAACGTCATGCCCGACAACGTCGGCCGGGTGAAGCGCTACCGGGACGACGTGCCCCTGTTCTCGCGTTTCCAGATCGAGCACCAGATCGAGACGGCCTATTCGCGGCAGGTCAGCCTGCCCTCGGGCGGAGCGGTCGTGATCGACCACACCGAGGCGCTGGTCTCGATCGACGTCAACTCGGCGCGCGCGACCAAGGGCCACGACATCGAGCAGACGGCATTCCAGACGAATCTCGAGGCGGCCGAGGAGATCGCGCGCCAGCTGCGCCTGCGGGACCTCGGCGGCCTGATCGTCATCGACTTCATCGACATGGAGGTCCAGCGCAACCAGCGCGATGTCGAGAACCGCCTGCGCGATGCG
>DASRFB010000041.1:0-24455 GCA_035651815.1 Burkholderiales bacterium | reverse complement strand
CGCGTCGCCGTGATGGCGCGGCTCTGGGCGCGCATCGACAGCCATCGCGACGACGACAACCCCGACATCACGAAATACCTCGGGCACGGCGACGTCGTCGCGCGTTGGGAGTCGCACGAGAACTGCGCGGTCGACGCCGCGAACGACCGCTGCCACCGCGTGTGGATGACGATGCGGCCGAACCCGGGCCACGGCTTCTTGCAGATCGACTGGGCGACCGCGTGGCGCATCGGGCTCGCGCGCTTCCACGTGCAGGTCGCGACCGGCTACGGCGAGAGCCTGATCGACTACAACCACTCGCAGACGACCTACGGCTTCGGGTTCTCGATCGGCGACTGGTGATTCAGGAGAGAGGCAAGAGCGGCTTCTGTCCCTGGTGCAGCTGCTGATCGAACGCGGCGAGCATGGCCGCGGTCAGCGCGTAGTTCGCCATGAGGGCGGCGAGGTTCACCAGGCCGGTCTCGCCGAAGAGGCGCAGCGCCTCGCCATAGGTCTCGGAGCGCACCCTGCGGTCGCGGAACAGCTCGCGCCCGAACCGGATGATCGCGGCCTCGCGCTCATCCATCTTTCCCGCGGGCTTGCGGTGCTTCACCGCGTCGATGACGGCGGGCGCCAGGCCTGCCTTCAGCGCGACCGGCTCGTGCGCGCTCCACTCGAACTGGCTGTCGAGCTCGCGCGCCGTGACCAGGATCGCGAGCTCGCGCAGCCGCGGCTCGAGCGCGACCTCGGTGCGCAGGATGCGGTTGAACTCGCGGATCGGCTCGCCCACGCGCGGGCTGTGCAGCCAGATGCCCGCCGGCCCCTGGAAGCCCGCGATCGTCGGCCGCTTCGGATCGAGGACCGAGTCGTAGACGCGCTTGCCCGCCTCGTCGAGCTGCTCGCGCGCGAGCGGCGCGAGGCGCGAGCGCGTCTCGGGATGGACGTCCTTGGGCAGATCGCTCATTGCGCCTTGATGCCCGCCTTCCTCACCAGCTCGGCGTTCGCCGCGATCTCCTGCTGGAGATAGAGGTTGAAGCGCCCCGGCGTAAACGGCATCGGCTCGGCGCCGAGTCGCGACATCTTCTCGCGCACGTCGGGCGCCTCGAGCACCTTCACGGTCTCGTCGTAGAGGTGCGCGACGAGGTCGCGCTTCATCTTCGCCGGGCCGAACATGCCGACCCAGAAGTTGTAATCGGAGTTGAGCACGCCCGCCTCGAGCGTCGTCGGCAGCTCGGGCAGCGCCTTGGAGCGGTCCGAGCTGCCCACCGCGAGCGCGAGCACCTTGCCCTCCTTGATCATCGGCAGCGCGGCGTTGACCGGGCAGAAGTAGTAATCGACGCGGCCGGCGATCACCTCGGTAAGCGCCTCGGGCGTTCCCTTGAACGGAATGTTGACGACGTCGATGCCCGCGCCGAGTCGGAAGCGCTCGGCGTTGAGATGCGTGGCGCTGCCGACGCCGACCGATGCCGAGTTCATCGCGCCGGGCTTCTTCTTGGCGGCGGCGACCAGCTCCTTCACCGAATGGATGCCCTTCGACGGCGAGATCACGAGCACGTTCGGGAGCTGCCCGAGCGGCAGGATGCCCATCAGGTCGCGTACGGTGTCGAACGGAAGGTTCTTGTACGTCGAGGGCGTCACCGTGTACGAGGAGGAGTGCACGAGCAGCGTGTACCCGTCGGGCTCGGCCTTCGCGACGATCGCCTCGCCGATCGTGCCGCCCGCGCCGGGGCGGTTCTCGACGATGAGCGGCTGGCCGAGGCGCTTCGACAGCCCCTCGGACACGGTGCGCGCCATGATGTCCGTGCCGCTGCCCGGCGTGAACGGCACGATGACGCGGATCGGCTTCGTCGGGAAGGCGGGCGCCGTCCCCGCGGAGGGCGATTGCGCCCAGGCGCCCGCCTGCGCACAGAGCGCGAGCGCGACCATCGCGGCGAATCTCGGGATGCGTGACACGGATCGACCTCGCTTGTGCACCGGGGACTTCGAACGATACACTTTTTCCGCGGCCGGCACGCGCGCCCGGCGTCGCGGAACACTCCATGCTCGGCTGGCTGCTGAAGTCGCACAGAAAAAAGAAAACGGCCATGCCGGATGCCGCGGCAGAGCACGTCGCGCTCGGGCTCGGGCATCACCAGGCGGGACAGCTGCGCGAGGCCGGTCTCGCATACGACGAGGCGTTGCGGCGCGATCCGGAGAACGTCGACGCGCTGCATTTCTCCGGCGTGATCGCCTACCAGCAGGCGCGGCATGACGACGCGCAGCGCCTGATCGCGCGCGCGCTGGCGCTGAACGCCGCCAATCCGCCCGCGCACAACAACCTGGGCAACGTGCTCGTGAAGCAGGGGCGCCTCGAGGACGCGGTCGCGAGCTTCGAGCGCGCGATCGCGCTCCAGCCCGACTATCTCGACGCTCACGTGAACCTGGCGAGCGTGTGGCTCGAGCACGGCCGGCCGGAGCTCGCCCTGGACCGTTGCGGGCGCGCCCTCGAATCGCTGCCCGGCGCGGTACGGCTGCGACTGCAGCGGGCGCAGGCGCTCGCGGCGCTCGGTCGCCACGACGACGCGGCCGCGGCGTTCCGCGAAGCGATCGAGGCCGATCCGGCTTCCCCGGCCGCGTATTCCGGGCTCGGGCACGCGCTGAACGACGCGGGACGCCCGGAGGACGCCATCGCGGCCTATCGCCAGGCCGCGGCGCTCGATGCCAAGGCCGCGGGACCGCGCTACGACTCCGGCGTCGTGTGCCATGCGATCGGCCGGACCGACGAAGCGCTCGCCTGCTTCGCCGACGCGCTCGCCGTCGATCCGGAGTTCGCGCCCGCGCGCTGGGCGCTCACGACCGCACAGCTGCCGGCGGTGTACGGAGAGGCGGCCGAGGTGGAGCAAAGGCGCTCGGCCTTCGCGTGCGAACTGGAGGCGCTCGAGCGCTGGGTGGCGCCGGAGCGGCTCGCCGGCTCGGTGCACGCCGTGGGCGTGCAGCAGCCGTTCTACCTCGCCTACCAGGATCGGAACAACCGCGAGCTGCTGGGGCGCTACGGCGCGGTCTGCGCGCGCGTGATGGATGGCTGGCTGCGCGGTGAGCGGTCGTCGACCGCGGCCCGCGGCGCGCGCGATCGCATCCGCGTCGGCGTGGTCTCGGCGCATTTCCACGGCCACTCTGTGTGGCACGCGATCATCAAGGGGTGGCTCCTGCAGATCGACCCGGACCGCTTCGAGCTCGACGTCTTCCACCTGGGTTCGACGCACGACGCGCAGACCGAGCTCGCCCGCTCGCGCGCCGCGGCCTTTCACGCGGGACCGCTGACGCTGCGGCAATGGACCGAGGCCATCCTGGAGCGTCGGCCCGACGTGCTCCTGTATCCGGATGTCGGCATGGAGCCCGTCACCGTGAAGCTCGCGAGCATGCGCCTGGCGCCGGTGCAGGCCGCCGCGTGGGGTCATCCCGAGACCACGGGGCTGCCGACCATCGATTGCTATTTGTCGGGCCGCGACCTGGAGCCGGTCGGCGCCGATGCGCACTACACGGAACGCCTCGTGGCTTTGCCGCACCTCGGATGCTGGTACGAGGCGACCGGGGTCGAGCCCGAGGCGCCGCCGGTCGCGATCGAGGCGCCCGAGGGCACGCCGGTGCTCGTGTGTCCCGGGGTGCCGTTCAAGTACGCCCCCGCGCACGACGCCGCGCTCGCCGGGATCGCGCGCGCGCTGGGGGCGTGCCGCTTCGTCTTTTTCACCCATCGGCCGCCCGAGCTGTCCGAGCGGCTGCGCCTCAGGCTCGACGCGGCGTTCCGGCGCGAGGGCCTCGAGTTCCGCGATTTCGGCGTCTTCGTGCCCTGGCTGCCGCGCGGGGCGTTTCTCGGCATGCTGAAGTCGGCCGACGCCATGCTCGATACGATCGGCTTTTCCGGGTTCAACACCGCGATGCAGGCGGTCGAAGCGGGACTGCCCATCGTGACGGTGGAAGGCCGCTTCATGCGCGGCCGGTTCGCGAGCGCGATCCTGCGGCGCATGCAGCTCCCGGAGCTTGTCGCCCGCTCCGCCGAGGAATACGTCGCCGTCGCGGCGAAGCTCGGCCGCGACGCCGCGTACCGGCGCGGGCTGCGCGAGCGCATCGAGGCCGGCCGCGGGATCCTCTTCGGCGACCGGGCGCCGATCCTCGCGATGGAAGCCTTCCTCGCGGAGGCGGCGGGCCGTTAGCGACCCGGGTAGTTGTGTATCATGCGCGCTTGGCTCGAGGCCATGCAGTGAAAGCCGCTCCCTTCGAATACTCCCGCGCCGCATCGATCGTCGAAGCCTGCGATCTGCTCGCCCGCCACGGCGGCGACGCGAAGCTGCTCGCCGGCGGCCAGAGCCTCGTCCCGATGATGGCGATGCGGCTGGTGCGCTCCGCGGCGCTGATCGACATCAACGAGATCGCCGCGCTCAAGTACGTCTCCGTCCGAGACGACATCGCGCGCATCGGGCCGTGCACGCGCCAGGTCACGGTCGAGCGCGACGACGCGCTCGCGGCGCGGGTGCCGCTGCTGCGCCGCGCGCTCGCGTGGGTGGGCCACGTGCAGACGCGCAACCGCGGCACGGTCGGCGGCAGCCTCGCGCACGCCGATCCTTCGGCCGAGCTGCCGCTCGCGGCGCAGGTCCTGGAGGCGCAGATCGCGCTGCGCTCGAAGTCCGGGACGCGAACGCTGCCGGCCGCCGCGTTCTTCGCGGGGCCGATGATGACCGCGATGCGGCCCGACGAATGCATCGAGGAGATCCGCTGGCCGGCGTGGCCCGGGCCGCGCGCGGGTTGCGCGTTCACCGAGGTGAGCGTGCGCCACGGCGACTTCGCCATCGTCGCCGCGGCGGCGCAGGTCGCGCTCGGCGCGGACGGACGCTGCGCGCGCGCGGCGTTCGGCCTCGGCGGCGCGGGGGGCACGCCGCTCGCGTTCCCGAAGATCGCGGCGCGCCTCGTCGGGACCGAGCTCGAGGACGAGGCGATCGAGGACGCGGCCGGCGCCGCGAGCGCCGAGTCCGATCCGGGCACGGACCTGCACGCCACGGCGGACTACCGACGGCATCTCGCGCGCGTCCTCGCCGTGCGCGTGCTGCGCGACGCGCGGGAAGAGGCGAAGCGCCGATGAGCGAGACGCTGCACCCGATCTCGGTCGAGGTGAACGGCGTGCGCCGCGAGGCGCGCGTGCCGGCGCGGCTGTCGCTCGTCGACTGGCTGCGCGACGAGCTGCGCCTCACCGGCACGCACGTCGGCTGCGAGCACGGCGTGTGCGGCGCGTGCTCGGTGATGCTCGACGGCGACGCCGTGCGATCGTGCCTGATGTACGCGGTGCAGGCGAGCGGGCACCGCATCACCACCGTGGAAGGTCTCGCCCGGCCCGACGGCTCGATGAGCGTGCTGCAGGACAGCTTCTGCGAGACGCACGGCCTGCAGTGCGGCTACTGCACGCCCGGCATGCTGATCGCCGCGCAGGCGCTGCTGAATTCGAACCCGGATCCGACGGAAGAACAGATCCGCGACGCGATCGGCGGGAATCTCTGCCGCTGCACGGGCTACCAGCCGATCGTCGACGCGGTGAAGCTCGCGGCCGAACGGACGAGGGACGTGAAATGATTTTCCCCTCCTTGGACAAGGAGGGGTGGCGCGAAGCGCCGGGGTGGTTCGTGCGATGCGACCGACCACCCCGCCGCCTCCGGCGGCACCCCTCCTCGGAGAGGAGGGGAAAAGGCGCATGACGACTTTCAGGTACATCGGCGCGAAGCGCCGCGCGAAGGAGCACCCGCGCTTCGTCACGGGCCGGGGCCGCTACGTCGCCGACATCGCGCTGCCGGGAATGAAGCACGTCGCGCTGGTCGCCTCGCCGCACGCGTCGGCGCGCATCGTGTCGATCGACACCAAACCCGCGCTCGACATGCCGGGCGTGTTGTACGTGCTCACCGGCGACGAGTTCTGCGCGAACACCGACTCGCTCGCGATCGGTGTCGACGCGCCCAAGGTCACGCGCTGGGCGCTCGCGCGCGGCGTGGTGCGCTATGCCGGCGAGTGGGTGGCGGCCGTCGTGGCGGACACGCGCGCGCTCGCGGAGGACGCGGCCGAGCGGGTCGAGGTCGAGTACGAGACGCTGCCGCACGTGATCGAGGCCGAGGCGGCGCTCGCGCCGGGCGCGCCGCTCGTGCATCCCGCGCACGGCTCGAACGTGCTCTATCACCGCAAGTTCGTCTGGGGTCCGGTCGACGAGGCGTTCGCAAGAGCGAAGCACCGGATCGCGTTCCGCGCCACCTGGGGCCGCAGCGCCACCGTGCCGATCGAGACCTTCGGCGTGGCGGCGCAGTGGAACGCGGGCACCGAGATGCTCGACGTCTGGGCTTCGATCCAGATGCCGAAGTATCCCGATCAGACGGCGCGCGCGCTGCGCCTGCCGGGGAACGCGGTGCGCGTGCACTACGACGTCGACGTCGGCGGCAGCTACGGCGTGAAGCGCGGCATCAAGCACACGGTGCTCGTCGGCTACCTCGCGAAGAAGCTCGGCGTGCCCGTGCGCCTGATCGAGGACCGCCTCGAGAACATGCGCGGCGGCGACATGCAGGGCCCGGACCGCTTCTTCGACATGCAGGCCGCGTTCGACGACGACGGCACGATACGCGCGCTGAAGATCCGCGCGGTCGACGACGTCGGCGCCTACGCCGGGCGCTCGCCCTTCCAGCTCGGCAAGCCGGTCACCGCGATCTGCGGCCCGTACCGGATCCCCGCGGTCGAGTACGAGCCGACCTCGCTCATGACGAACAAGACGCCGCAGGAGGCGGTGCGCGGCTTCGGCCAGGCGCCGACCAACTTCGCGATCGAGCGCGCGATCGACCGCGTCGCCGCGCACCTGAAGATGGACCGGGTCGAGCTGAGGAGGAAGAACCTCATCCGCAAGGACCAGTTCCCGTACACGATCCCGAGCGGCTCGACCTACGACTCGGGCGACTACCACGCCGTGCTCGACAAGGCGCTCGCCGCGGCGGATTACGCGGCGCTCGTGCGCCGGCGCGACGACGCGCGTCGCGCCGGGCGGCTCGCCGGCCTGGGCGTCTCGACCTGCCTCGAGCCCTCGGGCGGCAACTCGGCGTTCGAGGTGCTGTTCAACCCGAAGGTCGAGAACACGACCTGGATGGACTCGTGCCTCGTGCGCGTCGACCTCTCGGGCGCGGTCACGGGCGTGATCAACAACTCGAGCTCGGGGCAGGGCCACGAGTCGCTCGTCTCGACCGTGCTCGGCGAGGTGCTCGAGCGCGACCCCGCGACGATCCGCGTGGTGCGCGCCGACTCGCTCACCGCGCTGCCGTCGAACAGCCCGGTCGGCAGCCGCATGGCGATCATGCTGGGCGGCGCGGCGGCGGGCGCGGCGAAGAGCATCAAGGAGACGCTGATCCGCATCGCCGCGCACAACATGGAGTGCGCCCCGGAGGACCTGGAGTACCGCGACGGCAGCGTCCACCTCAAGGGCGCGCCCGAGAAGAAGCTGAGCTGGGAGCAGCTGGTCGAGATCGCGCATCGCAAGTTCCACCGCCTGCCGCAGGGCATGGAGCCGGGGCTGCAGGCGAAGTTCACCTGGCAGGTGCCGACGGGCGGCGGGCTGCCGACGCCCGACGGCCGCATACAGATCTATCCCTGCTACTCGTTCGAGGCGCACGTGGTCTACGTCGAGATCGACCCGGACACGGCCAAGCCTTCGCTGCTGAAGTACGTCGTCGGACACGACTGCGGCGTCATGATCAATCCCGACATCGTCCACGGCATGACCACGGGCGGCGTCGCGCACGGGATCGGCGCGGCGCTCTACGAGAAGTTCGCCTACACCGAGGACGGCCAGCTCGCGGCGGGGACGTTCATGGACTATCTCATCCCTTCCGCCATGGAAGTGCCCGGGATCGACATCGTCGACCACTGCACGCCGTCGCCGCTCACCGAGTTCGGCCAGAAGGGCTCGGGCGAGGCGGGCTACCTCGGCGGCCCCGCGGCGATCGCGAACGCGGTCAACGACGCGCTCGCGCCGCTCGGCGCCGCCATCGACACGCTGCCCATGTCGCACCTCGCGATCTGGTCGGCGATCCACAACGGACAACGCTCATGAAGAACATCGTCATCGACATTCACGCGCATTTCATCCCGCAGCTCGTCTACGACCGCTTCGACGCCAACGCGAAGAAGTTTCCCGAGGTGAAGCTGCTGCGCGACGAGAAGGGCATCCGCATGCAGTTCCCCGGGAGCGAGCCGACGCGGCCGATCTCGCCCAAGCTCTCCGATCTGACCGAGCGGCGCGCCTGGATGGACAAGAACGGCGTCGATCACCAGCTCGTCGGCGGCTGGCTCGACAGCTTCGGCTACGAGCTGCCCTCGGGCGAGGGGCTCGCGTGGAGCCGCTATTACAACGAGTGCCTCTGGGAGCAGCTCGCCGACGAGACGCGCTTCACGCCGCTCGCGACCGTGCCGCTGCAGCACGGCGGGCTCGCCGCGGAGGTGCTCGGCGAGGCGCTCGAGCGCGGCTTCGGGGGCGTCATGATCGGCACGCTGCCGAAGGGCCTCGGCGGCAACCTCGACGATCCGACGCTCGACCCGTTCTGGCAGGCGGCCTCGGACCTCGAGGCGCCGGTGTTCCTGCATCCGATGTTCCTGTGCGGGGAGCCGCGCCTCGCCGATTACGATCTCGTCAACGCGATCGGCCGCATCGCCGACAGCTCGATCGCCGTGTCGCGGCTGCTGTTCTCCGGACATCTTCTGAAGTTTCCCGGGCTGAAGCTCGTGCTCTCGCACGGCGGCGGCGCGCTGCCGTACGCGCTCGGGCGCCTCGCGCGCAACCACAAGATCTCCCAGGGCCGGTACGCGGACCCGCGCAAGGGCTTCGAGGCGATGTACTTCGACTCGTGCGTGTTCGACAGCGACTCGCTCGAGTACCTCGCGAAGAAGGCGGGCGCCGAGCGCGTCATGCTCGGCTCCGACATGCCGTTCCCGATCGGCGATCCCGAGCCCCGGAAGGTCGTCGAAGGCGCATACTTCAACGACGCGCAGAAGAAGGGCATCCTGGGCGCGACCGCCCAGAGCGTGTTCCGGGTGCGGCCCGATTGCTGGTGTCCGCGTTGACAGAGGAGATGGAGATGAGGAGGAAGGCTTTCCCGGGATGGGCGATCGCCGCGTGCGCGGCGCTCGCGACGACCGTCGCCGCCGCGCAAAGCTATCCGACGCAGCCGGTCAAGATCGTGGTCGGCTACGCGGCGGGCGGCGTCGCCGACATCACGGCGCGCGTGCTCGCGCAGAAGATGTCGCAGCAGCTCGGCCAGCAGGTGATCATCGACAACCGCCCGAGCGCGGGCCAGATCGTCGCCTCCGAGGCGGTGATGAAGGCCGAGCCCGACGGCTACACGCTGCTGTGGCTCAACTCGGGCCACTCGGTGAGCGGCTCGCTGTTCAAGAAGCTGCCGTACGACCCGGTCAAGGACTTCGCGCCGATCTCGACCGTGGGCTATTTCGGCATGGTGCTCGCGGTCAACGCCGACTCGCCGTACAAGACGCTGAAGGACTTCATCGCGGCGGCCAAGGCGAGCCCGGGCAAGATCAACCTCGGCACCACCACGCCGGGCGGCACGCAGTTCATCGCCGCCGATCTGTTCCGGTCGATGGCGGGGATCGACTTCCAGATCGTTCCGTACAAGGCGACGCCCTCGATCATCACGTCGCTCCGCGGCAAGGATCTCCAGGCGATGGTGGAGATCCTCGCGCCGATGCTGCCGCACATCCGCAACGGCAGCCTGCGCGCGCTCGCCGTGACCTTCGATCGCCGCTTCGCCGGCCTGCCCGACGTGCCGACGATCGCCGAGGCGGGCGTTCCCGGCTACGAAGCCTCGGCCTGGAACGCGCTCGCGGGCCCGGCGAAGCTGCCGCAGGCGCTCGTCGAGCGGCTGAACCGCGAGATCCGGACGGCGATCGCGGATCCGGCCGTGAAGTCGCGGCTGCAGGAACTCGGCGTGGACGTGCGCGCGAGCACGCCCGACGAGCTGCGCGGGCACCTGATCTCCGAGATGGCAAAATGGAAGGCCGTCATCGAAAGGGCGAACATTGAAAAGCAATGACCTGCCGCCGGGCGCGCAGGCGAAGCGCGGCTACGCCGACCTGCACGAGCACCTCGCCGAGCTCGAGAAGCGCGGCCTGCTGCTGAGGATCGAGCGTCCGGTCGACAAGGACGCGGAGCTCCACCCGCTCGTGCGCTGGCAGTTCGTCGGCGGCATGGACGAGGCGGAGCGCAAGGCGTTCCTGTTCAACCACATCGTCGACGGCCGCGGCCGCAAGTACGACATCCCGGTGGTGGTCGGCGCGATCGCGGCGAACCGCGCGATCTATTCGGTCGGGATGGCGGCGCCGGTGGAGAGAATCCAGGCGAAGTGGGACGACGCCATCGCGCACCCGGTGCCTCCGCGCGTGGTGGAGTCGGCGCCTTGCCACGAGGTCGTGCTCACGGGCGAGGACCTCGTGGGGGAAGGCAAGGGCCTCGCCCGCCTGCCGATCCCGATCTCGACGCCGGGCTTCGACTCGGCGCCGACGCTGACGGCGACCAACGTCGTGACGAAGGATCCCGAGACCGGCGTGCAGAACATGGGCACGTACCGCGCGGCGCTCAAGGCGACCGACCGGCTGGTCGTGCGCATGGCGACGCGCGTCGGCGGCGCCGGCGGCTACCTGCACTACGTCAAGCACCAGAAGCGCGGCGACAAGACCATGCCGTGCGCCATCGTCCTCGGCTGCCCGCCGTACGTGGCGTTCATGGGGCCGCAGAAGCTGCCGGTCGGCGTGGACGAGCTCGAGGTCGCGGGCGGGCTCGCCGGCGCGCCGATCAACGTCGTGCGCGCGAAGACGGTCGACCTGATGGTCCCGGCGGAGGCCGAGGTGGTCATCGAGGGACTTATCGACACCGAGTGGTGCGAGCCCGAGGCGCCGTTCGGCGAGTCGCACGGGCACGTCGCGCTCGAGGAGTTCAACATGCCGATGCGGGTCACGGCGATCACGATGCGCCGCGACCCGGTGATCCCCTCGTACATCAGCCAGGTCGCGCCGTCGGAGTCGAGCGTCATCAAGCGCGTCGCCTACGAGCCGCTGTTCCTCGCGCACCTGCGCGACACGCTCGGGATCCGCGGGGTGAAAAGGGTGTCGCTGCACGAGCCGCTCACGGGGCTGCTGCGCGTCACCGTCGTCTCCTTCGAGAAGGGCGTCGCGCGCACCGAGGTGTGGCGCGCGCTGCGCGGCGCGGCGTTCTTCAAGGGCGACATGGGCAAGATCACGATCGCGGTGACCGACGACATCGAGCCCGACAACGCCGACGCGCTGCTGTGGTCGATGGCGTACCGCATGAACCCGGTCGAGGACGTGCAGACGCTCCCGCACCGCGGCCAGGGCCACGGCCCGAAGCGCGAGCACGGCAACGAGGAGGACTCGACGCTGCTCGTCGACGCGACGATGAAGAGCGACATGCCGCCCCTCGCGCTGCCGAAGCGCGAATACATGGAGCGCGCGAAAGAGATCTGGGAAGAGCTGGGGCTGCCGAAGCTGCGCCCGCAGTCGCCGTGGCACGGCTATTCGCTCGGCGACTGGGTGTCGCAATGGGACGACGCCGCGAAGCGCGCGGTCGACGGGCGCTGGGAGGAGAACGGCCGGATCAGCGAGAAGCAGCGCCGGAAGGGCGTCAAGCCCGAGACAAAGTTCCGGCCCGGCGAGTGATGCCGGCGGCATGGCGCTGGCTGGCGTCGTATATTTCCCTGCAGCGAAGGAGACAGCCATGCGCCCAACCCGTGGTGTGAGAGCCCTGATCGCGACCTGCGCTTGCGCCGCGCTGCTCGCGGCGATCGCCGCGCCGGCGGCGGCCGAGGAGGACAACCGCGTCAAGCGCGACGCCAAGCAGGCGGGTCACGACATGAAGTCGGGTATCGTCGAGTTCGGCCGCGGCATGGGACAGGTCGGCAAGGACATCGGCCACGGCGCGGCGAAGCTCGGGCGCGAGATCGGACACACCGCGAAGAACGCGCCGGGCGAGGTGAAGGAAGGCTTCAAGAACGGCGACAAGCGGAAGGAGCCCCGCGGCCCGCGGCTTGCGGATCCGTAAGCCGCGGTAGTCCGTTTGGTGCAAGGGCCGCCGTGCTCGTTGGTTCCAAAGCGGTGCACCATCGACGGCCGATGTGACCGACTGATTTAACGCCGCGGCAACAATACCGGCCTTTTGGCGGTCCGACCGGGCCAGTCGCGCCGTCCATACGACGGGGCGCCGCTGACATAGCGGTGTCATTGTCACAAACGCGTTTCTACACTTTGCCTCGCGATCAACATTCGAGCGAGGCGGACGTGGCGGTCTACAACTTCAGCGCGCTGACCAACGGTCAGGCGATCAGCTTCAATCCTGCAACCGACGTTCTCAACTTCGACCAAACGTCCATCTCGGCGGCCGACATCAGCGTCGTCGCGGTCGGTACGAGCATCCAGATCACCTACACGGTCTTCGACAGCACCGGGAACTTCGTCTTTCAGACCAAGAACGTCGTGCTGCAGAACACCGCGCCGCAGCAGCTCGCGACGTCCAACGTCACGTTCGCGAACGGGAGCGAGATTCTTTTCGGCGACAATTCCGCCGGGACGGCGGGCGACGACCTCGCGAACACGATCACCGGCACGGGCGGCAACGACCTGCTGCAGGGCTTCGGCGGCGGCGACACCATGAACGGCGGCCTCGGCAACGACACCTACATCGTTTCCACGGGCGACGTCATCTCGGACTCGGGCGGCATCGACACCATCGTCAGCGACGTCAGCTGGAACATGGGCGCGGAATTCGAGAACATCAGGCTCACCGGCACCGCGCGCGCCGACGTCCAGGGCAACAACCTCGACAACGTCATCACCGGCAACGACGGCGCGAACTTCATCAACGGACGCGCCGGCAACGACACGATTCGCGCGGGGGCCGGCAACGACTCGATCGACATGTCGACGGGGGGCACGGGGTTCGAGGGCAGCCGCCAGATCGACGGTGGCGCCGGCATCGACACGGTCGACTACGACGGCTATGCGCAGAGCGGGATCGTCGTGAATCTCGCCAATGGAACCGCCACCGGGGGCAGCGCGGACGGCAGCGGGTTCGCGAGCCTGGCCAGCATCGAGCGGGTGATCACGGGCGGGTTCAACGACAGCCTGTTCGGCTCGAGCGGCGACGACTACATGGACGGCCGCGGCGGCAACGACACGCTGACCGGGGGCGGCGGAAGCGACACCCTGATCGGCGGGGCCGGCGACGACGTGCTGCGCGGCGACGGCAACGACGCTCTCGTCGGCGGCGCGGGGGCGGACAGCTTCGCCTTCACCACGGCGCCCGGCGCCCCGAGCGGCGGTGCGATCGCGGACTTCACCTCGGCCTCGGACAAGATCTGGTTCGGCGCCGATGCCTACACGGCGATCGGCTCCGCCGGCAATTTCGCGGCGGGCGATCCGCGCTTCTTCGCCGCGCCGGGTGCGACCTCGGGACACGACGCCGACGACCGCATCGTCTACAACACGAGCACGGGGCAGTTGTTCTACGACGCCGACGGCAACGGCCCCGGCGCGGCGCAGCTCGTCACGACGCTGCAGGGCGCGCCCGCGCTCGCCGCCACGGACCTCGCGGTCGACAACGGCACCAGCGCCGCCGCCCCGAGCGCGGGCAACGACTCCATCACCGGCACTGCCGGAAACGACCTGCTCGACGGCGGCTTCGGCAACGACACGATCAATGGAAACAGCGGCGCCGACACGCTGATCGGCGGCGCCGGAAACGACTCGCTGGTGGGCGGCATTTCGGACGCCTTCGAGCAGGGCGATCGATTCTCCGGCGGCGACGGCAACGACACCATGGACGGCTGGGGCGGGATGCGCCACGGAGGCGAGGGCGTCGACACGATGGACGGAGGCCTCGGCAACGATCTTTTCGTGGTCGACAACCCGAACGACGTTCTGACCGACGGCGGCGGCATCGACACCGTCGACGCCCGCGACATGAGCTGGACGCTCGCTGCCGGCTTCGAGAACCTGAACATCCGGAACGACGTGAGCGAAGGCGGGGGAATCGGCACCGGCAACGAGCTCGACAACCGCATGACGATCAGCTTCGGCTCCGCCGAGCTCCGCGGCCTCGCCGGCAACGACACCCTGATCGGCAGCGTCCGGGGAGACGACACGCTCGTCGGCGGCGCCGGCAACGACTTGATCCAGGAGCACGGGAGCCGCGGGGGCGGCGTGCTCGACGGCGGCGCCGGCAACGACACGCTGGACGCGGGCGGCGGCGGCACCCAGTACATGTTCACGGTGACGCCGGGCGCGGCGAACGCCGATACCATCACGAGCTTCGGCGGGGGCGACCGGATCCGCCTCGACGGCACCGTTTACACCAATATCGGGTTCAACGGAAATTTCGTCACGGATGACGTGCGCTTCTTCGCGGCGGCCGGCGCGACGTCGGGTCACGACGCGGACGACCGCGTCATCTACAACACCACCACCGGCCAGCTCTTCTACGACGCCGACGGCAGCGGCGCCGGCGCCGCGCAGCTGATCGCGACGCTCCAGGGCGCGCCGGCGATCGCGGCGACGGGCATCGCGGTGGACAACGGCACCAACCCGCCGCTGGTCCAGGGCACCGCGGGCAACGACTCGCTCACCGGGACGGCGGGCGGCGACACGATGGACGGCGCCGCGGGCGACGACACGATCAACGGCCTCGCCGGGAACGACTCGCTCATCGGCGGCGCGGGCAACGACTCCCTGCTCGGCGGAGACAACGCCGACACGCTGATCGGCGGCGACGGCGACGACACGCTGCAGGGGGACACGAGTGGAGTCGACACCGTCGGTCTGCCGAGCTTCAGCGATACGCTCGACGGCGGCCTGGGGAACGACACCTTCATCGCGACGTTCGGCGACGTGATCACCGACGCCGGCGGCATCGACAGCGTCATCGCATCGCGTGACTGGGTGCTCGGCGCGGGCCTGGAAAACCTCACCATGGTCGACGACGGTACCGGTGGCAGGACCGTCGGTCAGGGCAACGAGCTGGACAATGTCATCGTCGGTTCGACCGGCCCGAGTCTCCTCGACGGCGTCGACGGCAACGACCTGATCATGGAAAACGGTACCGCTTCGGATACGATCCATGGCGGCAACGGCAACGACACGCTCCGCGGAGGTGCGTCGTCGGACGTGACCCAGCTGCTCGGCGACCCGGGCGACGACCGGCTGATCGCGAACGGCAACGCTGCGATGACCGGAGGCGCCGGCATTGACACCTTCGTCTTCGCCAAGACGCCGGGCGGCGATCCGTCGGGGCTGAAGTCCTCCATCGTCGACTTCGGGCCGGGCGTCGAAAAGATCGAGCTCGATGGAAGCTTCCACGCGAACATCGGGGCATCGGGCAACTTCATCGCGAACGACTCTCGGTTCTTCGCCGCGCCGGGAGCGAGCTCCGCTCACGACGCGACCGACCGCGTGGTCTACGACACCACGACCGGCAATCTTTGGTACGACGCCGACGGCTCGGGCGCGGGCGCGTCGCAGCTGATCGCGACGCTGCAGGGCGCGCCGGCGCTTGCGGCGACCGACGTCTTCGTGGTGAACGGAACAGCAGCGGGCTCGAGCATCCAGGGCACCGAGGGCAACGACAACATCCAGGACACCGCCGGCAACGACACGATCGACGCCAAGGGCGGCAACGACATCATCACGTCGAACGCGGGGAGCGACACGATCCTGGGCGGCGCGGGGGACGACTTCATCCTGGTCAACGCGAGCTCTTACGGCAGCGACCTCATCGACGGCGGCACGGGCAACGACTTCCTCGAGATGTCCAGCGCCCAGAGCGCCCTCGTCGTCGATCTGCGCGCCGGCACGGTCACCGGAGGTCACGCGGACGGCGGCGGCGGCGCGACGTTGGTCAACGTCGAGGGGGCGACCGGCACCCAGTTCGCCGACCGCATGGTCGGCAACGACGCGGGCGTGGTCTTCGAGGGCGGCAACGGGAACGATACGCTGACCGGCGGGGCGGGCAACGACTCGCTCGTCGGACAGGGCGGGAACGACTCGCTGGCGGCCGGCGCGGGCAACGATACGCTCGGCGACAGCCACGACGAGAGCGTCGACGCCGACACCATGGACGGCGGCCTCGGCGACGACATCTACTTCGTGCATGGGACGACCCAGACGCTCGTCGACGCGGGCGGCGTCGACACCATCGAGGTCCAGGGCATGTCGTGGACGCTCGGCGCGGGCTTCGAGAACCTGACCTTCTACAACCTCGCCAACGACAACGGCTTCCGTGGGTTCTCGGGCACCGGCAACGACCTCAACAACACGATCGACGCGCACCAGGGCCTGGACGGTGTCGTGGCGCGCGGGCTGGGCGGCAACGACTCCATCGTCGGGACGTTCTACACCGACACGCTCGACGGAGGCGCGGGCAACGATACGATCGACGGGCTCGACGCCTCGGCCTTCAAAGGCAGCAGCACGCCCGGCTTCGACACGTACGCCTTCTCCGCGGCCCCGGGCGCGGCGAATGCCGACCTCGTGAGAGGGTTCACCCCGGGCACGGACAAGATCCAGCTCGACGGAACGTTCGACGCCAACATCGGCGCCTCGGGCAGCTTCATTGCGGGCGACGGGCGCTTCTTCTCGGGCGCCGGCGCCACCTCGGGCCACGACGCGAGCGATCGGGTCGTGTACGACACGACGACGGGCAACCTGTGGTACGACGCGGACGGCAACGGCGCCGGGGCCTCGCAGCTGATCGCGACGCTGCAGGGCGCACCGGCGATCACCGCGACCGATATCCAGGTCGCCAACGGCACCTCGACCACGCCACCCTCGACCGACCCGTCGGGGCAGCGGATCACCGGCACCACGGGCAACGACTCGCTCACCGGCACCGACGGCAACGACACGCTGGACGGGGGCGCGGGGGCCGACACCATGTCGGGCGGCCTCGGCAACGACACCTACATCGTCGATAACAGCCTGGACGTCCTCTCCGACACGGGCGGGGTCGACACCGTGGTGAGCTCGGTGAGCTGGAACCTGGGCGCCGACTTCGAGAACATCACGCTCACGGGCAGCACGCGCACCGACGTGCAGGGCAACAACCTGAACAACGTCGTGACCGGCAGCGACGCGGCGAACTTCATCAACGCGCGCGCGGGCGACGACACCATCTTCGGCATGGGCGGCAACGACACGATCGACATGTCGACCGGCGGCACCGGGTTCGTGGGCAACCGCGTCATCGACGGCGGGGCGGGGGTGGACACGGTCGACTACGGCGGCTACGCGAAGAGCGCGGTGTTCGCGAACCTCGGCACGGGTGTTGCGACAGGAGGCAGCTCGGACGGCTCGGGCAGCGCCACGCTGACGAGCATCGAGCGGCTGGTGACCGACATCTACAACGATCGCCTGACCGGCTCTAGCGCGGACAACTACCTGAACGCCGGAGGCGGCAACGACACGCTGACCGGGGGCGGGGGCAGCGATACGCTGATCGGCGGCGCCGGGAACGACGTGCTGAACGGGGACGGCAACGATTCGCTGTCGGGGGGCACGGGCGCCGACTTCTTCGTGTTCGCGAGCGCGCCGGGGGCGCTCACCGGCGGGGTGATCGTCGACTTCGCGAGCGCCTCCGACAAGATCGATCTCGACCATGCGGCGTTCACTGCGGTCGGGGCGGCGGGGAACTTCGCGGCGGGCGACGCGCGCTTCTTCGCGGGGGCCGGGGCGAGCGCGGGTCACGACGCCGACGACCGCATCATCTACAACACCACCACCGGGGCGCTGTACTACGACGCCGACGGTTCGGGCAGCGGCGCGGCGCAGCAGATCACGACGCTCGCCGGACACCCGGCGCTCGCGGCCACGGACCTCTCGGTGGTCTGAGCTCGGGCTCCGCCGTTCGGACCAGGGACGCGCCGGCGAGGGGCGTCCCGACAGCGTGATCGAATGGAGCTAATGTGCGCGAGCTGATCTCACGTTTCAGGTCGTTGTTCCTCTGCGCGGGGCTGTTCAGCCTCGCGATCAACCTGCTGCTGCTCGCCCCGCCCCTGTACATGCTGCAGGTCTTCGACCGCGTGCTCGCGAGCCGCAGCGAGGAGACGCTGCTCGCGCTCTCGGCCGCCGCCGTCGTGGCCGTGATCGCCATGGCCGCGCTCGACGCGCTGCGCGGGCGGCTGCTCGCGATATCGGGCGCGGCGCTCGACCGCCGGCTCGGGCCGCTCGTCCTCGACGGGCTGCTCGCGCAGACGGCGCGGCTCTCGGGCTCGGCCCATGTCAACGGGCTGCGCGACGTCGCCGCGCTGCGCGGCTTCCTCGGCGGCGCGGGGATCGTGGCGGTCTTCGACGCGCCGTGGCTGCTCTTTTTCCTGCTCGTCATCTTCCTGTTCCATCCGCTCATGGGGGCGGTCGCGCTGGCGGGGGCCCTCGTCATGGGCGTTCTCGCCTGGCTCAACGAGCGGCTCACGCGCAAGCCGCTCGAGCGCGCGCAGGCCGAGGCGCGCCGCGCCGGGCGCTTCATCGATGCGAGCCTGCGAAACGCCGAGGTGGTGAGCGCGCTCGGCATGCTGCCCGCCGTGACGCGCCGATGGACGCGGCAGAACGACGCCGCGCTGCGCGAGCAGCTGCGCGCGACCGCGCTCGGCGGCACGCTCACCGGCCTGACCAAGCTCTCGCGCCAGCTGATCCAGCTCGCCATGCTCGGCACCGGGGCATGGCTGGTCGTCGACCAGCACGTCACTTCCGGCGTCATGATCGCGGCCACGATCCTCCTGAGCCGAGCGCTCGCTCCCGTGGAGACGCTGGTCGCGGGATGGCGCAGTCTGGTCGAGGCGCGCGCGGCGTGGCGGCGGCTCGACGAGCTGCTCCGCGCCCACCCGCCCGCGGAGCCCGGCACCGCGCTGCCCGCCCCGGCGGGCGAGGTGCGCGTGGAAGGCGTGAGCTTCGGCCTGCGCAGCGGCGAGCGTCCGATCGTGCGCGGCGTGTCGTTCGCGCTCGCGCCCGGAGAGTCTCTCGGCCTGATCGGCCCGAGCGCCTCGGGCAAGTCGACGCTCGCGCGCCTCATCGTCGGCGTGTGGAAGCCGCAGGCCGGCACCGTGCGTCTCGACGGCGCCGACGTCGCGGCATGGCCGCGCGAGCGCCTCGGGCCGCACGTCGGGTACCTGCCGCAGGACGTCGAGCTGTTCGCGGGCACCGTGGCGGAGAACATCGCGCGTCTGGGCGAGCCCGATCCCGACGAGGTGATCCGCGCGGCGCAGCGCGCGCACGTGCACGAGCTCGTCCTGCGGCTGCCCAAGGGATACGACACCGAGATCGGCGAATCGGGCCAGGCGCTTTCGCCGGGCCAGCGGCAGCGCATCGGGCTCGCGCGGGCGCTGTACGGCGATCCGCGCCTGGTCGTCCTGGACGAGCCGAACGCCAACCTCGATCACGACGGGGACGAGGCGCTTCAGCGCACGCTCCACGATCTGAAGCAGTACGGCGTGACGACCATCGTGATCGCGCACCGGCCGTCGCTGCTGCGCGAGGTCGACAAGATGCTGGTGCTGCGCGAGGGCGCGGTCGAGGTCGTCGGGCCGCGCGCCGAGGTGCTCGCGCGGGTCACGCGCGCGGCGCTGCCGGCCCGGGAGGCGGCATGACCGAGCGCGCCCTCGTCCCGGCCGAACGCGACCGCGAGCTCGATCTGCGGCCGCACATCCGGCGCACGGTGCGCTTCGGGCTGCTGGTCATCGTCGCCGTGGTGGCGCTGCTCGGCGCCTGGGCGGCGTTCGCGACGCTCTCGGGCGCCGTCATCGCGCCCGGGTACGTCAAGGTCGACCTCAACCGCAAGGTGGTGCAGCACCAGGAAGGCGGCATCGTGCGCGAGATCCGCGTGCGCGACGGCGAGCACGTGCACCAGGGGCAGCCGCTCGTGCTTCTCGACGACGTGCGCGTCGACGCCAACCTCGACCTGCTGACGCTGCAGCACGACGCCGAGCGCGCCAAGGCGGCGCGGCTGACCGCGGAGGCGGCATACGCGCCGCGGCTCGTCTTTCCCGCCGACCTCGGCAAGCGCGAGCGCGACCCCAAGATCGTCGAGATCCTGGAGCGCGAGCGCGCGCTGTTCCGCTCGCGCCGCGAGGCGGTCGAGAGCCAGACGGCGGCGCTGCGCAAGCAGGCGCGCGAGGTCGAGGACGAGACGGTCGCGCTCAACCAGGAGCTGGGCGCCGAGCAGCGCGCGCTCGATCTGCAGAAAGAGGAGCTCAAGGCGAACGAGGAGCTGCTGCGCCAGAAGTATATCCAGAAGACCAAGGTGCTCACGCTGCAGCGCGCAGTCGCCGAGTACGAGGCGCGCTATGGCGAGCACCGGGCCGAGCTCGCGAAGGCGAAGCAGCGCGGCTCCGAGCTCGCGCTGCGCATTCTCTCGGCGCAGAACACGTACAAGCAGACCGCGACCGACGAGCTGAAGGACTCGACCGCGAAGCTCTACGACCTCGAGGAGCGGTTGCGGCCTTCGCGCGACCAGTCGCAGCGCAAGACCGTGGTCGCGCCCATCGCCGGCGACGTCGTCGGCTTGCGCGTCTTCACGGCGGGCGCCGTGGTCGGTCCGCGCGACGTGCTCATGGAGATCGTCCCCGACGACAAGGTGCTGATCGTCGAGGCGCACATCCGGCCCGAGGACATCAACCATGTGCAGGAAGGCTCGCCGGCCGACGTGCGCCTCACCGCGTACAAGTACCGCATCACGCCGCTCGTGCACGGCACGGTGACGTACGTGTCGGCGGACCGCCTCACGGACCCGCAGACCGGCAACTCGTACTACGTGATCCACGTGAAGGTGCCGCCCGAGGCGCTGACGCAGGCGGGAGACCTCAAGATGCAGGCCGGCATGCCGGCGGAGATCTTCGTGCGCACCGACGAGCGCACGACCTTCGACTACCTTTTCGCGCCGGTGACGGCGTACCTGCGGCGCTCGATGCGCGAGCCGCTCTAGACGTGCGCGTCCTCTTCGTCCACCAGAACTTCCCGGGCCAGTACCGGCACCTGGCGCGGCACTACGCCGCGCTACCGGGTCACGAGGTGGTCGCGGTGGGCGAGAAGCGCAACGTGCTGCAGCAGCGGCCCGCGCTCCCGGGCGTGCGCCTGCTCGGCTACGAGATGCCCGGATCGAACGAGGCCGGCGCCGCGCTCGACGCCCAGGTGCGCCGCGCGATCGCGCGCGGCCGCGTGGTCGCGGCCGGCGCGGCGCGGCTGCGCGCGGGCGGGTTCCGTCCGGACGTCGTCTTCGCGCACATCGGCTGGGGCGAGGCGCTGTTCCTGAAGGACGTGTTCCCCGACGCGGCCGTCGTGCTGTATTGCGAATATTACTATCGCGCGCGCGGCGGCGACCTGGGCTTCGACCCGGAATTTCCCGTCACCGCGGAGAAGCTGCTGCGGCTGCGGGTGATGAACGCGCCGCTGCTGATGGCGCTCGACGCCGCCGACCAGGGCGTCGCGCCGACGCGCTGGCAGCGGAGCCGGTTTCCCGCGGCGCACGCCGCCCGCATCGCCGTGGTCCACGACGGCATCCGCACCGACGCGGTGGCGCCGTGCGCCGAGGCGCGCTTCGCGCTGCCCGGCAGCGGCAAGTCCCTGTCGCGCGAGGACGAGGTGGTCACCTACGTCGCGCGCAACCTCGAGCCGTATCGCGGGTTCCACGTCTTCATGCGCGCGCTGCCCGAGATCCAGCGGCGCCGGCCGCGCGCGCACGTCGTCATCGCCGGCGGCGACGACGTCAGCTACTCGCCGCGCCTGCCGCGGGGCGACACCTGGCGCGCGCGGATGCTGCGCGAGACGGACCGGATCGACGCCTCGCGCGTGCATTTCACCGGGCGGCTTCCGTACGCGCAATACGTGTCGCTGCTGCAGGTTTCCTCCGCGCACGTATACTTGACCTATCCTTTCGTGCTTTCGTGGTCGCTGCTCGAGGCGATGTCGGCCGGGTGCGCGCTGGTCGCTTCGCGCACCGCGCCGGTCGAGGAGGTGATCGTGGACGGTCGCAACGGCTTGCTCGCGGACTTCCTTTCGCCGCAGGACATCGCCCGGCGCGTCGACGAGGTGCTGCGCGACCGCGACCGGGCGCGCGCGCTCGGCGAGGCGGCGCGGTGCACCGCGCTCGAGCGCTACGACCTCGAGCGCGTCTGCCTGCCGGCGCAGGTCGCGCTCGTGGAGCGCCTGCTCCGGCGCGCCGCGCCCGACCGCACGCCGGCCGCGGCGCGCGCCGGCGTCCCGGCCGAGCTGCAGGCATGAGCGACGCGGCCGAATTTCCGGCCGTCCGGCGCGTCGTCACGGGCGAGGGCGCGGACGGCGTCGCCCGGATCCTGATCGACGCGCCCGCGGGCAACGTCCGCCGCTCCAAGTCGGGCGGCCGCTCGACGCTCGTCTGGTGCACCGACCGGGCGCCCGCCGGCATCCCGAGGGGCAAGGCGTTCGAGGACATGGGCGCGCGCATCCTCGGAACGCCGCCGCCTCGCAACGGCACGCGCTTCGCCGTGAACGACATCCCGCCGGGTCGCACGGGAGCGATGCACCGCACCGACACCGTCGATTACGTGATCGTGCTCTCGGGCGAGCTCGAGATGCGGCTGGACGCCGGGTCAGTGCGCCTGAAAGCCGGCGACGTCGTCGTCCAGCGCGGCACCCATCACGCCTGGATCAACCCGGGCCCGGCGCCCGCGCGCGTCGCCTTCGTGCTGGTCGATGCAGAGCCGCTCGGCATCGGCGCGCCGGTCACGCGCGGCCAGAAGGTCGGATAAGAGGGAAAGAAAACGCCCGGCGGGGCCGGGCGCTTTTGTCCTGCGCGGGCGCGGGAATCAGCGCCGGTCCATCACCTTCAGCACCTGCTCCAGGTCGCGCCGCATGCGGTTGAACGAGCGCGCGAGCACGCCGATCTCGTCGTTCCCCGACTCGGGCAGCTCGAGGGGCTCGCCCTGTGACATCTCGGTGCGTCCCGCGCTCAGCCGGTCGGCCGCCGCGGCGACCCTGCGCACCGGCCGCACGATCAGGAAGTAGAGCATCAGGTTGAGGATGACGAACAGAGCTCCGAACACGCCGCCGAGCGAGGCCATGAACGTGTAGAACGCGTGGTTCGCGTTCCGGATCGGCAGCGACATCGGCACCGAAACCACCTGCGCGCCGACCACCTGGTTCAGCTGCCAGCCGAAGCCGTGGTCGGTGCCGTAGAGCTTCACCATCGACACCGGCGCGATCTCGGGCTTGTCATGGCAGGCGAGACACGCCGGGTCCTTGATGCGAAACGGCCGGGCCAGGTAGAGCGACGGTCCCATCTCCGAGACGCGCACGCCCGAGATCTCGCCCCGGTCGCCGTCGCTGTCGAACGCCTTCACGATTTCGGCTTCCCACGCGGCGGCCTTGTTGCCGGGATTCGTGGGGTTGAGCGCGGCCTCCTTGTAGCTGTAGTCGGGGTACTTCTTGCGCAGGAGGTTCATCATCTCGCTCGCCGCGAAGGCGGGGACGCTCTGCTTCACGAATTCGTCGTCCTTCTGCGCCAGCTTGTCGCGCACCTGTCCGACCGTGTACGCGCGCATCGACAGCGCCGCCTCCATCATGACGCCGGCATTGCGCAGCACTTCCTCGCGCGCGTTCTTGTGCAGCAGGTTGTAGGAAAGATACGCGGAGATGGCGATGCCCGGAACGAACACGGCGAGCAACGCCAGGTTGAACTTCAGCCTCAGGCCCATCGTTCCCCCTTGGCTTTTATCGAGCCGTTTTCGGTGCACGAATCATGCTCGCGTTCCAGTGGGAGGCGGCACACGATTGCTATGGCGTAAGGACTAGTTCACGAAATTGCTTTTCGCCGAGGCCTGGAATAGCATGCCGCACGGTTGTATCCCGAGCGGCGGGGCGGTGGGACCGCCGACGGGCCCTGGGAGGGCCCTAAAAATAAGCAACAACAAGGACATCGCGTATCGCGCGCGCCTGTGGCGCTTCGGCCGGGTGCTGGCCGCCGCGGCCGCGTTCGCGCTCGGCACGGCCGCGATTGCCGCCACCGACGAAGAGTCCGTCGCGCAGGGCGAGGCGCTGGTCAAGGCCGGCCGCTACGCCGATGCCTACCAGCTGCTCGAGCCGCTCGAAGACCGCCTCGCCGGCGACATCAAGTACGACTACCTGCTCGCGCGCTCGGCGCTGGAGACCGGGCGTCCCAGCAAGGCGAGCTTCATCTACGAGCGCATCCTCGCGGTCGAGCCGAACTACGTCGGCGTGCGGCTGGAGATGGGGCGCGCGTACCTCGCGCTCGGCGACTACGCGCGCGCCAAGCTCGAGTTCGAGGCGGTGCTGCGATTCGAGAACCTGCCGCCGGGGCTGCGCGAGCAGGCGCAGGTCTACGACAAGGCGGCGAACGAGTTCCTGTCGGGCAAGAAGACCGTTTTCAACGG
>DASRFB010000040.1:0-13498 GCA_035651815.1 Burkholderiales bacterium | reverse complement strand
GTCAGCATTCCCGGGACGAAGATCGCGAGCGGCGTCACGTGCCCGGAGAGCAGGAGCGCCGCCTGGATCGCCGACGCGATCATGTTCAGCGACGCGCCCGCCATCACCATCGTCTCGATCGAAAACCGGTGGCTCAGCTTGCTCGACAGGAAATTGCCCGTGAGGAACCCGACCGGAAACAGCATGAAGAACGCCCCGAACTCCGACGCCGAGCGTCCGAGATAATCCTTCATCAGGAACGACGCCGCCGCGCCCATCGCGAAGAACGTCCCCGTCGAGAACCCGGACTGCAGCACGTAGCACGTGAAGCGCGCGTGCGAGAACAGCTTCGCGTAATCGGCGAGCACGCTGCCGCCGCGCGTGCGGTGCTCGGCCTTGTGAGTCTCGTGCAGCACCGCGACCACCGCCGCCGAGATCACCAACCCGATCGCGGCCGCGAGCCACGGCACCCCGCGCCACCCCGCCGCGTCCAGCATCAGCCCGCCCGCGAGCGGCGCGAGCATCGGCCCGAGCGTATACGCCATCTGCAGATACGCGATCGCCTTGACCAGCCTGTCCGTCCCGAACGCGTCTCGCGCGATCGCGCGCGCGAGCGTCGCCCCGCCCCCTGCCCCTACCGCCTGCAGCATTCGGCCCGCCACCAGCCATGCCACGGTCGTGGCGAGCGCCGAAGCCACGCTGCCCACGACGAACAGCGCGAGGCTCGCGAGCAGCACCGGACGGCGGCCGTACCGGTCCGACAGCGAGCCGTATACGAGCGTCACGAAGCCCATCACGAAGAGCGTGATGGAGAACGTGAGACCGGCGAGCGAATCGGAGATGACGAAAGCGTTCTTCACCACGGGAAGAACGGGGAGGAACATGTGGATCGCCAGCGGCCCGATCAGGGTGATCGAGGCCAGGGTGATCATGAACCCCGCGGTCGAGGTGGAACGCAAAACTAAAACTGCTCCTCCCTCAACCCCATCACCCCCGCCGCGCCGTGCACGACGGTGTTCCTCAGCGCCGGCGCCTGTGTCAGGACGTGGTCGGCGTAGAACCTCGCGGTCTTGATCTTCGCTTCGTAGAAGCCCTTGTCGCCTTTGCCGCCTTTGAGGAGCTCGTGGCAGACGACGACCGCGCGCGCCATTTGCCAGCCGCCGCAGGTGATGCCCATCAGTTTCAAGAACGGCACGGCGCCGGCGTGGGCGGCTTTGATGTCGGCGGTGTAGTTGATGCAGATCCACGACACCGCCTCTTCGAGCGCGGTGATCGCTGCGGAGAAGGCGACGCGGATGGCGTTGGAGTCCTCGTCCTCGGAGCCGAGCTCGGCTTCGACGCGGCGCATGGCCTTGACGACTTCCTTGGCGGTGGCGCCGTTCTCGCGCGCGATCTTGCGGCCGATGAGGTCGTTCGCCTGGATGCCGGTGGTGCCTTCGTAGATCGTCGTGATTCTCGCGTCGCGGTAGTGCTGCGCGGCGCCGGTCTCCTCGATGAAGCCGACGCCGCCGTGGACCTGGATGCCGATCGAGGCGACCTCGACGCCGGTCTCGGTGCTCCAGCCCTTCACGACCGGGATCATGAGGTCGACGAAGGCCTGCGCGCGCATGCGCTCTTCCTTCTCGGGATGCTTGTGCGCGCGGTCGAGGCCCGCGGCGACGACGTACGCGAGCGCGCGCATGGCCTCGGTCATGGCCTTCATCTGCATGAGCATGCGCCGCACGTCGGGATGGCGGATGATGGGCACGGCCTTGGCGTCCCCCGCCAGGTCGCGGCTCTGTATACGTTCCTTCGCGTACGCGAGCGCCTGCTGGTAGGCGCGCTCGGAGATCGACAGGCCCTCGATGCCGACGGCGAAGCGCGCGGCGTTCATCATGATGAACATGTACTCGAGCCCGCGGTTCTCCTCGCCGACCAGGTAGCCGGTCGCGCCGTCGTACACCATCACCGCCGTCGGGCTCGCGTGGATGCCGAGCTTGTGCTCGATCGATGCGCACGTCACCTTGTTGCGCTCTCCCGGCGAGCCGTCCGCCTTCGGGATGAATTTCGGCACGACGAAGAGCGAGATTCCCCGGACGCCCTCAGGGGCGTCCGGCGTTCGTGCCAGCACCAGGTGCACGATGTTCTCGGCGAGGTCGTGCTCGCCGTAGGTGATGAAGATCTTCTGCCCCGAGATCTTGTAGTGATCGCCGGCGCGGATCGCCTTGGTCCGGAGGAGCGCGAGGTCCGTCCCCGCCTGCGGCTCGGTCAGGTTCATGGTCCCGGTCCACGTGCCCTGCACCATCTTCGGCAGGTACGTCTTCTTGAGCTGCGGCGACCCGCGCAGCAGCAGCGCCTCGACCGCGCCGGTCGTGAGCAGCGGGCACAGCGAGAACGACAGGTTCGCCGACTTCCACATCTCCATCACCGGCGTCGCGACCAGCTTCGGCAGCGCCTGTCCGCCGAACTCGGACGGAAACTGCAGCGCGTTCCACCCGCCGGCGATGAACGCCTTGTACGCCTCCTTGAATCCCTTCGGCGTCGTCACCTTCCCCTCCGCCCAGTGCGAGCCTTCCTCGTCGCCGGAGTGGTTGAGCGGCGCGAGCACCTCGCCCGAGAAGCGCGCGCTCTCCTCGAGGATCTGGTCGACCAGCTCGGCGGTCACCTCCTCGCAGCCGGGCAGCCGCGCCACGTCGGCGAGGCCGGCCAGCTCGTTCAGGACGAACCGCATGTCGCGCACAGGCGCCTTGTACTGGCTCATTGCGACCTCCTGCCGGAAAGCACGCTCGGGGCGAGGACCGCCTCGATCTCCACCGGGCGCATCGGATCCTGGCTGAAGATGGGAAGGTACGACGACTGCACGAGCCTGCCCTTCTCCACCCGGAACTGCGTCGTGTCCTTCGCGCCCAGCATCTGCGGATAGCTCGCGTTCTCGACCACCGTCGACTCGTAGCGCCCGGGCGCCTTCACGTCGTACGAGGCCACCACCTTCACCGGCTGGCCCTGCACCATGCACTCGCTCGTCATCAGCTTGCCGTCGAAGTCGAACGTGCACTTCGTGTCGTCCTCGCTGAAGCGGCCGTCGCTCAGGTACAGGCGGATCTTCTCCGTCGTCCACTTGCCGACGAGCGCCTGCGCGTCGCGCTTCGCCTCGGGCGGCCCGAGCGCCGGATCCTCGCCCGGCGCCGGCAGCGCGATGCGGAACTTCGGCGCCATCCCGCGAAGATACGACGCGACCGCGGGCTCGATCGCGTCGAGATCGAGCTTGTGCGCGTGCAGCCCCGCCACCGTCTCCTCGCACGCCTTGCGCCGCTCGGCCTCGGGCCCCGGGCCCGAGACCCGGCGCAGCAGGTCCGTCGCGCGCCCTTCGGCGAGCGCCGGCACGTCGACTTCGACCACGCGCTGCCAGCGCCCGGAATCGTCCTGCGACGCCGCGTTCGAGAGCGCGCGCCGCATCGCGATCGTGAGCTGCAGGAACCCCGCGTGGCGCCGCACCCACTGCCCGTACGCCGAGTACGCGCCCCAGCCGAGATCGCGGAACGTCGCGCCGCAGTACTCCATCGCCTGGCGCACGCCGTCGCGGCGTCCCGCGGGCGCGGCGATCGCCGCGCCGAAGCGCTCGACGTCGGCGTCGTAGGAGAAGGTCGCGCCCTGCGCCGCGCCGCACAGGGCGAGCGCGGCGAGCAGGGCCGGATGCGCTCGCGTCATCCCAGCTCCTTCACCAGCTCGGGTACGACCTGGAACAGGTCGCCGACGATCCCGTAGTCGGCGACCTGGAAGATCGGAGCCTCCTCGTCCTTGTTGATCGCGACGATCACGCGGCTGTCCTTCATCCCGGCGAGGTGCTGGATCGCGCCCGAGATCCCGACCGCGATGTAGAGATCGGGCGCGACGATCTTCCCCGTCTGCCCGACCTGCCAGTCGTTCGGCACGAAGCCCGCGTCCACCGCGGCGCGCGAAGCGCCCATCGCGGCGCCGAGCCTGTCGGCGAGCGGCTCGAGCAGCTTGAAGTTCTCCCCCGACCCCATGCCGCGGCCGCCCGAGACGATGATCTTCGCCGAGGTGAGCTCGGGCCGGTCCGACCGGGTGAGGTCGCGGCCGACGAACGACGACACGCCCGGATCGGCAACCGCCGGGGCGCTCTCGATCGCGGCGGTACCTCCGGTCGCGGGCGCCGCGTCGAAGCCCGTCGTGCGCACGGTGACGACCTTGATCCTGTCGAGAGACTGCACCGTCGCGAGCGCGTTGCCCGCGTAGATCGGCCGCACGAACGTGTCCGCGCCCTTCACGGCCACGATGTCGGAGACCTGGGCGACGTCGAGCAGGGCCGCGATGCGCGGCGCCACGTTCTTGCCGAAGGACGTCGCCGGCGCGAGGACGTGCGAGTAGTCCTTCGCGAGGGCGACGACCAGCGCGGCGAGCGGCTCGGCGAGCCCGTCCTTGTACTGCGGCGCGTCCGCGCGCAGCACCTTCTTCACGCCCGCGATCGCCGCGGCCGCCCTGGCCGCGCCCTCGCAGCCCGCGCCCGCGACCAGCACCGCGACATCGCCGCCGAGCTTCCGCGCCGCGGCGACCGTGTTCAGCGTCGACGGCCGGACCGCGTCGTTGTCGTGCTCGGCTATGACCAGTACGGACATCTCGTTTCCTCGCTTGTCATTCCGAGGCCGAAGGCCGAAGGATCCGCTTTTGGGCCGAAAAGCAGATCCTTCGCTTCGCTCAGGATGACGTTCAAATCACCTTCGCTTCGTTCTTCAGCTTCGCGACCAGCGTCTTCGCGTCGGGCACCTTGGTGCCGGCCTTGCGCTTCGCCGGCTCCTCGACCTTGAGCATCTTCACGCGCGGAGCGACGTCGACGCCGAGCGCCTCGGGCTTCAGCGTCTCGAGCGGCTTCTTCTTCGCCTTCATGATGTTCGGCAGCGTCACGTAGCGCGGCTCGTTCAGGCGCAGATCGGTGGTGACGACCGCCGGCAGCTTCACCGAGACCGTCTCGAGGCCGCCGTCGACCTCGCGCGTGACGGCCGCCCGCTCGCCGTCGATTTTCAGCTTCGACGCGAACGTCGCCTGCGGCCAGCCGAGCAGCGCCGCGAGCATCTGCCCGGTCTGGTTGCAATCGTCGTCGATCGCCTGCTTGCCGAGGATGACCAGCCCGGGCGACTCCTTCCGCGCGATCGCGCGCAGCAGCTTCGCCACCGCGAGCGGCTCGATCTCCGCGCCCGTCTCGACCAGGATGGCGCGGTCCGCGCCGAGCGCGAGCGCCGTGCGCAGCGTCTCCTGGCTGGCCGCGGTCCCGCACGACACCGCGACGATCTCGGTCGCGGCGCCCGCTTCCTTCAGCCGGATCGCCTCCTCGACCGCGATCTCGTCGAAGGGGTTCATCGACATCTTGACGTTCGCGGTCTCGACCCCGCTGCCGTCCGCGCGCACGCGCACCTTCACGTTGAAATCGACCACGCGCTTGACCGCGACCAGGACTTTCATGGAGCCTTCCGCAGGAAAGCCCCGATTATATAAGGCATCACCCCGCCGCGACTCCCGTCGCCGCGCGCGCGCCGCGGTCCATCTCGTCGGGCTTGCCCCGGGTTCCGCCGCGGCAGACGGCGCGGCGCTTCATGGGGTTTCCATCGGATTGTTATGATTATGCGCAACTGCGCCATTCATACCAGACCATGTCCCGCCCGCTCTCCCATATCCGCGTCCTCGACCTCACCCGCGTGCTCGCCGGCCCCTGGGCCTCGCAAAACCTCGCCGACCTCGGCGCCGAGGTGATCAAGGTCGAGCGTCCCGGGAGCGGCGACGACGTGCGCGACTGGGGCCCGCCCTTCCTCAAGGACCGCGCCGGCCGCGACACGAAGGAGTCGGCGTACTACCTCTCCGTCAACCGCGGCAAGAAGTCGCTCACGCTCGACATCGCGAGCCCCGAGGGCGCGGCGATCGCGCGCGAGCTCGCGGCGAAGTGCGACGTCGTGATCGAGAACTACAAGGTCGGCGGCCTGAAGAAGTACGGCCTCGCCTACGACGACGTCCGCAAGGCCAATCCGAAGATCGTGTACTGCTCGATCACCGGCTTCGGCCAGACCGGGCCGCTCGCGCACCGTCCCGGCTACGACTTCATCTTCCAGGGCATGGGCGGCTTGATGAGCATCACCGGCGAGCGCGACGACCTGCCGGGCGGCGGCCCGCAGAAGGTCGGCATCGCCATCACCGACGTCCTCACCGGCATGTACGCGAGCCTCGCGATCACCGCCGCGATCGCGCATCGCGAGCGCACCGGCGAAGGACAGTACATCGACATGGCGCTGCTCGACACCATCGTCGCCTTCGGCGCGAACCAGATCTTCAACTGGTTCATGTCGGGCGACGTGCCCAGGCGCTGGGGCAACGCGCACCCGAACCTGCTGCCCTACGAGGTCTTCCCGACCGCCGACGGCCACGTCATCGTCGGCTGCGGCAACAACAGCCAGTGGCAGAGCTTCTGCGCGGCGGCGGGCCGGCCCGAGCTCGCGTCGGACGAGCGCTTCCGCTCGATGCCCGATCGGATCCGCAACCGCAAAGAGCTGATCCCCCTCGTGCAGAGAATCATGAAGGAGCGCAAGAGCCGAGAGTGGATCGACGCGCTCGAGGCCGCCGGCGTCCCGTGCGGTCCGATCAACAATTACAAGGAAGTCTTCGACGACCCGCAGGTGCAGGCGCGGGGCTTGAAGATCGAGATGCCGCATCCCCTCTCGGGGACGATGCCCGGAGTCGCGAGCCCGATGCGGTTCTCCGCGACGCCGGTGACCTACGACGCGCCGCCGCCGTTGCTCGGGCAGCACACCGACGAGGTGCTGTCGCGGGTTCTCGGAAAGAGCCCGGCCGAGATCGAGGTCCTGCGCAAGAGCGGTATCGTCTAGTTGACCGGCCCCGCGGACTGCTGCAGCTCGAACCCGGTCGAGACCAGGCGCTCGATGCGCTGCTGCATCTCCTGCTCGATCTCCTTGTGCTCGGTGACGTCCTGGATGACCATGACGACGCCGGCGAGGCGGCGATCGAGCGTCCGCAGCGCCGAAGCCGAAGACAGGACCACCTTCTGCGTGCCGTCGAAGCACTGGATGCGCGTGAGCTCGTTGCGCGCGGATTCTCCGCTCGACAGCACGCGCGCCATCGGCCCGTCCGCCGCCCGGATCAGCCGCCCGGCCTCTCCCCACCAGCCGAGGAACTCGCCGTAGCGGTCGTTGGCGACCGGCTCGTCGATTCCCCAGATCCGCGCCACCTCGTCGTTCACCTGGCAGACGCGCCCGTCCGCGTCGGCGATGAGCACGCCCACCGGAAGCTCCTCGAGAACGCCCGAGAGCTTGCGCCCGGCCTGGAGCAGCTGCTCGGTCTCCTTGATGCGCATTTCGCGCTCCTTGAGGAGGAGCGCCTTGTGCCGGAAGGCCGAGTACAGGCGGACCTTCAGCCGCAGGATCTCCGGGTCGAAGGGCTTGCTGAAATAGTCGATGGCGCCCGCTTCGTAGCCGCGCTTCACGAACGGGTCTTCCTTGTAGATCGCGGTGATGAAGATGATCGGGATGTCGCGCGTGCGCTCCGACTGCTTCAGCCGCCGCGCGGTCTCGAAGCCGTCGACCTCGGGCATCTGCACATCGAGCAGGATCAGCGCGACGTCCTGGCGCTCGGCGATCTCGATCGCCTCGGGACCCGAGTGCGCGAAGATCAGGTTGTACTCGGTCTCGGGCAACACGGCCCAGAGCGCGACCAGGTTGCTGTGCTGGTCGTCGACCAGCAGGAGATTGGGTTTCGGGGAATGGGTCTTGGGGTCGGGAGTCGGCTGGAGCGGCACGTCGGATTCCGGGGAGATGGGGGAATAAACTAACGATTCATTGTAGAGGCATCCCCGAACAAAACCCTGTCGATTTTGTGAATTTCGACGGGGCGACGTAGTCCCTTCGGCCCAGCGTCCCCTACAACCCGAGGTCCGACAGACCCGGATGATCGTCGGGCCGCCGCCCGAGCGGCCAGTGGTACTTGCGCTCGGCTTCCTTGATGGGAAGATCGTTGATGCTCGCGATCCGGCGCCGCATCAGGCCGTTCTCGGCGAATTCCCAGTTCTCGTTGCCGTAAGAGCGGAACCAGCTGCCGGCGTCGTCGCGCCACTCGTAGGCGAAGCGCACGGCGATGCGGTTCTCGTGGAACGCCCAGAGCTCCTTGATCAGCCGGTAGTCGAGCTCCCTCGCCCACTTGCGGCGCAGGAACTCGACGATCGCCGTGCGCCCCGCGAAGAACTCGGAGCGGTTCCTCCAGACGCTGTCGGGCGTGTAGGCGAGCGACACGCGCTCGGGGTCGCGCGTGTTCCACGCGTCCTCGGCGCCGCGGATCTTCTGCATCGCCGTGCCGCGGTCGAACGGCGGGAAAGGCGGACGGCTCTCGCTCATACGACGGCCTTCACGCGCTCGGGCAGGAACGGGATGTGGCGCACGCGCGCGCCGCTCGCGGCGAAAACGGCGCTCGCGATCGCGGGCGCGACGATGGGCGTCGCCATCTGCCCCGCGCCCGTCGGCCGGTTCGGCGTCGACACCAGCTTGATGTGCAGCTCGGGGATGTCGGCCATCCGCGGCACGCCGTAGTCGCGGATGTTGCGCTGCTGCACCACGCCGTCCTTGAAGGTGATGCGCTCGGTGAGCGCGAGCCCCAGGCCGTAGACGATCGAGCTCTCGGTCTGCGCGACGACGTTGTCGGGCTGCACCGCGATGCCCGGGTCGAGCGCGAGCCAGAAGTCGTGCACCTTCACCGCGCCGCTCGCCTTGTCGACCGACACCTCGGCGACCGCGGCGACCATCGTCCCCGAATAGTCGGTGAACGCGAAGCCGAGGCCGCGCCCGGGACGCGGGCGGCGGTAGTCGGACATCGCCACCACCTCGCGCACGACGTTCTGCCCGCGCGGCGTGTTCTTCAGGAGCTGCAGGCGCAGCTCGACCGGATCGATGCCGCGCTGCACGGCGATCTCGTCGAGGAAGGCCTCGGTCGCGAACTTGTTCGGCCCGAAGCCGATGCCGCGCAGCGACGAGGTGCGGATGCCGGTCTCCTGCGGCAATTGCTCCGACAGGCGGTTCGGGATGTCGTAGCTGCGCAGCTCCGAGCCCGCCATCGCGAGGAAGTCCTTCTCGCCGCCGCCCTTGTAGCGCACGGGATCCTGGAACGCGGTGATCTCGTCGCAGGCGACGCGGTGCTGCCAGGCGACGATGCGGCCCGAGGCGTCGAGTCCCGCGCGCAGGTAGTGCACCGAGAGCGGCCGGAAGCGGCCGTTACGGACATCGTCCTCGCGCGTCCAGAGCACCTTCACCGGGCGCTTCACCTCCTTCGACAGGAGCACCGAGTCGACGACGAACTCCTCGTCGCGGTGCCCGCGCCGGCCGAAGCCGCCGCCGAGGAGCATCAGGTTGAGCTTCACGTTCTCGACCGGAATGTTCAGCGCCTTCGCCACCGCCGCGACCGCCATCGTCTGCGACTGCGTGCCGCACCAGATCTCGCAGCGATCGCCCGCGGGCGAGACCGCGGCGACCGAGTTGAGCGGCTCCATCTGCGCGTGATAGGTGTAGTCGCACGCGTACTCGGCCTCGTAGACTTTCGCGGCGGTCCTCATCGCCGCCGGCGCATCGCCCGCCGTGTCCCACGGCTTGCCCGGACGCGAGAGGTCGCGCGCCGCCGCGGCGTACACGCCGACCGCCTTGTCGCTGTCGTGCCCGAAGGCACGGGCGTTGCGGTCCCAGGTGACGTTGAGAGCGTCCTTCGCCTGGAACGCGGCCCACGGCGTCTCGGCGATCACGCCCACGCCGAACGGCAGGCGCACGATGCGCCCCACGCCCGGCACCGCGCGCGCCGCGCGGTCGTCGATCTCCACGGGCGAGGTGCCCTCGACCGGCCCGCGCAGCACCGCGGCGTACAGCATGCCCGGGGCCTGCACGTCGATCGAATACCGGGCGCTGCCGTCGACCTTCGTCGGCAGCTCGACCCGCATGACGTCCTTTCCGATCAGGCGGTAGTGCTCCGGCTTCTTGAGCTCGTCGGGCCTGATGGCGGGCGCCTGCGCCGGGACGACCGCGATCGCGGCGATGTCGCCGTAGCTCATTCGCCGCCCGGATTTCGCGTGCACCACCGCACCCGGCTCGGTCGAGAGCTCCGACACCGGCACGCTCCAGGCGCGCGCGGCGCTGTCCATCAGCACGCGGCGCACCTGCGCGCCGAAGGTGCGCGCGACGTCCCAGTATCCGGTGACGGTCGCCGAGCCCGCGGTGTACATCAGGCCGCGGAAGCCGGGGTTCCCGTAGACCTTGTCGTCGGGAGCCGCGGGCACTATAACGACGCGCGACCAGTCCGCGTCCATCTCCTCGGCGATGATGAGCGGGATCGCGGTCTGCGACCCCTGCCCCATCTCGACCGCCGGGTTGACGATGTACACCGTGCCGTCGGGCGACAGGCTCGCCCAGGCGTTCATCCGCCGCGCCGAGAGCGCGGGCGCGTCGGCGAGCGCCGCGTTGCCGCCGGCCTTCGTCTCGCCGCGAAGGCCCGCGCAGCCGTCGAGGGCGATCGCGAACGTGAGGCCGGCCGCGCCGACCATGAACTCGCGCCGTGTCGTCATGATCAGGCCTCCTTCGCGGCGCGCTCGATCGCGCGCACGATCCGGTGGTAGGTGCCGCAGCGGCAAACGTTCGTCTCCATGTGCGCCTTGATCTGCTCGCGCGTGGGATGCGGGTTCCCGGCGAGCAGCGCCGCCGCGCTCATGAGCTGTCCCGACTGGCAGTAGCCGCACTGGGGCACGCTCTCGGCGAGCCAGGCGCGCTGCAGCGCGTTCAGCTTGCCGGGCGACAGGCCCTCGATCGTCGTCACCGACTTGCCCCGCACCAGGCCGACCGGCGTCAGGCATGAGAACGTGCGCTCGCCGCCGATGTGAATCATGCATGCGCCGCACTGACCGGCGCCGCAGCCGAAGCGCGTTCCGGTGAGCTTCAGCTCCTCGCGCAGCACCCAGAGCAGCGGCGTGCTCTCGGGGGCGTCGACGCTGACGGGCTTGCCGTTCACGGTGAAAGCAATCGCCATGGGGGACTCCTCGGTTCTTTTCGGCGGAAATGGAGGAAAGACGGGCTCGCGACGATGCTACGCCCGGCGCGAAAAGCCGGTCAAGGGGCGCCGCGGCCGGCGCCGGGAGGCGCCCCTACTTCGCGTCCCGGGGCAGGCCGCACCCGGCGCAGGTGCGCCGCAGCGGCTTGAAGAAGTACCAGGTCTCGAAGAAGGCGCCGCCGCAGCGCGGACAGTCGAAGCGCGCCATGCGCACCCCGGCCCAGCCGATCGCGGCCAGCCACGCGATCATCGCCAGGGGATAGAGCCACGGCTGCAGGAGCACGAGACCCAGCACGTAGGCGAGCGCGAACACGGGCAGGCACGCGTACAGCAGTCGCCGCAGGGTCGCGGACATGAGCCGCAGCTCGCCCCACGCCGCATCGCGCGCGGACGATGTATCGAGCGCGGCGGCGGGCTCCCCGCTCACGAGGAATTCCCGCCGGCCAGACGGCGCCGATGGGCGAGCACGTTGCGCTGTTGGATCGCCGCGCTCAGGGTGTCGACGCTGATTCGATGCGCCGCGCTCGAGCGCCCGTAGGCGCGCACGATGCTCGCCTTGGCGCCTTCCCAATCGCGCTGCTCCATGTACGTCTCGAAGCCGATCGACCGGGCGAGATTCCCCTCCGCCGTCGTCGCCTCGAGCCACAGCTCCATGAGGCGATCGAGCGCCTCGCCGGAGTCGGCGCCGGAGATCCGGACGGCCCAGGACGCGGTCGCGGCCACGCTAGCGGCTCGCGATGCCGGATATCAGCTTCAGGAGCTCCACCCGGACGAGCTCCTCGTCGATCTGCGCGAGGCCGTAGTCGCCGCGCGGATTCGCCGTGCCGTTCAACTTCGGCGCGGCGTTGCTCGCGCGCACGCAGACGGTCTTGCTGTAATGCCGGGTCACGAAGGCGAGGGACGGGAATCCGCCGTCGGTCTGGGGCGAGCGCTCGAGTCCCGCCGGCATGATCTGGATCGCAATCGCCGCCTCGTGCGTCTTGCCCGCCGGGTCGGCGGCGTACTCCTCCTCCGAGATGCGGAACTCGTGCCCGCGCGCCGCGAGGATCGCGCCGACGGCTTCGAACACCGGGCGGATCACCCCGCTCCGGAGGTCCGCGAACGCCTTCTGATACGTGTCGTCGTCGCTCTTCACCTGCCGACGCCTCTGCTCCACGGTGCGGCGCTTGTCCTCGTACTGATCGAGGAGCTTGTGCAGCTCGGTCTCCAGGTCGCAAGCCTCGCCCGATCCCGGGCTCACATGTCCATCCCGGGCATGCCGCCCATGCCGCGGTCACGGCCGCCGCCGGCGGGTGCGTCGCTGTCCTCGACCAGCTCGGCAACCATCGCTTCGGTGGTGATCAGCAGGCCCGCCACGGACGCCGCGTTCTGCAGCGCGGTGCGCGTGACCTTGGTCGGGTCGACCACGCCCATCTCGACGAGGTCGCCGTACTGCTCGGTCTGGGCGTTGAAGCCGAAGTTGCCCTTGCCCTCGGCGACCTTGTTCAGGACCACCGACGGCTCGGCGCCCGCGTTGGCGACGATCTGGCGCAGCGGCTCCTCGAGCGCGCGCCGCACGATGTCGATGCCGGCTTGCTGGTCGGGGTTGTCGCCCTTCAGCGTGTCGAGCGCGACGCGGGCCCGGATATAGGCGACGCCGCCCCCGGGAACGATGCCTTCCTCGACCGCGGCGCGGGTCGCGTGCAGCGCGTCCTCGACGCGCGCCTTCTTCTCCTTCATCTCGACCTCGGTCGCGGCGCCGACCTTCACCAGCGCGACCCCGCCGGCGAGCTTCGCCACGCGCTCCTGCAGCTTCTCCTTGTCGTAGTCGCTCGTCGCTTCCTCGATCTGGGCGCGGATGCTCTTCACGCGCGCCTCGATCGCCTTCGCGTCGCCCGCGCCGTCGATGATGGTGGTCTCTTCCTTCGCCACCTCGACGCGCTTCGCCTGGCCGAGGTCCTTCAGCGTCGCCTTCTCGAGCGTCAGGCCGACTTCCTCGGCGATGACCGTGCCGCCCGTGAGGATCGCGATGTCCTCCAGCATGGCCTTGCGGCGGTCGCCGAAGCCCGGCGCCTTCACCGCGCAGGTCTTGAGGATGCCGCGCAGCGTGTTCACGACCAGCGTCGCGAGCACCTCGCCTTCCACATCCTCGGCGATCGCGAGCAGCGGCCGGCCGGCCCGGGCCACCTGCTCCAGCACGGGCAGGAGATCGCGGATGTTCGAGATCTTCTTGTCGTGCAGCAGGATGTACGGGTCCTCGAGAACCGCGGTCTGCTTGTCGGGGTTGTTGATGAAGTACGGCGAGATGTAGCCGCGGTCGAACTGCATGCCTCGACGAACTCCGTCTCGAAGCGCAGCGTCTTCGACTCCTCAACCGTGATCACGCCGTCCTTGCCGACCTTCTCCATCACCTCGGCGATGAGCTGGCCGACTTCCTGGTCGTTCGCGGAGATCGAGGCGACCTGGGCAA
>DASRFB010000039.1:0-32140 GCA_035651815.1 Burkholderiales bacterium | reverse complement strand
AGGCCGATTTGCCCGCCCATCATCTCGACGAGCTGCTTTGAAATCGTGGTGCCCAAGCCGGTGCCACCGTAGCGCCGGGTCGTCGAGTCGTCGGCCTGCGTAAAGCTCTCGAAGATACGATCTTGCGCGTCCGGCGGTATCCCGATCCCGGTATCGCGAATCGCGAAATGCAGCCGCACGGCATGGTCGCTCTCGCCTTTGGACGACACGATCAGCGTGACGCCGCCCGACTCGGTGAATTTGATGCCGTTGCCGATCAAGTTGTAGAGAACCTGGCGGAGGTGGTAAGGGTCGCCCCGCAGCGCGTGCGGAACCTCCGGCATGATGTGCGTCGTGAGGTAGAGCTTCCTCAATTCCGCCTGGTGCGTCAAAACCGCGGTCGTGCTGTTGATCACGCCATGCAGGTCGAAATCGGTCTCCTCGAGGGTCAGCTTCCCGGCCTCGATCTTGGAGATGTCGAGGACATCCTCGACCAGCTTGAGCATCGAGCGCGAAGCTTCGTGCATCGCCCTGGCCATTTCCGTCTGCTCGGGATTCAGCGACGTATCCATGAGCAGGTCGTTCATTCCGATGATCGCGTTCAGCGGCGTACGCATCTCGTGGCTAATGGTCGAGAGGAAGCGTCGCTTCGCCTGGTTCGCCGCCTCTTCGCGACGCAAGGAATCGAACAACCGAGTGACGAGCTTCCCGACGAAGAGCGAAAGGACGACCATGCCGACCAGCAGCCCGATGCCCAGCGTTCGATTCGCGATCCAGTACGGGTTGGACAACAGGACCAGGACGAAGCCCGCGACGGCGAGGATCAGAGAGTTGTACAGGTACGCGATGCCGTAACGGAAGCCATGGCCGAAGACCGTAAGCAGGTAGACGCAATACAGCGGAGCGCCGTATTGCCCCGTGTTGTACATGAAGAACGTGACGGCCCCCATGTCGAGCAGGGCGGCGCCGACCGGCCGGATTGCCGAGGGTTTCGGGAACAGATGGATCCAGCCGAATATGACCGCCGCGCAGACCAGATGAAGCACCATCGCGACCATGAACAGCATGTCGGTGGATGCGCTGGCGCTGGATGCATGGAAGGCTTGCGGCAGGAGGTAGATGAACAAAACCATCCCGACGAACAGCCGGACGATCGCCTGCTCGTGCTCGCTGCCCGCGGTGCCGCTGAAGCGACCCCGACCGCGAACGGCAGACAAGAAGGGCTTCAACGCGGCTCCCGGTATGCGGCTATTGAACGGCCTGATCGGCGAATTTTTCACCGATGGCGATCACTTCGTCCCGATTGTCGAGCAGGATCTCCACGAGCTTGGGATCGAAATGGCGGGCCTTCTGATCCTTCACGAATGTGAGAGCGTCGGCCACCGGCCATGCGGGCTTGTACGGTCTGACCGACGTGAGCGCATCGTAGACATCGGCGAGCGCGACGATGCGAGCCTCGAGCGGGATGTGCTCGCCTTTCAATCCGTTGGGGTAGCCCGACCCGTCGAAGCGCTCGTGGTGCCCTAGCGCGATGACCGCCGCCATCTGCAAGTATCCGGACGAGCTGTCTTTGAGAAGGTCGTACCCGATACGAGCGTGTGACTGCATCGTGCGCAGATCCTCGCCGCTCAAGCTGCCCGGATTCTGCAGGATCCGGTCGGGAATCCCGATCTTGCCGATGTCGTGCATCGGCGCCGCGAGCTCGATGGCGTCCTGCTCGGCCACGGAGAGCCCCAGGCCACGCGCGAGCAGCGACGAGTACTTGGCCATGCGGACCAGGTGCATGCCGGTCACTTTGTCGCGCTGCTCGGCTGCGCGCGCAAGGCGGAACAGCGTATCGACCTCGCGCCGGCGCAGCTCGCGCGTCGCCTCGTCGATCTTCTGCTCGAGAATGCGCGTCCGGTTCTTTTTCAATATTTCGTGCCGACGAAGGCTCAACAGGTTGCGGCAACGCGCGCCGCACTCCAGCCGATCGATGGGTCTGATCAGGAAATCGGTGGCGCCCGCCTCCAGGGCCCGGTACCGCACCTCGCGGTCGCTCACCACCGTCACGCATACGATGGGAATGTCCTCGTAGCCGAAGATACGGCGCAGGCGGCGAATGGCCTCGATGCCATCCATGTTCGGCATCTTGTAGTCGGTGAGAACCATATCGACGCCGTGCTTGCGCGCGTACTCGATCGCCTCGACCGGCTCGGAAAACGTGACGACCTCGATGCTGTTGTCGAGACCCCGGATGATCTCGCTGAGAACGAGACGGCCCGTCGACTGATCATCGATGATCATCACGGTAAGCGGCGCGAGCTTGGCTTCCCCGGCGTCGTGGACCAGCGTAAGTGACCTGCTGGTGGGCTTCATTTTCCTCCCAAGGAGCGCTGGAGCTCCGTCCTCATCCCTCTCGGAGAATTAGACCCTATTTGAGGGGAAATTGCGAGAACGTTTCCGGAAGCGCCTGATCGACGTGACGTTTTTCACCCGGCGCCTGCGCGGCACGCTTCTGCGATGCACCAAAAAGAGCCTCCATCTCGCGGCGGGCCCTTATGGCGTTGTCATTGGGATCGACGGCCACGTCGGTCCAGCGCACCGGCTGGCCTTGTCGGACGGAATTCAGCAGCTTCAACCGGTGCGCCAACCCCAGGGGCAGCGCGCCGGCGCGGATGGAGTCCTCCGCGGGCATCAGTTTTCCCACGACGGTATAGCCGCCCTCGCCGTCCAGCATCTCGCCCGCCCGCAGATCGCGCTTGGCGGCCGCAACGGCGTCGGCGCGAAAACCGGTGGGGCAGCCGGTCGGCTCGAGGCGCAATCCCACCGAGGCGACCGAGATCCCGACCTCCAGCCCGATCAGATGCCAGCGCTTGTACATCGACGCGTAGCGGCCCGAGGGGTCGGTTCGCACTCCGTACTCCGCGAAGCACCTTCGGATGTAATCGGTCTCGCCCTCGAAGACCACCCAGACGCCGAAGCGAATGTCGTACGGGATCGGTCCACCGTCCCGCTCGAGCGAAGAAACGACCTCCACCTGCCCTTTGTGATGCAGCAGCCCGCCCTCCGCGCGCGGCCGCATCACGCTCGGAAGCGCGTCGATCGACGCCGGCGGGTACGCAAGCCCGTCCGGTGCGGGCGTGAGCCCCGTCGCATTGCACACCGCCGTGGACTCGATCGCAGGCTTTGATCCGTCGAGGAAGGAATTGAACATTTTCGGGTTCAAGCCGCCGACGCGCGCCTGCTCGGGCGTGAGGCCGTAATATTCCCAGACCGTCTCCGGCGTGGACTGGGCGAAGTGAGGAAGCCATTTGTGCCCGCGGCCGGCGGCGACCACCGGAAAGCCCGCTGCCCGCGCCCAATCCACGAGATCGCAGATGATCGCGGGCTGATCGCCGTAAGCCAGGCTGTAGACGACGCCTGCCTGTCGAGCCTTGTGTGCCAGCAGCGGTCCGCAGAAGGCGTCGGCCTCTACCGTCACCATGACGACGTGCTTGCCGCTCTGGAATGCCGCCAGCGCATGGACGACGGCAGCTGCAGGATTGCCCGTCGCCTCGATCACGATGTCGACGGCCGGATGAGCCACCAGCGCCTCCCAGTCGTCGGACACGTGCGTGCGTCGCTCGCTAAGCGCCGCATCGAGCGATGACGCCCCGTACATCTCCCGCTTCCAACCCACGCGCGCCAAATTCGCGCTCGCGTTCGCGGGCGAGAGGTCCGCGATTCCAACGAGATGCACCCCTGGCGTCCTCGGGATTTGCGCGATGTACATCGCCCCGAATTTGCCTGCTCCGATGACGCCGACGCGGAGAGGCTCCTCCCGCGCTTCGCGCTCGCACAGCTTGCTGTGAAGGTTCATGCTTACGGCCTCACGCGGCGAGCTGCGGTTGCAAGGCCTCGGCAGGCGTGCCGTTCTTCCACGGCAGCGGCACGTCGTAATCCTTGATCAGGCAATCCTCCGGCAGGCACTGGATCGGCGCGAAATCGCGGTGCGCGATGTATTCCGGGCGCTTGAACCGCCGTATGTGATTGGACACCGCGCACAGGCTGAGATACACGCTCACGCGGTTCCAGGGCGAAAGATTCGACGTCGAGGCGTGCACGAGACAGGAATGGAAGACGATCATCGAACCGGCCTTCCCTTTGGGAGCCACGATGCCGCCGCGTTCCACCAGCTTGCGGATGGTGTCGTCGTTGATCGTCCACAGCGGATAGCTGGTAGTGGTGATGTCGTGCGCGGCGTCGATGACTCCGAGCTTGTGGCTGCCCGGGATGAACATGAGCGGGCCGTTGAACTCGTTGACGTCGTCCAGAAAGATGGCCACGTTCATCGCGCGCGCTTCCGGCATGAGGTCGTCGTTCTTCCAGGTACCGTAGTCCTGGTGCCATTGCCAGACGTCGCCGTCGAAAGCCATCTTTCCGTTGATCTTGAACTGATGCATGTAGACGTCTTCGCCGAAGATCTGCTTCACCGGCTCCACGAGCCGGGGATGGCGCGCGAGCTTGGCGAAAGGATAGCTGTAGAGGTGGGCTGCAAAATTCGTTCGAACCAATTCGTCGTTGGTCTTTTCGCGCACGTTCTCGGGGCGGCGCTGGGCATATAGGCGCGGGACTTCGTCGGTGAGGACTTGGATCTCTTCGGCCGAGAACAAGGCCGGGAAGAAGAGGTAGCCCTGATCATCGAATCGCGAGAGCTGCTCGACGGTGAGTTTCATGCCTTTTCCTGGGGCACCGGGATAAGCGGCCGGAGCGTGATTATATGACAGCGTCGTCCGAGCCCCTGGCATTCCAATTGCTTAATGGTAGGCAAGGTTCCGATAGTGTTGTCGGGCAAGGCCCTACAAAGGCCGCTGCGTGGAAGGTCTGGCACGGACGACGCCGGTGCAGCATCAGCCGACTGACGTCTGTGTCGCGACCTCAACACAGCCTCGAACTCAACTTTCAGGAGGAGACTATGTACAGGTTCATGAGGTCCTTACAGTTGATGGCCGTATGCCTCATCTTCGCCGTGCCGGCGCTGGTGCCGGCAAGCTCGGGGGCGGCGCAAAGCCAGACCGGCTTGGGCCAGGTTGCGCTGTCTCTCGAGAAGGCCATTCCCACGCTGGTATCGTCGCAGGACTACCGCTCGGCGAGTAATACGGCGTTCCTGCTGGCAACGGCGCGTTATCGTCTCGATGAGAACGGCGCCGCCTGTGCCGCGTTGTCGCAATCTCTGGAGTACTACCGCATGGCAATCGCCAAGGAGACCGGCGAGGCGATGCGCGGCGAAGGCCCCGGGATCGACGACGGCAGTGACGGAATGGCCGTCGTTCGCGCCAAGTTCGGCTGCCGCCGGGCGCACTCCGCCTAGCATCGCTTCGCGTCGTCAGCAACGGCTTCGCCGCCGAAAGGCGCGAAGCCGTTTTCTTTTGTAGTTCTGGGGCAAGGCAGTTGTGACGCCGATCGCCAAAACGAGGGGAACTGCGCTTCGCAGCCTCGAGGTGAACTTTCCTGCATGTCGCTGTCGCGTCTTTTTGTGCTTGTGATTCATCCTTCTTTCGCACGGATCCCTGCCACTTCTTACAGCTGATATTTCTTACAGGATTGACCGTGCCTCGCAGTTCATAACATCCTACGTCGGCATTTTCGGCTACCGATTACACGAAAGATTACAGGTCGTTGCATGGACAACTTCATTCTAGTTCGCGACATGCGCTTCGTTGCTCGCTCGGCGGTAGCGACACGGTCGGCGGCAGCTTCGTGACCTATTACATGAGCGTTCACATTTTCCGAAGCATGAACCGGGTATTTCCTGACGTTCCTCAATAACACCGTGTCATATGCTCGCATCATATGACCACCCTCGGTCCAATCACGGGAGCAGGAAAATGAAAAAAACGATTGCGAACTCCATCTACGCCATGATCCTCGGGTTGGCCCTGAGCGGCGGCACGAACGCCCTAGCGCAGAAAAACGGCGGCTCCGGCGCCGATCCCAAAGGCAGGCTGATCCTAGCGATAAACGAAGGCGCGGCCGGAAACGTAACGGCGACCGACATCAGCTTCCGGTACGAGCAGTTCAAGCAGATCGTCGAGAAAGCGCTCGGAGCTCCGGTCACGCTGGTCGGAGTCCGTGACGCGCGGATGCTTCGAAAGTCGGTTCAAAGCTCGACCTTCGCAATCATTCTGTCCAGGCCGGCAGACGTGTTGGCGGAAGCCGTCCGTGATTATGGCTACCAGGCGATCGTCGTATCGCAAGAGCCGGCGCACGCGCTTTTCATCGTGAGGAAGGATTCCCCCCTCAAGACGATCGGCGATGTCAAAGGCAAGAGCATTCTTACCCCGGACCGCTATGCATACATGTGGCGTATCGCCAATGCGATGATGCGCGACAACAAGATTTCGATGGCGCAGGAGCAAGTTCGCGCGATGAGCGACCAGGCGGCCATCGGGTGGTCCATGGAGGGAGGTTTCTTCGATGTTGGCGTCGTCGCATCGTTCTCGGGTGTAGGGCGAACCTGGGAGAAGAACGGCGGGCGGGTCATCGCGCGCAGTCCTGAGCTGCCCAACACGCCAATGATCGCGTCGCAAAAGATTTCGCCTGCCCAGATCCAGAAGCTCCGTAGCGCCCTTATCGCGCTTCGCAACAGCGAGAACGGGGCCGCGGTGCTGAAGGACATTGGCGTTCCGGGATTCAAAGAAGCTTCTTCGCAGTCGCTGATCGAGCTCATTACCTGGCTAGGCGATCTGGACGTGCCCAAGGAATAGTGGGGGCGCCATGCAAAAGGAACGGAACCGAAAGGCAAAGGCCGTTCCTTCCCTGTTATGGCTATTCCTTGACTTCCTGAAGATCGGCGCGACCGCCTTCGGGGGGTTCATGGCGCTGATATCGGTCGTCCAGCACCAGATCGTCGACCGAAGACATCTGTTGTCCCAGCGCGAGATGTTGGACGGCATATCGCTCGCTACCATTCTTCCCGGTCCCGTCGCAGTGAACGTCGTCGCGTACACGGGGTACAAAGTGCGCGGCACATTGGGCGCGATCGTCTCGGCGGTAGCTGTAATCCTCCCAGCATTCGTCCTCATCGTTTTCCTCAGCTATGCGTATTTCCGCTGGGGACAGCTCCCCGCGGTCAGCAAGGCCTTCATGGGGTTCGTTCCGGCCGTCACCGCTGTGATCGTTCACGCGGCCTGGGGGATGGCACGCAAGGCCAAGCTGGGCCCACCCGAACTCGCGATCGCGGCGGTTGCCTTCCTCGCCCTCGCGGTGAAAGGCGGCTTCTACGTGACACTGATCGTCGTTGCCGCATCGGGCCTCGCCGGCTGGCTGTTGTTCTCGCGCGGCCAGGCGGCGTCCCGCCCGGGGGCCGGTCGACGGAGCCATACGGCGAAACCGCGCCACGCGAAGTTGCTGTCCCTGGATGCTCCGGTGCTCGCCGCCGCGGCCATGCTCGCGTTCGATACCGGCGTGGCCACCAAGCTTTTCTTCACTCTCGCCGGGATGAGCGTGCTCCTTTTCGGCGGCGGATTCGTCTTCATTCCGCTGATCGAGCAAATCGTGGTGCATGAGCACTTGTGGCTGACGCACCAGGAGTTCGTCGACGCTATCGCCCTCGGTCAGGTCACGCCGGGGCCCATCCTCATAAGCGCCGCCTTCATCGGCTACAAATTGATGGGGCTGGCCGGCGCGGCCATAGCGACAGTAGCCATCTTCCTGCCGCCCGCGGTGCTGATGATCCTCGGCACGAAAGCGCTGGCCCGCGTGCGCGAAGCGCTCACGGTCCAGGCGGCCCTGCGTGGAATCCGGGCGGGCGTCATCGGCATGGTGGCGGCGGCCGCGTGGAGCGTCGGCTCGACCGCCGCGATGGGATGGCAATCGGCGCTGATCTTCGTCGCGGTGCTCGCGGCCTTGTTCCGGTTCCGTATCGATGTGGCGTGGGTCATACCGTCGGCCGGCCTGATCGGCTTGATGCTCTATTGAAGCACTGAGGAGGCGCAAGAAAGCATATGGCGATTTTCATGATCGGGATACAGCGGTCCGGGTCAAATTTGCTGCGGCTGATGCTCAACGAGCTGCCCGAGATCGCCGCGCCGCATCCGCCGCACATCCTGCAGCGGTTGATGCCCCTCGTTCCGCATTACGGCGATCTGGGCAGAAGCCAGTCGTTCTCTCTGCTGGTCGACGACGTCTGCCGGCTGGTCGAATTGAATCCCGTGCCGTGGGAAGGTGTCGTTCTGGATCGCAAGGAGGTCGCTGCTCGCTGCCGGAAGCGCAGCCTGGTTGCGGTCTTCGGCGCGGTGTACGACGTGATGGCAGAAGCGTGGAAGGCCAGGACGTGGTGCTGCAAAAGCCTGGCGAACGTCTATTACCTCCCCCAGATCGAGGAATACTTCGATCAGGCGAAGTATATCTACCTGTACCGGGACGGCCGGGACGTCGCCCTTTCGTTCCGGAAAGCCGTGGTCGGAGAAAAGCACTTCTACCACATCGCCAAGGAATGGGAGGAAGCGCAGCGTCTGGCCCTCGATTTCCGGGCGAACGTGCCGGCGAAGCGATTCTTCAACCTGAGCTACGAGGCATTGACCGCTGATCCCGAAAGGACGGCGCATGCCCTATGCAACTTCCTCGAGGTGAGCTACCGGCCGGCCATGCTCGAGTTCTACAAGTCGGGCGAAGCCAAACGGGCAGCCTCGGCGAGCAACCTCTGGGAGAACGTAACGAATCCTGTGATGCGCCAGAACACCGGCAAATTCATGAAGGAGGCCCGCGAAGACGACGTCCGGATTTTCGAGTCCGTCGCCGGCGAAGCCATGGACCGGCTCGGTTACGAACGAGTCTTTGCGAGGAAGGGCGGGGAGCTCCGCTTCAGCAACGAGCAAATCCGCCAGTTCGACACGGAAAACAAGCGGCTGAAAGAAGACGTCCGTAAGAGCATCGATCCCGCCGACTTGAAGCGCCGGGGCGTCCAGGAGGGTCTGATCAGGGAAATCGCTGCGCGAGGCCCGGCGGCCGCAGCTCTGGGATGACCGGACGTATGTACGCAAACATGCTCCGGTATTGCGCAATCGCACCCCCATGGTGAGGTTCACGTGGCTTACGGTGATCAGCAAGTCTTCAGCAAAAGCGGTCGCGGTGGTGTCTCCGAGGCACAGACCCGACGCGGCAGGCAACACGTCGATCGGTCCAAAGACATATCGAACGCGCAGATCTTCAGATTTCTCACGTGCGGCAGCGTCGATGACGGCAAGAGCAGCCTGATCGGGCGTCTGCTCAAGGATCTCGCCCTCGTTCCGGAAGACACCTGGGAAAGCGTCCTGCGCGAAAGCGAGCGGCGCAACTTCTCCCGCAGCAATCCCGATTACTCGCTCCTGCTCGATGGCCTGCTCATCGAACGCGAGCAAGGCATCACGGTCGACATCGCTTGGCGATATTTCGCGACTCCGGGACGGAAGTTCATCGTCGCGGACTGCCCGGGCCACGAGCATTACACGCGGAACATGGTGACCGGCGCCTCGCACTGCGACGGCGCGCTTGTGTTGATAGACGCCCGCAAAGGCGTGCTGGCGCAGACCCGCCGCCATCTCTCCGTGGTGGCGATGATGCGGGTCGGGTCGGTGTTGATCGCCGTCAATAAGATGGACCTGGTCGATTGGGACCGCGTGCGCTTCGACGCCATCCGGCGGGAAGCGCTCGACTACGCGCGCAAGCTGGGACTGAACGAAGTGATCGTCATCCCGACCAGCGCGACGCACGGTGGCAACGTCGTCCGCAAGGCGGCAGAGACTGCCTGGTATACCGGGCTCACGATCTCCGAAGCACTGGAAGCCATGCCGAACCGCCGGCCGCCGAGTTGCTCCGCCCGGCTCGTCGCCCAATGGGTCAATCGACCGAACCAGGATTTCCGCGGCATCGCGGGAGAGGTCCTGGGCGCCCCGCTTCGCGTCGGCGACGCCATCCGCGCGCTGCCCTCGGGGGCCTGCGCCCGAATCGAGCGGATTTGCACTTTCGGCGGCGATCTTCCCGTCGTCCGCCCCGGGCAGGCCGTCACGGTCGTTCTGGACAAAGAGCTGGACGTCGCCCGCGGCGACTGGCTGGTCAAGGCGACCGATGTGCCGCCCGCGGTGACCGACCATATCGAGGCGAACGTGGTCTGGATGTCCGATACGCCGTTGGTACCCGGTCGCCGATACGATTTCCAGGCGGGATGCACGGTCGTGCCGGGGTCCGTGCGTCGCATCATCCACAAGCTGAACGTCGAGACGCTCGAGGCGCAGGACGCCTCCCGTTTGGCGTGCAACGACGTCGGCACCTGCGAGATCGTTCTCGAGCGCTCCATCCCGGTCGACGCGTATGCCGATTCAGTCCAGACCGGATCGCTCATATTCATCGACCGGTCGACGTTCCGGACGGAAGGCGCCGCGATGGTATCGGCGGTCGCCCCCAAGAGCATCTCCTGGCACGAGACCGAGGTCACCCGGAGCGCGCGCGCGTCCATCAAGGGTCACTCGCCGCAGGTCCTCTGGCTGACCGGTCTGAGCGGCGCCGGGAAGTCCACCATAGCGAACGCCCTCGAGGCGCGACTCAACGCAGCGGGCGTGCACACGATGCTGCTCGACGGCGACAACGTCCGCCACGGGCTCAACCGCGATCTGGGATTTTCCGAGGCTGACAGGACAGAGAACATCCGTCGTGTGGGAGAAACAGTGAAGCTGCTGCTCGATGCCGGCCTCGTCGTGATCACGGCGTTCATATCGCCATTCCGGCGAGAGCGAGAGCTCGTCCGGGAGCTGGTCCCCGAGGGCGAATTCCTCGAGATCTTCGTGGATGCGCCGCTCGCCGTGTGCGAGCAGCGCGATCCGAAGGGCCTGTACAAGCGGGCCCGGCGCGGTCAGCTGGCCGAATTCACCGGCGTCTCGCAGGCCTACGAGCCGCCTCCCAGCCCCGAAGTGAGGATCGACACGTCCACGGCCACGGTCGCGGATAGCGTTCACAGCATCCTGGAGTCGCTGAAGGCGCGAGGGATCCATGTCTGAAAAGAGCGACGCTTACCTCGACGAGCTCGAGGCCGAGGCCATCTACATACTGCGCGAGGCGATAGCCCAGGCGAAGTGGCCCGTGCTGCTATTTTCCATTGGGAAGGACTCCTGCGTGCTGCTGCACCTGGCGCGCAAGGCTTTTTTTCCAGCGCCGCTGCCGTTTCCCGTCCTTCATATCGATACCAAGTGGAAGTTCAGGGAGATGATCGCCTTCCGGGACGCCGAGGCGAAGCGCCTTGGCTTCAATCTTCTCGTTCACACCAATCCCGACGGGTTCGCGCAAGGCATCAATCCGATCGACCACGGCAGCCGGGTCCATACGGAAATCATGAAGACGCTGGCGCTGCGCCAGGCGCTCGAGGCCGGCAGCTACGACTGCGTCATCGGTGGCGCTCGGCGCGACGAGGAGGCCAGCCGGGCGAAGGAGCGGATCTTCTCGTATCGGGACGCCCACCATCAATGGGATCCGCGACATCAGCGCCCGGAGCTGTGGAGGCTGTACAACGCACGCGTCGGTGCCGGCGAAAGCATGCGGGTGTTTCCGCTCAGCAATTGGACCGAACTCGATGTCTGGAAGTACGTGCGTCGGGAGCAGATCCCGGTCGTCGGGCTCTACTTCGCGAAGCGTAGACCGACCGTCATCAGGGACGGCATGATCATCATGGTCGACGACGAGCGGCTGCCCCTGGCCTCCGGCGAGACGCCGGAGGACCGCATGATCCGGTTCCGGACGTTGGGGTGCTATCCGCTCAGCGCAGCCCTGGTGTCGCGCGCGACGACCCTCGACCAGATCATTGCCGAGCTCGAGGCTTCTCCCGCTTCCGAGCGGCAGGGCCGACTGATCGACAAGGACCAGATCGGCGCCATGGAGCGGAAGAAGCGCGAGGGGTACTTCTGAACCCGCGATCGCCGCGCCCCTCCCCATCATGCCGCACTTCGACACTGCTTCGGTCGCTCTGATCGCCATCACGTTCTTCGCCGCTTTCGTCAACGGCGCGCTGGGGTACGGCTTCTCCTCGCTCACCGTGCCTGTGGGCCTCCTGTTCTACACGAACCGCGTTCTGAATCCCGCGCTGGTGCTGATCGAAGTGTTCGTGAACATCTACGTTCTCTTCATCAATCGGGCCAGCATCCCCAGGGTATGGAAGCGGGTGTATCCGATACTGTTCGGTCTGGTGCCCGGCGTAGCGGCCGGGAGCTACTTCCTCGCATCGATTCATCCTGGGTGGCTGAAGTTCGCCACATACGCGTTCCTCTTGCCTCTGATTCTTCTGCAAGCGTCCGGAATAAGAAGACCGATCCATTCGGAGCGGCTCGTGGCGGCTCCCTTCGGAGCTGGGTTGGGTTTCCTATACTCGGTCAGCACGATCTCAGGGCCACCTCTGGCGCTGTTCTTCAACAACCAGGGCCTCGTGAAGCAGGATTTCCGCGCCGGCCTCGGGCTCATAAGGGTGGTGGAGTCGTCTCTCACTGCTGTTGCGTATCTGCAGCTGGGTCTGTTCGCCGGAGATGCGCTCGAAATCACCGCTCTCATCGTTCCCGGCCTGCTCATCGGAATCCCCCTCGGTGCCTTTGCATTGCGTCGCTTGAACTCCGAGGTGTTCAGACGCATTTGCATGAGCTTCGATCTGTGGGTAGTGGGGTTCGGCCTGTCCAGGGTGCTCATCAATCTGCAGCTGGCGGGATCGCCGCTGGCCTATGGTCCGATGGCCGCCGCGATTCTTCTGGACATTTACCTGCTTTCGCTGTTCTTCAAGGCGAGATCGGGGAGCGCGTTTGCCGCGAGCGTGATGCCGAATGCGGTCAATCTGAAACCGATCGCGTTTGCCGCCCCTCATCGCCAGCGGGGCGTGCTGACCCTCGGAGAAAATGCGCATTCCCGGAGATTGCGACATTTCGCGTTCAACGGCGACGCGGACGGGCTATGCGCTGTCCAGCAGCTGCGCCTGGCGCAACCCGGGCCGGCCAACCTGGTCACCGGAGTGAAGCGCGACATCACCTTGCTGAGGCATCTCGCGCCCCGCGCGAGCGACGACGTCTTCGTCTTGGACGTTTCTATGCACGAGAATCGAGGGGAGCTCATGCGGTTGCTCGAATCGGGTGTCCGCGTGACTTACTTCGATCATCATCGGGCCGGCGCGATACCGGCGCACCCCGGCCTCGATGCCCATATCGACGAGTCGGCCGACGTCTGCACGAGCATCCTGGTCGACCGCCATCTCGGGGGGCGCTACCGGCCGTGGGCGGTGGTGGCCGCGTACGGAGACAACCTCACCGGCGTGGCGCACGCCATGGCGAAGGAGGCGGGACTGACCGCAGCCCAGGTTGCAGATCTGGAGAGCCTCGGGGTTTGCCTGAACTACAACGCGTACGGTGAGTCGGTGGACGATCTGCATTTCCACCCGGCGGAGCTCTCGACGCGTCTGCTGCCCTACGCGGACCCCTTCGCCTTCATGGCCGACGCGCCCATCTACGAGAAATTGCGCGCGGGTTACGAGGACGACATGGCGAAGGCGCGTGCCGCGGCCCGCCGCGTCTATGGATCGAGTGGCATCGTCGTCCTCCCGAACGCGCCGTGGGCGAGGCGCGCCATCGGCGTCCTCATCAACGAGCTCGCCCGGGAGCGGCCGAATGTCGCGCTCGCAATACTTTCCCCCAAGTCGGCCGGCGGATACACGGTCAGCGTCCGCGTGCCTGCGACGAGCGACGTCAGCGCGGCGGACTTCTGCAGCGATTTCGCGACCGGGGGCGGCCGCAAGTCGGCGGGCGGAATCAATGACTTGCCCGACGCCGACGTGGAGCGCTTTGCCGCACGCTTCCAGGCGCGTTTCCCGCCGAAGTGACGCCCGCCGCCCGCGGGAAACCTCTCCTTATTTGCGCCCGTCGGCCGGCCGCGGCACCAACTGAAAAAACGTCTCCTCGTAGCCGACCATTCCCAGCTCGTACCGCGCGCGCTCCTCGAGCGCGTCCAGCCCCTGCTTGAGGTCGCGCACCTCGGCGTCGAGAGCCTCGTTGCGCAGACGCAGCTTCGCGTTCTTGTCCTTCTGCGCCTGGACCTGGCGGTCGAGATCCCAAACGCGCAGCCAGCCGCCCTTCCCGAGCCACAGCGGGTACTGCAGCAGCAGCACGAGCGCGGCCAGGACGGCGGCGAGCGGTCTCATCTCAGCTGGTAGAAGGCCCCGCGGCCGGGATAGCCGACCGCGTCCCCGAGATCCTCTTCGATCCGCAGCAGCTGGTTGTATTTGGCGATGCGGTCGGAGCGCGAGAGCGATCCGGTCTTGATCTGCAGCGTGTTCATGCCGACGGCGATGTCCGCGATGGTCGTGTCCTCGGTCTCGCCCGAGCGGTGCGAGATGACCGCGGTGTAGCCGGCGCGCTTGGCCATCTCGATGGCGGCGAAGGTCTCGGTCAGGGTCCCGATCTGGTTGACCTTGATCAGGATCGAGTTGGCGATGCCGCGCTGGATCCCTTCGCGCAGGATCTTGGTGTTGGTCACGAAGAGATCGTCGCCGACGAGCTGGACCTTCGCGCCGAGACGCTCGGTGAGGCCGCGCCAGCCGTCCCAATCGGACTCGGCCATGCCGTCCTCGATGCTGATGATCGGGTACTTGTCCGCCCACGACGCGAGCACGTCCGCGAACTTGCCCGGCGCGAGCGACTGGTTCTCGGACTCGAGCACGTACTTGCCGTCCTTGAAGAACTCCGAGCTCGCGCAGTCGAGCGCGAGCAGCACGTCGGTTCCCGGCTGGTAGCCCGCTTTCGAGATCGCCTCGAGCGCGAGCTTGATGGCGGCCTCGTTGTTCGGCAGGCTCGGCGCGAAGCCGCCTTCGTCGCCGACCGTCGTCGACAGGCCTTTCGCATCGAGCAGCTTCTTGAGCGCCTGGAAGATCTCGGTGCCGCAGCGCAAGGCGTCGCGGAACGTCGACGCGCCCACCGGCACGATCATGAACTCCTGGATGTCGAGGCTGTTGTTCGCGTGCGCGCCGCCGTTGATCACGTTCATCATCGGCACCGGCATCTGCATGCCGCCCGAGCCGCCGAAGTAGCGGTACAGGGGCAGCCCCGACTCCTCGGCGGCGGCCTTGGCGACGGCCATCGACACCGCGAGCAGCGCGTTCGCGCCGAGCCGCGACTTGTTCTCGGTGCCGTCGAGCTCGATCAGGGTCTTGTCGATGAAGCTCTGCTCCTGGGCGTCGAGGCCCATGATCGCCTCGGAGATCTCGGTATTGATGTGCTCGACCGCCTTGAGCACGCCCTTGCCGCCGTAGCGGCTCGTGTCCTTGTCGCGCAGCTCGAGCGCCTCGCGCGTTCCGGTCGAGGCCCCCGACGGCACCGCGGCGCGGCCCATCACGCCCGACTCGATGAGCACGTCGGCCTCGACCGTGGGATTCCCGCGCGAATCGAGGATCTCTCTTGCGACGACGTCCACGATGGAGCTCATCTTTTCATCCTTGTGAGGGTCAGTGCCGGCCGAGCGCCTGCTCCGCGAGGCCGCGGCGCTTCACCAGCTGATCCAGCTCCTTGAGCGTCCCGAGCAGGTCCGCCATGCGGCCGAGCGGCCACGCGTTCGGGCCGTCCGAAAGCGCCTTGTCGGGATCGGGGTGCGTCTCCATGAACACGCCCGCGACGCCGCTCGCGACCGCCGCGCGCGCGAGCACCGGGACGAACTCGCGCTGGCCTCCCGAGGCGGTGCCCTGCCCTCCCGGCAGCTGCACCGAGTGCGTCGCGTCGAAGACGACAGGGCACCCGGTCTCGCGCATGATCGCGAGCGAGCGCATGTCGGAGACGAGGTTGTTGTAGCCGAACGAGGCGCCGCGCTCGCACACCAGGATGGTGTCGCTGCGGCCGGCCGCCTCGCGCGCCTTGTCCACCACGTTCTTCATCTCGCGCGGCGACAGGAACTGCCCTTTCTTGATGTTCACCGGCTTGCCGCTCGCCGCCACCGTGTGGATGAAGTCGGTCTGGCGGCAGAGAAACGCCGGCGTCTGGAGCACGTCGACGACCGCCGCCACGTCGGGGACGTCGGCGCTCTCGTGCACGTCGGTCAGCACCGGGACGCCGATCTGCTTCTTCACGTCGGCGAGAATCTCGAGCCCTTTCTCCATCCCCATGCCGCGGTACGACTTCCCCGAGCTGCGGTTCGCCTTGTCGTACGAGGATTTGTAGATGAACGGGACGCCGGCGCTGCGCGCGATGTCGCGCAACGTCCCCGCCGTGTCGAGCGCCATCTGGCGCGACTCCACCACGCAGGGGCCGGCGATCAGGAACAGCGGTTTGTCGAGGCCGACTTCGAACCCGCAAAGTCTCATCTCAGGCGGCGACAGCGGTTTGCGTCTTCCCCGCCTGGTATTGCAGCGCGGCCTCGACGAACGCCGTGAACAGCGGATGCCCGGCGCGCGGCGTCGACGTGAACTCCGGGTGGAACTGGCAGCCGACGAACCACGGATGGCCGGGCAGCTCGACCATCTCGCACAGCTGCTCGCGCTGCGTCAGGCCCGACACGCGCAGCCCCTTGTCCTTCAGCCGCTGGATGTACTGGTTGTTGACCTCGTAGCGGTGCCGGTGCCGCTCGTTGACGGTGTCGGCGCCGTAGATCTTGCGCGCGAGCGATGCCGGCTCGAGCGAGGCCGCCTGCGCACCGAGGCGCATGGTGCCGCCGAGATCGGATTTCTCGGTGCGCCGCTCGACGCGTCCGTCGCGGTCCTGCCACTCGGTGACGAGCGCGATCACCGGGTGCGGGGTGTCGGGCTCGAACTCGGTGCTGTTCGCGCCGGCGAGACCGACGACGTCGCGCGCGAACTCGATCACCGCGAGCTGCATCCCGAGGCAGATGCCGAGGTACGGGATGCGGTTCTCGCGCGCGTACTGGATCGCGCGGATCTTGCCCTCGACGCCGCGCTTGCCGAAGCCGCCCGGCACGAGCACCGCGTCAACGCCCTTCAGCAGCTCGACGCCGTCCGACTCGATCATCTCCGAGTCGATGTAGCGGATGTTCACCTTGCTGCGCGTGTGGATGCCGGCGTGCACCAGCGCCTCGTTCAGCGACTTGTACGAGTCGGTCAGGTCGACGTACTTGCCGACCATGGCGATCGTGATCTCGTGCTGCGGGTGCTCGAGCGCCTCCACCAGCTTCTTCCACGGACGCAGTTCCGCGGGCTTCGCGATGATGTTCAGCTTGTGGCAGACGATCTCGTCGAGCATCTGCTGGTGCAGCATCCAGGGAATCTTGTAGATCGAGTCCACGTCCCAGACCGAGATGACGGCGTTCGGCTGGACGTTCGTGAACATCGCGATCTTCTTCTTCTCCTCGTCCGGCACGGGCCGGTCCGAGCGGCACAGCAGCGCGTCGGGCTGGATGCCGATCTCGCGCAGCTCCTTCACCGAGTGCTGCGTGGGCTTGGTCTTGATCTCGCCCGCGCTCTTGATGTACGGGACGAGCGTCAGGTGGACGTAGCAGGCGTTGTGCGGCCCCTGCTCGAGGCCCATCTGCCGCACCGCCTCGAGGAACGGCAGCGACTCGATGTCACCCACCGTGCCCCCGATCTCGACGATCGCCACCTCGGCGTCCTTCGCCCCGCGCTGGATGAACGACTTGATCTCGTCGGTGATGTGCGGGATGACCTGCACGGTGCGTCCGAGATAGTCCCCGCGGCGCTCCTTCTTGATCACCGACTCGTAGATCTGACCGGTGGTGAAGTTGTTGCACTTCCTCATCTTCGCCGACTGGAAGCGCTCGTAGTGCCCGAGGTCCAGGTCGGTCTCGGCGCCGTCCTCGGTCACGAACACTTCGCCGTGCTGAAAAGGCGACATCGTGCCGGGGTCGACGTTGATGTAGGGGTCGAGCTTGAGGAGGGTGACCTTGATGCCGCGCGATTCGAGGATGGCGGCGAGAGAGGCGGCGGCTATCCCCTTCCCCAGAGAGGAAACCACACCGCCCGACACGAACACATACTTAGTCATCTACCACCGGGGAGATGGGATATCGAATGGTACATGAAAAAATCGGACACCGCTCGCTGGTCCGCGTTCGCGGTTGCCGCGATGGAAACAATCGCCGCCCTCATCCGCCGCCCGCGGCGCCGAGCTTCACGATCGCGAGCGACGCATTGTCCCCGTTGCCCTTCGCACGGGCGCGAGCCGCGTCGATCAGCTTCTCGGCCGCCTGCCGCGGCTCGAGCGCGGCGAGCGCGGACCCGAGCTCGGCGTCGGTGAAATAGGCCCAGACGCCGTCCGTGCACAGGACAAAAGCGTCTCCCGGCCGCAGATCCGACGCCGAACCGACTTCGACTTTCGGCGCATCCTTTGCGCCGAGGCAGCTGACGAGGTAATTGCGCTGCGGATGCGTCTCGCGCTCGGCGGCGGAGATCTTGCCCTCGCGGTGCAGCTGCTCGACGTACGAGTGGTCCACGGTGCGGAAGACCGGCGTCGCTCCGCGAAAAATGTACAGCCGGCTATCGCCGGAATGCACCCAATGCGCGCGCTCGCCGTGGATCAGGAGCGCGACGATGGTGCTGTGCGGCTCCTGCTCGCTCGTGAAGCGCGCGAGGCGGATGGCCACGTGCGCCTCCTGCGCGATCGCGTGCAGCAGCGCATCGCCCGGCTCCGTCGCGGGCGACCAGGAGCCGAACAGCTGCCTCGCGGTGCTGATCACCTGCTCGGCCGCCATCGCGCCGCCCGCGAGACCGCCCATGCCGTCGGCGACCACCGCGAGCAAGGAGCCGGATCCCGGAAGCACCGCGAGCCGGTCCTGCTGCTCCTTCTTGTCGCCGATGTGCGCGCCGGTCGCGACCGCGATCGAGAGGGCCATGGATCAGGTGAGCAGCTCGGGGCGGTCGCGGAAGTGCTCGAGCGCCTCCGGGTTCGCGAGCGCCTCGAGGTTCTTCACCGGCTGCCCGTGGACGATGCTGCGCACCGCGAGCTCGACGATCTTGTTCGACTTGGTGCGCGGGATGTCGGCGACCTGCAGCACCTTGGCCGGGACGTGCCGCGGCGTGGCGTTCTCGCGGATGCGCCGCCTGATCCTCTCGGCGAGCGCGTCGTCGAGCCGCAATCCCTCGCGCAGCTTCACGAACAGCACCACGCGCACGTCGGTCGGCCTGCGCGGCGGCCAATCCTGCGCGATCACCAGCGACTCGACCACCTCGTCGAGCTGCTCGACCTGCCGGTAGATCTCCGCGGTGCCGATGCGCACGCCGCCCGGGTTGAGCACGGCGTCGGAGCGCCCGTAGATGACGGCGCCGTCGTGCACCGTGATCTCGGCCCAGTCGCCGTGGGTCCAGACGCCGGGGAATTTCTCGAAGTACGCGGCGCGGTAGCGCGAGCCGTCGTCGTCCTTCCAGAAGCCGAGCGGCATCGACGGAAAGGGCCGCGTGCACACGAGCTCTCCCTTGCGGCCGCGCACGGGGCGGCCGTCCTCGTCGTAGACGTCGACCGCGAGCCCGAGCGCGCGGCACTGGATCTCGCCGCGCCACACCGGCAGGATCGGATTGCCGAGCACGAAGCAGCCGCAGATGTCGGTGCCGCCCGAGATCGACGACAGGCAGGCGTCGCGCTTCACCGCGCGGTAGACGTAGTCGAAGCCCTCGGGCACCAGCGGTGAGCCGGTCGAGAGCACCGTGCGCACGGTCTTCAGGCCGTGCGTTTTCGCGGGCTCGACGCCCGCCTTGGCGCAGGCGTCGATGAACTTCGCCGACGTGCCGAAGTGCGTCACGCGCTCGGCGTCGGCGAGGTCGAACAGGATGCGCCCGCCGTTCACGAACGGCGAGCCGTCGTAGAGGACGAGCGTCGCGCCCGACGCGAGGCCCGAAATCAGCCAGTTCCACATCATCCAGCCGAGCGTCGTGAAATAGAAGAGCCGGTCCCCGGGCTTGACGTCGGTATGCAGCTGCTGCTCGCAGACGTGCTTGAGCAGCGCCCCGCCCGCGCCGTGGACGATGCACTTCGGCACGCCGGTCGTCCCCGAGGAGAACAGGATGTAGAGCGGATGCTCGAACGGCAGCTGCTCGAAGCGGATCTCGCCGCCGCGGTACGGCTCGACGAACTTCTCGAACGTCACCGCGCCGTGCACGTCGGACAGGTCGGGCTGCCCGGACACGTAGGGCGCGATCACCACCCGGCGGACCGTCGGCAGCATCGCCTCGATGTCGCGCACCTTGGCGAGGACGTCGATGCGCTTGCCGTTGTACCAGTAGCCGTCGCAGGCGAACAGAACCACCGGCTCGATCTGCCCGAAGCGGTCGAGCACGCCCTGCACGCCGAAATCGGGCGAGCACGACGACCAGATCGCGCCCAGGCTTGCGCACGCGAGCGTCGCGATCAGGGCCTCGGGCATGTTGGGGAGGTAGCCCGCGACGCGGTCGCCCGCCTTCACGCCCTCGGCGCGCAGCGCCTGCGCGACGCGCGCGACGCGGTCGTAGAGGTCGTGGTACGAGAGGCGCCGCTTCACCTTGTCCTCGCCCCAGAAGACGACCGCCTCGCCGGCGTCGCGGCGCCTGAGCAGGTTCTCCGCGAAGTTGAGACGCGCGTCGGGGAACCAGCGCGCGCCGGGCATCCGGTCGGCATCGACCAGGACGCGCTCGCCCATGAGGCTCGCGCGCACGTCGGCGAACTTCCACAGGGAAGTCCAGAACTGCTCGGGGTGCTCGATCGTCCAGCGGTAGAAGGACGGGTAGTCGTTGAAGCCCAGGCCCCAGACGCGGATCGCCTCGCGGGCGAAGCGCGTGACGTTCGCCTGCTCGATGCGTTCCTGGGTCGGCTGCCAGAGCGGCTGGTCGGACAAGGGCTCTCTCGCGTGGGTGCCGCGCCCGAAGCGGGCGCGCGGACCGTGCGATTATAATTTGCCCATGGCGCGTGAGGTGATGAGCTTCGACGTCGTGGTGGTCGGCGCTGGGCCGGCCGGCCTCGGAGCGGCGATCCGCCTCAAGCAGCTCGCCGCCGAGCGCAAGACCGGGATCTCGGTGTGCGTGCTCGAGAAAGGGTCGGAGGTCGGCGCGCACATCCTCTCGGGCGCGGTCATGGACCCGCGCGCGCTCGACGAGCTGCTGCCCGACTGGAAGTCGAGGGGCGCTCCGCTCCACACGCCGGTCAGCGAGGACCGCTTCCTGTTCCTCACCGCCGGCGGCGCGCTCCAGGTCCCCAACTTCCTCCTGCCGGAATGCTTCCGCAACCACGGCAATTACGTGGTGAGCCTCGCGAACGTCTGCCGCTGGCTCGCGCAGCAGGCCGAGGCGCTCGGCGTCGAGATCTACCCCGGCTTCGCCGCGGCCGAGGTGCTGCACGGGGGACGCGGCGTCGTCGGCGTCGCGACCGGCGACATGGGCATCGATCGCGAAGGCAAGCCGACGGCGCAGTATCAGCCGGGCATCGAGCTCCACGGTAAGTACACCTTCTTCGCCGAGGGCTGCCGCGGTCACCTCGGACGGCGGCTGATCGAGCGCTACGCGTTGAGCGAGCACGCCGATCCCCAGACGTACGGGATCGGGTTGAAGGAATTGTGGGAGATCGACGCGGCGAAGCACCGGCCGGGCCTCGTGCTGCACTCGGCCGGCTGGCCGCTCGACGCTTCGACCTACGGCGGTTCGTTCCTGTACCACATGGAGGAGCGCCTGGTGTCGATCGGCTTCGTCGTCGGCCTCTCCTACCGCAATCCCTACCTCGACCCGTACCAGGAATTCCAGCGCTACAAGACGCACCCGCGCATCCGCGGCTTCCTCGAAGGCGGCAAGCGCATCGCCTACGGCGCGCGCGCGATCGCCGCGGGCGGCCTGATGTCGCTGCCGAAGCTCGTGTTTCCGGGCGGCGCGCTGATCGGGGACGACGCGGGCTTCCTCAACGCGTCCCGCATCAAGGGCAGCCACGCCGCGATCAAGTCGGGCATGCTCGCTGCGGAAGCCGCCGCCGACGCGCTCGCCGCGGGACGCGCCGGCGACGCGCTCGACGCCTACCCTGCCGCGTTCGAGAAGTCGTGGCTGTTCGACGAGCTGTACCGCGCGCGCAACTTCAAGCAGTGGATGGCGAAGGGCCTTTATGCCGGGACGATGATGGTCGGCTTCGAGCAGAAGCTGCTCGGCGGCAAGGTGCCCTGGACGCTGCACCACGCGCACGCGGACCACGAGTGCCTCGAGCCCGCGGCGAAGCACCGGCCGATCGAGTATCCGAGGCCCGACGGCAGGCTCAGCTTCGACCGGCCCTCGTCGGTGTTCCTCTCGAACACCAACCACGCCGAGAACCAGCCGGTGCACCTGACGCTGAAGGACCCGACGGTGCCGCTGCGCATCGACCTTCCCGAATACGCCGGCCCCGAGCAGCGCTACTGCCCCGCGGGCGTGTACGAGTTCGTCGGCGACGGGGAGAAGAAATTCCAGATCAACGCGCAGAACTGCGTGCACTGCAAAACCTGCGACATCAAGGACCCGACGCAGAACATCGTCTGGGTGACGCCGCAGGGCGGCGACGGCCCGAATTATCCGAACATGTGAAGGGAGAACCCGTGGACGCCAAAGCCGGCTTTCGATCCTTCGCCGAGTTCTATCCGTTTTATCTCTCGGAGCACTCGAACCGCGTCTCGCGGCGGCTGCACTTCGCCGGCACGACGGTGGCGCTCGCGTGCATCCTCTCCTCGATCCTTCTGCGCCAGCCGTGGGGACTGGTCCCGGCGCTGATCGCGGGCTACGGCTTCGCCTGGGTCGGCCACTTCTTCTTCGAGAAGAACCGGCCCGCGACCTTCTCGCATCCCTGGTACAGCCTGGCGGGCGACTGGGTGATGTGGAAGGACATGATCGTGGGCAAGATCCCGCTGTGACGCTGCGCAAGGGCGAGCGCACGCGCGCGGCGATCCTCGACGAGGCGCTGGCGCTCGCCAGCCAGCGCGGCCTGGAAGGCCTCTCGATCGGCGCCCTCGCCTCCGCGCTCGGCATGTCGAAGAGCGGGCTGTTCGCGCACTTCGGGTCGAAGGAGGACCTGCAGGTGCAGACGCTCGAGCGCGCGCAGGCGCGCTTCGAGCAGGCGGTGTTCCGCCCGGCGATGGCGGAGGCGCCCGGCCTGCCGCGCCTGCGCGCCGTCTTCGAGCGCTGGCTCGCCTGGCTCGAGGGCGGGAAGGACGTTCCCGGCGGCTGCACCATCCTCGCCGCGGCGGCCGAGTACGACGATCGCCCGGGCGCGGTGCGCGAGCGCGTCCTCGCCGGTCAGCGCGAGCTGCGCGGCGCCCTCGCGAAGGCGGTGCGCGGCGCGGTCGACGCCGGCCACCTGCGCGCCGGGACCGATCCCTGGCAGGTGACGTTCGAGATCTACGGCATGATCCTGGCCGCGCACCACGAGCGGCGCCTGCTCGGCGACCCGCGCGCCGCTTTCCGCGCCCAGGCCGCGTTCGAGCGGCTGGTCGCCGGGCATTCGTCCGCCTGAAGCCCCATCGGACTATCCCGCGCGTCATCGCGCGGCAGCGTCGCGCGGCTACAGTGCCGGGACGCGGAAGTAGCTCAGGGAGAGCGCGCGGGTTCCACCCGCGAGGGCAACGGGTTCGATTCCTGTTCTTCCGCCCCAGACCTCATGCAGCTGGGCATCATCATCGCCATAGCGATCGCGATCGCGGCGGTCGCGTTCGCGCTCCAGAACAACGTCCCGGTCACGGTGACGTTCCTGGTGTGGCGCTTCGACAGCTCGCTCGCGATGGTGCTGCTGCTCGCGCTCGCGATCGGCGCCATCGTCATGGCGCTCGTCACCGCGCCGGGGGCGATGCGCGCCCGCTGGACGCTGTCGCGCCAGCGCAAGGAGATCTCGGACCTGCGCTCGCAGGTCTCGCGGCCGGGCCCGCCCGAGCCGCCCGAGTCCGCGCCCAGGATCGAGACGCCGCTCTAGCGCCGGCGTGAAAATCCGCACAGCGCGACCCGGGACCGCGCTATTATCCTGCCCCCTATGGGCATCCGAACCGCTCTAGGCCTCTGCACCGCCCTCGCGGCGCTCGCGCTCGCGGGCTGCGGCGGCGCGCCGGTGCGCGAGCCCACGGCGCCCGCGGCGCATCCGGGCGCAGCCGAGCACGCGGCCGGCTTCGCGCTGAAGATGGTCGGGCGGCCGTATCGCTACGGCGGCTCGACGCCCGCGGGCTTCGACTGCTCGGGGCTGGTGCAGTACAGCTACCGCCAGGCCGGCGTGAAGCTGCCGCGAAGCACCGAGGCGCAGCTCGTGACCGGGACGCGCGTGCGGTTGTCGAGCGCGCGGCGCGGCGACCTGCTGTTCTTCGACGAGGAAGGCAAGAAGAAGTCGCACGTCGGGATCTACCTCGGCGACGGGCGCTTCGTGCACGCACCCTCGTCGGGCAAGCACGTGCGCACCGACAGCCTCGACGCCGCGTACTGGAAAAAGCACTTCTCCGAAGCGCGTCGGATCTAGACGTGCCCGTACTTCTTCAGGACGTCCTCTAGCGTCGCGCCGCGGTCGAGGTCGCGGCGGATCTTTTTCTCGGTCGCGGTGAGCTTCTCCGCCTGCGCGAGCACGGTCTCCGCGATCCCCGCCGGAATGACGATCGCGCCGTCGACGTCGGCGAGGACGAAGTCGCCCGGCCGCACCGGCACGCGCCTGACGGTGGCGCCCGGCAGCTCGACCGGCACCTGGCACGCGGTCACCTTCCAGCGGCCGATCGACTGTATCGGCGTGCGGTAACGCGCGTAGACGGGAAATTTCTGCTTCGCGATCCATTCGATGTCGCGGATGCCGCCGTCGATCAGCGCGCCGGCGCAGCCGCGCCGCTTCATCCCGAGCGCGATCAGCTCGCCGAAGAAGCACACGCCCTCGCCTTCGCCGGCCCAGACTGTGATCTCGCCCGCGGAGACGCCGTCGACCGCCTTCATCTTGTCGGGGTCGCCCGAGCCCGCGTAGCGCTGCATCGAGCCCTGGATCGTGTACGCCCAGCCGCCCATCTTTCCCGCGCGATCCGGAAACGGGCGGAACGACGACGCGAGGCCCTGGTCGAGGCGGCCCATGGTGTCGAGCACGTCCGCGACCGTCGCGGTGTCGACCTTCAGATAGCGCGCGCGGATCGATGCGCGCGGATCCGGGGCGGCCCGCTTCTTCTTCATCTCAGGTGCCGTACCGCACGCGCGAGTTGAACTGCTTGAACGCCGCGAGCGCGCTGTAGGCGGCGAGCATCGCGGTCTTCGGGTTGTCGGGGAAAGGCACCGACTCGAACTTGAGGCTGATCGTCCCCGATCTTCCGCGGATCGTGATGTAGTGCGTGTTGAATTTCAGGGCTGGATCGGCGACGACTTTCAGCTGCGTGCGGTCGAATCCGATCCCCGCCATGGACAGGAGCGCCGCGATGTTCACGTTCTGCGGAAACAGAGGCACGCCGTCGCGCGCCTTGCCTTCGAACAGCACCGTCGCCACCTTGAGATGATCGAGATCGACGCCGAGCTTCTCGACGTAAGGTATTTCTTTCCAGGCCGCGGGCGGCTTCGTCACCGCGATCTCGACGTGATCGACGCCCGCGACGCACGCAGCCTTGAGCGCGTCCATGCCCCCGATCCCGCCCGAGGGGACGTACAGCATGGCGCCCGACTTTTCTGCTGCTTTCTCCAGCTTCCCGCGCAGCGCGTCGTCGCACAGCGCTCCGCCCGAGAGCACGATGAACGAGATCCCGCGCGAGAGCACGGGCTCTCCGTACTCGCGGACGGCCTGGTGCGATGCCGCCTCGATCACGACGTCGGGCTTCGTGTCGAGCAGAGCATCGAGTCCGACGACGAACGGAACGCGGTGCTTCGCGGCCAGCGCGTTGCCCTTCGATTTGTCGCTCCGCCCTGCGACCGCGACCACGCTCGCGTCGCCCAGTTCCCCGCTCGCGAGCCGCTCGAGGAACAAGCGTGCGATTTCTCCTCCGCCGACGATGCCGATGCGCATGATGGCGCATTTTGCCATCTGAACGGCGGTAGTGCTTTGCGCCCGGGTCGCCTCCCGGAGACACGCCGCAGGAACCGCCGCGCTCCATCGCCGTGTCTTGCGCGCCCGGCACAATCGCGGCATGTACAACGCTTCGTGGGGCACACCGATGATGCGACTGCTGGTCCTCGCCTCGTGCCTGCTGTTCGTGCTGTTCCTCTTCGCGCAGGTGCGCACCGCGCGCGCCGAACCCTACATTCCGACGCTCGAGCAGTTGGCCGCGTAGGCGAGCGCGCGATTGCCGCCGTAGACGGGCGACTGCGCGTAGTAGTCCGCGCACTTCTCGTCGACCCAGAAGCCGTTCAGCTCCTGGCCGGGAGATTGCGCGGTGGTCGTGCAGGCGGTGAGCGCCGCGATCAGGACCGCGGCCGCGAGCAGCATGGTCGTTTTCATCAGAGCCCCGTGTTCGAGCAGTTGGTTGCGTACGCGAGCGCGCGGTTGCCGCCGTAGAGCGCGGACTTGTCGTGGAAGGCGGCGCAAGCCTCGTCGACCGGGAATCCACTCATGTTCTGTCCGGAGGACCGGGGCTCCGTGGTACAGCCCTGGAGCGCGGCGAGCAGCAAAGCGACGGCGACGAGCAGGATCGATTTCATCTTCACTTCTCCTGGGTCAATGCGCTCCGGCCGCCGCCGCGCCGCCGCTCTTCGCGGGACGCGCGAGCCATACGACGGGAATCAGGAGCACGAGAATGATCGCCGAAGCATAGAACAGATCGAGCGCGGCCAGCGTGAACGCCTGCTGGTTCACCATGCGGTCGAGCACGGCGAGCGCCTGGCCATGGTCCAGGCCGCCGGCGCCGAGCGCCCTCAGCGCGTCGCCCGTCGCCGGGCTTCCCGGCGCGATGTGCTCGACCAGGCGCGCGTGGTGCAGGCTCGCCCGGCTCTCCCACAGCGTGGTGGTGATCGACGTGCCGAAGGCGCCGGCCGTGATGCGCACGAAATTGTTCAGCCCCGACGCCGAGGCGATCTGCGACGGCGGCAGCCCCGAGAGCGCGAGCTGCACGAGCGGGATGAAGAAGCACGATATCGCCACGCCCTGGATCAGCGTCGGGATGACCAGCGTTTGGATGTCCGCCTGCGTGCTGAAGCCCGAGCGCATGAACGCGACCAGCGCGAAGATGACGAACGAGACCGTCGCGAACAGCCGCGGGTCGACCTTGTTCGCGGTCTTGCCCACGACGGGCGAGAGCAGCACCGCGAACACCCCGACCGGCGCGAGGACCATCCCGGCCTGGGTCGCGGTATAGCCCATGAACTGCTGCAGCCACAGCGGCAGCAGCACGACGCTGCCGAAGAACGTCGCGTACGAGAGCGAGATCGCGAGCGTCCCGGTCCAGAAGTTTCGCCGCGCGAAGAGATGCAGGTCGACCACCGGGTGCGCCTCGGTCAGCTCCCAGACGAGGAACAGGCAGAACCCGAGCGCGGCGACGATCGCGAGCACGACGATCTGGCTCGACTGGAACCAGTCGAGGTCCTTGCCCTTGTCGAGCATGAGCTGCAGCGAGCCCACCCACGCCACGAGCAGCCCGAGCCCGACGCTGTCGATCGGCGTGCGCCTGCGCGGCGTCTCGCGGTCGCGGTAGATGACCCACGACAGTGCGAACGCGACCAGGCCCACGGGCACGTTGATCAGGAAGATCCACGGCCACGAGATGTTGTCGGTGATCCAGCCCCCGAGCAGCGGCCCCACGACCGGGGCGACGAGGATCGTGATCGAGAACGCGGCGAGCGCGACGCCGCCCTTCTCGCGCGGGTAGCTCGCGAGGAGCAGCGTCTGCGACAGCGGGATCATCGGCCCCGCCACCGCGCCCTGGATCACCCGGAAGACGATCAGCATCGGCATCGACGGGGCCAGCCCGCACAGCAGCGACGCGCAGATGAACAGCACCACCGTCGCGAGGAACATCCGCACCTGCCCCCAGCGCTGCGTGAGCCAGCCCGTGAGCGGGACCGAGATCGCGTTCGACACCGCGAACGAGGTGATGACCCAGGTGCCCTGGTCGGGCGAGACGCCGAGGTCGCCCGCGATCGCGGGAATCGACACGTTCGCGATCGACGTGTCGAGCACGTTCATGAACGTCGCGAGCGAGACCGCGAGCGTCCCGGTGATGAGCGCCGCGCCTTGGAGCGGCGGGTGCGCGGCTTCGTCGGCCACGGCCGTCCGCGGTCAGAAGTCCAGCGTCGCCCCGGAGCCGGCGCGCGCCGACGCCGGCCGGTGGCCCCGCGGCGCCCCGGTCGCGGGCCGCCGCGCCACGGTCCGCCCGGCGCCGTCGCTGTTCGCCGAGATGATCTCGGCGACGCGCTCGTCGGCCTCGCGGTCGAGCGAGCCGTAGGCCTGCGTCTCGTAGCCGGTGCTCGCGCGCGGCGCGCCCGCGAGCCGGGCGCCGCCGCGATCGTGCGTGTCGACCTCCACCTCCATCGACAGCCCGATCTGCAGCGGATGCTGCTTGAGCTCGTCCGCGTCGAGCTCGATGCGCACGGGGACGCGCTGCACGACCTTGATCCAGTTGCCGCTCGCGTTCTGCGCGGGCAGCAGCGAGAAGGCGCTGCCCGTGCCCGCGCCGAAGCCGGCGACGTGCCCGTGGTACTTCACCGAGCTGCCGTAGGCGTCGGCGATCAGCGTCACCGGCTGGCCCGCGCGCAGGTTCGCGAGCTGCCCTTCCTTGAAGTTGGCGTCGACCCAGACCTGCTCGAGCGGCACGATCGCCATGAGCGGCGCGCCCGGGCTGACGCGCTGGCCAACCTGCACGGTGCGGCGCGCGACGATGCCCGAGACCGGCGCCGGCAGCGTCGTGCGCCCGAGCGTCAGGTACGCCTCGCGCACGCGCGCCGCCGCGTTCTGCACGTCCGGGTGGGTCTCGATCGAGGTGCGCTCGACCAGGGCGCGCTGCGCCTGCGACTGCTGGCGCGCCGCCTCGTACGCCGCGCGCGCGGCGGCGACCGCGTCGCGCGCGTGCTGCATCTCCTCGCCCGAGACCGCGCCGATGTCCTCGACCTGCTTGCGCCGCGCGAGGTCCTGCTCGGCCTTCTCGAGGTCGGATTTGCGCTGCGCGACGTTCGCCTGCAGGCCTTCGCTGGTCGCCAGCAGGTTGCGCACCGCGCGCACCGTGCGCGCGAGCTGCGCCTCGGCGCTCTCGAGCGAGACGCGCGCGTCGCTCTTGTCGAGCTCGACCAGCGGGTCGCCGGCCTTCACGGTGTCGGTGTCGTCGGCGCGGATCGCGATGACCGTGCCGGTGATCTGCGGGTTGACCTGGACCAGGTTGCCGCCGACGTAGGCGTCGTCGGTCGACTCGTGCCAGCGGCCCGAGAGCAGCCACCACGCGCCCCAGCCGAGCCCCGCGACGAGGAACACGCCGACGACGATCCCGAGGAGGCGCTTCCTCTTGGCGCCGACGAGCGTGCGCCGCTCGCCGGCGCGGCGCTCCCCGGGCGCGGCTTCGGTGGGCGTGCTCATTGCAGCCGTCCTTGCGCGACCGGCATCGGCTTGTCTTCCTCGAAGCCGCCGCCGAGCGCGCGCACCAGATCGACGCCGCGGTCGAGCTCGCGCGAGCGCAGGTCGGCGGCGAGCGAGCGCTGCTCGAGCACCGTCGTCTCGGCGATGAGGACCTGCAGCAGCCCGCCCAGGCCCGCGCGGTAGCGCGCGAGCGCGAGCTGGTAGGCCTCCTCGGCCGAGGCGAGCGCGGCCTCGGCCTCGCCGCGCTGCGCGGCGATCGAGCGCAGCGACTCGAGCTGGTCGACGACCTCGCGCAGCGCGTCGACCAGGGTCTGGTTGTACTGCTCGACCGCGAGGTCGTAGTCGGCGTCCTTCGCGGCGAGATTGCCGCGCAGGCGCCCGCCGTCGAACAGCGGCAGCCGCAGCGCGGCGCCGGCCGACGGGATCGAGCTGCCCCGCTCCATGAGCTTGCCGAGATCGATGCTCTGCAGGCCGACGAGCGCCGAGAGGTTGACGTCGGGATAGAACTGCGCCTTGGCCGCGGCGATGTCGCCCCGGGCGGCTTCCACGCGCCAGCGCTGCGCGACCACGTCGGGGCGCCGCCCGACCAGGTCGGCCGGCAGCGTCGAGGGCAGCGCGAGCTGGTGCGGCTTCGCGGCCGGCCGCTCGATCGCCAGGCCGCGGTCGGGCCCCTTGCCGAGCAGCGCCGCGAGCTGGTTGCGGCCGAGCGCCAGCTGCTCCTCGAGCTGCAGCACGCGCGCGCGCGCCGCCGGCACCGAGGTCTCCACCTGCTTCAGCTCGACGCGCGAGTCGAGGCCGGCGGCGACGCGCTGTTGCGTCAGCCGCAGGGTGGTCTGGCGTTCCTCGAGCGCGCGCCGCGCGAGATCGAGCTGCTCGAAGGTGCTCTGCAGGCGGATATAGGCGTGCGCAACGCCCGCCGACACGAGCAGGCGCGCGGCGAAGGCGTCGATCTCCGCGGCGCGCGCCTGGCCGAGCGCGGCCTCGTAGAGCGCGCGGTTCTTGCCCCAGGGATCGAGGTCCCAGCCGAGGTTGGCGGCGAGCTGGTACTGGGTGAAGGAGCTCCCGCCGATCGGCGGCGGGAAGATGCCGTTCCGGGAGAAGCGCTGGCGGCTGACGTCGGCGCCGATCCCGATCTGCGGCCACCGGGGCGCGTCCGCGGCGAGCGCGAGCGCGCGCGCCTTGTCGAGCCGGGCCCGGGCGACGCGCAGGCCGGGCGCATCGGCGAGCGCTTCGGCGACGAGCGCGTCGAGCTGGGGATCGCCGAGGCGCGTCCACCAGTCGGCGCTCGGCCATACGGCCGGCGCGACCGGCGCGCCCGCGAGCGAACGGTCCGCCTGGAGCGCGTTCGGCTCGGCGGGCGTGGAGCGCGGCTCGAGGCCGCCCGGCGTCGCGCAAGCGGCGAGCAGCGCCGCGGCGAACGCCGTCGCCGCCGCGGCACGGAAGCGCGGTGAGGTCATGCGCCTATCGCTTGCTGCCGCCGGCGCCGGTGCAGTTGGTGGCGTACGCGATCGCGACGTTGCCGCCGTAGTAGGGATCGTTTGCCCAGAAGTTGTAGCAGGCGTAGTCGACCGGGAAGCCGTTCAGGTTGCGGCCGCCGTCCGGGAATCCGGCGCAGCCGGCCAGGGCGACGCCGCCGGCGGAGATGCAGACTGCGAGGATGGCTTTCAGCATGGGGACGTCCTTCTTTGCTGCTTCGTCGTGGAGATTTCTATTTTAGAGCACGGGAGCACGCAGCGCCCGCGGTCAAGGGAAAAGGTCCGGCGCGGCGGTCCGGAGGCCCGGCGCGCCTGCAAGTGTCCTGCCACGCCTACTTCAGGTCGAGCGCGGCCCCTACAGCGGGTCGCATGGTTCTCCCGATGGGCCCGGAAGCCTCGGGACGCTAAGGTGTCGACCCTGTGTGGGTCCCCGAGTTTCTTCTAGGAGAGCGACTTTGAGCAAAGCGGCAGCCGCCCTGATCGCCATGGTTCTTCTGTCAGCTTCCGGCGCCGCCCCGGCGATGGACGAATGCGCCCGCGCGGCGTGCGAGGCGCAGAAAGGGCGCTGGTCGTGCGCCGAGGGAAGCCTACCGGGCGACGGCTCGATGCACGATTTCGCCGTCCACAGCAACAGCCGCGACGCGGCGTTCGTGTGCGGGCACGCGGCGTCGATGCGCCGCGGGGTCGACAAGGACTTCCTCTCCGACTGCATGCTCAATCCCGAGCAGCCGCCGTCGGTCGAGAACGCCACCGAGCGGCGCTGTGCGCGGCCGAGCGATGACCTCGAGGTCGACTCGTGCGTCGAGTTCGGCGGGGTGAACCCGACGCTGACGTGCCGCTACGTGAACGCGCGGGGGTCGGCGGTCAAGAACGTGCAGCTGTGCGGGTGCTGGAAGTAAGTCAGCCTTTTGTCAGGCGGTCTGCGCCGCACGCAGGCGCATCGCGTACGGCACGATTCCCGTCGCGAGCGAGAGCACCGACGCGGTGAGGCAGGTGATCACCATCGGGACCGGCGTGCCGTCGGCGAGCAGCGTGTACATCTCGGCGAACACCGCGCCGAGGAACATCTGGAAGAAGACGCCGATGCCCGCGGCGGTGCCCGCCAGGCTCGGCATCACGCGGATCGCGCCCACCTGCCCGTTCGGCAGCGCGAGGCCCTGGCCGAGCGTGGTCAGCATTCCCGGGACGAAGATCGCGAGCGGCGTCACGTGCCCGGAGAGCAGGAGCGCCGCCTGGATCGCCGACGCGATCATGTTCAGCGACGCGCCCGCCATCACCATCGTCTCGATCGAAAACCGGTGGCTCAGCTTG
>DASRFB010000038.1:0-12589 GCA_035651815.1 Burkholderiales bacterium | reverse complement strand
TAGCCGTAGTCGATCTTCGCGGGATGGCGCTTCCAGGCGGTCTTGCGTTTGGCGAGGTCCGCATCGGACACGTTGAGCGTCAGCGTGCGCGCGGGGATGTCGATGGTGATGGTGTCGCCGGGGTTCACGAGCGCGATCGGGCCGCCGGCGGCGGCTTCGGGGCTGACGTGGCCGACGCAGGCGCCGCGGGTGGCGCCGCTGAAGCGGCCGTCGGTCAGCAGCGCGACGCTCTCGCCGAGGCCGCGGCCCATGATGGCGGAGGTGCAGCTGAGCATCTCCTGCATGCCCGGGCCGCCGCGCGGGCCTTCGTAGCGGATGACGACGACGTCGCCGGCCTTCACCTTGCCGTCGAGCACGCCTTGCGTGGCGGCTTCTTCCGATTCGAAGATCACCGCGGGGCCGGTGAATTTGTGCATGCTCGGCGCGACGGCGCCGGTCTTGAGCACCGAGCCGTTGGGCGCGAGATTTCCGAACAGCACCGCGAGCCCGCCTCGCTCGCTGTACGGATTATCCAGCGGACGGATCACGTCGGTATCAATCGTCTTGGCGTTGGCGATATTCTCGCCGAGCGTCTTGCCGGTGACGGTCATGCAATCGCCATGCAGCAGCCCGGCGGTGAGCAACACCTTCAGCACCTGCGGCACGCCACCGGCGCGATGAAAGTCCACGGCCACGTACTTGCCCGACGGCTTGAGGTCGCACAGCACCGGCACCTTGCGGCGCACGCGCTCGAAGTCGTCGATGGTCCACTTCACGCCCGCTGCGCGCGCGATCGCCAGGTAGTGCAGAACCGCGTTGGTCGAGCCCCCGGTCGCCATCACGAGGCTGATCGCGTTCTCGATCGATTTGCGCGTGATGATCTGGCGCGGCCGCAGGCCCTTGCGCACGGCGGCCACCAGCACCTGCGCAGACTCCGCGGCCGAGTCGGCCTTCTCCGGGTCGGGCGCCGCCATCTGCGACGAGCCGAGCAGGCTCATGCCGAGCGCCTCGAACGAGGACGACATCGTGTTCGCGGTGTACATGCCGCCGCACGCCCCGACGCTCGGGCAGGCGTTCTTCTCGATGCCGACGAAGTCCTCCTCGCTCATCTTGCCGGCCGAGTACGCGCCCACCGCCTCGAAGGCGCTGACGATGGTCAGGTCCTGCCCCTTCCACTTGCCCGGCTTGATCGTGCCGCCGTAGACGTAGATCGCGGGCACGTTCATGCGCGCGATCGCCATCATGCAGCCGGGCATGTTCTTGTCGCAGCCGCCCACCGCGAGCACGCCGTCCATCGCCTGGCCGTTGACCGACGTCTCGATCGCGTCGGCGATCACCTCGCGCGACACGAGCGAGTACTTCATCGCCTCGGTGCCCATGCCGATGCCGTCGGTCACGGTCGGGAAGCCGAACATCTGCGGCATCGCGCCGGCGCCTTTGAGCGCCTCGACCGCGCGGTCCACGATCGGCTGGATGCCGGCGTTGCAGGGGTTGAGCGTCGAGTGGCCGTTCGCGACGCCCACGATCGGCTTGTCGAAATCGGCGTCGCCGAAGCCGACCGCGCGCAGCATCGCGCGGTTGGGCGAGCGCGCCGGGCCCTGGGTGATGAGCTTGCTTCTCCAGTTGTCCGCCATGGCTTGATCTCTCGTTATACTGCGCTCTGCCGATTGTACCGAATCCCCGACCGAGGCCCCGTGCTCGTCCATCCCAACTTCGATCCGATCGCGTTCTCGATCGGCCCCTTGAGCGTGCGCTGGTACGGGCTCATGTACCTCGTCGGCTTCGGGATCGCGTACACGCTCGGGCGCGTGCGCATCGCCAAGGCGCGCCCGGCGACGATCAGCGTGACCGCGCTCGACGACCTGCTCTTCTTCTGCGTGCTCGGCGTGGTGATCGGCGGGCGCCTCGGCTATGTCCTGTTCTACAAGCCGGGCTACTACTTCCCGCATCCGCTCGAGATCTTCGCCGTGTGGCAGGGCGGGATGTCGTTCCACGGGGGGTTCCTCGGCGTGCTCGCCGCGCTCGCCTACGTCGCGCGCAGGCACCGGCTGCGCGTGCTCGACATGACCGACTTCTTCGTCCCGCTCGCCCCGCTCGCGCTCGCCGCCGGCCGCCTCGGCAACTTCATCAACGGCGAGCTCTACGGCCGGGTGACCGACGTGCCGTGGGGGATGGTGTTCCACTCGCCGGGCGCCGGGCCGCTGCCGCGCCACCCGTCGCAGCTCTACCAGTTCGGCCTGGAGGGGGTGGCGCTCTTCGTGATCCTGTGGCTCTACTCGGCCAAGCCGCGGCCGACGGGGGCGGTGTCGGCGGCGTTCCTGGTGGGCTACGGCGCTTTTCGCTTTATTGCCGAGTACTTCCGCGAGCCCGACGATTTCCTGGGTCTGCTCGCGCTGAACCTTTCCATGGGTCAATGGCTCTCACTGCCGATGATCGTTGCCGGCCTGGGACTCTTCGCCTGGGCTTGGCATGGGCGAAAGAAGGTCTAATATAGTCACATGATCGGGACGACCGAAATCGGGCTCCGAGACCAGCTGCAGCAGCGGCTGGGAGAGCTGATGGTGGAGCACCGCGATCTGGACGTCGCCATCCACCGCCTCGGCGACGACCCCGTCCACGACGAGCTGCAGCTGCGTCGCCTCAAGAAGCGCAAGCTTCTCCTCAAAGACCAGATCGCCTGGATCGAGCGGCAGATCGATCCGGACGTCCGCGCGTAATCCCGTAACGCTTCAGCCCGGCCGGAGCTACGCGAGCGCCTCGCGCAGCACGCGCGCGACGTGCACGGCTTCCCGCGCCGCGCCGTCGGCGATCTGGTGGCGGCAGCTCGTGCCGTCTGCGACGACCACCGTGTCGGCCGCGGCCGCGCGCACCGCGGGCAGCAGCGACATCTCGGCCATCTTCATCGAGACCTCGTAATGCGGGGCTTCGTAGCCGAAACCGCCCGCCATGCCGCAGCACGAGGTCTGCACGGTCTCGACTTCCATCCCCGGGATCCATTTCAGCACCTGCTCGACCGCGCCCATCGCGCCGAACGCCTTCTGGTGGCAATGTCCGTGCAGCAGCGCCTTCCGGACGCCGTTGCCCTTCAGCTTCAGGTCGAGCCGCCCCGCCTTCTTCTCGCGCACCAGGAATTCCTCGAGCAGGTGCGAGTCGAGCGCGAGCTCGCCCGCGATCTTGCCGAGCGCGAGGCCGAGGTATTCGTCGCGCAGCCCGAGGATGCACGACGGCTCGAGACCCACCACCGGGATCCCGCGCTCGATCCACGGCGCGAGCGCGGCGAGCGTGCGCTCGGCCTCGCGCTTCGCCTGCTCGACCATGCCGGCGGCGAGGAAGGTGCGTCCGCAGCACAGCGGCCGGCCGCCGTCGCGAGGGCGCGCGACGTGCACGCGCAAGCCCGCCGCGCGCAGGACCTCGTGGGCGGCGTGCGCGTTCTCGGGCTCGAAATAGTTGTTGAACGTGTCCACGAAGAGCGCGATCTCCCGGCCCGACGACGCGGAGCCGGTCGCCGGCGCCGAGCGCAGGAAGGTGTCCGAGCGCCATTTCGGCAGCTTGCGTTTGGACGACAGGCCGGTCATGCCTTCCGTCAGCGCCGCGAGCCCGGGAATCGAATCGCGGACGTTGAACAGCCACGGCATCCGCTCGCCCCACGGCGCGTAACGCGGAAGATACGCGATCAGCCTTTGCTTCAGCGTCCGGCCGTGCGCGGCGTGATAGTGATGCAGGAACTCCACCTTCATCCGCGCCATGTCGACGCCGGTCGGGCACTCGCGCTTGCAGCCCTTGCACGAGACGCACAGGTCGAGCGCCGCCTTGACCTCCTCGGACGCGAGGCCGCCGGGGAGCTGTCCCGAGAGCGCGAGCCGCAGCGTGTTGGCGCGGCCGCGCGTGAGGTGCTGCTCGTCGCCGGTCGCGCGGAACGACGGACACATCGCGCCCGCGTCGAACTTGCGGCAGTGGCCGTTGTTGTTGCACATCTCGACCGCGGCGGCGAAGCCGTGGCCGTGGATGCGCTCGACCTCGCTCTGCACCTCCCAGTCCGACCAGTCGAGCGCGGTCGCGAGCGGCGGCGTCGCGTAGCCGCTCTTGTAGCGGAAGAGGCTCCGGTCGTCCTGCTTGGGCGGACGCACGATCTTGCCCGGGTTCATCAGGCCCTTCGGGTCGAACGCGTCCTTGACCTCGGCGAGAGCCAGAGCGAGGCGCGGCCCGAGGATCGGCGCGATCCATTCCGAGCGCACCAGGCCGTCGCCGTGCTCGCCCGAGTACGCCGCGCCCTTGTAGCTCTTCACCAGCGCGCACGCCTCCTCGGCGATCGCGCGCATCTTCTTCGCGCCGTCCTGCTTCATGTTCAGGACCGGGCGCACGTGCAGCGTGCCGACCGACGCGTGCGCGTACCACGTGCCCTCGGTGCCGTGCTTGCGGAAGACCTCGGTCAGGCGCTCGGTGTAGTCGGCGAGGTTCTCGAGCGGCACCGCGCAGTCCTCGATGAAGGACACGGGCTTGCCGTCGCCCTTCATCGACATCATGATGTTGAGGCCCGCCTTGCGCACTTCCCACACGTCGCGCTGCAGCCGCGCGTCGACGATCTCGATCACGCTTCCCGGGTGGCCGAGGTCGCCCATGAGGGCGGTCAGCTCCCCGAGCTTCTTCAGCTGCGCGTCGCGGTCGTCGCCCGAGAACTCGACCAGCAGGATCGCGTCGGGATCGCCCGAGATGAACTGCTCGACGATCGGACGGAAGGTCTCGTTCGCGCGCGCGAGGCCGATCATCGTGCGGTCGACCAGCTCGACCGCGCTCGGGTCGAGCTTGACGATATGCTGCGGCGCCTCCATCGACTTGCGGAAGCTCGCGAAGTGGCACACGCCGAGCGCGCGGTGCGCCGGGATGCGCGAGAGCTTGAGATGCAGGCGCTTCGAGTACGCGAGCGTCCCTTCGGAGCCGACCAGGAGCTGCGCGAAGTTCCAATCCGAGGCCGGGCGCACCAGGTCGAGGTTGTAGCCCTGCACGCGGCGGAGCACCTTCGGCCAGCGCGACTCGATCTCGAGGTACTCGCGCTCGGCGATCGCGCGCACCTTGCGCGCGAGCTCGACGTAGCGCGCGTCGCCCGCGAGGCGCGACGCGTCCGCGGGCACCGGGCCGAACCGGTGCTCGCTGCCGTCGGCGAGCACCGCCTCGATCGCGGCGACGTTGTGCACCATGTTGCCGTAGCGGATCGAGCGCGAGCCGCACGAGTTGTTGCCGGCCATGCCGCCGAGCGTGGCCTGCGCGCTGGTCGACACGTCGACCGGGAACCACAGGCCGTGCGCGCGCAGCCGCGCGTTCAGCGCGTCGAGCACGAGGCCCGGCTGCACCACCGCCGTCGCGCGCTCGGGGTCGATGGCGACGACCTGGTTCAGGTATTTGCTCGCGTCGATGACGAGCGCCGCGCCGACCGTCTGCCCGCACTGCGAGCTGCCCGCCCCGCGCGCGAGAATGGGCACGCCCTCCTCGACCGCGATCTGCATCGCGGTCCTCGCGTCGGCCTCGGTCTTCGGCACGACGACGCCGACCGGCTCGATCTGGTAGATCGAGGCGTCGGTCGAGTAGCGCCCGCGGCTCGCGGCGTCGAAGAGGACGTCGCCCTCGATTTCGCGGCGCAGGCGCGCCGCGAGCGCCGAGTCCCCGATCCTCGGGTGGAACGAGACGGTGAAGACCGGGCCGGGCGCGCGGTCCACGGGCGTGCTATTTCGCTTCGGCGGGCTGCTTCTCGGCCTCGAGCATCGCCTCGAGCAGCACGTCGGACGGCTGCGCGCCCTCGACCGCGAGGCGCCGGTTGAGGATGAAGAACGGCACGCCGTGGATGCCCATGGCCTTCGCGTGCTCCTCTTCCTCGGCAACGTGCTTGAGCAGCTCCTCGTCGGCGATCGCGGTCTCGGCCTCCCCGCGCTCGAGGCCGGCCTCGGCGGCGACGGCGACCAGCGTCCGCGCATCGGCGAGGTCGCGGCCGTCGACGAAGAACGCCTTCATCAGCGCCTCCTTCATCGCGGGCTGCACGCCGCGCCGGCGCGCCCATTCGATCAGCGCGTGTGCGGCGAGCGTGTTCGGCTGGCGCTCGATGCGGTCGAACGCGAAGTCGATGCCGAGCGGCCTCCCCGCGTGCACGAGGCGCTCGTGCGCGCCGTAGCCGCGCGGGCCGAATTTCTTCTCGATGTACTCGGCGCGCGGGACGCCTTCGCGCGGGACGTCCGGATTGAGCTGGAACGGGTGGTAGACGACCTCGGGCGCGGGCGCGTCGGGGCGCCGCGCGCGGTACAGCTCGAGCGCGCGCTCGAGCCGCCGCTTGCCGACGTAGCACCACGGGCAGACGACGTCGGAGACGATATCGATGGCGAGGGGCATGGCGGATCCGGATGTGAACGGTGAGTCGCCGCGGAAAGCCTGCGGGTTGATTCGGCATGATACCAGTTGCGTCGAGGGGAAGCCTTGTGGCAGGGGCGCTTTTCGATTAAGTTAGCCGCCTCTTCTCCCGTTTCCGAGCCCCCGCCATGGCGCACCGTAGCGGACGACATTTCCTGCAGATCCCCGGGCCGACCAACGTCCCGGACCGCGTGCTGCGCGCGATCGACAACGCGACCATGGATCACCGCGGACCCGAGTTCGGCCGCATGGGCCTCGAGATCCTGGACGGGCTGAAGGGAGTGTTCCAGACGAAGCAGCCGGTCGTGATCTACCCCGCGTCGGGCACCGGCGCCTGGGAAGCCGCGCTCGTCAACACCCTGTCGCCGGGGGACCGCGTGCTGATGTGCGAGACCGGCCACTTCGCCTCGCTGTGGCAGAAGATGGCGGGCAAGCTCGGGCTCGCGGTCGAGCTGATCCCGACCGACTGGCGCCGCGGGGCCGACCCGTCCGCCGTCGAGGCCAGGCTCAAGGAGGACCGCGCGCACGCGATCAAGGCGGTCTGCGTCGTGCACAACGAAACCTCCACGGGCGTGACGAGCCGCATCGCCGCGGTGCGGCGCGCGATCGACGCCGCCTCGCACCCGGCGCTCTTGATGGTCGACACGATCTCCTCGCTCGCGTCGATCGATTACCGCCACGACGAATGGGGCGTCGACGTCACCGTCGCCGGCTCGCAGAAGGGACTGATGCTGCCGCCCGGCCTCTCGTTCAACTGCGTGAGCGAGAAGGCGCGCAAGGCGTCGCAATCGGCGAAGCTGCCGCGCTCGTACTGGAGCTGGGACGAGATGCTCGCGAACAACAAGAGCGGCTACTTCCCGTACACGCCCGCGACCAACCTGCTCTACGGGCTGCGCGAGGCGCTGCGCATGCTGGGCGACGAAGGATTGCAAAACGTGTTCGCGCGCCACAACCGCCACGCCGAGGCGACGCGGCGCGCCGTGCGCGCCTGGGGCCTCGAGATCCTGTGCGCCGTCCCCGAGGAGTACTCGAGCTCGCTCACCGCGGTGATGATGCCCGCGGGCCACGACGCCGACCGGCTGCGCAAGATCATCCTCGACGCCTACGACATGTCGCTCGGCACGGGGCTCGGACGGCTCGCCGGCAAGGTGTTCCGCATCGGCCACCTCGGCGACTTCAACGATCTCACGCTGGCCGGCACGCTCGCCGGCGTCGAGATGGGCCTGGAGCTGGCGGCGGTGCCGCACAAGAAGGGCGGCGTGCTCGCGGCGCTCGATCATCTGGCGGAGTGCGCGAAAGGCGCGTCCGCCGCGCGCAAGGCCGCCTGAGGCCAGAGTCTTCACGCATCCGCGACCACCGAGATCGCGGGGCACTTTCCGAGGAGGAGTCATGAAATTCGCGAAACTGGGAACCGCGGCGGTGTCGATGCTGCTCGCGGGCAGCGCCATCGCCGCCTGGGAGCCGACCAAGCCGGTCGAGATCGTGGTCGCCGCGGGCGCGGGCGGCGCCTCCGATCAGATGGCGCGCATGATGCAGGCCGCGGTGCAGAAGAACAACCTCATGAAGCAGCCGATGGTCGTGTCGCTGAAGGGCGGAGCCTCGGGCGCCGAGGCGCTGATCTACATGAAGTCCAGCCCCGGCGACGCGAACAGGATCCTCATCGCCTACTCGCTCATCTATATGCTGCCGCTGTCGGCGAAGATCCCGTTCAACTGGCGGGAGCTCACGCCGGTGTCGGTGATCGCGCTCGACCAGTTCATCCTCTGGGACAACAGCACGCTGCCGTACAAGAACGTCAAGGAGTTCATCGCCGCGGCCAAGTCGGCGAACCCGCCGTTCAAGATGGGCGGCACGGGCTCGAAGCGCGAGGACCACGTGCTCACCGTGTTCATCGAGAAGAGGACCGGCGCCAAGTTCGCCTATCTGCCTTACAAGTCGGGCGGCGAGGCCGCGACGCAGCTCGTCGGCAATCACACGCAGTCGAACGTGAACAACCCGTCGGAGAACCTCGAGGTCTGGCGCGCCGGTCAGGTGCGCGCGCTGTGCGTGTTCGACAAGGAGCGCATTCACTACAAGAGCAAGGTGACCGACAAGCAGTCGTGGAACGACGTGCCGACCTGCAAGGAGGAAGGCCTCGACGTGCAGTACCTGATGCTGCGCGCCATGTTCCTGCCCGGGAAGGTCACGGCCGAGCAGACCGCGTTCTACGTGGATCTCTTCAAGAAGCTCACGCAGACCGCGGAGTACAAGGAGTACATGGAGAAGCAGGCCCTGAAGCCGATCTTCCTCACCGGCAAGGACATGGTCAAGTTCCTCGAGGAGGACGACGCCCTGAATAAGAACCTGATGACCGAGGCGGGCTTCGTCGCTCAGTAGCGTTGCGGGTAGCGTGGCCAACCCCGAGAAGGAAATCGTCGTCGAAGACCCGGCGGCCCCGGCGGAGGATTCTCCGCCCGTCGCCGGCAGGCGCTCGGTCGACGTCGCCGTCTCGCTGCTCCTGCTCGCGCTCGCCGCGCTGCTCGGCTGGGACAACTGGCGCACCGGCATCGGCTGGGACGCGGCGGGACCGAAGCCGGGCTACTTCCCCTTCTACCTGTCGACGATCCTCGCGGGCGCGTGTTTGTGGGGCCTCGCAAAGGAGCTGCGCGCGCGCAGGCAGCCGGACGAGCCGTTCGTCTCGCGCTCGCAGCTGAGGCGCGTCATGCAGGTGTTCGTGCCGACGGTAGCGTTCTGCGTGCTCACGCAGTGGCTCGGCCTGTACGTCGCGAGCTTCCTCCTCATCGGCGGATTCATGCGCTTCATCGGGCGCATCGCCTGGTGGAAGTGCCTCGTCACCGCCCTCGCGTTCGCGGCCGTCATGTTCGTCACCTTCGACGTGGCGTTCGACGTCATCATGCCCAAGGGTCCGTTCGAGGCCTGGCTCGGCCGCTAGGGGACGCCTGGGGACGAAAATGAGCGAAGCCTTCGGTCTCCTCCTCTACGGCTTCGGCGTCCTGCTGACGTGGAAGACGCTCGCGCTGATGATGGTCGGCCTGGTGCTCGGCATCTTCGTCGGCGTGCTGCCGGGCCTGGGCGGCCCGAACGGCGTCGCCATCCTGCTGCCGCTCACGTTCACGATGGATCCCACCTCGGCGATCGTGATGCTTTCGTGCATCTACTGGGGCGCGCTCTTCGGCGGCGCGATCACCTCGATCCTGTTCAACATCCCGGGCGAGGCCTGGTCGGTGGCGACGACCTTCGACGGCTACCCGATGGCGCAGCAGGGCAAGGCGGCCGAGGCGCTCACCGCCGCGTTCACCTCGTCCTTCATCGGCTCGCTGGTGGCGGTGCTGCTGATCACGTTCCTCGCGCCCGGCATCGCCTCGTTCGCCCTGCGCTTCGGGCCGCCCGAGTTCTTCGCGGTCTACCTGCTCACGTTCTGCTCCTTCGTCGGGCTGGGGCGCGAGGAGAAGCACAAGACCCTGATCTCGATGAGCGTCGGCCTGCTGCTCGCGGGCGTCGGCATGGACACGGTGTCCGGCCAGCTGCGCATGACGTTCGGCTCGGCCGAGCTGCTGCGCGGGGTGAACTTCCTGGTCGCCGTCATCGGCCTGTTCGGCATCAGCGAGATCATGCTGACGATGGAGGAGCGCCTCGCGCTGCGCGGCCACGCGGCCGCGATCAGCCTGCGCACGGTGCTGCGCGTGTGGAAGGAGATGCCGCGCTATTGGGTGACGCTGGTGCGCTCCTCGGTGATCGGGTGCTGGCTGGGCATCACCCCGGGCGGCGCGATCGCCGCGTCGTTCATGGGCTACAACCTCGCCAAGCGCTTCGCGAAGGACAAGGAGTCCTTCGGCAAGGGCCGCATCGAAGGCGTGTTCGCGCCCGAGACCGCGGCGCACGCCTCGGGCACGTCGGCGCTGCTGCCGATGCTCGCGCTCGGTATTCCCGGTTCGGGCACCGCCGCGATTCTGCTCGGCGGCCTGATGGTGTGGGGTCTGAACCCGGGGCCGCTGCTCTTCGTCGAGCACAAGAATTTCGTCTGGGGACTGATCGCTTCGATGTACCTCGGCAACGTCGTGGGGCTGGTCATCGTGCTGACGACGGTGCCGTTCTTCGCCGCGGTGCTGCGCGTGCCGTTCGCGGCGATCGCTCCGATGATCGTGGTGTCGTGCGCGATCGGCGCCTTCGCGATCCAGAACGCCATGTTCGACATCTGGCTGATGCTCGTCTTCGGCGTGGTCGGCTACGTGTTCAAGAAGATCGGCATCCCGCTCGCGCCGTTCACGCTCGCGCTCGTCCTCGGCAACCGCGCCGAGGACGCGTTCCGCCTGTCGATGATCGGCGCCGGAGGCGACCTGCGCGTGTTCTGGTCGAACGGACTCGTGGGCTCGATCACCACGCTCGCGATCGTGCTGCTCTTCTGGCCGCTGATCTCCGCCGCGGTCTCCGGGCTGCGCCCCGCGAAGCCGGACCGGGGCCTCAGCGCCCCTTGAACTCGGGCTTGCGCCCGGCCCGGAACGCGGCGCGGCCCTCGCGGTAGTCGTCGCTCGTGTAGCAGGCCTCGATCATCGCCGCGACCGAGCGCAGGTCGCGCCGGTCCGGGTCCTTGTAGCCTTCGACGAGCGAGCGCTTGATCGAGGCGATCGCCAGCGGCGCCGCGTTCGCGAACATCTCGCACCACTCGCCGAACACGGCGTCGAGCTGGTCGGCGGGCGCGACGCGGTTGACGAGGTGCATGTGATAGGCCTCCTCGGCGCCGAAGACCTTCCCCGAGAACATGACCTCGGCGCTGTGCGCGGGGCCCACGACGTGCGCGAAGCGCATGGTGCTCGCGTACGAAATGCCGAAGCCGAGCTTCGCCGCCTGCAGCGCGAACTGCGCGTTGTCCGCGCAGAGGCGCATGTCGCAGTGAAGGGCCATCGCGAGCCCGCCGCCGTAGCAAAGGCCGCGGATCATCGCGAGCGTCGGCTTGGGGACGCTGACCAGCGCCTCGTTCGCCTCGTCGACCACGACGTTGTAGCTCGAGATCGCGCTGATCGAGTCGCGCGCATGCTCGAACTCGGCGACGTCGGCGCCCGCCGAGAAGTCCGCCCCGTCCCCGCGCAGCGCGATCACCCGCACCCCCGTGTCGAGCGCGAGGGCGCGCACGGCGTCGGGGATGCCGCGCCAGATGTCGTAGGAGAGCGCGTTGCGCTTGGTCAGGTTCGAGAACACGATCCATCCGACGCGGCCTTCGCGCCGCGTGATCAGCTCCGCCATGTCCACCCCTCCCCTGGGCTCATCAGACGATGTTCCTGCGACGCAATTCGCCGATCCGGTCCTGCTCGTATCCGAGCTCGGCGAGGATCTCGTCGGTGTGCTCGCCGATCTCGGGCGGCGCGCTCGCGATCGACGCCGGCGTGCGCGACAGCCGCACCGCCTGGTTGACGATGCGGAACTCGCCGAGCTTCCTGCTCGTCACCTTCGCCGCCGCCTGGATGTGCTGCACCTGCGGGTCGGCGAACATCTTGTCGATCGTATAGATGGGGCCGCAGGGCACGTTGCCCCGGCTGAGGATCTCGATCCACTCGGCGCTCGTGCGCGTCGCGGTCGCCTTGTTGATCTCGGCGTTCAGCGCCGCGCGGTTCCTCGAGCGGTTCGCCTCGCCCTTGAAGTCGTCGCGCTCGAGCAGGTCCTTGCGCTCCAGGCCCTCGCACACGCGCCGCCACATGGTTTCGCCGGTCGCCGCGATGTTGATGTAGCCGTCCTTCGTCTTGTACGCCGAGGTCGGCATGCTGGTCGGGTGGTCGTTCCCCGCCTGCCCCGGCACGTCGCCCTTCATCAGGTAGCGCGCCGCCTGGAAGTCGAGCAGCGCGATCTGCGACATGAGCAGCGACGACTGCACCCACTGGCCCTTTCCGGAGGCCTCGCGCTCGAGCAGCGCGGTGAGGACGCCGAGCGCGGCGAACAGGCCCGCGGAGATGTCCGCGATCGCGGTGCCGGCGCGCACCGGCCCCTGCCCGGGGAGGCCCGTGATCGACATGAAGCCGCCCATCCCCTGCGCGATCTGGTCGAACCCGGGGCGGTCGCGGTACGGGCCGTCCTGGCCGAAGCCCGAGATGCTCGCGAGCACGACGCGCGGGTTCGCCTTCGCGAGCGACTCGTAGCCGATGCCGAGGCGCTCCTTCACGTCGGGACGGTAGTTCTCGACGACCACGTCGGAGCGCTTCACCAGCTGCATGAAGATCGCGACGCC
>DASRFB010000037.1:0-36533 GCA_035651815.1 Burkholderiales bacterium | reverse complement strand
CCGATCTCATCATGGCCGACGACCTGATCGACGCGCTTTGCCTGCCGCCCGAGCTCGGTCACGCGAAGCAGGTGACCGGCCCGTACTTCCAGGTGCGCGTCGGCACCAAGGTCGCCGACGTCGAGCGCCGGCTGATCCTCGCCACGCTCGAGCAGTGCGGCGGCACCAAGGAGAAGGCGGCCGAGATGCTCGGCATCAGCCTGAAGACGCTGTACAACCGGCTGCGCGAGTACCAGGCGCAGAAGGACCCGGCGGCCGACACCGTATACGAAGAGCCCGGGACGCGGGTCGGCTGATTGGCGGCGGCGGGATCGCTCGGCGTCACGACGCCTTCGCGAGCGGACGCACCTCGGCGCGCAACGTCACGTCGCGGTAGCCCGCGAGCGCGGCGGCGTTGAGGAACCACCCCATGAGCGCGAGCCAGGTGCCGGCGGCGGGTCCGCCGCCGAGCAGCGGCAGGCGCAGGCCGAACACCATCGCGAGGCCGACGCCGATCAGCAGCCACGAGAGCGCCTGGCCGCTGCGCGCGGCGAAGCGCGTGGCGGCAAGCATGTTGCCGCTCGAGCGCCAGATCAGCGCGCGCAGCACGCGCCCGCCGTCGAGCGGGAATCCCGGCAGCATGTTGAACGCCGCGAGCACGACGTTGATCTGGCCGAGCCAGAGCAGCAGCGTCGCGGTCGGCCCGATCGCGGCGAGCAGGTGCCCCGGCTGCGCGTCGACGGTCTCGTGCGCGCCCAGCGCGACGCCGAGCCCGACGAACGACGCGCCGAGCGCGAGGCTCGCCGCCGGGCCGGCGAGCGCCGTCCACAGCTCGACGCGCCAGGACCGCGGCTCGGCCTCGAGGTGCGCCATCCCGCCGAACACGAACAGCGTGACGCGCCATACCGGGATGCCGCCCGCGCGACCGACCCAGGCGTGCGCGAGCTCGTGGACGGCGACCGACGCGACCAGGAGCACCGACGCGACGAGCGCGAAGGTCCACCGCATCGCCGCGCTCCAGTCGGGATGCCACGCGGGCAGCAGCCCGGTGGCCAGGCTGAAGCTCACCAGCGCGAGCACGATGAGCAGGCTCGCGTGGACGTAGACCTCGATGCCCGCGACGCGCCCGAGCGTGAATCCGCCGGTCGTCATGGGGAGGGCGGCGCGACCGACATCCCGGCGTAGGCGGATCCGGGCGGCGTCGTTGCGATCGAGGGACGGCGGCCGGTGACGGCCTTGCTGCCCGTGATCTGGCCGTTCTCGGAATGCCGCGGGGAAGGGGCCGTCCAATAAGGCGCCGGGCCGCCGGAAACCTGCGCGGGACCGGGCGCCGCGGCGCAGCCCGCGGCCAGCGCGAGTGCGGCGAGAGGCGCGATCCTTGGCATCGTCGATGTTCCGATGGTAAGCAAATGCAGTTTCCATGCCACGCAGGTCGGCGATTGCGCGACGCGCCGGGCGCCGGCATAGGCCGGCCGGGCCGGTAAATTGTTCCGTGGGGTTGTAAGAATTTCTGCGAAGCGGCCCGCGCGTCGCCGCGCCCCGACGCAGCGCGACCGCGGCGCTTTGGCGTGCTTGTTGCTATCGCTGGGATGAGCAAGCCGCCCGTCGACAAGCCCGAGGTGGTGCACGCCGAGTCGCCCTCGGGAACCAACCCTCGGGAACCAAGTAACGCATCGCCTGCCTGATTTTTCACCCGCCGCGAGGAGTACCGCCATGACCAAGAGCCGCAGCCACAAGTCGCACGAGAAGTCGTCCGAGACGGACGCGATCGAGCTCCTGATGCAGGACCACAGGAAGGTCCAGAAGATCTTCAAGGATTTCGAGAAATCCAAGGAAGAGATGGAAGACGCCGAGAAGGGCGAGATGGTGCGCAAGGGCTGCATGGAGCTGAAGATCCACACGCGGCTCGAGGAGGAGATCTTCTACCCCGCGGCGCGCGACGCGATCGACGACGAGGACCTCGTCGACGAGGCCGAGGTCGAGCACGCCTCGGCGAAGCAGCTGATCGACGAGCTCGAGGGCATGGAGCCAGGCGACGACATGTACGACGCGCGCTTCACCGTGCTCGGCGAGTACGTGAACCACCACATCAGGGAAGAGGAGCACGAGCTCTTTCCCCAGGTGAAGAAGGCGAAGCTCGACCTCGAGGAGCTCGGCCGGAGAATGACGCAGATGAAGGAGAAGCTGCAGGCCGAGATGGGCGCCGAGACGGGCGAGCACGCGGCGGCCTGAGCCCCGGCAACGGCGAGATGGGGCCCTGGACGATCGACTGGAAGAGCCTGTTCGTCCCGGGCGGCTCGCTCGCCGAGATCGCGCTGCGCGGCGCGATCATGTACCTCGCGCTGTTCTGCATGTTCCGGCTGCTCCCGCGCCGGCACATCGGGCTGCTCGGGACGTCCGACCTGCTCGTCGTCGTGATCATCGCCGACGCGGCGCAGAACGGGCTCGCGGGCGAGTACCGATCGATCACCGAAGGCCTGGTGCTCGTCGGCACCATTCTCCTTTTGGACTACGCGATCGACTGGCTGGATTACCGCTTTCCCGCGCTACGCTTGAACGCGCCGCGGCCCGAGCCGCTCGTGATCGACGGCCGGATCGTGCGCTCGACGCTCAGCCGGGAGAAGATCACCGAGGAGGAGCTGATCGAGCAGCTGCGCGAGCAAGGCGCGGAAGACGTCCGCGACATCGCCCGCGCCTACATGGAGGGCGACGGGCACATCAGCGTCATCCGGCGCGCGCCGGGCGGGCGGCCGCCCGCGCCGAAGCGGACGCCGGCCTGAGGCGGCTGCATACGAGAGAAAGGCGGCAAGCATGCTGAAATGGGCTCTCATCTTCTTCCTGGTCTCGGTGGTCACCGGCGTTCTCGGGTTCACCAACGTCTCCGCCGGCGCGGCCGGCATCGCCAAGGTGCTGTTCGTGCTGGCGCTGATCGGCTTCCTGATCATCCTCGTGTTCGGCGTGATGCTCGGGAAGCTCGTGTTCTAGCCGCATGAGCCGCCGCGCAGCGGTCGATCGCGACGCGCCGGCCGGGCGCGAGAGCCGGCTGCGACGCGGCGCCGGACGCCGCGTCACGGCGGCGCGATACCGGCAGCCCGGGCCCCCCGGCCGCGCGAGCGGCGCGCGCGCGCTCGTGCTCGTCTTTCCCGCCGCCGAGGGCGGCAACTGGTCGGTGGACGAGCGCGCCCCGGGCAAGGAGTCGCTCTCGTATTTCCCGACCCGGCTCGGCGCGATGCGCCACGCGCTGCAGATCGCGAGGAGCGCCGCGCCGAGCGAGCTTCGCCTGCTCGACGGCCGCGGCGTCGTGACGCAGACGCGCGAGTTCCGCGCGCCGGCCGGCGCGCGCTCTTCCGGCCCGCGGCGCCCCGGCGGCCGATGAGCGAAGCCGCGCGCTGCGCCCGCACGGTGAAAGCCTGGGGCGCCGCGCTCCTCGTGGCGCTCGCGGCGTGCGCTTCGCCGCCCGCGTACGGCCCGGCGGTCGGCGCCCAGCCCGGGCGGCCGGTCCATATCGAGAGCGCGCAGGGCACGCGGCTCACCGCGGCGCAGAGCGCCGCGGTCCTCGAGAAGCTCGACCGGGCCGGCAAGGAATCCGACCTCCTGCGGCGGCACATCGCGATCGAGGAGGCGGTCACCGGGTCGCCGCTGGTCGCGGGAAACAAGGCGACGCTGCTCGAGGACGGGCCGGCCACGTACAAGGCGATGTTCGCCGCGATCCGCGCCGCGCGCGATCATGTCAATCTCGAGGTCTACATCTTCAGGGACGACGACGTCGGGAAGGAATTCCAGCAGCTGCTGCTCGCGAAGCAGGCGCAGGGCGTGCAGGTCAACCTGATCTACGACAGCGTCGGCTCGATCAAGACGCCGCGGTCGTTCTTCGACGCGATGCGCGAGAAGGGCGTGCGCGTGCTGGAGTTCAACCCGGTGCTGCCGTCGGCCGCCACGGGCAACGTCAATCACCGCGACCACCGCAAGCTCCTCGTCGTGGACGGCCGCATCGCCTTCGTCGGCGGCATCAACATCGACGACGTCTATTCGAGCTCGAGCGCCGCGAGCTTCAGGAAGTCGAGCGAGGACGAGAAGAAGACCGGCTGGCGCGACCTGCACGTCCGCATCGAGGGCCCGGTGGCCGCCGAGTTCCAGAAGCTCTTCCTCGAGCACTGGAAGAAGCAGGACGCCGAGCCGCTGCCGCAGCGCCGCTACTTCCCCGAGGTCAAGCCCGCCGGCGACGAGCTCGTGCGCGCGCTCGGCGCGTCGGCCGACGAGCAGGACGCGGTCGTCTACCAGACGCTGCTCTACGCCGTGAAGTACGCCCAGAAGACCGTCCACGTCACGGTCGCCTATTTCATCCCCGACGAGCAGACGGTCGCGATTCTGGGCGCCGCGGCGCGCCGCGGCGTCGACGTCACGCTCATCCTGCCCGGACAGACGGACTTCTGGGCGGTGTTCGAAGCGGGGCGCTCGCACTACACCGAGCTGCTCGAGGCGGGCGTCAAGATCTACGAGCGCGAGGGCGCGCTGCTGCACTCGAAGACGGCGGTGGTCGACGGCGCGTGGTCGTCGATCGGCTCGACCAACTGGGATCCGCGCAGCTTCGTGCACAACGACGAGATCAACGCCGAGATCCTGGGCCCGGACTTCGCCGCCAGGATGGAGCAGGCTTTCCGCAAGGATCTCGAGAAATCGAAGCGGATCCGCCTCGAGGAATGGAGGAAGCGCTCCCTCGCGCTGCGGCTCAAGCAATGGACCGCGCGCATGTGGGAGTACTGGCTCTAGTCCTTCCGGGCGAGGCGGCGTCCGGACGTCCTGCACTTTCTACATTGTGGCGCCGCCTCGAAGCGATGCGCGCCGCTAACACGCTGATTATTCGCGCGCGCACGCATGGCACGCGAGTTGCGGTCGGAAGGGACAACCGGCGGGCCTGCGCCCGACATGGTTCTTTTGAAGGAGCACAGCAATGAACTGGGATCGCATCGAAGGCAACTGGAAGCAGATCAAAGGCAAGGTCAAGGAGAAGTGGGGCAAGCTCACCGACAGCGATCTCGATTCGATCGCCGGGAAACGCGACCAACTGGCGGGCAAGATCCAGGAATCCTACGGCGTCGGCAAGGACGAGGCCGAGCAGCAGCTGAAGGACTGGGAATCCCGCTTCGACGAGAAACCGAGCGACACGCGCCGCTCCGAGCCGCGCTCCTGAAGCTCACTTGAAACGGAGAGACTACCGATGAACATCAACCGAACCGCAGCGATGCTCGCTTCCGCCGTGCTCGCCGTCGCCTTCAGCGGCGCCGCGTCCGCGGACGACATGAGCAAGGCCGACAAGAGCCAGGCGAAATCCGAGTACAAGCAGCGCGTGGCCAAGGCCGACGCCGACTACAAGTCGGCGAAGGCCCACTGCGACACGATGAAGGGCAACGAGAAGGACGCCTGCATGAAGGAAGCGAAGGCGACCGAGAAGAAGGCCAAGGCCGACGCCAAGGCGGACCGCAAGTCCGACAAGGCCCGCGCCGAAGCCCGCGAAGACAAGCGCGAGGCGAACCGCTCGGTCTCGAAGGAAAAGTCCTGATCGCGCGCTAGCGCGATCAAAGTCCTGATCGCGCGCTAGCGCGATGCGGCGGCGCCGGAGCGATCCGGCGCCGTTTTTCTTTCCGCGCGCTGCGACGCGACGCGCCGGATCGCCGAGAACAGCTCGTCGAGGTCGACCGGCTTCCCGGCGAAGGCCTGGTATCCCGCCTCGCGCGTCGCCGCGCGGTCCTTGTCGCGCGTGTACCCCGTGAGGGCGACGGCGGGCGTGTCGCCGCCCGCCTCGGGCGGCAGCGCGCGCACCTGGCGCAGCAGATCGTATCCGTCCTCGTGCGGCATGCCGATGTCGGAAACGAGGGCGTGCGGGCTGAACCGAGCCAGCTGGCCGAGCGCCTCGCGCGCCGAGCCCGCGAGCGCGACTTCGGCGCCGGCGTTCTCGAACACCTGCTGGAGCATCTCGCGCGTGCTCGCGTCGTCGTCCACGGCGAGGATGCGCAGCCCGGCGAGATCGCGGCGCGCCGCGCGCCGCTCGTCCTCGGGCGACGCGTCGCCCCTCGGGGCCGCTCTGCGGCGCGCGAGCAGCATGCGCAGGAAAGAGGCGAGAGCGGCGATCATACGTCGCGCCCAAAAGCAACGCGCGTGCCGATCGCCGCCGCTCGCGCGCGGCGGCCCATTGTTGCGCGCGGGCGCGCCGTGCGCCGCAACGCCGCAGCTCCTCGTCGGCCGCTCGAAACGGCCGCGGACCCGCCCGGCCTGGGTCGTGCCGCAGCGCGGGAACTTTTCTGTAAAGCTTACATCGACTATTTGTAATCCTTGCGTGGGACTGACGCGCGAAATTTCCTAAGCGGCTGAAATCGCTTCGCGAGCGGCTCCGGCACGAAGCGTGCTCGCCGTCTTCCGACGCGCGCGAGCCGACACCACACCGGAGAAAGCCGACTTGCCCCAGCCGATCGCTCATGCGGCCCTGCTCGCCGGGGCGCTCGCCCTCGCGCTCGCCGCGTGCGGCAAGACACCGGACAGCCCGGTCGGCCCCGGGCGCGCGGCGCCGAAAACGAGCGTGCCGATGGCGCCGGCCGACCCGGTCGGCATCATGCCCATCCCGGCCTCTCCCGCGGAAGGACAGCCCGCGCTGCTGCACCGGCCGGTCCGGATCTGGGTCTAAGGCGGGCGGCAAAAGCCCTTCCGGCGGCGCATCCGCCGAAACCATGCCGCCCCGGCGCGGTCACATTGGTCCATAAGGGGCCGTCCGGGATGGCAACGATCATCGCAGGCATTTTCGACACCGACGAGCGTGCCGGCCGTGCGCGCGAACGCCTGCTCTCGGCCGGGGCCGTCGTCGGCGGCCCGGCCGGCGCGGTCGTCGCCGTCAACGCGACCCGCGCGCCCGCGGCGGCGCCGATCGCCGACATCCTGCGCGACTGCGGCGCCCGGCTCGTCGGGCAGGCGCGGGGCACATGGTCCGACGACCGATGGACCGACTTCGATCCGGTCGCGCGCCGCCGCAGGCTGCGACCCTTTCTTCAACCCGTCACCAAGGCACAGCCATGAAACACGAGCTTCCGCCGCTTCCGTATCCCGTACACGCGCTCGAGCCGCACCTCTCGAGCGAGACACTGGAATACCACCACGACAAGCACCATCGGACCTACGTCGACAAGCTGAACCAGCTCGTCACGGGCAGCCCGTTCGAGACCGCGTCGCTCGAGGAGATCGTGCGCAAGGCGAGCGGAGGCATCTTCAACAACGGCGCGCAGGCGTGGAACCACGGCTTCTACTGGCAGTGCCTGTCGCCCGACGGCGGCGGGTCGCCGAGCGGCGCGGTCGCGAAGATCATCGAGCGCTCCTTCGGCGGCTTCGAGCAGTTCCGCGACAAGTTCTCCGAGGCCGCGGTGAGCCTGTTCGGCTCCGGATGGACGTGGCTCGCGCGCAGCGCCGACGGCTCGCTCGAGATCGTCAACTGCGCCGACGCCGACAATCCGCTGCGCTCGGGCAAGACGCCGCTGCTCGCGTGCGACGTGTGGGAGCACGCCTATTACATCGACTACCGCAACGCGCGCAAGGACTACGTCGAGGCGTTCTGGAACGTCGTCAACTGGGACTTCGTGAACCGCAACTGCGAGCCGGCCCGTGCCCACGCGCAAACCAGCGGCTGAGGCGGTCGCCGGGCCCGCGCGCGCCTTCGCCGCGCCGAGCCGCGCCGCGGCGGTGCTCGCGGGCGTCGCCGCCGGGGCCGCGTTCATCGCGGTCGAGGCGATGCTCACCGACGCCTTCGTCGATGCCGGGCAGCGCTTCGCGCTGCGCCGTCTGGCCGCGTCGGCCGTCGTCGGCGACGCGGCGGCCGGCGGGACGCTCCTCGCGCTCGCCGCGGTCGTCACCATCGCGATCGCGGCGGCGTACGGCGCGCTGGTCGCGCTGCTCGCGCGCCGGTACGACGGCGCGAGCGCCTGGTGGACCGGCGTCGGGTCCGGGCTGACCGTCTATATCGTCAACTTCCACTACCTGCTCGCCCCGACGCTGCGCTGGTTCGGCGAAGTCCCCGACCGGGTGAGCGTGCTCTCCCCCTGGTATCTCGTCTCGCTGTGGCCTTGAGGTGGTGCCGCTGAGCGACGAAGGCAGCGAGTTCTGCGGATTCGGCGCGCTGTCGCGCCTGATGAACATGGGAATCCTGGTCCTCGACCAGGACGCGGGCCTGCAATTCGCGAACCCGCTCGCGCTCGAGCTGCTGGGCGGAGGCGACGCTCGAGCGCTGAAGGCGCGCTGGCCGGAGGTGCGCGACGAGCTCGGGCTCCTCGCGGAGCGCCTGCACGCCTCGACGCCCGCGCGGCTCGTCGCCGACACCCGAGGCGGCTCGCTGCGGCTCGAGGTCTACCCGCTCGAGGAAGAGGCCTGCACCGGCTACCTGGTGCTCGTCAAGGACCGCCGAGCGGTCGACGTGCTCGAGACCGACCTGCTGCTCGCCAGTCAGATGCGCTCGGTCCCGCACCTGTACCGCGTGATGGCGCACGATCTCAAGGCGCCGCTCAACGCGATGCAGCTCACGCTCGAGCTGCTGAGCGATCCGCTCTCCGGGCCGGCCGAGCCCGCGCGCGAGGCGAAGCGCCAGCGCTACCTCGGCGTGCTGCGCGAGGAGATGCGGCGGCTCGACCGCACGCTGCAGACGATGCTCGGGGAAAACGAGCCCATCGGCTCGGCCTCGCGCACGTTCGATTTCCGCGACCTGGTGCGCGACATCGCGGCCCTGCTCACGCCGCAGGCGCGGCGGCAGCGCGTCGCGATCGAGCTGCGCGTACCCGAGCAGCCCGTCGAGGCGACCGCCATGCGCGACCGGCTGCGGCAGGCGTTCCTCAACGTCGCGATCAACGCGCTGGAGGCGATGCCCGCGGGCGGGCGCCTGGAGCTCGCGCTGTCCCGCGAGGGCGACGGCGCCATCCTCGAGTGCCGCGACACCGGGCCCGGCATGAAGCCCGAGCAGCTCGACGAGGTCTATCAGCTCTACTACACCACCAAGAAGAGCGGCAGCGGCCTCGGCCTCTACGTCGCGCGGCTCGTGGCGGAGTCGCACGGCGGCGAGATCCGCATCGACAGCCGTCCCGGACAAGGCACCACCGTCGCGCTCGCCGTGCCGGCGCCCGGACCCGCGCGCTGATCTCCCTCCGCGGGTCGCGTCCCGGCCCGTCCCATGATGCGAACGCTGTGGTTCCTCGTCGTCGGCGCGCTGCTGATCCTGATGGCGCTGCTCGGATCGCTTGTGAAGCGGCTGCCGCTCAGCATGGCGATGCTCTACCTGGTCATCGGCGCGGCGCTCGGGCCGCTCGGATTCGGCATCCTGCGCGTCGACCCCGTCGCCGACTCGGCGGTGCTCGAGCCGGTCCTCGAGATCGGGGTCCTGATCTCGCTGTTCTCGGCGGGACTGAAGCTGCGCGCGCCGATGTCGGACGAGCGCTGGAAGCTGCCGGTGCGCCTCGCGGTGGTGGCGATGCTGGTCAGCATCGCGCTGCTCGCGCTCGCGGCCGCGGCGCTGCTCGGGCTTCCGGCCGGCGTCGCGATACTGCTCGCGGCGATCCTCGCGCCGACCGACCCGGTGCTCGCGTCGGATGTCCAGGTCGAGCATCCGGGCGACCAGCACGAGGTGCGCTTCGCGCTCACGGGCGAGGCGGGACTGAACGACGGGATCGCCTTTCCCTTCGTGATGCTCGGTCTGGGGGTGATGGGCCTGCACGCGCTCGGGCCGCACGGCGCGCGCTGGCTCGCGCTCGACGTCGTCTGGGGCGTGCTCGCCGGGATCGCCGCGGGATGGCTGCTCGGAACGGCTCTCGGCCGCCTGGTCGTGTACCTGCGACGCACGATGAAGGAGGCCGTCGGTCTCGACGAGTTTCTCGGCCTCGGGCTGCTCGCGCTTTCGTACGGGCTCGCGCTGCTCGTGCACGGATACGGGTTCCTGGCCGTGTTCACCGCGGGCGTGGCGCTGCGGCGCGTGGAGCGCAAGCTCTCCGGAGGGCGCCCGCCGCAGGAGCTGGTCGTGAGCGCCGAGCCCGGGGCGGCGCACGAGTCGGCGACCGACGCGAAGGACGCGCCCGCCTACATGGCGTGGGCGGTGCTCTCCTTCAACGAGCGCCTGGAGCGCATCGTCGAGGTCGGCGTCGTGCTGGTCGTCGGCGGAATGCTGCCGGCATCGGCGCTCTCGCTGCAGTCGGCCGCGCTCGCGCTGCTGCTCTTCGTGATCGTGCGTCCGGCCTCGGTTCTGCTCGCGCTCGCGGGGACCGGCGTGCCGACGGCGCACGGGCGTCTGATGGCGTGGTTCGGCATCCGCGGGATCGGCTCGGTGTACTACCTGATGTTCGCGGCGGGGCACGGGCTCCCCGCAGCCGAGGCGGCCGGCCTCGCCGACCTGGTGCTCGGCGTGGTCGCCGCGTCGGTGATCGCGCATGGGGTCTCGGCGACGCCTCTCATGCGCCTCTACAGCGGGATGCAGTCCCGGCGGCCCACGCGCAGATGAATCCTGTGCGATGTCGCGATAGTGCGACAGACGTAAAGCTTGCACGAGCGCCTGTAAGTCTTACTGGCACAGCCCCGGTTGGCGCATGGCGGACCCCGGAAAATACGAGGTTTTTTTCGGTCGATGGCCCGCCAGGACTTGGCATGAACGTTGCTGATAGGGCCATGCGCATGTACCGAAGGTCTGCAGGTCCCGGTTGTCCGGCCTTGTTCGTCCATCGGAAACTTTCAGCAGGAAACCGTCGATGAGCGTCAGTGCGTCCACCAAGAAGCCGGCCTCCGGCAAGCGAGCGTATCGGCGCCAGGATCTCGAGCGTCGGCGGACCGAGCGCAAGTGGTTCGATCCGGCCATGAAACGCGAAAACCACGCGCGCCGCCCCGGCCAGGGTCACGGCGTCGCGGAGGAGCGCTAACCGTGGCGAGCGCCGCGATGATGGAAGACAGCACCGCCTGGTACCTGGACGAGCAGCGCAAGCTCGAGCAGCTGCAATCGGAGTTCCGCCACTGGCTGGAGACCAAGGAAGACATCGTCCGGCTCGCCGACCGGCGCGACCAGCTGCTCGCCTTCCTGAACGCGAAGTACGGCTATCGCGCCGACGCCGTCGAAGCGTCCGAGCGCGCCGAGTCGGAGCCGGTGGTCCGGCCGCTCCGTCCCTGACGGCGCGTCCGCTGTAACTCTTACCGCGCTCCTGCAAATCCTTCCGGCGCCGAGCGCCGCGAGTCCGGGGCGCACCGAAAATTACCCTTGTAAAAGAGCCCTGTGTCCCGTCCGCCGGGACGCAGCGCGCGCGGCACGGAGCTTGCAGTGGACCGTGCGGGGCGAAACGGGAGGCGGGAAGTCATTCGCCTCCGTCACAAGGAGATCAATATGTTGCAGCTGGCCGCAGTGTTCTTCGTGATCGCCCTGATCGCAGCGATCTTCGGCTTCGGCGGCATCGCCGCGGGCGCGGTCGAGATCGGCAAGATCCTGTTCTTCATTTTTCTGGTGATCTTCATCGTCACGTTCGTGCTGGGGATCATGCGAAGTTAGCAACGCAAGGAGGCGCAAAGTGGAAAGCGATGTGATGAAGAGCCCCGAGGGGCTGCAGAGAAGGAGCGACAAAGTGGCACGCAGCATTGAAGGAACCGCGGCCGATGCCGGCGAAATGGTGAGGGATGTCGGCAACAAGATCGGCGCCAGGATGCAGAACGCGAGGCAGCAGCTCACGCAGGCGCAGAGCGCCGTCACGGACGGAGCGAAGCAGGCCGCCGAGCTCACCGACGAGTACGTGCGCATGAACCCGTGGAAGTCCCTCGGCATCGCGGCCGCGGCCGGCTTGCTGATCGGGATCCTGATGACGCGCCGCTAGGCAAGCAAGGACATGATGGTGCGCGAAGAGATCGCCGCCGGCCGGGCTCAGGCGAGCGGAATCATCGACTCGCTGAAGGGCATCGCCCGGACGTCGGTGGAGATCGTCCACTCGCGGCTCGAGCTGCTCGTCACCGAGCTCTCCGAGGAGCAGTCGCGGCTGATCGAGCTGGCGCTGGTCGCCGCGCTCGCGCTGCTCGCGCTGTTCCTGGGCATCGTGTTCGCCGCCTTCCTCGTCGTCGCCGCGTTCTGGGACACGCCGTACCGGCTGTGGGCGCCGGGCATCATCGCGCTCGTTCTCGTCGCCGGCGCGGCGGTGCTCTGGGCGGTGTTCGTGAAGAAGGCGAAGGCGAAGGGCCAGGCGTTCAAGGCCACGCTGCACGAGCTGGCGACCGACATCGAGCACTTGCGATGAGGCTGAGGTCCCGGGAGCTCGCCGAGCGGCGCGAGCGCCTGCAGAATCGGATCGCGTCGCAGCGCCTGGAGCTCGAGCGGCAGCTCTCGGCCTGGCGCGGTCCCGTCCACGCGTTCGAGGTCGCGCGCCATGCGGGCGAGCGGCTGCGCAGCCAGGCGACGGCGCTGCTCGCGATCGCGAGCGCGCTGCTGCTGATCTCGCGCGGCCGGGTCCTCGGGAAGCTGTTCCTCGCGTTGCGCTGGGCCCGGTTCGCCGCCAAGTGGTGGGCGTTCGGCCGGATGCTGTACCGCGTGGGCGGCGGCTTCGGGCGCGGCGGCCCCGCCCATTACCGATGACCGCCAGGAGGAAGACTATGGCCAACGAATCCGCTTTCATCACCGACATCCAGACGCTGCGCAAGCGCGCGCGCGAGCACATCGAGAACGGCGCGATCACGCCCGGCTACGCCGCCGACCGCGGCACCGTGATCAAGCTGCTCAACGAGGCGCTCGCCACCGAGATCGTGTGCACGCTGCGCTACAAGCGCCACTACTTCATGGCGAAGGGCATCAACGCCGAGGCGGTCGCCGCCGAGTTCGCCGAGCACGCGGCCGAGGAGCAGGAGCACGCCGACCAGATCGCGCAGCGCATCGTGCAGCTCGGCGGCGAGCCCGACCTCTCGCCGCAAGGCCTCGCGGCCCGCAGCCACGCCGAGTACGTCGAGGGCGACTCGCTGACCGACATGATCACGGAGGACCTGGTCGCCGAGCGCATCGCCATCGACAGCTACAAGGAGATGGTGAACTACTTCGGCAGCCAGGACCCGACGACGCGGCGGCTCATGGAGCAGATCCTCGCCAAGGAGGAGGAGCACGCCGAGGACCTGGTGAGCCTGCTCGAGGGAATGGAGCGGTGACGCGCAGGCGCGTGTCGTCCCGGCCATGCCAAGAGCTCTCTGGAAAGGCGCGATCAGCTTCGGCCTGGTGAACATTCCGGTCGGGCTGTATCCGGCCGAGAAAAAGAAGGAGCTCTCCTTCAGCATGCTCGACAAGCGCGACCTCTCGCCGGTCGGCTACAAGCGCGTGAACAAGGAGACCGGCAAGGAAGTGCCCTGGGAGCAGGTGGTCAAGGGCTACGAGTACGAGAAGGACCGCTACGTCGTGCTCTCGGACGAGGACTTCCGCCGCGCCAACGTCGAGGCCACGCAGACCGTGGACATCGTCGCCTTCGTCGACGCCGCGCAGATCCAGCCGCTCTACTTCGAGACGCCGTACTACCTCGCGCCGCTCAAGCGCGGCGAGAAGGGCTACGTGCTGCTGCGCGACACGCTCGAGCGCTCGGGCAAGGCGGGCGTCGCGAACGTCGTGATCCGCACGCGCGCGCACCTCGCGCTGGTCACGCCGATGGAAGGAGCGCTCGCGCTCGTCGTCCTGCGCTACGCCGACGAGATACGCCCGCTGGACGAGATCGGCCTCGACGCGTCGCTGAAGAGCGCCAAGCCGAGCCCGAAGGAGGTCGACATGGCGCTACGCCTGGTCGAAGGCATGTCGGAGAAGTGGGACCCGAAGCGCTACCGCGACACCTATCGCGAGGACATCCTCGCGCGCGTCGAGGAGAAGGTGAAGGCCGGCCAGACCGAGGAGATCACGGAGCCCGAGGCGAAGGAGCGGCCTTCCAGGGGCGCCGAGGTGATCGACCTGATGGCCCTGCTCAAGCGCAGCGTCGAGGAGAAGGGGCGCTCGCACGCGGGGCGGCAGCGCCGGCCCGCGGCGGCGCACGGGCGCGCCTCGCGGCGCGCGCACAAATCGAACGGCGCCGGCGAGCGGCATCGCCGCCATGCGTCGGCTTCCAGATGAAGGAGATGCGATGAGAAATGCAGCGCTTGCCTTGATGATCGTCACGCTCGCCGCGGTGGGCGCGTGCAACCGTACGGCCGACCAGACTCCCGCGAGCGGGCCGCAGGCAAAGGCGCCCGCCGCACCGCCGCCGTCGGGCTCGAGCGCGCCGCCGGCGGAAGTGAACCAGCCCTCGAGCGGCGCGACCCAGCCGCAGGCGCCCTCGGCGAACAGCGGCACGAGCAACGCGGCAGAGCCGCCGTCGAAGGAATTGAGCAAGCAGGAGGAGTCGACCGGCCAGCCGCGCCCGGGCACCGGCGGCGGGGATCATTCGACGCCCGCGCGAGAGCCCGGCGCCAAGGGCTGATCCGCGCGGACGCAAGATCCCTGGGCCCGATACGCCGAGACGCGGCAGTCGATCACCGGCTCGATGAAGCGCCGGCTGGGAACGGGCTAGTACGACGCGGGGCCGGCGTGCTGGTCGCGCGGCGCGAGCTCGCAGTACATGTTGCTGCCGTTGCACTCGAAGATCGTGAAGCAGCTGGGACATTGCGCGATCATGCCGATGCCGGCGGCGCGCTCGAAGTCCTCCAGCGTCGTGAAGCTCACGGGCGAACGGAAATCGCGCTGGCACCTCACGCACCGGACGAACGAGGCCGCGATCGCTTCCATGACCACTCCGCAGAGCACGTCGCCATCCGGGGGGGACCGGCGAAGGGTACCCGTGCGTTGGATCGAAAAGCGCCCTGCGAGTTCCGGCGTCAGCCGGCGGCGATGAGCCCCAGGGACACCGCGCGCACGACCGCGTGCGGCGAGCTCGCCGTCCCGAGCTTCCGGCGCGCGTTGGTGAGGTGAAAAGTCACGGTGCGCTCGGAGATCTCGAGGCTCCTGCCGATCTCGGCCGCGGTCTTGCCGCGCGCCGCGAGGACCAGGCATTCGCGCTCGCGCCGGCTGAGCGCCATGTCCGGCGCCGGCTGCGATACCGAGACCGAGCCCTCGAGTCGCCGGCGGATGATGCGCGCGCAGGCGTCGTGTACGTACACCGCGAGCAGATGCGCCTCGGCCATCATGTCGAGGATGGCGCGCTCGGTGTCGACGCCGCCCTGCAAGCTGATCAGCGTCAGGGCGCTCCACTGACCCGCGGGTCCGTGCGTCGGGAAGATGATGCCCGTGGCGAAACCGAACTCCCGCGCCTTGCGTACGAGCGTCGGCGCCTGCGGCATCAGCTCGCGCCACAGCACGGGCGTCGTCTGCTGCTGCGCCCGCGCGCGCACCGGATCGCTTTCGGCGCCCGCGCCCTGTTTCAGATAGTAACGGCGCCATCCGTTCGGGCAGTTGTCGAAGCAGATCTCGTTGAAGCCCGTGCGCAGGTTCGGGTAGCGCGCGCGAAAACTGTAGTGGGCGAAGCCGAGGCCCGCGCCGGTGCGCGCGAGCTCGTCCTTCAGGTCGGCGAACGAGCCGACCGTCATCACCCGCCGGATCCAAGAGTTGTCCTGCGCGTTCATGCGCGCCTTCTTTCTTCCCGGCGCCGACTGCAGCATTCAGCCGGCCGCCCCCGGAACGTCACTGTACGCTTTCGCGCCCCCGCCGCAAGATTTCCGGGCTGAAAACACGCCGATAGATCGCGTCAGGGCTTTCCGGACAGGCTGGAACGATGGCGGTTCGAGCGCCATGCTGAATTACGTAATGTCATCAAAGAGATACGTTTCTTGACTTCGACGTGTTGTGCGGTGCAATATTCCGTACCGTTCTGCGGCCTTCGGGCCGCCCTGGAGCAAAGGGTTGACCGGAGCCGCACCATTCGCAGCCGAGGAGTTCTACCGCGCCGGTCAGGCGCTGCTGCAGAATTTTCTCGGCGCGATGGCGGCACAGGGCGCAGGCGGGCCGCGCGAGCCGCTCGAGGCCTCGGCGGCGAAGCTTGCGAGCCTGCAGGCCGAGTTCTCGCGGCGTCATCTGTCGCTGTGGCAATCCGCGCTTTCTCGCGGCGCGGGCGCCGACCCGGAAGCGCCCGCCGACCCGCGCTTCGCGTCGCCGGCATGGCGCTCCAGTCCCTGGTTCGACTACCTGCGCAGGAGCTACGAGATCAACGCGCGCTTCCTCTGCGACTGCGTCGAGGCGATCGACGCCGAGCCGCACGCGAAGGAACGGCTGCGCTTCGCGACCCGGCAGATGATCGACGCGCTCAGCCCGGCGAACTTCGTCGCGACCAACCCCGAGGCGATCCGGCTCGCGCTCGAGACCGGCGGCGAGAGCCTCACGAAGGGCGTGCTCAATCTGATCGAGGACGCGCACAAGGGCCGCATCTCGACCACCGACGAGAACCAGTTCGAGGTCGGCCGCAATCTCGCCGTCACGCCGGGCGCCGTCGTGCACGAGAACGAGCTGATGCAGCTCATCCAGTACGCGCCGCAGACGGAAACCGTGCACGAGCGGCCGCTCGTGATGATCCCGCCGTGCATCAACAAGTTCTACATCCTCGATCTCAAGCCCGAGAACTCGTTCGTGCGCTACGCGGTGGAGCAGGGGCACACCGTATACATGGTGTCGTGGCGCAACGTCGGACCCGAGCAGGGCCGCTACGGCTGGGACGACTACCTGGAGCTCGGCGTGCTGCGCGCGATCGACGTCGCGCGCGACATCGCGGGGGTGGACGCGGTGAACGCGCTCGGCTTCTGCGTCGGCGGCACGATGCTGGGCGCCGCGCTCGCCGTGCTCGCGGCGCGCGGCGAGAACGAGGTCGCGAGCGCGACCTACCTCGCCTCCATGCTCGACTTCTCGGACACGGGCGACATCGGGCTCTTCATCGACGACGCGAGCATCGCCGTGCGCGAAGCGGCGATCGGCAACGGCGGCATCATGCCGGGACGCGAGCTCGCGTTCGTCTTCTCGGCGCTGCGCGCGAACGACCTGGTGTGGTCCTACGTCGTCAACAACTACCTGAAGGGCAGGCCGCCCGAGGCGTTCGACCTGCTCTACTGGAACGCCGACTCGACCAACCTGCCCGGCCCGATGTATTGCCAGTACGTGCGGCGTACGTACCTCGAGAACGCGCTGCGCGAGCCCGGGCGCGTCACCATGCTCGGAAGCCCGATCGATCTCGGCGCGGCGAAGACGCCCGCGTATCTCCTCGCCACGCGCGAGGACCACATCGTTCCCTGGCGCACGGCGTACCGCTCGACCGGGCTGCTCGGCGGCGAGCTTCGCTTCGTGCTGGGCGCGAGCGGCCACGTCGCCGGAGTGATCAATCCCGCGGCGAAAAGCCGCCGCAGCCACTGGATCGGTGGGAATTTGCCCCCAGATCCGGATACATGGTTCCAAAAAGCGGTCGAACAGCGAGGGAGCTGGTGGACCGACTGGAGCACCTGGCTCTCTCCTCACGGCGGCCGACGCGTGAAGGCCCGCAGGTCCCTCGGGAGCACGCGGCACAAGCCACTCGAGCCCGCGCCCGGCCGGTACGTCAAGCACCGAATCGTCTGATGAACCGAGACCGACACGGAGACTGAAATGAATGACGTAGTGATCGTTGCGGCAGGACGCACCGCCATCGGCAAGTTCGGCGGCACGCTCTCGAAGATTCCCGCGGCCGACCTCGGCGCGCACGTGATCAAGGCGGTTCTCTCCCGGGCGCGCCTCAAGCCCGAGCAAGTCTCGGAAGTGATCATGGGTCAGATCCTCACCGCCGGCATCGGCATGAACGGCGCGCGCCAGGCGTCGATCCGCGCGGGCATCCCGGACACGTCGCCCGCGATGACCATCAACATGGTATGCGGCTCGGGGCTGCGCGCGGTCGCGCTCGCGGCGCAGGCGATCAAGGCGGGCGACTCGGAGATCGTGGTCGCGGGCGGCCAGGAGAGCATGAGCCTCGCGCCGCACGTGCTGATGGGCTCGCGCGAAGGCTTCCGCATGGGCGACGCGAAGCTCGTCGATACCATGATCAACGACGGCCTGTGGGACGTCTTCAACCAGTACCACATGGGCGTCACCGCCGAGAACGTCGCGAAGCAGCACCAGGTGTCGCGCGCGGAGCAGGACGAGTTCGCGGCGAAGTCGCAGCAGAAGGCCGAGGCCGCGCAGAAGGCGGGGCGCTTCAAGGACGAGATCGTGCCGATCGAGATCCCGCAGCGCAAGGGCCCTCCGCTCGCCTTCGACGCCGACGAGTACCCCAAGCACGGGACGACGGCCGAGGGGCTCGCGGGCCTGAAGCCCGCGTTCGACAAGGCCGGCAGCGTGACCGCGGGCAACGCCTCGGGCATCAACGACGGCGCGGCCGCCGTGGTCGTCATGTCGGCGCGCACCGCGGAGAAGCTCGGGTTGAAGCCGCTCGCGCGCGTGAAGGCCTACGCGACCGCGGGCGTCGACCCGAAGATCATGGGCATGGGACCGGTGCCGGCGAGCAAGCTCGCCCTCTCCCGTGCCGATTGGACCACCAAGGACCTCGATCTCATGGAGATCAACGAGGCCTTCGCCGCCCAGGCGATCGCGGTGAACAAGCAGATGGGCTGGGACACGTCGAAGATCAACGTCAACGGCGGCGCGATCGCGCTCGGCCATCCGATCGGCGCATCGGGCTGCCGCATTCTCGTGACGCTGATCCATGAAATGATTCGGCGCGATGCCAGAAAGGGACTGGCGTCGCTCTGCATCGGAGGCGGCATGGGCGTGGCCCTGGCCGTCGAGCGCTGAGCCGCGGGGCGCAAGCAACCGCCGCGGCGTATCACAGGGAGAAGAGGTAAATATGAGTTCAGTAATGGCACCCAAGACGCGCAAGGGCGCGGGCGCATCCGAGGAATCGGACAAGCAGCTGAAACAGAGGATCGCCTTCGTCACCGGCGGCATGGGCGGGATCGGCACGGCGGTCTGCCGGCGTCTCGCGAAAAACGGGGTCCGCGTCGTCGCGGGCTGTCTCCCCGGGTACGATAAGAAGGAGCAGTGGCTCGACGCGATGCGCGCCGAGGGGCTGAGCCTCTACGCCGCCGAGGGCAACGTCGACGACTACGAGTCGTGCGCCGAGATGTTCTACAAGATCAAGTCCATCGTCGGACCGGTCGACATCCTGGTGAACAACGCCGGCATCACGCGCGACGGCGTGTTCAAGCGCATGTCGCCGAGCGACTGGTACGCGGTGATCAACACCAACCTGAACAGCGTGTTCAACGTCACGCGCCAGGTCATCGAGGGCATGATCGAGCGCGGCTGGGGGCGCATCGTCAACATGTCGTCGGTGAACGCGCTCAAAGGCCAGTTCGGGCAGACGAACTACTCCGCCGCCAAGGCCGGCATGCACGGCTTCACCAAGGCGCTCGCGCAGGAGGTCGTGAAGAAGGGCGTGACGGTGAACACCATCTCGCCGGGCTACGTCGAGACCGACATGGTGAAGGCGATGAAGCCCGAGGTCCTGAAGTCCGTCGTCGACCAGATCCCCATGGGCCGGCTGGCTCAGCCCGACGAGATCGCCGGCCTGATCGGGTACCTCGTGTCCGAGGAGGCGGGCTACGTCACCGGGGCCAATATCTCCATCAACGGCGGCCTGCATATGGAATGACACCCGCTTTCGCGGGGACGACCGGAAAAGAAGCCCCGCTCCGCGGGGCTTTTTCTTTTTGCGCCGCAAATCGACTTCGGCGTCGATTCGCAAGAGAATGGAGCGAACCGAAGGAGGAATTTCATGGCGCAGCGATTGGCCCTGATCACGGGCGGCATGGGCGGTCTGGGCGAGACCATCAGCACGAAAATGTCGGACGCGGGCTATCGAGTCGCGGTCACGTATTCGCCCTCGAACAAGCAGTCGGAGGCGTGGATCGGCGAGATGAAAGCGCGCGGCTACGCCTTCCGCGCGTACGCCTGCGACGTCGCCGATTACGATTCGGCGAAGCGCTGCGTCGAGACCGTCGTCGCCGATCTCGGCGCCGTGGACATCCTGGTGAACAACGCCGGCATCACGCGCGACATGACGTTCCGCAAGATGGGCAAGTCCGACTGGGACGCGGTGCTGCGCACCAACCTCGACTCGGTGTTCAACATGGCGAAGCAGGTGTGCGACGGCATGGTCGACCGCGGCTGGGGCCGGATCATCAACGTCTCGTCGGTGAACGGATCGAAGGGCGCGTTCGGCCAGACGAACTACGCCGCAGCCAAGGCCGGCATGCACGGCTTCACCAAGTCGCTCGCGCTCGAGGTCGCGAAGAAGGGCGTCACGGTGAACACGATCTCGCCCGGCTACATCGGCACCAAGATGGTGACCGCGATCCCCAAGGAAATCCTCGACTCGAAGATCCTGCCGCAAATCCCCGTCGGCCGCCTCGGCAAGCCCGAGGAGGTCGCCGGCCTGATCATCTACCTCTGCTCGGAGGAGGCGGCCTTCGTGAACGGCGCCAACATCGCCATCAACGGCGGCCAGCACATGGCCTAGACGCGCGGTCCCGGCGCCTGCGGCTCGCCGACGCGCCCCAGGTTCGTCGCCGCCGCGCGGATCGTCGCCTGCGACAGGTCGGCGAACTGCTGGGTCGCCCGGTTGAGGTTCTCCATCACGGCCGCGGACGCGGCGATCGAGGACCTCACCGCCGCCACCGCGACCTCGGCTCCCGGGCTCGCGCCTTCGTCCGAGCGCCGTGCGAGGTCGTCGTTCAGGCCCGCGAGCTGCCGCTCGGCGTGCTGCGCGAGCTGCGACTGCGTCTCGCGCACGAGCTCGTAGACTTCCTGGGCGTACGCCGCCGCCTGCTCCATGGTCTGCTGCGCGAGACGCGAGCGCAGCCGCATGAGCTCGGCCGGGTCGCTCGTCCCGAGGAGCGCGCGCACGCCCTGTGCGTGCTGCTCGAGCGCGCGGCGCGCGGCGTCGATATTCAGACGCAGCAGCTGCTCCGCACCGGCGAGCGCCGTCTGGGCGCACGCGATGGTGGTGTCGATGGCGGCTCGCTGCCACCCCGAGAGCTTCTCCGGTGCTTGGACCATGGCACTCCTCCTCGCAGAATGGGTCTGCTTTGAAGATAGACCGCTTTGGTGCAGAATACATTCAATATTGCGGAGCAGCATCGAGCTTATTCGTCAAGGCGCAATCCCGCCAGGAACCGATTGCCGCAGCGCAACGCGGCCAGCGAGGGCCTCATGCCGGAACCCGTCCGACTGATCAAGAAGTATCCCAACCGACGCCTCTACGATACCCGGACGAGCACGTACATCACGCTCGCGGACGTGAAGCAGCTCGTGCTGCAGAACGAGGAGTTCCAGGTCGTCGACGCGAAGACCAGCGAGGACCTGACGCGCGCGATCCTGCTGCAGATCATCCTCGAGGAGGAGGCGAGCGGCGCGCCGATGTTCTCCTCCGACATTCTCACGCAGTTCATCCGCTCGTACGGCAACGCGATGCAGGGAATGCTGGGCGCCTACCTCGAGCGCAACATGCAGCTCTTCACCGAGATCCAGAAGCGCATGCAGGAACAGTCGAAGCAGCTCTACGGCGAGCCGGTAAAGTTCAACGAGGAGCTGTGGAAGCAGTTCATGAGCTTCCAGGCGCCGGCGATGCAAAGCCTCATGTCCGCGTACATGGAGCAGAGCCGCAACGTGTTCATACAGATGCAGGAACAGCTGCAGAACCAGACGCGCAACATGTTCTCCGGGTTTACGTTCCCGGGCTTCCCCGGATTCGGCGCGGGCGCCGAGCCGCCGCCGGGCAAGAAGCCCGACGACGACGACAAGAAATCCTAGACCGGCTCCGCGCCGCCGGGTGCGCGGCGCGCCTCGCTTCTCGCGTCGATCAGGCCGAGCGAGATGGCGCGCGTGACGGCGTGGCGCGAGTTGGCCGCGCCGAGCTTGCGCCGGGCGTTCGAGAGATGGAAGATCACCGTGCGCTTGGAGATCGGCATGAGCGACGCGATCTCCGCCGTCGTCTTCCCCGCAGCCGCCCAGGTCAGGACCTGGCGCTCGCGCTCGTTGAGATCGCCCGCGTCGGGCGCCGGCTGGGCCACCACGATCGACTCGCGACCGCGCTCCTCCACCATGCGGCCGACGCTGTCGTGCACGTAGCTCGCGAGCAGCTGGCAGCCCGCGAGCGCGGTGCGTATCTCGTACTCCGCGCGCATGCCGTCGCGATCCTTGACGAAGCTGACCGAGCTCCATTCCCCGCGCGGCCCGTGCACCGCGTGCGTGGCGCCGGTCGCGAGCCCCAGCCGCCGCGCCGCCTCGAAGAAGCCGGGAGCGAGCTGCGCCATCTGCGACCACAGCCGCGGCGTCACCTCGTACGGCTCGCGCAGCCGCAGCGGCCGATCGCCGTCGTCCAGCGCGCGGTAGAACTCGCGCCAGCTCTCGGGGCAGTTGTCGAAATGGACGTTCGCTCCCGCGCGCGTGCCGGGGAAGCAGCCGTGATAGATGAAATAGCGGAAGCCGAACCGCGCGGCGTTCGCCTCGACCGCGCTCCGAAGCTGCGCGAAGGAACCCGAGCCCTCGACGCTTTTCAGCCAGCGCGGGCGCATTCCCCTCCCCTGGAAACGTGCGAAACGCCGTCAATCTACCGCATTCGCAGCGCCCTGAGAACGGCGACCTGCTATCCTAACGATGGGTCTTCCGAAGCCGTCTCGATCAGCAGTGTCTAATTGGCGCGTCCCAGATGCGTAAGCCGCCGAGAATAGCGGTGTTTCTCGCCGTCCTGGCGGCGGTCGGCGCGTGGGTCGTGCTGGACCAGGGCTCCGGCCCGCGCTCGCCCGCGCCGGCATCCGCCGGGCAACCCGGCTCCGCCGCGCGCGCAACGGACGAGTTCCGCGCCGAGCTGCCCGAGCGCGCGCCTTTGCAACGCGCGGGGAAAGATCCGTTCTCCGCCCAGTCGTGGACGCCGGCGCCCGCGCGCCGGCCCGCCGCCGCGGTCGCCGCCGCGCCGCCCCCGCCGGTCGCGCCGCCGCTGCCTTACCGCTACGTCGGCGAGCTGGTGCTGCCCACGGGCACGCAGGTCTATCTCGCGCGCGGCGACGACACTTTCCGGGTGAGCGAAGGCGAGACGCTCGACGGCGCGTACCGCGTGGAATCGATCAAGCCCGACCAGATGGTGTTCGTCCACCTGGCGAGCGGCCAGCAGCAGACGATGCGCTTCAGCGTGCCCGGCGAAGACGCCGAAGCGCAGGCGCGCGCGATCGTGCGCAGCGCCGGTGCCGCGGCTCCGCGCGCGGCGACGCCCGCCGTCGCGACAGCGCCCGCGGTAGCCGCGGCACCCGCGCCGACGGCACCGCAGCGCGCGCCGTCCGCCGAGCCCGCGCGCCTCCGTTGGGAGGGCCCCGCGAGCGCGAAGGCGGGCGCGAGCTTCAACGTCGCGCTGCGCATGACTGGCGAGCAGGTCCGCTCGGCGCCCATGGAAGTGCGCTTCGACCCGAAGCTCCTCGAGCCCGTATCGGTGCGCCCCGGGCGCTATTTCGGCGCCGACGGCGCGAACTTCGGCTACCGCATCAACGGCGAGGGGTCGATCTATATCGGCGTGTCGAATCGCGCCGCGCCGGCCCCGGCCAACGACGCGGAGCTCCTCGTGCTCACGTTCAAGCCGATCAAGGCGGGGACCTCGGCGGAGCTGAGCGTCGCGGCGCTCAACCTGCAGGGACCGGCGGGGCGGCCGATCGCGTACACGGCGCTCGGCGCGTTCAAGACGACGATCACTCCCTAGGTCGTGCACTTGCAACATTAGCGCGCGCTGCTGCGCATCGCTTGTCTGTCGTCTTCCGGACACTGTACTTTTTGACAGGTTGCCGGAGCGCTCAATTCTGCTAACGTCGGTTTGATTCGCCGATCCGACAGAAAGAAACGAAAAGCTGATCGGCTGACGCCGCGATTCGCACGGTCGCATGGTCGCGCAGATCGCAGCACATCCGGTCAAGGGGGGGCGTGCGCGAAGAACGTGGAGGGAGCGAGCGCCGACACGGAGCGGTCTACCGTTTCGCTCGTCTGCTGACGCTCGCGTGCCTGTCGTGCGCCGCGCTCGCGGCCGCGATGGCGGCGCAGGAGACGTACGACTACGACGCACTGGGCCGCCTGGTGCGCGTCATCGACGAGCAGGGACGCGTCACGCAGTACGTCTACGACGCGGCCGGCAACATCCTCCAGGTCATCACGGGCGGCACGGCGCAGGCGCCGACGGTCGCGGCGATAACGCCGGCGAGCGTCACTCGCGGCGACTCGGCGCAGGTCGTGATCACGGGCACCGGGCTCGTCAATTCGGAAGTGACCACGAGCGCGGCCGGTCTGTCCATCGGCGCAGTCCAGTCGTCGGATACGCAGGTCACGTTCTCGCTCGCCGTTGCGCTGAGCGCCGCTCTGGGGCCTCAGGCGATCACATTGAGTAACGCGGCCGGAACGGCGGGCGCGAGCATCACTATCAATCCCGTGCTGCCGAAGCTCGGGGTCGCGCCGCAGCCGGTCGCGGTCCCACCCGACGGTACCGCTCACAACTTCCTGGTGACGTTATCGGTGGCGGACACCGTCGATCATACGGTGTCGGTCCAGTCTGCGAATACCGCCCTCGCGACCGTGTCTCCGGCGACTATCACCATTCTCGCCGGCCAGACGCAGGCGACGATCAGTGTGAGCGGCAAGGCGACGGGCACGACATCGATCGCCCTGAGCTCCACCGGGCTCGCAAGCACCGCGGCGCCGGTCTTCGTCGCGACCGACTTCACGGGCATCAGCACGCGCTTCGCCGCCTCGGTCGGAGTCCTGGTCCGGAATACGGCCACGCCGTCGAACTCGGTCGGACCGCTTCTCACGAGGCCGGTCGGCATCGCGAAAGGCCCGACTATCGACACGGTCTCACCAGGAGCGCTCGCGATCGGTACGGGGCCGACCACGGTGGTCGTGACGGGCAGGGAGCTCTCGGGCGTAAGCGCTGCAGCACTGTCCGCCCCCGACGGCCTGACCGTCGGCGCCGTGAGCGCGGCCCCCGACGGCAGTTCCGTTTCCTTCCCCGTGACAGTGTCCGGCACCGCCGCGACCACGTCGCGCCGCATCGTGTTCTCGGGCACGCAGCAGCCGTATCTGCCCGCGCGCGCCGGCGCGGACCAGATCCTCGTGACGCTGCCGCCGCCGCAGATCCTGTCGATCGATCCCATTTTCGCGACGACCGGCACGACGGCGGCCACGCTCACGATTCGGGGCCGTAATCTTCAGAACGTCCAGGCAGTGCGCTTCGTCCCTGGGACCGGCATCACCGTCGACGTGTCTCCATCCGCGAGCACAGACGGAATGATCGCCACGGTGAGATTCTCGGTGAGCCCGCTGGGACCCACCGGTACGCACGCCGTGATCGTCACCACGCCCGGCGGCAGTTCCGACGCCACGCCTACCGCGGCGAACACCTTCTCCGTGGTGAACCAGGTCGACGCGGCGTTCACGCCCATAATTTCGCCGGTCGTCGGGGTGGTGGTGCAGAGCAATGCGCCGCCGCCGGGCACGAGCTTCTTCTCACCGCCGCTGGGCGTGGCGGTCGGGCCGGTGGTCACTTCGGTGTCGCCGTCGGTCGGGATCGTCGGTCAGACGACGAGCGTGACGATCGGCGGCAGCTCTCTGCAGGGCGTCACGGCGGTGCAGCTCTCTGCGCCTGACGGCGTAACGGTGGGCGCGCCGAGCGTGAGCGCCGATGGAACCAGCGTCACCGTGAGCCTCACCATCGCCGCTAGCGCGCCGCAGACGATACGCGCGGTCGTGGTCAAGGCGGGCACCGCGAGCGTGCCGTTCGCGAGCCCGCTCGCTTCGCAGTTCCGCATCAGCGCGCCGCCGCCGGCGCTGCAATCGGTCACTCCGAATTTCCTGCAGACGGGCGCGGCCGCCACGACGTTCACGATCCGCGGCGTGAACTTCCAGAACGCGAGCGCCGTCGGTTTCGTTCCGCCCGATGGGATCGCCGTGAACAATCCGCCGACGGTCGATTCCACGGGCACGCAGATCACGGTCAGCGCGAGCGCGGCCACGACCGCGGCGACCGGACCTCGTGCGATTACGGTCACCACGCCCGGCGGTACGTCGTCGTCCGTGCTCGCCGCCGAGAACACAGTGACCGTCACGAGCGCGATCGTCGGTACGTTCACGCCGGTCGTCTCGCCGGTGGTGGGCGTGACCCTGCAGGACGCGAACCCGCCGCCGCCCGCTCCGACTGGACCGTTCGTCGGCCCCGCCGTCGGCGTCGTGCTGCAGGACCCGAATCCTCCGCCGCCACCCGCCACGTTCATGGCGTCCTCGCCCGTCGGCATCGCGGTGGGACCGGTCGCGCGCAGCTTGTCCGCGAGCCCGCTGTTCCCCGGCGCGAGCGGCACGCTGACGGTGTCGGGCTTCGCGCTCGGCGACGTCACCAGCGTCGCGCTCGTGCCGGCGGACCCGAACATCACCCTCGGCGCGCTCACGATCGCGCCCGATGGCTCGCAGGTCTCCGTGCCGATCGCGGTGCAGGCGACGGCGACGCCGGGGACACGGTGGGTGAGCGTGCTGCGCGGCTCGACGCCGGTGCCGTTCGCGCCGACCGGGACGAACCAATTCGGTATCGGCGTCGCCGTCCCGACGCTGGATTCGATAACGCCCATCCTCGCGAGCCGCGGCACCACGTTCACGATGACCATCCGCGGCCACAACTTCCAGGGCGTGACCGCCGTCACCGCGACGCCCGCGACGGGAATGTTCATCGACGCCGCGCCGGTCGCGGCCACCGACGGCACCATCATCACGCTGCAGATCGGCGTCGCGGCCGACGCGCCGCTCGAGTCCAAGGTCATCCAGGTGATCACGCCCGCGGGCGCGAGCACCCCCGATGCCGTGCCTGCCAACACTTTCACCGTGGAGCCGTAGGAGCCCGCCATGAAGACGAACCGCTTTCTCAACCCAGCCTCGATCGAAGGGAGTGCAAAGATGAAGACGACAGCAAGAGCCATCGCCGTCGCACTCGCCGTCGGCGCGTGCTTCGCGCCCGGCGCAGCGTCGGCCTTCACCAGCGGCAGCACCGGCGCCGACGGCGCGTTCAGCCCGACCGTGAACACCACTGTCGCGCTGCCGCCCTCGGGAATCTTCAACTACACGTCGGTGAACATCCCCGCGGGCGTGACGGTGAAGTTCCTCCGCAACACGACCAACACGCCGGTGGTGATCCTCGCCACCGGCGACGTCACTATCGGCGGGACGCTCGACGTGAGCGGGACCTCCGGCGCGAGTGTCGGCGCCGCCGGGGACGGAGCCATCGGCGACGACGGCAACCCTGGGCTAGGCGGTCCGGGCGGTTTCGACGGCGGCCGCGGCGGCGCGGGTGGCGTGACACCGGTCATCGGCGGCGTCGGCCTCGGGCCCGGCGGCGGCAACGGATCGACATTCGCTTCGCCAAGCAACTTCTGCATCGGGGGCCAGCCTTCGGGCGGCGGCGGCGGCGGCTATTTCAGCGCCGGCACGAACGGCTCCGTGTGCTTGACCAGCGCGCCTTCGGCGGGCGGACCCGCGTACGGTTCGGCCACGATTCTGCCCTTGATCGGAGGCTCGGGCGGCGGCGGCGGTGGCGGTGGTCCTTCGCTCTTCGGGACCGGCGGCGGCGGCGGCGGCGGCGCGATACTGATCGCCGCTTCGGGGACGATCACCGTCAACGGAACGATCAACGCCAACGGCGGCAGCTCCGGCACGACCAGCAGCAATGGTGCGGGCTCGAACGGTGGTGGCGGCGCGGGCGGTGCCGTCCGTATGATCGCAAGCACCTTGACGGGCAACGGCCCGATCAACGCGGTCGCCGGGGGTTCCGGCGGCGGCGGACAGCAGGCCGGGGGCGCGGGCTCGACCGGCCGGATCCGTCTCGAGGCCGACAACTTCAACCGGACAGCGGTGACCAATCCCGCGGCCATCGTCGCCACAACCGGCCCGGTGTTCGTCGCCGGCTCGCCCACGCTCGCGATTTCGAGCGTCGCGGGCGTTCCGGCGCCGGCAAACCCTACGGGCAGCGCGGACGTGACGCTGCCCTCGTCGACGCCCAACCCGGTGACGGTGGTGTTCACGACGACCGGCGTACCGGTCGGCAACACGGTGCAGCTCACGCTCGTGCCTGCGTTCGGCGCGAAGACCGTCGTGATCAGCCCGGCGCTCACGGGCAGCACCGCGAGCGCGACGGCCAGCGTGTCGGTCAGCCTGCCGGTGGGCCCGAGCGTGCTCCAGGCGCAGACGACCTTCACGATCGTCGCCTCGCTCGGCGACCTGCTGCGCAATTTCGCGGGCAACGAGCGCGTGGAGCGCATCACGCTCACCGCTTCGCTCGGCGGGAAGTCGAAGGCAACGCTGATCACCGTATCTGGCAAGGAGTACGACGCGCCGGACGAGGCGCTGCGCATCGCGGCGATGGGAGGCTGAGCGCGGGCTCGCGAGCGATCCCGATGCGGAAGCGACTGGCACAGGAACGAAGATCATGCGTCTAGCTATAACGAAGCTCGCGCGGTCCGCCTTGTGGCGGATCGCCGCCCTCGTCCTGGTGTTCGGACAAGCGGGCGCGTCGCTCGCGCAGTCGCAGCCGGTGTTCGGGCCGGTGTCGGTAACGCTGCCGAACACGAACGTCTTCTCCTACGCCAACACCTTCACCACCTCCAGCTCGACGACCGGACCGTATCTGTTGCGTGTGCAGCTGAGCGCGCCGAACAGCCTCACCACGCTCAACTTCAAGCTGAACAACGTGCAGGTGATGAGCCTGGCCGACTTCGCCGGCGGGGCGACGCAGGTCGACAAGGTGGTGACCGTCCTCACGAGCAACTCGGTGTCGCTGCAGATCGCCGGGAAGAAGGGCACGGTGATCACGATCAGCGTGTTCGGCACCCCGAACCTGCCCAAGCCGACCTCGCTAGCGCCGGATCCGCTCTCGATCACCGCCGGCGCCTCCGGTAACCTCACCGCGACGCTGTCGCCGGCGCCGACGACGTCCGGCACGCTGTCGGTTTCGAGCGCGAATGCCGGCGTCGCCACCGTGCCGGCATCGGTCGCCTTCGCGGCGAACCAGACGCAGGTCGTCATCCCGGTCTCGGGCGTATCGCCCGGCAGCGCGATCGTCACCGCCACGCTGAACGGCGGCAGCGCGAGCGCCACGGTGAACGTCACGCCGGCGCCGCCGACGGTGACGAGCCTCGCCCCGGCCTCGCTCAGCGTAGTGCAGGGGGCGACCGGGACCCTGACCGTCACCATCTCGGCCGCGCAGACGACCGACACGGCCATCGCAATCTCGAGCGGCAACTCGGCGATCGCCTCGGTCGCGTCGTCGGTGCTCGTGCCCGCGGGGCAGGTGAGCGCATCCATCAACGTCAGCGGCGTGTCCCCCGGCACCGTGTCGATCACTGCCGCGCTGAACGGGTCTTCCGCGTCCAGCCAGGTCACGGTGACGCCGGCGCCGCCCACGGTCGTGTCGCTGCTGCCCGTCACGGCCACCGTGACGCTCGGCGCGAGCACGACCCTGCGGCTCACGATCTCCTCGGCGCAGACGACGGACACCGCCGTCGCGGTCGCCGCCGCGCCCGCCGGCATCGTGTCGGCGCCGGCCTCGGTCACCGTGCCCGCGGGCGCGACGGGCGCCGACGTGACCGTCGGGACGCTCGCTTACGGGCAGGCGGGCGTCACGGCGAGCCTGAACGGCAGCTCGGCCTCATCCGTCATCAACGTCGTGCCGCCTCCGGTGCAGGTCACGGCGATCGTGCCGGCGACGTTCACGATGAAGGTCGGCGCGACCAGCCAGTTCACCGTGCAGATCAACGCCGCGCAGACCGCCGGCACGGACGTCGCGCTCGCGGTCGACAACCCCGGCGTGCTGACGATCCCGGCCTCGGTGACCGTGGCGGCGGGGCAGACGAGCGCGATCTTCACGGCGACCGGCGTCTCGGTCGGCAACGCGATCATCACCGCGTCCGCGAACAACACCCAGGCGACCGCGAGCGTGCACGTCTCGCCGCAGGACGCGGCGATCGTGTCGCTGCTGCCCAACCCGCTGCCGCTGCAGCAGGGCGCGACGGGGTCGCTCACCGCACTGATCAACGTGGCGCAGGAAGTCGACACGACGATCACGCTGACGGACGATGCGCCCGGGATCGCCTCGGTCGCCGCGACCGCGATCGTTCCCGCGGGTGCGGTCTCGGTGATCGTGCCGGTCACGGCCGTGGCGCCCGGGACGGCGAACATCACCGCGTCGGTGAACGGCACGAGCGCGACCGCCGCGGTGACGGTGAGCCCGCCGCCGCCAGTGGTGAACTCGATCACGCCCGCGACGCTGACATTGCCCAAGGGCACGCCCGGGACGCTGCGTGTGACCGTGACGCGCGCGCCGAGCGTGGCGACCGCGGTCACGCTCTCGTCGAGCGCCCCGGCGATCGCGTCGGTGCCGCCGACCGTGAACATCCCGGCGGGCGCGCTGTTGGCCGACTTCCCGGTCGCGTCGAACGACGTCGGGCAGGCGACGATCACCGCGAGCCTGAACGGCGGGAGCGCGACCGCCACGGTGACGATCACGCCGGCCGAGCTCGTCACGCTTACGCTCTCGCCGCAGGCGCCGGCCGTGTACGTCGGCGACACGGAGCAGTTCAGCGCGACCGGGACGATGACCGACGGCACGAGCCAGGACTTCGCGGCGCGCGCCACGTGGTCGTCTTCCGATCCAGGCATCGCGACGATCAACGCGACGGGCCTCGCGACGCCGCTCGCGGCCGGGACGACGGTGATCGCGGCGAGCTACACCTTCGTGGCTGCAGCGACGGGGCAGAGCACGACCATCACGAGCAGCACGCAGCTCACGGCGAAGCAGCCGGTGCCGCTCGTGTTGACGGCACCCGCGACGACGCTGCTTTCCGGCTCGAGCACCACGGTCACCGTCACGTCCACCGATCCTGCGCCGGCGGGCGGTTTGACGGTCACGCTTTCGGCGACCGGCTCGGGCACGGCGACGTTCCCGGCGACAGTCCAGATCCCCGAGCTCGGCACGAGCGCGACGTTCACCGTGACGGGCAACGCGGGGGGCACGGTCACGATTGTGGCGAGCGCGCCGCACCGGCTCTCGGGCTCGATCGACTTCACGATCCTGCAGCTCGCGATCACGTCGTTCACGCCGGCGAGCGGCCCGGTCGGGACCGCGGTCGCCATCAACGGCATCGGCTTCGACCCGAACCTGTCGAACAACCAGGTCGCCTTCAACGGCGAGCCGGCCGTGATCGCGAGCGGCACGGCGACGCTGCTCAACGTCATCGTGCCCCCGCGCGCGACCACGGGGCCGATCACCGTGACCAACGCGCTCGGGACGGCGACCAGCGCGACGCCGTTCACCATCCAGGAGCGCGAGGCGTTCGACCTCGCGCTCGCCCCTAGCGCGATCCAGGCGGCGCTCGGCGGGACGGGGGCGACGAAGGTCAGCCTCGTGAGCACGGGGCTGAATCCGTATCCGTACGCGGCGTCGGTGACGGTGACCGGGTTGCCTCCGGGCGTGACGGTGGCGCTGGACCGCCCGAGCGTGTTCCTGAACGGCGACGTGATCGCGACGTTCGCGACGCAGGCGCAGGTCCCGGCGGGGACCTATCCGATCACGTTCTCGGCGACCGGCCAGGCGCGCCTCGGGGCCGTGACCGTGACCAAGACGCTCTCGCTCACGGTGCTCGCGGCCGGCGCGACGACGGTGACCGGGCGCGTGCTGCACGCGGACGACGGCTCGCCGTTCGTCGGCGCGCGCATCCGCCTGGGCGCCGAGTCGGTCTTCACCGACGAGACCGGCACCTACCGCTTCGTCAGCCCGACGCTCGTCGGCGACCAGGTGCTGCTGATCGACGGCAACTTCGCCAACAGCCCGACCGCGGAGTATCCCTCGGGCATCGCGATGCCGGTGATGATCGTCGCCGGCCAGGACAACAAGGTGCTGACCTCGTTCATCCAGGCGGTGGACCCGACGAAGTTCACGACCATCACGCCCGGTGCGGCGGCGTCGGTGACGAATGCGGACCTGCCGAATTTCTCGCTCAACATCCCGGCCGGCGCGACGCTCGTCGGCTGGGACGGCACGCCGATCACCAAGATCAACGTGCGCACGGTGACGCCGGATCGCCTCCCGATCCGTCCGATCCCGGACGGCCTCGCGCCGAAGAACGTCTACCTGTACTACTTCTTCCGCGAGGGCGGCGCGACGCCGACGCAGCCGATCCCGGTGACCATGGCGAACGACCAGGACGCGCTGCCGGGCGAGCAGGTGGACCTGTACTACTACGACGAGTCCGCCACGCCGGACCCGAATTCGAACCAGTGGCGCACGATGGGCACGGGGACGGTGTCACCGGACGGGAAGTCGGTGGTGTCGGATCCGGGGGTGGGGATACCGAAGTTCTGTTGCGGGGCGTCGTTTTGGATACGCAAGATCGGCGGGGGTACCGGGCCTAACGGCGGCGACGGCTGCCCGCCGCAGAAGCAGTCGGACAACCCGGTGGATCTCGCCAGCGGCAACGCACTGGTGTTCCGCCCACGTTTGTTCGGGCTGTCCGCATTGATGCCGGTGAACCTCAATTGTCAATATCGCTCGACCGACACCCGCACCGGGATGTTTGGTGTCGGCATGAGTTTCACCTACGACTGGTTCGCGAACGTCGTCGGGACCGACGCAGTGCAGGTGATCAATCCGGCCGGCGTGCAGTTCATGCTTTCGCGCGAAGCAGACGGCGTGTTCCGTGCGCACAGCGGGCGGTCCGCGGCGATCGAGATGGAGGTGACCCCGACCGCCACGGGCCGCACACTGAGGCTCGCGGATAAGACTAGCTACGAGTTCGACTTCAGCGGATTCCTGATCGCTGTCGTCGACCAGAACGGAAACCGCACGACGTTCCAGAACAACGGCTTCGGCTTCCCCGAGAAGGTCACCGATGCGGCGGGACAGGTGTACACGATCGATGTTAACGGCAAGCCGGAGCTTGTCCGCAGGATCACCGATCCGCAGGGGCGCTTCGTCAGCTTCACGTACGACGCGTCGAACCGACTGGCGTCCTACACCGATCAGGGCGGCGGCGTCACGAGCTTCGAATACGGCCCGAACGGGCGGATCAGCAAGAAGACCGACCCACGCGGAGGCGTCGAGGCGTTCGAATACGACAACCTCAACCGAGTCACCAAGGAGACTATGCCCGATGGAAGCGTCGAGCAGTTCTCCTACAACGCGGTCGCCACAACGATCCTCGAAACGAAGTACACCGATGGCAACGGCAACGTCACCACTTATCGTTGGAACGGGCTCGGGTTCGCGAGTCAGGTGACAGATGCTCTTGGGCAGGTGACTAAGTACACGCTTGACCCGGTAACGAATCTCGTCAGGAAGATCGTTGATCCGGCGGGAAGAGTCACGAGCTACACATACAACCAGCGCGGGGACATGATTCAGGTCGTGGACGCCCTGGGAAACCAGACGCTCATTGACTACGATCTGCGGTTCCGTAAGCCGATTCGCATTGAGAACGCGCTGCACAACGTCGTCACTATGACCTATGACGACAACGGCAATCTCACGAGCTCCACAGACGCGGAGCTCCACACCACGACGTTCACCTATACAGCTGAAGGGCAGTTGGCAAGTGTTACTGATGCACTCAACCGCACCAGCCGCTTTGCGTACGATGCATCGGGCAATCTAATTAGCACCACTAACGCGGTCGGGGAGACTTCCAGCCGAGCCTACGATCTTGCGAACCGACTGATCCAGGCAGTAGACCCACTGCAGCGTACGACCAAGTTTTCTTACGACAGCTTGGATCGAGTTGTCCAAATCCAGGACGCGGCTAGTGGGCTGCGCAAGTTCACCTACGATGCGAACGATAATTTACTGTCGGTCGTGGATCCGAAGGGGAACCCGGTCGAGCGAAGCACTTACGATTTGATGAATCGATTGAAGCAAAAGGCCGACGCAACCAACCTGTCCAAGAACTACGTCTACGACGGCGCGGGAAACATGATCAGCATGACGGTCCGCAAGGGACAGATCACGACGTACGCCTACGATGTCCTTAATCGAATCGTCCTGATTCAGGACAATGTTGGCCGGACAACCGGTTACACCTACGATCTGCTCGGTAACATTACCCGCATAAGTGACAGTCAGTCGGGCGATATCCTCATGAGCTACGACAGCCTGAACCGGCTTACCGAAGTGGTGACGCCGCAGGGGACTATCGACTACGCCTACGATGCAATCGGTCGGAGAGCCAGTAGAACCGTCTTGGGAGGGGATGTTACCAGCTATGCTTATGACAAGGCGAATCGAGTCATTAGCATCGTGCAACGTAACAAGACGGCAACGTATGTCTACGATGCCGCTGGCAGACTGTCCAACAAGACGCTGCCTGACGGAATTCAGGTTGCTTACGCCTACGATGATGCCGACCGCATTACATCCATCACGTATTCCAATGTGGACGGCACACCGATCGATACGGTGTCCTACGCCTACGACGTTGCTGGACAGCGAGTCCAGAAGACCTTGGGCGGATCGGCGTTGCAAGAAACGCCGATTAGCGCGACGTACGATGCGGCAAACCGACTTACCCAGGTGACGATCAACGGCGAAACGTTTGACCTTAACTACGATGCTAACGGCAGCCTCGAGAGCAAGATCGGACCGATAAGTGGCACGACGAGCTACAGCTGGGACGCACGTAACCGACTGGCGCAAATAGTCACGCCAAATGGGATGGCGACCTTCAAATATGATGCACTGGGCAGAAGGATTGAGAGCGCCGTTGACGGTACGACAATCGGATTTCTCTATGACGGCGCCCAAGCTGTCGGAGAGTTGACCGGGAACGCCGTCGATGTCACATACCATCTAGGTCTTGAGCTGGATGAGGTTCTCGCGCGCTATACGACGCTTGGCAACAAGAGTTTGGTGACAGATTCCCTGCAGAGTGTGATCGCCCAGGCGAACGAAGACCAAAGTATCGGAAACTTCTATGTCTACAGCCCGTACGGAGAATCGAGTGCCTTGGGCCCGGACCAGAACAATTCGTTGCAGTACACAGGGCGTGAGAATGATCGCACGGGGCTCTACTATTATAGGGCGCGGTACTATGACCCGGTGCTCAAGCGTTTTATCGCCGAAGATCCGATCGGCATCGCTGGGGGCCTTAATCTATATGCTTATGTCAACGCAAATCCGATCGGTCTCGTCGATCCGCTAGGTTTGACGGGTAACGGTGGACCGTTCCCCCCACCGAACTCCAACGCAAGCGGGTCCCCAATACTTATCTGTCAATTTGGACCGCCGAAAAGGAGGGGGCCAGATTCAGATCCAGATCTTCCGGATCTTCCGCCTGATGTTCGGTGCGACAATCCCAATGCTTCCAATGCTTCCAAACGAGATAAGTGTTGGTGCGAGTATCAGGAGCGCCAGGTTAAATGTGTCGGCTCGCGCAACACGTCTGTTGCCGGCATTTGTTTGCAAATGGCTTACGCGGATCTGATCCAATGCTTTGGCAATACAATCCCGAGATGACTAGAGTTCGTCTGGTCTGCGGCTACTTGATTAGCGCAAGCCTGATTGCGGGTGCTCTATTCATTTCGCGCACGTTTTTGGCGCCTCGCTTGTTCTTTGAGTACTTGTCACCCGTATTGCCGTCCGACGACGGGCGTTGGAGTGCTTGGCTTTCGATCATAACGTTCGATCTGATTGGCGGCATGATCGTGGGCGTCTCGTTCGGCGTTCCACTAGGCCTTTTGATTGTGTCGCGATCTGTCTCTAGAGCCTTTTGGATTGGTGCGGGGGCGGTGGTGCTTTCGATGATGTTGTGGATGATAGTTTTCATTCAGGGACCCCTTGCCGTGACGCCTATACTAGCTTTGTCCATGGTTCTTGAGGTGTTGGCCTTAATTGGTAGCCTATGCTTGACGACGGGGGCAATGGAGAAGCTTGCAAGACAAGCGAGCGCTAGGAGCCGCATCGTCTACGGCACATTAAGCTTGCTCGCGGTCTTGCTTCTGTATGGCAATATGTTCATGGCGTCGGGTTAGCCCTCGACGCATCCCGCCGCTGATCGCATCACAATTCACGCTTGCCGCCGCCCGGCCGTAGTATCCTTCGATCAATAAAGGGAAAGCATATTTCCGGGGAGGGCAGGTGGCCGCTCGTCAGCGTTCTAGCCGCAGCTTCTCGCCGCCTGATCGGGCCTGCGCCTGATGTCAGCGGTCCCCGCCAAGGCGCCCGCCGCGGGCCAGCGCACCGTCCGCCCCGAGTTCACCGCCTCGGCCTCCGAGTATTTCCGCATCTGGGTCGTCAACCTCCTCTTCACGCTGCTCACCGCCGGCATCTACTCCGCGTGGGCGAAGGTGCGCAAGAAGCGCTACTTCTACGGCAGCACGAAGTTCGACGGCGCGACGTTCGACTATTTCGCCAGCCCGCGCGCGATCCTGAACGGCCGCATCATCGCGTTCGCGGTGTTCGTGGTGTACGCGCTCGCGGGCGATCTCTACCCGCAGTCGCACTTCGCTTTCATCGCCGTGGGCG
>DASRFB010000036.1:0-108655 GCA_035651815.1 Burkholderiales bacterium | reverse complement strand
CGACGCCGGCACCGTCGCGAGCGCCGGCTTGTCGATGGACACGGAGAGGCTGCCGGCGGCGGCGGGCGCCGGCGCGATCGTCGCGGTGACGTTCGCCTTCGCTCCCGCGAACACCTTGAGCGGATCGGGCGCGAGCGCGGTCACGAGCGGCACGACCACGCTCAGCTGCGAGGTGACCGACGACCCGTTGAGGCTCGCGGTGAGCGACGTGCCACCGCGCGCGACCGCGGTGATTTCGATCGCGACCTGCGTCTGGCCCGCGGCGAACGCGACCGAAGCGGGCGCGGTCGCGACGCCCGGATCGCCCGTGGACACGTACAGCGTCCCGGCGAGCGCGGGCGCGGGCGCGAGCGTCGCGACGACGCTCGCGGTCTTCCCCGCGAAGACCGTCAGCGGATCGGGCGCGAGCGCCGTCACGAGCGGCGCCACGACGTTGACCTGCGACGAGAGCGACGCGCCGTTCAGCCCGACCGTCAGCGACGTCGTGCCGCGCGCGATGCCGGAGACCGGCACCGTCACCGCCGCCTGGCCGGCCGCGAACGCGACCGACGTCGGCGCGGTCGCGACACCGGCGTCACCGGTCGAGACCGCGAGCGCGCCGGCGAAGCGCGGCGTCGGCGCAAGCGTCGCGACGACGTTGGCGCTCGTGCCCGCGAACACGGTGAGCGGGTCCGGCGCGAGCGCGGTCGGCACGGGCGGGACGAGCCGCCCCGAGAGGCTGAGCGTCAGGTGGGTGCGCGGCCGCCCGCCGATCACCACGACGAGCTGGTTCTGCGCCTGCAGCTGCACCGTGCGCTGCAGGTCGACGGCGTCCTCGAAGTCGTCCTCGCCGAGGATGCGCGCGCCGTTCAGATATACGGACGTGTCGCGCACGCCGTCGCGGCCGTCGCCGTTCGTGACACGCAGCGTGAACGGCCCGGTCACGTCGGCCGGCACCGCGACCGTCTCGGCGAACCGGGCCGTGCCGGGAGCGGGGTGGGCGTACTGCTTCGGCCCGAAGAAGCCGAACTCGGATTGCGCGGCGGCGAGCGCCGGGACGACGGCGAGGAGGAGGCCGGCAACGAGGCTCGACAAGGCACGACGCATGGACCTCTCCTGGCCGGCGGACGGCCGTCGCGATGCGCGGGCCGCAACATTAGCGCGTTTCCATCCGAAAATGAACTGTCGAAAACTACAGTGTCAGCATTCAGTAAGCGGGAACGGCCGCGCTGCGGCATACTGCATTGCACCGGAGGACCCCTTGAAAGCCCCGCGATTCGCCTACGCGCGCCCCTCGAGCGTCGCCGAGACGCTCGCGCTGCTCGCGCAGCACCAGGGCGACGCGCGCGTGCTCGCCGGGGGGCAGAGCTTGGTTCCGATGCTGAATTTCCGGGTGGCCGCGCCGAAGGTTCTGGTCGACATCAACCGCGTCGCGGGGCTCTCGGGCATCGCGGTGGCGAAGGGCCGCGTGCGCATCGGCGCCATGACGCGCCACGCCGAGCTCGAGCGCTCGCCCGAGATCGCGCGGCACCTGCCGCTGCTCTCCGAAGCGATCGCCCACGTCGCGCATCCCGCGGTGCGCAACCGCGGCACCTTCGGCGGCAGCTGCGCGCTCGCCGATCCGGCGGCCGAGCTGCCCGCGTGCGCGCTCGCCCTGGGCGCGAGCTTCGTCGTGGCGGGCCCGGGCGGAGAGCGCAGCGTGCCGGCCGCCGAGTTCTTCACCGGCCTGTACGCGACCGCGCTCGATCCCGAGGAGCTGCTCCTCGCGGCCGAGTTCCCGCTGCCCGCGCCGGGGTACGTCTCCGCGTTCGGCGAGCTCGCGCGCCGGCACGGCGACTACGCGATCGTCGGCGCCGCCGCGCACGCGCTCGAGCGCGGCGGCGCGCTGCACGACGCGCGCATCGCCTTCTTCGGCGTCGGGGACAAGCCGGTGCGCGCGGCGAAGCTCGAGCGCGCGCTCGAAGGCCGCCCCGCGGACGAGCGGACGATCGCCGCCGCGCTCGAAGAGCTCGGCGCCGATCTCTCCCCGCGCGCCGACCTGCACGCGTCGGCGCGGACCAAGCTCCATCTCGCGAAGGTGCTCGCGGGCCGCGTGCTTCCGCGATTGCGGGGAGCGGCCGCTTGAGCGCGCCCGCCGAGACGCTCGAGATCGCGCTGACCGTGAACGGCGAGCGCGTGGCGCGCACGGTCCCGGTGCGCCTCAACCTCGTCGACTTTCTCAGGGAAGAGCTGCAGCTGACCGGCACGCACGTCGGCTGCGAGCACGGCGTGTGCGGCGCGTGCACCGTGCGCGTCGACGGCGAGATCGCGCGCGGCTGCCTGATGTTCGCGGTGCAGGCGGACGGCTGCCGCGTCGAGACGATCGAGGGCCTGTCCGACACGCGCGAGATCGAGGAGCTGCAGAGCGCCTTCGTCCTCACCAACGCGCTGCAGTGCGGCTTCTGCACGCCGGGCATGCTGATGGCGGCGCAGGCGCTGCTGCGCGACGAGCCCGCGCCCTCGCGCAAGCGCATCCGCGAATATCTCTCGGGCAACTACTGCCGCTGCACCGGCTACCAGGCGATCGTCGACGCGGTCGAGGCGGTCGGCAAGGCGCGGGCCGGGAGGGAAAAGTGATGTCATCCTGAGCGAAGCGAAGGATCTGCTTTTTGCGGAAAAGCAGATTCTTCGGCCTTCGGCCTCAGAATGACAAACGGACCCATGAGCGACTTCGACGACACCGCGAGAGAGCTGAATTTCGACGGCCCGAACAGCTACATCGGTCGCTCGGTGACGCGCCCGAACGCGCGGCGCCTGGCGCAGGGGCGCGGGCAGTTCGTCGACGACGTGCCGCTCGCGCGCACGGCGCACGTCGCGTACGCGCGCTCGCCGCACGCGCACGCGCGGATCGCCGCCATCGACAAGGCGAAGGCGGCGGCGATGCCGGGCGTGATCCGGGTCGCGACCGGCGCGGAGATCGCGCTCGTGTGCAAGCCTTACGTCGGCGTGCTCACGCACCTCGCCGGCATGCGCTCGCCGCCGCAGCATCCGCTCGCGGTCGACGTCGCGCGCTGGCAGGGCGAGCCCGTCGTCGCCGTCGTCGCGAATACGCGCGCCGAGGCCGAGGACGCCGCCGAGGCGGTCGAGATCGCGTACGAGGAACTCCCCGCCGCGCTCGACGCCGAGCGCGCGCTCGATCCCGACGCCGTCGTCATCCACAAGGAATTCGGCTCGAACCTCTGCTTCCAGCGCACGCTCGACACGGGCGGGGTCGACGCGGCGATGGCCGCCGCGCACGTCGTGGTCGAGGACACGCTCGTCTTCGGCCGCCACACCGGCGTCACCAACGAGCCGCGCTCGATCCTCGCCGACTACAACCGCGCCGACGAGACGATGACCGTGTACCACTCGGGCCAGTCGCCGCACATGATGCAGGGGATCATCGCGAGCCGCCTGTCGCTCGACGAGCACCGCGTGAGGATCGTCTGCCGCGACGTCGGCGGCTCCTTCGGCATCAAGATCCACACCTACGGCGACGAGATCGCCGCGTGCGCGCTGTCGCTGATGCTCGGGCGCCCGGTGAAGTTCGTCGCCGACCGCCTGGAGTCCTTCCTCGCCGACATCCACGCGCGCGACCACCGCGTGCGCGCGAAGCTCGGCCTCGACCGCGAGGGCAACATCCTCGCGCTCGAGATCGACGACCTGACCGGCATCGGCCCGTACTCGATGTTCCCGCGCTCCTCGGGCGTCGAGTGCAACCAGGTGCTGAACATCACCGGCGGCCCGTACAAGCACAGGGAGTACCGCGCGAAGGGCACGGTCGTGTTCCAGAACAAGAACCTGATGTGCCAGTACCGCGCGGTCGGCCATCCGATCGCGACCGCGGTCGCCGAGCACATGGTCGACCAGGGCGCCGCGGCGCTCGGCATCGACCCGGTCGAGATCAGGCGGCGCAACCTCATCCCCGACGACGCCTACCCGTACAAGTCGCCCTCGGGAATGCGCTTCGAGGCGCTCTCGCACCACCGCTGCCTGGCGAAGCTCCTGGAGATCATGGGCTACGAGGAACTGCGCCGCGAGCAGGCGGCGCTGCGGAAGAAACGCATCCACCGCGGCATCGGGATCGCCGCGTTCATCGAGGTCACGAACCCGAGCCCGATGTTCTACGGCGTCGGCGGCGCGCGCATCTCGGCGACCGACGGCTGCACCATCAAGCTCGACGCGAACGGCGCGATCGTCGCCGCGACCGGCGTCACCGAGCAGGGCCAGGGCACCGAGACCATCGTCGCGCAGATCGCGGCGACCGCGGTCGGCGTGGAGATGAGCTGCGTCAAGGTCATGACCGGCGACACCGACAAGACGCCCTACGGCGGCGGCACGTGGGCGTCGCGCGCGGCGGGGATCGGGGGGGAGGCCGTGCTCCAGGCCGGGCTCGCGCTCAAGCGCAACATCCTCGAGGCGGGCGCGGTGATCCTGAAAGCGAGCGTCGAGGATCTCGACATCGTCGACGGCAAGGTCGTGAAGAAGGGGACCGAGCAGGGCATGACGCTCGCCGAGCTCGCGCGCATCTGCTACTACCGCGGCAACGAGCTGCCGGTCGACTTCCAGCCGGAGCTGATCGTGACGCGCCACTACCGGGTCAAGGACTATCCGTTCGTCTTCACCAACGGCATCCAGGGCTGCTCGCTCGAGCTCGACGTCGACACCGGCTTCGTCAGGCTGCTGAAGGTCTGGTGCGTCGATGATTGCGGACGCGTTATCAACCCGAAGCTCGTCGACGAGCAGGTGCGCGGCGGCATCGTCCAGGGAATCGGCGGCGCGCTCTACGAGCGCTGCCTCTACGACGAGCGCGGGCAGCTGCAGAACGCGACCATGGCCGATTACCTCGTGCCGATGGCCGCCGAGATGCCCGACATCGTCACTGCGCACGTGCAGACGCCGACGCGCACCTCGATGCTCGGCGCGAAAGGCGCGGGCGAGGCCGGCACGGGCGGCGCGCCGGCCGTGGTGATGAACGCGGTGAACGACGCGCTGCGGCCGCTCGGCGCGAAGGTGACGAGCCAGCCGATCACGCCCGAGACGGTGCTGCGCGCGCTCGGCAAGGTAAGATGAGAGCGATGATGAACAGCGCGACCGACACCCGGCCTGCGGGGCTGCGGCCCCACGCCGAGCTGCCCGAGTACTACGGCACGCCCGAGGCGCGGCGCGAGTTCCTCGGCGCGATCTTCGACACGGCCGCGCCCGACTACGGCCGCATCGAGTCCGTGCTCGGCCTGGGATCGGGAAGCTGGTACCGCCGCGGCGCGCTCGTGCGCGCCGGGCTCGCGCCGGGCATGCGCGTGCTCGACGTCGCCGTCGGCACGGGCCTCGTCGCGCGCGAGGCGAAGCGCATCGTCGGGCCGTCGGGAATCGTCGTCGGCGTCGATCCGAGCCTCGGGATGATGGCCGCCGGCGACGGTCTCGCCGGCGTGCCGCTCGTCCAGGGCCGCGCCGAGGCGCTGCCCTTCGCCGACGCGAGCTTCGACTTCGTCTCGCTCGGGTTCGCGCTGCGTCACGTCGACGACGTCGCGACCACCTTCCGCGAGTTCCGCCGCGTGCTGCGCCCGGGCGGGCAGCTGGTGATGCTCGAGATCACGCGGCCGCGCTCGCGCGCGGGACGCGCGCTGCTCGCGTTCTACATGCGCGGCCTGGTGCCGCTCGTGTCGCGCGCGCTCGCGCGCAGGCGCGAGACCGAGCGCCTGTTCCGCTACTACTGGGACACGATCGAGGCCTGCGTGCCGCCCGCGACGGTGCTCGAAGCGCTCGCCGCGCACGGCTTCTCGGACCCGCAGCGCAAGGTGCAGCTCGGGATCTTCTCGGAGTATCGCGCGACCGCCTAGCCGAGCGACGGTCCGGGCTCGTGCGCGCCGGACATCGTGTCGTCGCTGGTCGCGCGCCGGTACTCGGCGTCGGCGCGGCGGATGCAGTCGGCGCGCGACTCGCCGGTCAGCGTCTGGCAATGCTCGAGCTCGGCGCGCCGCTTCGCCTCGGCCTGCTGCTTCACGGCGCCGTCCACGTGCGGCGTCGTCGGCCTGGGCGCGCCCGGCTGCGCGCCCTCGGGCTCGCCCGCGGGCGTGCCCGCCCCGCCCGCGCCCGGCGCGGGCGGATTCGTCACCGTGCCCGCGCGCGATTGCTCGTGCCGCGGCGCGGAACGCGAAGCGTCGCGCTCGGGATCGGCGCTCTGCGCCAGGGCCGTTCCAGCCGCGAGCGAGGCGGCGATCGCGAAGGCGAACCAGCGCATGGCGGTTCTCCGGAAGTCGTGCGCATCGCGACGACGCAAGACGCATGCCGATGCCGCGGCTCGACGTGCGCGCCGCGCCGCGCTCGCCGAACGGACTACGGCGCGCCTCTCGCGCGCAAATCTTGCCGCGCGCTCTGCACCTTTTACGCGCCGCCCCCTGCCGCGTCCCGATTTTGCCCGCGCGCTCGCTCGTGGCACGCGCATTGCTCGCGTGGGGGAGCGATGCGCCGGAGGCGTCCGGACGTCATCCCAATCTTCGCGGGGCTTTCATCGCTCGCGTTTCGTCGTTAGATCGCAAGGAGCAGATCATGAAACTGAAGACCCTTGCCGCAGCGCTCGGCGCCGCGGCGATCGGATTGACGCTGGCGCAGAGTGCCGGTGCGCAAGGCAGTAGCAGCGGAAGCAGCATGGGCAGCGGATCGTCGAGCAGCGGCATGAGCAGCAGCCCCAGCACGGGCTCGAGCGGCAGCAGCGTGGGCAGCGGCAGCTCCAGCATGGGCAGCGGGTCGAGCACCGGCAGCAGCGGCTCGAGCACGGGTACGCTGAGCCAGAACTCCGACTGCGACCGCCTCACCGGCACGGCGAAGACCGATTGCCTGTCGCAACAGGGCAGCTCGACGAGCAGCAGCAGCGCCTCGCCGAGCACCTCGAGCAGCGGCATGTCGAGCTCCAGCCCGTCGTCGAGCAGCGGCTCGACCTACGGCAGCGGCGCGAGCGGCGGCTCGAGCGCGAGCTCGGGCACGGGCTCCAGCGGCGGCGCGCTCAGCGAGCGCGGCGGCTCGGGCACGGGCTCCGGCGGCTGATTCAGGCAGGCTCGTTCGGCGGCCGGCCGGGTTTCCCGGCCGGCCGTTTCATTTTCCGTCTCAGCGGGCGCGAGACGAACGGATTGCCCTCGACATAGAAGCGCAGCAGCCGCCGCGCCCAGTGGCCGGCGTAGTCGACGCCGACGCGCGGCGCCTCGACGATCGCGACGCGCGGCTCGCGCTCGGGCGCGGCGATGTAGAGATCGTCGCTCAGGAAATCGTGGCCGTTCAGCCGGCGGTCGATCCCGAGCGCGCGGCACAGGAGCGCGGGCCCCCGGGTGCTCGTGCGCACGTTCTTCACCGGCTCGAGCGCGCGCAGCAGCACCGCCGACGCGTGCCCCTCGCGCTCGGTGACCACGTTCATGCAGAAGTGCATGCCGTAGATCATGTAGACGTACGCGTGCCCGGGCGGGCCGAACATCACCCGCGTGCGCGCGGTGAGCCCCTTCGAGGAATGCGCCGCGAGATCGTGCGGCCCGAGGTAGGCCTCGACCTCGACGATGCGCCCGACGCGCTCGACGCCCCGCGCGACGCGCACCAGGTATTTTCCCAGCAGCTCGCGCGCGACCGCGACCGTGTCGCGGTCGTAGAAATAGCGCGGCAGCTTGCGCAAGCGCTCGCTACTCGACGACCTTGAAGTCCGAGCGCAGGCCGTGCGAGGAGTCCACGAGCGTCTTGCCCTCGGCATCCAGGGCGGTGATCTCGACCGTATAGACGTATCCGGTCTTCAGCTTGACGCCGTGCTCGGCGAGATTGAACGAGGTACCGCTCACGACGGGGCGGCCGCGCCACTCGAAGGCCTGCACCTGGTTCGAATAATCGCGCTCGCCCGGACGCCCCGTGAGCTGCAGGCGATAGGAAGCTGCCTTCGGGTACGGACGCCATTGGACGACCACCGGCTTCGAAGCCGACACCGTGCCCTTCGGGCCGATCTTCACGATCGGATCGACGTATCTCAGGTCCGGTCCCGCCCCTGCCCGGCCCTCCGCGACCGTGAACGTGTCTGCGTCACCGCGGCCATTGTTCTCGGGACCGTCGGTCTTCCCGGCGAGCACCGCGTTCGCAGTGCGGCCGTCGAGGTCGTAACCGTCGATGCGGTAAGTGCCGTAGGGTACGGCGATCGCATACCGGCCCTCCGCATCGACTTCGGACCACTGGCTCATCACGGCGCCGTTCAAGGCGAGCCGCAGCTTCAGGCCGGTCGCGGGCTTGTCGTCGGCCCGTACTGTTCCCGCGATCGCACCCGGTCCCGCGGCGAGAACCTTGTTGCGGTCGCCGGAGAAGCCGCCGGAGTACGTCCCGTAGACGCCGAGAAAGCGCTGCTTGATTTCGGGCGGAACCGCGACCGTCGTCTCGCCGCGCTCCGCGGGCCGCCCGCCGGTCGACCACGAGATCGAGGGCAGGCCCTCGGCGCTGTTGACCCGGTAGGTCAGCCACCCCAGCACGCCGATCACGAAAACCACGACGCCCATGATCGCCGATGCGATCATGAGCAGCACCGTCTTGATCGCGCTCATAACGCCTCCCCGCGTGTTCGCGCGTCATTCTAACCGGCGCGCCCGCCGGTGCTCACGGGCCTCTCGCGGCCCGCGTCGAGCGACGGATCAGCGCCCGACGCTGTCGCGCGGGCTCGGCGTGACGTCGGGCGTGCTGCGGACATTGCCGGCGATGGCGCCGGTGCCCGGTACCGGAGCCGCGGCGATCGCCCCGGTTCCCGCGCCGCCCGTGCCCGGCGAGAGCGTCGCGCTTCCGGTCTCGCGCGCGAAAGCGTCGTCGGCGGCGCGCACGCAATCGGTCTGCGCGCTGCCGCTCATCCCGCCGCACTGCTGCAGCGCGAGCTGCCGGCGCTGCTGCGCCTGCGCGCCCACCGAGCTGCTGCTGTCGCCGACGCCGCCGCTGCCCGTCGTGGGCGCCGCGCCGAAGGTGGGATTGGTCGTGCCGAAGCTCGGGTTGCTGGTGCCGAACGAGGGATTCGTGGTGCTGCTCGGGAACGTCGGCACGGTGGTCGACGGCACCGTAGTCGACGGCGCGGACGCGGCAGGCGCGCCTCGCGCGCCCGCGCCGGCAGCGCCCGGCGCGGCGGCCGCTCCGCCGGAGCCGGCGGTCTGCGCGAGCACGGGGAAGGCCGCGGCGCATGCCGCGGCGAGAAGGGTCGGGTGTAACGATCTCATGGTCGATCCTCTACGGAGAAGCTAGAGGGTCGACACGGCGCCGCCGCCGGCGGTTCCGCCGCATCCCGCCAACGGCCTATGGCGAGGGCTTACGTCCGTCGGGGCGCGACGTCAGTCGCGCACCCTGCCGCGAAGCGCCTTGACGCGCGCGCGCCGCGTCTTCGATTCGAGCCGGCGCTGCTTCGACGCGCGCGTCGGCTTCGTGGCGCGGCGCGCCTTCGGCACGTGCGCGGCCGCGTCGACCAGGGCCTGCAGCCGCGCGAGCGCCTCGTCCCGGTTCTGCTCGAGGCTGCGGTGCTGCTGCGCCTTGATGATCACCACGCCCTCGCGCGTGACGCGCTGGTCGCGATGCCGCAGCAGCCGCTCCTTGACCGCCTCGGGCAGCGACGACGCGCGCACGTCGAAGCGCAGGTGCACCGCGTTCGAGACCTTGTTGACGTTCTGGCCGCCCGCGCCCTGCGCGCGCACGGCCTGGATCTGCACCTCGGACGCCGGAATGACGATTCTCATCGCTCGTCGTCCTCGCGCTCGAGCAGGACGTCGAGCATGCGCTTCGGATTTGCGAGAAAGTCGTGCATCACCTGATAGTGCTCGGTTTCGTAGTAGTCGACCGGCTCGATGCCGCTCGCGGAGAAGTTGTAAAGCGTGGCGCCCGGGTAAGCCATCAGGATCGGCGAGTGCGTCGCGACGACGAACTGCGACTCGTCCTCCATGAGGCGGTGCATGTGGGCGAGGACCGCGAGCTGCCGCTGAGGCGAGAGCGCGGCTTCGGGCTCGTCCAGAAGATAGAAGCCTTGGCCGCCGAAACGGTGGGTCATCAGCGCCAGGAACGACTCGCCATGGGACTGCTCGTGGAGCGAGCGCGCGCCGTACGAGTCGCCGACCTCGAGCCGCTCGATCTCGGTGGCGACGTTGAAGAAGCTCTCGGCACGCAGGAAGAAGCCGTCGCGCGGCTTCCTGACGCCTTTCACGAGGCGCAGATAGTCGGACAGCGTCGAATGGGAAGCGCGCGTGCCGAAGCGAAAGTTCTTCGAGCCGCCCTCGGCGTTGAACCCCCACGCAACGGCGATCGCCTCGAGCAGGGTCGATTTACCCGTGCCGTTCTCGCCGATGAAGACCGTCATGCGCGGGTCGAGCGGCAGAGACTCGAGCCCGCGCACCGCCGGCAGCGAGAACGGATAGGCGTCGAAGGACGGTACGTCGTCCCTGCGCAGCCTCACTTCCGACACGAATTGCCTGGAGATCACGCTGTCCAACCCGGTCTCGTGCCGCATGCTAAAACGATACGAAGTCTCCACGCAATTCGATTCGCCGTGAGCGAGACCGCCAGCGCCTGGAAAGCCGTGCAGGACCGCGCCCGCATCGACGAGGCCGACGCGGTGGCGGCGCTGCGCGAGGCGCTGGTGCTGCCCGAGGGCCTGCGCGGGCGCATCGTCGAGGACGCCCTGCGGCTCGCCTCGCGCGTGCGCGCCGCTTCGGCGGGGTCGCTGCGCGCCGAGGCCTTCCTGCAGCGCTACGGCCTGTCGACGCACGAGGGCGTGGTGCTGATGTGCCTCGCCGAGGCGCTGCTGCGCATCCCCGACTCCGAGACCGCCGACGCGCTGATCCGCGACAAGCTCGCGGGGGGCGCGTGGCGCGGCAGCGCCGACGGCTCGGGCGCGCTCGTCAACGCCGCCTCGTGGGCGCTGATGCTGACGGGGCGCCTCGCCGAGTGGCGCGAGGCCGAAGGCGGCGCCGACGCGGTGATGCGGCGCCTGGTCGCGCGCGCGGGCGAGCCGGTGGTGCGGGCCGCCGTGCGCCAGGCGGTCGAGATCATGGCCGGCCAGTTCGTCGCCGGCGAGACGATCGACCAGGCGCTCGCGCGCGCCGCGCGCACGCCGCGCTACCGGTGGTCCTTCGACATGCTGGGCGAGGCGGCGCGCACCGCGGCCGACGCCGAGCGCTACCTCGCGCACTACCACCAGGCGATCGCCGCGGTCGGCGCGCGCGCGGGCGCCGAGCTTGCGCCCGAGACGCGTCCCGGGCTCTCGATCAAGCTCTCGGCGCTGCATCCGCGCTACGAGCCGGCGAAGCGCGCGCGCGTGCTCGCCGAGCTCGCCCCGCGCGTGGTGGGGCTGTGCCGCGCGGCGGCGGCCGCCGGCATCCCGGTGACGATCGACGCCGAGGAGGCCGACCGGCTCGAGCTCTCGCTCGAGATATTCGAGCGGCTCGCGCGCGAGCCCGGGCTCGCGGGCTGGGACGGCCTGGGGCTCGCGGTGCAGGCGTACCAGAAGCGCGCGCTCGCGGTGTGCGCGTGGGTCGCCGCGCTCGCCGCCGGGACGCGGCGGCGGATCCCGGTGCGCCTGGTGAAAGGCGCTTACTGGGACACCGAGATCAAGCTCGCGCAGGTGCTCGGCCTCGAGTACCCGGTGCTCACGCGCAAGGCCGCGACCGACGTCTCGTACCTGGCGTGCGCGCAGGCGCTGCTCGCGGCGCGCGGGCGCGTGTTCGCGCAGCTCGCGACCCACAACTGCCACACCGTCGCCTTCGTGCTCGCGTGCGCGGGCGCGCGGCGCGATTTCGAGTTCCAGAAGCTGCACGGCATGGGCGACGCGCTCTACGAGGGCCTCGTCGCCGACCGCGGCGTGGCCTGCCGCGTCTACGCGCCGGTCGGCAGCCACCGCGACCTGCTCGCCTACCTCGTGCGCCGGCTGCTCGAGAACGGCGCGAACACCTCCTTCGTCCACCAGGTGGCCGACCGCGCCGTGCCGCTCGAGCGCCTGACCGCCGATCCGCTCGCGCTGCTGCCCGAGCCCTACGCGCCGAGCCGGCGCGTCCCGCCGCCGCGCGACATCTACCCCGGGCGCAGGAACGCGCTCGGCCTCGATCTCGCGGACGCGCGCGTGCTCGAGCGCCTCGAGCGCCGCGTCGCCGCCGACCGCGCGCGCGTGCGCTCCGTGCGCGCGGGCGAGACCGCGGTCGTCGAGCCGTCCGACCGCGGCCGCGTCGTGGGCGCGGTGCGGCACGCGGCGCCGGGCGACGTCGACGCCGCGGTGCGCGCCGCCCACTCGGCCTGGCGCGCGTGGGACGCGCGCCCGGCGAACGAGCGCGCGGCGATCCTCGAGCGCGCGGCCGACGCGATCGAGTCCGCGATCGAGGCGCTCGTATCGCTCCTCGCGCGCGAGGCGGGCAGGACCTTCGCCGACGGCGTGAGCGAGGTGCGCGAGGCCGCCGACTTCTGCCGCTACTACGCCGCGCGCTCGCGCGCCGAGTTCGGCTCGCCCCTCGCGCTGCCCGCGCCCGCCGGCGAATCGAACCGCCTCGAGCTCGCCGGGCGCGGCGTGTTCGCGTGCATCAGCCCGTGGAACTTCCCGCTCTCGATCTTCACCGGCCAGGTCGCCGCGGCGCTCGCCGCGGGAAACGCCGTGGTCGCGAAGCCGGCCGAGCAGACGCCCCTCGCGGCCGCGGCGGCGGTCGCGCTGCTGCACGAGGCGGGCGTGCCCGCCGACGTCCTGCAGCTTCTTGCCGGAACGGGCGAGGCCGTGGGCGCGCCGCTCGCTCGCCACCCGGACCTCGCGGGCGTCGCCTTCACCGGCTCGTTCGAGACCGCGCTCGCCATCCAGCGCGCGCTCGCGGCGCGCGAGGGGCCGATCGTTCCCTTCGTCGCCGAGACCGGCGGACTGAACGCGATGATCGCCGATTCCTCGGCGCTGCCCGGGCAGGTCGTCGCCGACGTGATCGGCTCGGCGTTCGACAGCGCCGGGCAGCGCTGCTCGGCGCTGCGCGTGCTGCTCGTGCAGGAGGAAGCCGCGCCGCGCGTGCTCGAGATGCTCGCGGGGGCGATCGACGAGCTGCGCGTCGGCGACCCGGGCCGCGCCGACACCGACGTCGGTCCGGTGATCGACGCGGACGCGAGCGCGGCGCTCGGGCGGCACATCGCGGACCTCGAGACGCGCGGGCGCCTGATCGCGCGTGCGCCGCTCGCCGGGGAAGCGGCGCACGGAACCTACGTCGCGCCGGTCGCGTTCGAGATCGCGCTCGACGATCTTCCGCGGCGCGAGGTGTTCGGGCCGGTGCTGCACGTCGTGCGCTATGCCGCCCGGGACCTCGAGCGCGCGCTCGGCGCGGTCGCGCGGACCCGGTACGGGCTCACGCTCGGCATCCACAGCCGCATCGACGGCTTCGTCGACCGGGTGCGGGCGCGCCTGCGCGTCGGCAACACCTACGTCAACCGCAACATGATCGGCGCCGTCGTCGGCGTGCAGCCCTTCGGCGGGGAAGGCCTCTCGGGCACCGGGCCCAAGGCGGGCGGACCCTACTACCTGCACCGTTTCGCCGTGGAGCGAACGCTCACGATCAATACCGCCGCGCTCGGGGGCAGTCCGGACCTCCTGGCAGACGAGTCGTAGCGCCATGGGCCGAACGCATCACGCTCCCTAGACCGAGGGCATCATTGAGCGCTGCATCGGTTCGCCGCATCACTCGATAGAGTCCGTCGTGGTCCCAACGAGCCCGGAGGCCTCCGGCCCGGAGGTCACGATCAAGTACATGGACATGGCGCCGTGGGCCGACGCGACCTGCGCTGCGCGGAGCTGTTCGTACAGGCGGTGAAGTAGCCTCCCCATCCCGATTCGCCTAAGATCGGCGCCGATGTCGAAATGCGGCGCCCAGGAACGTCATTGGCACGCACGGCCGCTCCGGCGGCCGGCCAACCCAAGGAGACGACCATGCAATACATGCTGATGCTGTACGAGACCGCTGAAGACCTCGCCCACCGCCCCGAGGGCCGCAACGGCGAGTACTGGGCCGGCTGGGCGGCCTACGTCGAGGCGCTGCGCAAGAGCGGCATCGTGCGCGCCGGAGCCGGCCTCGAGCCGCCCGCGACCGCGGCGACGCTGCGCACGCGCCGCGGCGCTCGCAAGGTGCAGGACGGTCCCTTCGCCGACGCCAAGGAGCAGCTCGGCGGGTTTTTCGTGGTCGAGACGGCCTCGCTTGAGGAAGCGCTCGAATGGGCCGCGCGCGCGCCTTGTGCGTCGACGGGAGGCGTCGAAGTGCGTCCGGTGATGCCGCCGCAATATCGCTAGCCGGTGGACGCGCGGCTCGCCGCCGAGCGCGTCGCCCGCCAGTCCTACGGGCGGCTGATCGCGATCCTCGCCGCGCGCACGCGCGACGTCGCCGCGGCCGAGGACGCCCTGTCCGACGCGCTCGCGGCGGCGCTCGCCGTGTGGCCGCGCGAAGGCGTGCCCGACAATCCCGAGGGCTGGCTGGTCGCGGCGGCCAAGCGCCGCCTGGTCGACGCGTGGCGCCGCGGCGCCGTCGAGGCCGGGGCGCGCGCGGACCTGGCGGTCCTCGGTGCGGAGATCGTCGACGCCGACGCGGGGCGGCCCTTTCCCGACGAGCGGCTCGAGCTCATGTTCATCTGCGCGCATCCGGCGATCGATCCCGCGGTGCGCGCGCCGCTCATGCTGCAGGCGGTGCTCGGCCTCGACAGCGCCCGAATCGCCGGCGCCTTCCTCACCGCGCCCTCGGCGCTCGCGCAGCGGCTGGTGCGTGCGAAGCACAAGATCCGCGACGACGCCATCCCGTTCGAGGTGCCGCGCCCCGCCGAGCTCGGCGCGCGCCTGCAGGATGTGCTCGACGGCATCTACGGCGCCTACGGCACCGGGTGGGACGACATCGACGGCACCGACGCGCGCAACGCCGGCCTCACCGACGAGGCGCGCCAGCTGGCCGAGGCGGTGGTGCTCCTCCTGCCGGGCGAGCCCGAGCCGCTCGGGCTGCTCGCCCTGCTCCTCTTCTGCGACGCGCGCGCCGCCGCCCGGCGCGACGCGAACGACCGCTATGTGCCGCTCTCGCAGCAGGACCCCGCCCGATGGGACCGGAAGGCGCTCGCCGCCGCCGAGGCGCTGCTCGCACGCGCGGCGAAGCTCGGACGGCTCGGTCCCTATCAGCTCGAGGCGGCGATCCAGTCGGCGCACTGCCAGCGGCGACTCGGCGCCGGCGTGCCGGGCGCCGCGCTGCTCGAGCTCTACGACGGCCTGATCGCTCTGCGTCCGAGCATCGGCGCCGCGGTGAGCCGCGCCTGCGCGCTCGCCGAGGTGGCCGGGGCCGACGCGGCGCTCGCGGACCTCGGGGCGCTTCCCGCGGATCGCGTGGAGGGATACCAGCCTTACTGGGCGGTGCGCGCGCACTTGCTCGAGCGCGCGGGCCGCGAAGCCGACGCGCTGAAAGCCTACGACATGGCGATCGCCCTGGCGCAGAGCGCGCCCGTGAAGCGCTACCTCCTGGAGAAGCGCCGCGCCGGGTCCTGAGCCGAAGGGACCAAGCGTGGCGGGCGGTTGCAGGTTCCGGATGGCACTTGCGTCGTTCAGGCTAGCATCCAAAGGAAGGGTGCTGCCATGACGGTGATGAATCTCGACGTGAGCCCGGTGGTGAAGGGCGCGCTGACCTTCATTCCGGGAATGTCGTCGCTGCTTCCCGAGCGCGCCGGCGAGACCGACTCCGCGCGGTACTGCTACGGCGTCTGGCTCAAGCACCTGGCGATGCTGCACCAGAGCGGGCTGCCGAGCGTGCCCACGACGCTGCTCGAGCTCGGGCCCGGGCGCTCGCTCGGCACCGGTCTCGCCGCCATGCTGTGCGGCGTCGACCACTACTACGCGCTCGACGTCGTCGAGCATTCGAGCATCGAGACCAACCTGCGCATCTTCGACGAGCTGGTCGAGATGTTCCAGAAGCGCGCTCCGAGGCCGGCGAAGAGCTGGCCGGACTACGACGCTCACCTCGACGCGCGCCTCTTCCCGGTCCACATCCTCACCGACGAGGTGCTCAAGCGCACCATGACCCCGCAGCGGCTCGCCAAGATCCGCAACGCCATCGTCCAGGGACGGTCCTCGGGACCGCAGGTCACGATCCAGTACATCGCGCCCTGGTCCGACGAGAAGGTCATCGCGCCTGGAACGGTCGACCTGGTGCTCTCGCACGCGGTGCTCGCGCGCGTGGCCGATCCCGCGGCCACCTACCGCGCGCTCCACACGTGGCTCAAGCCGGGCGGCGCGATGAGCCTTCAGATCGGATTCGCCTTCCCGGCCTTCACGGGCCGCTGGAACGGCTACTGGTCCTACCCCGAGGCCCTGTGGAAGATCTTCAAGGGGCGGCGTCCGTTCGTGATGAACCGCCTGCCCTGCTCGGCGCACCTCTCGCTCATCGAGGCGCAGGGCTTCCGCTTCGCGTGCAAGCTCAAGCAGTACCGCGACGGCATCCCGCGCTCGCAGCTCGCGGCGCAGTGGCGCTCGCTCTCCGACGACGACCTCGGCTGCTCGGGGCTCTTCGTCCAGGCGACGAAGTAGTCACTCCCCGTCCTGCACGGGCTTGCCGCCCAGGAACAGCCCCGAGAACAGCTTCGACCACTTGCCGCCCTCGTCGAGCGTGAGCAGCGGGTCGATCACCTGGTAGGGAAATCGGTTGAGCGGCGAGTCCACCTTGGCGCTGGTCGGGACGCGGTTCACCTTCTTGTAGATCTCCTGGCCCTCGCGCGAGAGGATGAAATCGGCGAACAGCAGCGCCGCGTGCGGGTGCGGCGCGTGCTTCGCCACGCCGACCGCGGCGGCCTGTCCGAACGCGGGCTGCAGCGGACGCCAGTCGATCGGCGCGCCCTTCCTCTTCAGCGTCTCGATATTGTTGTTGTAGGCGGTGAGGAAGAACGGCACCTCGCCCGAGGCGACGAGCTGCGCCGTGAGGATGTGGCCGTTGCGGATCTGCGGCTTCTGCGCGGCGAGCCGCCTGAAGTAGGCGAGGCCCTTCGTCTCGCCCATCGCGCGCGTGACCGCGGCGAACCACGACACGTCAGTGCCCTCGATCGTGATGCGGCCGGACCAGCGCGGGTCGAGCAGGTCCTCGTAGCGCGCGGGGATCTCGGACGGCTTCACGAGGTTCGTGTTCCAGCCCATGACGAAGAACACCAGGCGGTCGGCGACGTACTGGCGGTTTCCGGGGAAGATCGCCGCGGGCACCAGCTCCGAGAGCGACGGGCTGTCGAAGTCCTCGAGCACGCCCTCGCGGCGCAGCGCCTCCATGTGCGGCACGCTGCTCTCGATGACGTCGGCCTCGTAGCGCTTCGCGCGCGTCTCGGCGACGGCGCGCTGGACGATCTTCTCCGAGGACGTACGCCAGTGCACCAGGCGCACGCCGTACTTGCGCTCGAACGCCTCGGCGAAGGCCTTGCCGTCGCTCACCGTCATCGTGCTGTAGAGCGTGAGCGTGCCCTCCTTCTTCGCGTCGGCGACCAGGCGCTGCTCGCGGTCGGGGCCCCGGTAGAGATACAGATCGCGATTGGGAGCGTCCTGCGCGGCTGCGGGCGCGGCGCAGGCGGCGACGAGGAGACCGAGGATCAGGCGTAGGGCGCGCATGTCGGGAACATTTTGCGCGAATGCGGTGTACATTTGTCAAACCCGAATGACCGCCGTTCCGCGCAGCGGAACGAACCCCGAGGGACGCCATGAGCGCGAGCGACCATCCCGTCCGCATCCGCAAGATCGGCCACGTCGGCCTGTACTGCCGCGACCTGCCGAAGATGGTCGACTTCTATACCCGCGTGCTCGGCTTCCAGGTCTCCGACGTGAACGAGAAGGGCATGACGTTCCTGCGCTTCGGCGCGGATCACCACAGCTTCGTGCTCGCGAAGATGCCCGAGGAGGACCTCGGCAAGGGCCGCGGCGCGACCCTGATCCAGCAGATCGCCATGGAGGTCGCGAGCCTCGAGTCGTTGAAGCGCATCCGCAGGCACCTCGCCGCCCAGGGGGTCACGCTTAAGGGCAAGATCAAGCACGAGGGGCCGGGCAACGACTACACGTTCGACTTCGAGGATCCCGAGGGCAACCGGCTGCAGTTCTTCAGCGACATGGACCGCATCGGCTGGGACGGCAGGAGCCGCCCGAAGGAGCAGTGGAAGCGCTTCGAGGTCGAGGACTAGTTCAGCTCTTGCCGCATGCGCGGCTCGCGCGACTCGGGACCCGCCGAGACGACCATGTCGCGCCCTGCGTACTTCGCGTCGTAGAGCGCCTGGTCGGCGGCGCGGATCAGCGCCTCGGGCGTCGAGGCGTGGTCGGGGAAGGCGGCGACGCCGAGCGAGACCGTGATGCCCTCGAGCGTCTGGTCCTCGTGCTTGAGCGTCATGTCGTGCACGGCCTTGCGGATGTCCTCGGCGCGCTGCGTCGCGATCGGCATCGCCACCTCGGGCAGGAGCAGCGCGAACTCCTCGCCGCCGACGCGGCAGGCGATGTCCGACTCGCGGACGTAGCCCTGCAGGAGCAAGCCGATGCGCCGCAGCACCATGTCGCCCGCGCCGTGCCCCAGGCTGTCATTGATGCGCTTGAAATGGTCGATGTCGAGCGTGATGATCGAGAGCGCGTGCTTCTTGCGGTCGGCGCGCGCGAGCTCGCGCATCAGGAATTCCTCGAGGAAGCGCCGGTTGTACAGGCCCGTGAGCGGGTCGCGGATCGACTGCTCGTGCAGCGTCTCCCTGAGCTTGAGGTTCGCGAGCGCGAGGCCGATCTCCTCGGCCGCGGCGACCGCGAGGCTGAGGCTCGCCTCGAGCCAGGCCGAGGCGTCGGCGAACCCCGCGTCGTCCTTCTGCCGGGCGAGGTGCAGCATGCCGATCGTCTCGCCCTGCGCGAACAGCGGCACGCACAAGTAGGGCGCGGGGGGCTTCGGGCCGGGGGCGACGTGCCCGCAGAGCAGCACCGCCCCGCCGCCTTCCTTCACCCAGTGCGGCTGCGCGCGGCGCAGCGCCCAGCAGTCCTGCATGGTGAAGGTCTGCTCGGAGGAGCGGTTGTCGCGCCACGCCGAGACCACCTCCAGGTACTTCGCGGGGGGGTGCGCCAGGTAGAGCTTGCCCGTGGTCCCGGGGAACAGCTCGTGCCCGAACGCCTCGAGCGCCGCGTAGGCGTCGTTCGGCGCGAGGCTCGCCTTGAGGTAGGACGAGAGCTTGCGCAGAGTCTCGTGCCGGTGGCGGTAGGCCTCGAGCTCGCGGATGCGCCCGATCAGCCGATCGTTGCCGACGAGCCCGCCGTTGTCGGCGTGCGGATCGCCGGGCAGGGTCTTGGGCTTGTCGATGTCGGGCATCTTCTTCGCTTGGCGAGAAAATATGACCCTAAGGTTCTCGCCCATCGCTCGTTGCGTGGAGCGTGCTCTGCTCCAGCAATGCTCCGAACTCGTGAGAAGGGAGGGGCCTGCTGAAATAGAACCCTTGGGCCTGGTCGCAGCGGTGCTGTTGCAGGAAGGCGATGTGCTTTTCCGTCTCCACGCCTTCGGCCGTCACTTTGAGATTGAGTTCCAGGGCGAGCGCGATGATCGCCTTGGCGATGGTGGCGTCGTTCGGATCGATCATGACGTCGCGCACGAAGGACTGGTCGATCTTCAGCTCGTCGATCGGGAAGCGCTTCAGGTACGAGAGGCTCGAGTATCCCGTGCCGAAGTCGTCGATCGAGAGGTTCACCCCCATCTTCTTCAGGTTCTCGAGGATCGGGACGCCGGCCGCGGTGTCGTGCATGACCAGGCCCTCGGTCAGCTCCAGGCCCAGGTAGCGCGACGCCAGCCCCGTCTCGCGCAGCACCCGCGAGATCGACTCGGCAAAGCCCTTCTGCCGGAACTGTCGCGCCGACAGGTTCACCGAGACCACGATCTTCGGCAACCGCGCGTCCTGCCACGCCTTGTTCTGCGCGCACGCCGTGCGCAGCACCCATTCGCCGATCGCGTCGATCAGGCCGGTCTCCTCGGCGAGCGGGATGAACCGTTCCGGGGGTACCGTCCCGAGCTTCGGGTGGCGCCAGCGGATCAGGGCCTCGGCGCCGAAGATCCGTCCCGTCGTCAGGTTGATCTGCGGCTGGTAGCGCAGGATCAATTCGTTCCGCTCGATCGCCCGGCGCAGGCTGCTCTCCATGCCGAGGCGCTCGGAGACGCGCGCGTTGATCTCCTTGCCGTAGAACTGGAAGGTGTTGCGGCCCAGCTCCTTCGCGCGGTACATCGCGGCGTCGGCGTTCTTGAGCAGCGTCTCGCCGTCGGCGCCGTCCTGCGGGTAGAAGCTCGCGCCCAGGCTGCAGGTGATCGAGAGCTCCTCGCCGTCGATCACGATCGGCTGTGCGATCGCGGTCAGGATGCGCTGGATGATCTGGGAGGCCTGCTCCTCGCTCGACTGGTCCGGCAGGACCACGACGAACTCGTCCCCGCCGTGGCGCGCGATGGTGTCGACGTCGCGCACGCAGGACCCGAGGCGCTCGGTCACGGTCTTCAGCAGCAGGTCGCCCGCGCGGTGCCCGAGCGAGTCGTTCACGTACTTGAAGTTGTCGACGTCGACGAAGATGACGGCGACCTGGCGTCCCTGCCGGCCCGCGAGCGCGATCGCCTGCGCCAGGCGGTCGTGCAGCAGGTTGCGGTTCGCGCTCTTGGTGAGGACGTCGTACGAGGCCAGGTAGTGGAGCTGCTCGTCTTTCTCGATGTAGGCGAGCGCGAAGGCGACGTTGTCGGCGAGCTGGCCCGCGAGCGCGAGCTCCTCCTCGTCGAACGCGTCGCGCTCGCCGGCGTAGAGCAGGAGCGCCCCGGCGACCCGCCCGTCGACGCGCAGCGGCAGCGAGGCGAGCGAGCGGCAGCCGCGGGCGAGCGCGGCCTTGCGGAACGGGATGCCGCGCTCCTCGGCGGCGAGGTCCTGCGCGACGAACGGCCTGCCCTGGCGCAGCACCCGGCGGATGCCGCGCTCGGCGTCCGGGGCGAGCGGCGCGAGGACGCCGGTGCGCGCGGCGCCGTTGAACCCGGCGTGCGCCGCCGCCTTCAACGCGCCGTCCGCGCCGTCCGGTAGACCGATCCACGCCATGCGGTACGCCCCTCGCGAGATTGCGATGTTGCACGCTTCCTCGAACAGCGCATGACGGTCGCGGATGCGGACCACTGCGGAATGGATGGCGCTCATCACCGCGTTGGCGCGGGTGAGGCGCGCGATCTTGCCTTTTGTTGTTCTGGTTTTTCGCTCCGCCATGCTCAACGATCGGGAATTTCGATCCTTCACCTCGTGCAGTGCCGGCCGCTGCAGGACGCGGCCCGGGATTGCGACAATGACAATGGAATGAAACCGGAGAAGCTGGGGGCTGGGATCGGTCGGGAGCTGGCGGCAGGAAGGCTTGCGAACGTCAATGCGCACGCGACTACGTGTTCACACATCAAGCGCCCCCCGCACGTTACCGCATCCCGCGATCCGTGTGGCCGCCGCCAAACAATCCGCTTCGGCCGCGTCCTTCGCGACTCGAAGTGTAATGTAAAACCGGACACAACACATCAGGCCGAAATGGAGCTTTTCAATCGCTCTTCGCCGGTCTATCTTCCGGGAAGAGCGATCGAAATATGGCGCGGGAATTGCATACGGCAGGCGCGCGCGGCGCGCGGCGGCGTTGAAGCGCGAGCCGCACATCCGCTGCCCGCGGTGCGGCTACCGGCCGCGCGCCGAGGATCGCTGGTCCTGCGTGCCGAGCTGCGGCACCGTGTGGCACACGTTCTGGACCGCGGGCGTCTGTCCGGGCTGCCGCTGGCGCTGGGAGCAGACGCAATGCCCCTCGTGCGGCGAGATCGCACCGCACAAGAGCTGGTACCGCGAGCCCGAGGACCGGCCCGCCGAGCGCGATCCCGAACAGGAGCGGCTGCCGGGCTAGCCGCGGGCTACTTGCGGCGGCTCTTCTTGCGCGAGGACTTCTTGCGCGGCACCTTGGCGCCGGCGCGCCGCGCCTCGGAGAGACCGATCGCGATCGCCTGCTTGCGGCTCTTCACCTTCTTGCCCGAGCGTCCGCTCTTCAGCTTGCCGCGCTTGCGCTCGTGCATCGCGCGGCGCACCTTGCTTTGCGCCTTCTTGCCGTACTTGGCCATGTCTTTTCCCGAGGATGTCGACGCCCTCAGCCTAAGCCGTTGGCGCGACAGGTGGATTTCAGCGGAGGCCCGCGCGCATGCGCCGGTCGGGGTGCGCGGGGCCCCTACCCCGCGCGCCGCCCGTCGCGGCGCGAGCGCGTGTTCTTGTCGACGATAGCGTACAGGATGAGCACGAAGCCGAGCACGCGCAGCACGTACGAATAGCCGCTGCGCTCGTCCGACGCCTCGAACGCCGCCACCGCGAGCTGGTTCAGCGCCATCAGCAGGAAGGCGAGCGCGAAGCTCGCGAACAGCCGATCGCCGGTCTTGCGCCAGAAGCGCAGGAAGTAGGCCGCGGCGACCGCGAAGGCGAGGGTGCACGCGCCCGCGAGGAACTCGATCATGGCCGGCCTCCTAGTCCGATTCCCGGATGAAGCCGTAGAGCAGGAACAGCAGTCCGACGAGCGTCGCTCCCAGCCGCAGCGGCCGCAGGTCCATCTGCGGGAACACCACGAGATCGAGGAACACGGCGATGTTGTTCAAGGTGAGCCCGACGAAGCACAGCGCGCTCCAGAGCAGCAGGCGCAGCCGGTTGTCGAGGTAGGAGCGGAACAGCAGCACGGTGCACGCGAGGCTGGTCAGCACCGCGAGCAGGTACAGCCCGACCTGGAAGCTGAGCATGGTCACTCCTTCTTGATTCTGAATGCGTCGGCGAAGAGCCGGATCTTCGCGGTGTAAATGGCGCGGATGAGGGTCACCGGGCGCTCGTTGTAGGCTTTCGCGAGCGCGCGCACGAGCGCGTCGAGCTCCGGGGTGGCGACGCGGTAGCGGAAGCCGCCGCCCGGACGCGCCTCGGCGAGTCCCCGCGCCGCGAACAGCTCGAGCGTCTTCGCGACCGTCGCCGGGTCGATCCGCGTCGGGCGGACGGCGTGGACGAGCTCGGCGGCGGTCCAGTCGCGGTCGGCGCGCGCGTGCAGCGCGAGGAGCAGCTCCGCCGCCTCGACGCTCGGGACGGCCGCCTCGATCAGGCGCTGCAGCTCTTCGGGAAAATCCGGGTCCTGCATCTCCGGGGATGCCCCCGGCGACGCCGGGCGGGCGCCGCCCCCCTCTCTTTTGGACTCCGGTTGGAGTCCGCGAGCGGGCGCGAGTTCGCCGCAGGGACCCGGCTACTTCCCGAAGCGCCCGAGCACCTCGGCGAGCTGCGGCTCGTTCGCCTGGTCGATGTCCTTGCCCTGGACGTGAACGACGGCCCCGTCGTCGCGGACGATCTCGTACGAGGCCGCCGACGCCCAGTCGCCGCCGACGGGCTTGATGCTCTTCAGCCGCGCCGGGTTTTCCCCCAGGTCGTGGTAGAGCTGGCCGATCAGCTTGCGCACGCTTTGCTCGGTTCTCATGGCTCCTCCTCCCTCCGGTCGATCCTGATCCTTCACGCCTTCTTCAGCGCGGCGAACAGCGTCCCGCGCAGGAATGCCGACACGGTCCTCGCCAGAACGAGCGCGACGAACGCGACGGCGAGCGCGAGCGTCGCGGCGGCGACAAGGCGCCACAGCGGCGAAGGCTCGAGGCGGGCGTGCTGCACCGCCGCGCTCGCCAGTGCGTCGAGCGGGAAGGTGAACGCCCACCAGGACGCGGCGAACGGCCACTCGAGGAAGCGCCGCGACGCGATCAGCAGCGCAGGCGTCAGCGCGAGCGCGAGGTAGAACAGCCCGTTCAGGAAGAGGCTCGTCGACCCCGAGAGCGCGACGCCGTTGGCGTAGATGAGCGACGGCGGCACGAGGAAGATGAACCAGGTCGGCCGCAGCACCGGCGGCAGCGGCGGCTGCGCCACCGTGCGGTAGAACACGAGCGCCACGACGATCGGCGCGATCGTCGCCGAGAGCCCGAAGAAGAGCTCGGACGCGCCGCCCAGCCCGAGCGCGAGCGCCGGTCCCGGCAGCACGATGCCGCCGATCATGATGATGAACCAGCCGCCGTTGACTTCGGCGACCGGGATTCCGCCCCCGAAGAAAAGCCGCAAGGCCCAGACCTGGAAGGCGAGCAGCAGCCCCGCCCCGGCCCACCACAATGCCACCCCGAGCGCGTGCGCGTAAGGCGCGAGACCGCCCGCGACGAGCGTCATCCCGACCGGCAGCGCGCCGCAGAATCCGAGGTGCGCGGGATGCACGAACTCTTCGCGAACGGCGGCGGGGTGGCGGGCGAGCTTCGCGAGGTACGCGGGGATCAGGAGCGCCAGCATCACGACACCCAGCGCCACCCAGATCTCGGCGAAGAGCGGCGGCACCGGCAGCAGGCCCTCGGCGCCGCGGCACGCGAGCCCCAGCCCCCCGAGCCCCATGACGGCCCCGTACATTCCCACCGGCAGGTTGCGTGTCGATTGGCGCGCCAGCTCAAGCTCCCAGGTAGTAGCTCTTCACGAGCGGGTTCTGCTCGAGCTCGGTCACGGTCTTCCCCTCGAACACGATCTCGCCGTGGACGATGATATAGCCGCGGTTCGCGATGCGGATCGCCTGGTGGAAGTTCTGCTCGGCCATCAGCACCGTGAGGCCGTAGCGGTCCTTGAGCTCCTTGATCTTGGTGATCGTGTTCGAGACCAGGATCGGCGCGAGGCCGACCGAGGGCTCGTCGACGAGGAGCAGCCGGGGCGAGGACATCAGCGCGCGCGCGATCGCGAGCATCTGCTGCTGTCCGCCCGACATCGAGCCGGCGAGCTGGCGCGGGCGCTCCTTCAGCACCGGGAAGAGCTCGAACGCGAAGGCGAGGTTCTTCGCGATGTCCTTGCGCGCGACCCGGCGGAAGGCGCCGAGCAGCAGGTTCTCCTCGACCGTGAGGCGCGGGAACAGGCGCCGCCCCTCGGGCACCATCGCGATCCCGAGGTCGACGATGCGCTCGGTCGACAGGCGCGTCAGGTCGTGGCGCTCGCCGTCCAGCTCGAGCGCGATCGCGCCGCGCGTCGGGCGCACCATGCCCATCACGCACTTCATCAGCGTGCTCTTGCCGTTGCCGTTGGTGCCGAGCAGCGCCACGGTCTCGCCCTGGCCGATGTCGAGCGACACGCCGTGCAGCGCGCGCACCGCGCCGTAGCCGGCCTCGACGTCGCGGATCTCGAGCTTAAGCACCGAGATAGGCCCTCTGCACGCCGCCGTCCTTGACGATGGACTCGGGCGTGCCTTCGCAGATGATGCGGCCCGCGTCGAGGCAGATCACGCGCTGCGAGAAGCGCATCACCGCCTGCATGATGTGCTCGATCATGACGATGGTGATGCCGGTCTCGTTCAGCTTGAACAGGATCCGCAGCACCTCGTCGACCTCGTTGCCCGAGAGGCCCGCCATCGCCTCGTCGGAGATGAGCAGCTTCGGCCGCGCGGCCATGGCGCGCGCGAGCTCGAGCTTCCGGAGCTCGACCTGCGACAATCGGCTCGAGGGCGTGTCCGCCTTGTCGGCGAGCCCCATGCCGTGGAGGATCTCCATCGCCTCGGCGCGCGTGTCGGCCTGGTGCAGCGAATGCCGGTGCACGACGAACTCGAGCGGCACCACCAGGTTCTCGAGCACCGTCATGCTGCGGAAGGGCCGCGGGATCTGGAAGCTGCGCGCGATGCCGCGCCGCGTGCGCTGGTACGCGGGGAGCGCCGAGACCTCCTCGCCCGCGAACCGGATCGAGCCGCGGTCGTTACGGAGCGCGCCCGAGACGCAGTTGATGAGCGTGGTCTTGCCCGAGCCGTTGGGGCCGATCAGGCCGAAGCGCTCGCCCGCGGCGATCGCGACGCTCACCTCGGTGAGCGCGGCGAAGCCGCCGAAGCTCTTCGACAGCCTCTCGATCGCGAGCAGCGGCGCGCTCATCGGCCGTTCATCGGCCGAACCTGCGCCAGAGCTTCTGCGCGAGGCCGGTAATGCCCTCGGGCGCGCCGACCACGAACACCACGAGCAGCACGCCCACGACCATCACGTTGTACTCGGAGGAGATGTTCACCTGCACCAGCTGCTGCACGGTCCCGAGCAGCACCGCGCCGATCACGGGCCCGATCCAGTGCGCCGTGCCGCCGATGATGGGCATCGCGAGCGCCGACACCGAGTAGTTCAGGTCGAAGGCCGACGCCGGCTCGACGAAGCTCTGGTACATGGCGAGCGGCGCGCCCGCCGCGCTCATCAGCGCCCCCGACACGGCGCAGGCGATCAGCTTCAGCTTGAGCGTCGGCACGCCGGTGCACTCGGCGGCTTCCTCGTTGTCGCGGATCGCGCGCAGCCCGCGCCCGAGCCACGAGGTCTCGATGTAGCGCGCGATCGCGACCGCCGCCACCGCGAGCACGACCGCGATCACGAACAGCATCTTGACGTAGTTGTCGAAGGGCGCGAGCGGCGCGGGCTTCAGGATCTGCACGCCGGTCGCGCCGCCCAGATAGCGCCAGTTGATGACCACAGTCTGCAGGATGATCGCGACCGCGACCGTGGCGATCGAGAAGAAGATGCCGCGCAGGCGCAGCGTGAGCATCCCGGTGCCCAGGCCGAGCGCGCCGCCCACCAGCGCCGCGGCGGCGATCTGCACGGGCAGCGGCGCCTCGAGCGACTTGATGAGCAGGACCGCGGTGTAGGCGCCGACGCCGAAGAACGCGCCGGTGCCGAAGTTCACGTAACCGCAGTAGCCGCCGAGGATGTTCCAGGCGCTGGCGAGGATCACGAACTGCAGCACGATGTAGCCGGCGAAGAAGTAGTACTCGTTGCGCAGCGTGAGCGCCGCGGTGGCGGCGAGCGCGACGGCGACGGCGGCGGCGATCCAGAACCCGTAATGGCGGCGGCCGGTCATCTTCCGCTCATCGTCCAAACAGGCCCTGCGGCCGCACGCCGAGCACGAGCAGCAGCAGCCCGAAGGACACCGCCGGCGCCCACGACGCGCCGAGCAGCGTCAGCACGATCGATTCCGAGATGCCGAGGATGAGGCCCGCGACCAGCGTCCCCGACATGCTCCCCAGCCCCGCGAGCACGACGACGCAGAAGGTTCGCCCGATGTAGACGCGGTCCATGCTCGGCTCGACCGGTCCGACGATGATGAGCAGCGCGCCCGCGACCGCCGCCACCGCGGTCGCGATGCCGAAGGCCCACTGCTTGACGCGCACCGGGTTCGCGCCCATCAGCCGCAGCGCGGGCTCGTCCTGCGCGACCGCCTTGATGGCGCGCCCCATGAACGTGCGCGAGAGATAAAGCCCGAGCAGGACGGTGAGCGCGAGCGCGGTGCCGAACGCCACCAGCATGCGCATCGGCACCCGCAGCTCCTCGCCGAGCTCGAGGCTCTTGCCGATGTAGGGCGCGTCGACGAGGCGCTGGTCGACGCCGAAGCCGATGATCAGCCCGACCTCGATGATGAAGGCGACGCCGAAGAAGAAGGCGAGCCCGCGCACGCCGGTGTCGGTGCCGCGCTTCTCGAACGTCTCGTAGTAGAAGCGGTACACGAGGACGCCGATCACGAAGAACACGGGCGTCAGCGCGAGGCCCGACACGAGCGGGTCCCAGCCGTAGCGGCCGGCGACGAGCCAGGTTCCGTACGAGCCGAGCACGACGAACGCCGGGTGCGCGATGTGCGGGACGTCGAGCAGCCCGAAGGCCACCGAGAGGCCGATGCTGACCGCCGCGTAGAAGCAGCCGAGCAGGACGCCTTGCACCAGCGCGTCGCCGAGCAGGTCGAGCGAGAACAGAAGCCCTCCGCGTCCTTCAGAAACGCAAGACGGCGCGGTGAGCGCCGCGCCGTCCCGCCCGCCGGTTCCCCGGCTACTTCGCCTTGCGCGCCTTGTCGTACGGCACGATCGCGTCGCCCTGCTTGAACTGCGGCGGGTACACGATCACCTGCTTGCCCTTCTGCAGGAACTGGTTGACGTCCTTGTCCTTCAGGTCGCGGAACTGCACCATCGGCACCGAAGGCTTGGCGCGCTCGCCGTCGGGCCCCCAGCTGATCGGCCCGACGATGGTCTTGAACTCGTGCGAGTGCAGGTACTTGGCGAGCGTCTTCGAGTCGAGGCTCTTGGTCGCCGTGACGGCCTGCTCGAGGATCTGGCCGATCGCGTAGTTGAACGGCGGCAGGTAGAAGCCGAGCGGATCGACCTTGGCCTCGACCGCCCGGTCGTGGTAGCGCTTCAGGAACTCCTCGATTCCGGCGTACGTCATGCCGGGCGCGTACGAGGTGTAGTTGACGATGCCGTTCAGCTGGCTGCCCATGTTCTCCATGATCGGCGTGAACTGCAGGCCGACCATGCCGCCGCCGATCAGCTTGATCGAGGGGCCGACGCCGATCTCGTTGATCGCGCGCACCAGCGCGACCGAGTCGTTCGGATACGAGCAGATGAACACCATGTCGGGCTTGGCGTTGCGCACCGCGCGGATCATCGAGGAGAAGTCGACCGTGCTCGGCGGATAGTTCTGCTCGTACACGGTCTTCAGGCCGGTCTTCTTCGCCACCGCCTTGGCGCCGTTCGCGAGGTTCTGCGCGAACTCCTGGTCCGCCGCGATGAACGCGATCGTCTTCGCGCCCGCCTTCTGGCCGACCTGCAGGAACCCCTCGGTCCAGCTGGTCGCGTCGCCCCAGGGCGCGTTGTTGAACCACATGTCGTGCTTGACCGTGTGGTTCACCTGGAAGGAGAAGTTGCCCATCAGCAGCAGCCCGCGCTGCTTCACGAGCGGCATGATGGGCGCGGTGGGCACCGTCCCGTAGGGCGCGACCAGGAGGTCGACCTTGTCGACGTCGAGGAGCTTCGTGTAGATCCCGGGCGTGGTCGCGGGGTTCGACTGGTCGTCGTAGGCGATCAGCTCGACCTTGCGCCCGAGCAGGCCGCCCTTCTTGTTGACGTCCTCGACCCACATCTGCAGGCCGAGCAGGGCGGCCTTGCCGCCGCCGCCCAGCGTGCCGGTCTGCGAGATGCCGATGCCGACCTTGATCGGCTGCTGCGCGAGCGCCGCGGACCCGAGGACCGCGGCGATCGACAGGACGCCCAGCACGCGTCCCGCGAAGCGAATGAGTTCTTTCATGACCTCCTCCTTAAGAAGCTCCGTCCGAACCGGATTGGTAACGGGAGATAGCCGCCGGATTATGGAAGGAGGGCGGTATTTGTCAAGCGGGGAGGGCAGTCAACGCAAAAAGCGGATCGTTCGCGTCCGCTCAGGACAGGTCGATCTCGATATCCCGCAGCACCTCGTCGTCGGCGCGCGCGATCTCGTTCTCGACGAGCGCGCCGCACCCGGGGCAGAAGAACTGGCGGAACACGGGGCGATCGTCGATGTAGCGCCTCCAGTCGCCGATGTTGGGGTTGGCGGCCGAGATGTCGGCCTCGCGGCGCACGCAGGCGTCCTTGTAGTTGTCGCGCACCGGGCCCAGGTCGGACGCGCATTTCGCGCACGCCGTGCGCAGGCCGCCGTCTTCGCGGCGCAGCTCGAGGTTGTCGGTCACGCGCGCGACCACCTTGCCCGCGAGCTTCGGCACGGGCGCGTCCTTGCGGCGGTTGGCCGAGCGCCGCTCGGCGCGCAGGCGCTTCGTGGCCTCGGCGTCGAGCCGGTCGCCGTCGATCACGACGCCGTAGATCGCTTTCGCGGCGGCGACCGACACCGAGCGGTGGTCGACCACGTCCTCGCGCACGCGCTCGGGGTCGCGCTCGAGCGGATCGCCGAAGCCGCCCGCGGCCGACCAGATGACGGCGTACACGTCCGCGGGCTTCTGCTCGAAGTTTTCCTGGCGCAGCTGCAGCGTGACGTTCTCGCCCTTCACTTCGGCGATGTCCGCCGGGATCGAGCGGTCCTTCAGCCGCTCGAGCACGTCGCTCGCGCGCTTGAACTTGTATACGTTAACGGAGCCCGGATAGCCGCCCATCATCCCGGGCGAGGTCGGCATCGCGTTGCCCGAGGACAGCGTGTCCTGCACGATGGTGTCGGTCCGGTGCGGCACGAAACAGGATTCGGCGGACAAGCCCCCGCGCCAGCGCCCGGCGCCGCCCGAGTCGATCACTTCCTTGCGGTACAGGAATAGCAGCGGGAACGTCTGCTCGGTATGCTCGACGTTCGGCAGCTTGCAGATCGGCGTCCTCGACTGCCCGCCGGTCGAGATGCCGTCGCCCGTGGCAAAGGCGCCGATCGCGCCGCCGATCGGGTCGACCAGGAGATAGCCGTAGCGCTCGCCCCACTGGTCGATGCCGCGGAAGATCGTCGCCGGCCACTGGCTGGTGCCGCCGATGCACATGATGTCGCGCCGCATCTCGGGATCGGCGTGGATCATCTTCGCGAGCACGTTGTACGCCGGGTAGAGCGAGATCTCCATCGCCTGCACCGGCGCCGTCGACACCGACGCGGGGAAGTTCGCGCAGTTGAACGTGCCCGGCGACGGGTCGAACTCGACGTGGCGCAACGCGCCGCCGATCGAGAAGTACTGGTCCCAGCACAGCAGCTGGTTCAGCGCCACCATGATCGAGCCGCGCCAGCCCGAGTAGGTCGCGTTCATCGCGCCGTCCTGGGGCGCCGAGCCTTCGTTCTCGAACGTGAGCTTCGCTCCCTTCTTGCGCAGCGTCAGCATGACGCGGTGCGTGCGCCGGTCGCCCGGGCGGCAGCACTCGACGTAGGTGCGCTCGCGCCAGACGCCGTCGGGGAGGCGCTTCAGCTTCTCGAGGAACGCCTTCTCGCCGTTGTCGAGGATGCGGCGCATCACGCCCTTCACCACCTCGGGGCCGTAGCGCCCGATCAGGCGCAGCACGCGGTCGCGCGCGGTGATGTTGCCGGCGAGCTGCGCGCGGAAGTCGAGCGCGACCGCCTCGGGCTTGCGCGAGCAGCGCAGGTACAGCTCCTCGATGTCGCGCCGGATCTCGTTGCCCTCGACGATCTTCACCGGCGGAATGCACATGCCCTCGTCGAACGCGTCCCGGGCGCTGCCGCAGAAGGACGACGGCGTGATGCCGCCGAGGTCGTACTGGTGCAGGCAGTTCGTGACCCAGCAGAAGAGCTCGCCCTTCCAGAACACCGGGCAGATCAGCATCACGTCCTGCTGGTGCGCGGCGCCGACCCACGGGTCGTTCGCGAGGAACATGTCGCCGTCCGTGATCCCCGGGTTGTCGCTGCGGTACTCGAGCGTCCACTTCACCTGGGTGTCGGTGACGCCGGACATGTACTGCATGTACGGCCCGAAGTAGACGAACTCGCCGTCCTCGGTGAGGATCGAGGGATTCAGGTCGAGCGCGTACATCGCCACGGGCGAGCCCGACAGGCGCTGGATCGTCGCCCCGTGCTCCTCGTTCACGTGCCACAGGCTGTGGCGGATCACCTCGTAGGTGATCGGGTCGATCGTCTTCGCGGCCTTCGTCTGCAGCTTCAGCTTGGGCGAGATCGCGAGCTTCTTCGGGGGCACGTAGCCCATCTTGCGGCCGTCGAAGACCGCGTCCTTCATTTCGCTCACTTTAGGCATGGGGAGGATCTTCCGGTTCGCCGACCTCGACGTACTCGACGCGGCTCGTGGGCTCGGGGATCGCCGCGCCGTCGTCGACCAGGCTCGACAGGTGCACCTCGATCGCCTCGCGGATGAGGTGGCGGGCCTCGGCGGGCGTCGCGCCGGTCGCGACGCAGCCGGGAAGGTCCGGCACGTACGCCGAGAAATTCGCGATCGCCTTCTCGATCACGACGGCATAGCGCATGGCTGCCTCATCGTCTCTCTCCTCGAGGGGGGATGCTGTATCCCGACTGCTTGAGCAGGCTCTCGAGCGAGCCGGGCGCGAGCCCGTCGCCCGGATTGCCGGCCACGGTGAGCCGGCCGCGGCGGCTCGGGTGCTTGTACTGACCGTGGCCGCGCCGGGTGCCCACCTGCACCCAGCCGAGAATGCGCAGGACGTCGGCCACGCTCATCCGCCCGCCTTGCGCGGCTTGCCGCGCGCCGTTCCCGTCAGGCCCCGGAGGTACTCGGGCATCTCCTGGCGCAGGACCTGGCGCAGCGTCTTCTCGGTGATCGGCTGATCGGTCTCGGAGAGATACCTGCGCAGCGCCTCGTTCATCATCGTCTGGTAACCCGTGCCCGCCTTCTCCGCGCGCGCCCGGAATTCGTCCAGGATCGCGTTGTCGATGAAGATCGAGATGCGCGTCTTGCCCTTCTGCGGGACGACGGCGGCGCGCTTGCCCTTCGAGAAGTCGTACTCAGGTTTCATACCGTTGGCGCTCCTTCCCCGTCGCCCGGCGCGCGGCGAGCAGACGGCAGGCGTCCGCGCGCGCGGTCCAGACGACGACGAGCAGCTCGACCGCGCTCGAGAGCCCCAGGGTCACGTAGCGCTCCCCGCCGTCGGGGTCCCGGACCGTGATCGCGAGCGGGTCCTCGAGCGCGCCGCCCGCGTCGGCGAGCGAGACCCAGTGCCGCTCCAGGTTGGCGGCCGCCTTCGCCGGGTCGTAGCGGATGGGCATGCGCGCATGATATATATATTGTATGCATACGGCAAGCGGGGCTCATGCCGGCGTCATGCGCGCCCGCGCGCGAACGCGATCTCGAAGTTGCCGAGCTTGTCGACGTGCAGCGTGCGGCCCGGGTGCACGACGACCGTCGTGTCCGTGGTCTCGACCACCGCCGGGCCTTTCAGCGCGTTGCCCGGGACGAGGAAGGCGCCGTCGTAGATCGGCGTCGGCGCCGATTTCTTCAGGTCCGACCACCAGATGTCGCGCTTGCCGCGCGCGGCGCGCTTGTCGATCTTCGCGCTCGATTTCTTCGCCGCCGCGAGCTTCGGGCGCGGCGTGGTCGCGGTGGCGCGCAGCCGCAGCGTGACGATCTCGAGGCGCGCGTCGCGGTAGGACGAGCCCTTTCCGTAGAGCTGCTCGTAGCGCTCGTAGAAGCGGCGGCGCAGGTTTTCCCAGAACTCCTTCGCGAGGCGCTTCTCGGGCAGCACCACCTCGACCTCGTTGATCTGGCCGCGGTGGCGCACGTCGAGCGAGAACGCGAAGCGCCGGCGCGAGCGCTCGATGCCGTCCTTGTTCATCTGCGCGCTCGCCTTTTTCTCCAGGGCGTCGAGCACGCCGTTGACGCGCCCGGCGTCGAACGGGCTCGCCTGGATGTCGACCTGCTCGTAGACGTGCAGGATGTCGGCCGCGGCCGCGCCGAACGCGCACCAGGTCGAGGCGATCTGCTTCTGCGGGATCACCACCTTCTGCACGCCGAGCTCGCGCGCGAACACGCCCGCGTGCGCGGGTCCCGCGCCGCCGAAGGCGAAGAGCACGAAGTCGCGCGGATCGAACCCCTTCTCGACGGTCATCTTGCGGATGATGTCGGCCATCTTGAACTCGGCGATCTGCGCGATGCCCGCGGCGGCCTGCATGAGCTTCAGGCCGAGCTCGTCGGCGACGCGCTGCACCGCCTCGAGCGACTTCTTCCGGTCGAGCTTGATGCGCCCGCCGAGGAAGTTGTCCGGATTGATATAGCCCAGCACCACGTCGGCGTCGGTCACCGTCGCCACCGTGCCGCCCTTGCCGTAGCACGCCGGACCCGGGTCCGCGCCCGCCGACTCCGGCCCGACGGCGAGCGTCTTCGTCATCGCGTCGACGCGCGCGAGCGAGCCGCCGCCCGAGCCGATCGCCTGGATGTCGACCTTCGGCAGGAAATATTCGTATTGCGCGACGTTCGAGACGAACGAGTACTCGGGCGCGCCGCCCTGGATGATGCCGACGTCGAACGAGGTGCCGCCCATGTCGGTCGTGATGATGTTGGGCGTGCCCATCAGCCGCCCGAGGTAGAGCGACCCCGTCACGCCAGACACCGGCCCCGAGTCGAGCGTCAGGAGCGGCGTCTCCATCGCGCGGTCGACCGAGATCGAGCCGCCCGCGCACTGCGTGATCTGCAGCGGCTGCGAGTAGCCCGACGCGCGCAGGCGCTTGTCGAGATTTCCGAGGTACCTCGCCATCACCGGCCCGATGTAGGCGTTCAGCGCCGTCGCCGTCACGCGCTCGTACTCGCCCCACTTCGGCGCGATGTCGATCGAGCACGAGACGAACACGTTCGGCGCGAGCTTCCGGATCATCTCCTTCACGCGCTGCTCGTGCTCGGGCCGCTTGAACGACCACAGGAAACACACGCCGATCGCCTCCACCCCTTGCGCGAGCAGCCGCCCGATCGCGGCGGCCGCCTCGTCCTCGTTCAGCTCGACCACGACCTCGCCGAAGCAGTCGACGCGCTCCGACACGCCCTCGATCAGGCGCTTGGGCACGATCGGCGCCGGCTTCGAGCTCTCGGGGAAGTGCACGACCTTCCGGATGTCGCGCGAGGTCACCCCGCGCGAGCCGCGCATGATATGGATCGCGTCCTCGTGGCCTTTCGTCGTGATGAGGCCGACCTTCGCGCCCTTGCGCTGGATCAGCGCGTTCGTGCCGACGGTCGTGCCGTGCGTCAGCACCTCGATCTCCCGGCAGAACTGCTCGAACGAGAGGCCGAGGCGCTCCGCGGCGACCTTCATCGCCTCGAGCATCCCTTCGGCGAAGTTGGGCGGCGTGGAGGACGACTTCGTGGCGGTGATGCGGCCGTCGCGGTCGAGCACGACGCAGTCGGTGAAGGTGCCGCCGATGTCGACGCCGACGAGGAAACGGGCCACTTGCGCGTATGCCGTGCGGGGGTGAGGCCGGATGGTAGCGTATTTTCGCCCGCCGCCCGCGAACAGGCGGCGCGAGCCGAAACGGATTACACTGGTGCGACCATGGGCAATCGCGACAGACAGCGCCGGGAACCGAAGAAGCCGAAGCAGCCGAAGAAGCCGGCTCCGCCGCCGGTCCGCCTCACCCGCACCTAGAGGCGCAGCTGCCGGTCTGGGCGCCCGACGCGGGAACCCGCAAAAAGATCCTGGTCGACAACCCAGCCCGCCTCTACGGGTTCTGACTTACACTGGGTGCTCTAACTCTCAGGGGCCCCATCATGGCGAAGGCGAACTACGCTTTTGCGCGCCGCCAGCGCGAGCTGGCGAAGAAGCAGAAGCAGGAAGAGAAGCGGCGGCGCCGGGGCGGCGGCGGCGACGACGTGCAGACCGCGGAGCCCGCGCCGACCCCGGTTCCCGCGACGCCGAAGGACGTGACGCCGGGCGGCTGAGCGCTTCCCGAGCGCCCGCCGCGGGCCTGCCATGGCCGAAAAGACCGCGATCCCGTTCTCGTGCCCGCTGTGCGGCGGCACCGCGTCCGAGCCGGACGTCGTCACGCGCGCGGACGGCACGAGCAATGAAGGGTGGCTGCGATGCGCCAAGTGCCGGCGCTACGTCGTGAGCAATCGCCCCGGGACGCCGTTCGTGCCGAGGTACTCGAAGCCGTATCGCTGAAGCTTTCGCCCGCGGTCCAAAGCGACGCTCCATGGCGAAAAAAGCGAAGCAGGCCCGCGCCAGGCGCAACCCTCGCGCCTGCGCGCTGGTGATCGTCGCCGACGATCCCGCGACCGACATCTGGCTCGGCAACGACCACGGCCACCTGATCCAGCGCGCGACCGGCACGCTGAAGGCGAGCCTCGTCCCGGGCGAGTACACGGTCGAGTTCGGCCTGGGCTCGTTCCCGTACCCCATCCGGCTCGAGCAGCCGAGCCGCTACGCGCAGTCGGACCTCGTCGCCCATTACGGCGCGCCTTCCGCACGGGCGACGAAGCCCTGACGCGGAAAGCGCCGCGCGACGCCAAGTAATTCTCGCCGGCGCCCGGCCGAGCCTCGTTTCCGAGACGTTTTTCACTGGGCCCGGGGGTTGCTTCTCACCGGAGGTCGCATCCGCGACTCCGGGGAGGGAAGCACCATGAAGCTGAAAAAGTTCTTCATCGCGCACAACGCGCCGGTCGACCGCGAGCATCTGCTCGAGATGTTCCGCGCCGGGCTCACCAGCGTCCTGCGCCGGCCGGGCGCCGCGTTCTGGCAGCTCGCCGGGCGCACGCTCGTCGGCCAGCACGCGTACGACGCGATGACCCGCGCGCGCGGCTGACCTTGTAAGAATTTCCGGGCCGCTCCCGCTTTTTCAGCGCCGCGGCGGCCCGGCCGGGGCGATCGCCCCACACCGGGGGCCGGGTCCGATCCTTTCGGACCATCGGCACCGCGCTTGCTTGCGCCTCCTCGTCCCATCCAAAAGGAGGCCGTATGAACATCGTCGTGTGGCTGATCGTCGGCGGCATCGTCGGCTGGGTCGCGAGCCTCGTCATGCGCACCGACGCGCAGCAGGGCTGGCTGCTGAACATCGTCGTCGGCATCGTCGGCGCGTTCCTCGGCGGACTGATCTTCGCGCCGATGTTCGGCACCGGGACCATCAACGAGGGCGAGTTCAGCATCGGCTCGCTCGTCGTGTCGCTCGCCGGCGCGGTGATCCTGCTCGCGATCGTCAACCTGGTGCGGCGAAGAGCGATACGGTAAGCGTCTGGACAAGGCCGAGCTGCTCGCGGCCGCGGGCCGCGAGGTCCCGATCTCCCACCCCGGGAAGGTGCTGTTCCCCGGCGCGGGCTGGACCAAGCTCGACCTCGCGCGCTACTACGTCGCCGTCGCCGAGGGCGCGCTGCGCTCCGCGGGCGGGCGCCCCAACATGATGGTGCGCTATCCGGACGGCGTCGAGGGCGACTTCTTCTACCAGAAGCGCGCGCCCGCCTCGCGGCCCGAATGGATCGAGGTCGTGACGCTGCGCTTCCCATCGGGCCGCAGCGCCGACGAGCTGGTCCCGCGCGATGCGGCCGCGCTCGCTTGGATGGCGAACCTCGGCTGCCTCGAGCTGCACCCGCACCCGGTGCGCGCCGACGACCTGGATCATCCCGACGAGCTGCGCGTCGATCTCGACCCCGTTCCCGGCGTCGGCTGGCGCGAGGTGCGCGAGGTGGCGGCGCTCGTGCGCGAAGCACTCGCCGACTTCGGGCTCGCCGGCTGGCCCAAGACCTCGGGCAAGCGCGGCATGCACGTCGCCGTGCGCATCCACCGGCGCTGGAGCTTCGACCAGGTCCGCAGGGCGGCGCTCGCGCTCGCGCGCGAGGTGGAGCGGCGCGCCCCCGCGATCGCCACCAGCCAATGGTGGAAGGAGGAGCGCCACGGGGTCTTCATCGACTACAACCAGAACGCAAAAGACCGCACCGTCGCGGCCGCGTACTCGGTGCGTCCGACGCCCGACGCGCGCGTCTCGGCGCCGATCGCGTGGGACGAGCTCGACGCGTGCGATCCCGCCGACTTCACGCTCGCGACGGTGCCCGAGCGCTTCGCACGCCAGGGCGATCCGCACCGGGGCATCGACCGCGATCCGGGATCGCTCGAGCGCCTGCTCGAGCTCTCGGAGAGGCACGAACGCGACGGCCGGGGCGACGCACCGTGGCCGCCGCACTACGCGAAGCAGCGCGGCAAGCCGCCGCGGGTGCAGCCCTCGAAGCGCCGCGCCGAATCCGGCGCTAAGGCCGCCGCCCCGCCCCGAAAACGCGCTCCAGCTCGTAGGGCGTCGTGACCTCGAGCTGGTCGTAGCGGCACTCGCGCGGCGGCTTGTCGGGGCGCCAGCGCACGAAGATCGCGGCGTGGCGGAAGCGCTCGCCCTGCATGTGGTCGTACTTCACCTCGCACACGCGCTCGAGGCGCAGCGGCTCCCACGAGAGGTCCTTCCCGGCGCTCCAGCGGCTCTGCGCGCCGGGCATGCGCTGCGATGCGTCCTCGGCGTTCGCCCAATCCTCCCACGGATGGTTCTTCAGCGCGCCGCGCCGCAATGGCTCGAGCTCCTTCGCGAGAGCGCGGCGCGTCCTCGTGTCGAACGCGGACGTGACGCCGACGTGGTGCAGCACGCCGCGCTCGTCGTACAGGCCGAGGAGCAGCGACCCGACGATCCCTTCGCCGAGCTTGTGCCAGCGGAAACCGCCGACCACGCACTCGGCGGTGCGCGCGTGCTTCACCTTGATCATGGCGCGCTTGCCCGGCTGGTAGGAAAGCTTGCACAGCTTCGCCACCACCCCGTCGAGGCCCGCGCCCTCGAAGCGCTCGAGCCAGTCGCCCGCGATGTCGCGCTCGCGCGTCGCGGGCGTGAGGTGCACGGGCGGTTCGACGCCGGCGAGCAGCTGCTCCAGGCGCGCGCGGCGCTCGAGCTGCGGCGCCGGGCGCAGGTCCGTGCCGCCCGCCGCGAGCGCGTCGAAGGCGACGAACCGGGAGGGCGTCTCGCGCGCGAGCTTCGCCACGCGCGACTCGGCGGGATGGAGCCTGAGCTGCAGCGCGTCGAAATCGAGCCCGCCCGGGCCGGCGATCACGATCTCGCCGTCGAGCACGCAGCCTTTCGGCAGCCGCGCGGCGAGCGCCTCGTGCAGCTCGGGGAAGTAGCGGTCGAGCGGCCGCAGGTCGCGGCTCTGGATGTAGACGTCCTTCGCGCCGCGGTAGACGATCGCGCGGAACCCGTCCCACTTCGGCTCGTACAGGAAGTCGCCCTCCTCGGGCAGCGCGTCGGCGAGCTTGGCGAGCATCGGCTCGATCGGGGGCTCGATCGGGAACGCGCGCGTCTTGGGCCGGTCCATCACCGGTTCGTCATCGCCGGCCCGGGATAGGTTCTGCGGGAAGCGATAAACTGCGCGCCTGGCCGACTCCGGAGCGACTCGATGCGCGCCGTCTCAGCGCCTTTGCTGCTTATCGTCCTTGCCGCCTGCGCCACCCAGCCCATGAAATCAGCGCCACCGTCCGCCGTCGCCGACCTCGCTCCGACGGGCAAGCTGCGCGCCGCGATCAACTTCGGCAACCCGGTGCTCGCCTCGAAGGACGCGAAGGGCGAGGCGAGAGGGGTCTCGGTCGACCTCGCGCGCGAGCTCGCCGGCCGTCTCGGCGTGCCGCTCGCGATCGTGCCGTACGCGGCCGCGGGCCGGGTGACCGATGACGCGAAAAACGGCGTCTGGGACGTCGCCTTCGTCGCGCTCGACCCCAAGCGCGGCGCCGAGATGGCGCAGTCGCCGCCGTACGTGCAGATCGAGGGCGCCTACCTGGTCCGGAACGACTCGCCGCTGCGCGACAACCCCGAGGTCGACCGCGACGGCACGCGCGTCGCCGTCGGCAAGGGCAGCGCGTACGATCTCTTTCTCACGCGCGAGCTGAAGCGCGCGACGCTCGTGCGCGCGCCCACGTCGCCCGAGGTGGTCGACTTCACGCTGCGCGAGAACCTCGACGTCGCGGCCGGCGTGAAGCAGCAGCTCGAGGCCGACGCCAAGCGCGTCGGCGGCATGCGCCTGCTCCCGGGCCGTTTCATGGTCATCAACCAGGCGATGGCCTCGCGCAAGGGCGGCGAAGCCGGCGCCCGCTACGTGCGCGACTTCGTCGAGGAGATGAAGGCCTCGGGCTTCGTCGCACGCGCCCTCGAGCGTCACCGCATCGAAGGCGCGGCGGTCGCGCCGGCCGGGGATGCCCATTAGCCCGAAAGGAGGACCCATGGCAGGAGTGAAGGACGCCGCCCCGCTGTACGAGACCGAGTACCGCGCCTTTCACGCGCAGCGCCCGGGCTTCCGCATCAACGAGCTCAGGATCTCTCCGACGCAGAAGGTGCCGTGGCACTACCACAGCAACGTGCAGGACACGTTCTACGTGCTCGAAGGCGAGATCCGCATCTTCCTGCGCGAGCCGAAGGAGGAGGTGCGCCTGAAGCCGGGACAGACCTACGCCGTGCCGCCACGGCGCCCGCACCTGGTCGTGAACGCCGGACAGACCTCGGCGACCTTCCTCGTGCTCCAGGGGATCGGCGAGTACGACTTCGTTCCGCTGATCGCCCCTTAGCGGTACTTCCCGATCCAGTCGTAGGCCTGCGCGAGGTCGCTGAAGATCTCGACGGCGGGGCCGCCGCCGCGCTGCATGCGCGTGCCGTAGTCGCGCGCATGGTCGGCCTGGTGGCCGCCGATGACGAACGCGCAGCACGGGCCGAGCTTCGGCCCCAGCAGCGCGAACTCGATCTCGGGGAAGGCGCCGTCCGCGGAGCGCGTGTCGACGAGCAGCAGCGCCGAATCGGGAACCGACGGATTGCGGCTGAGCGCGCTCAGGAATGAGATCGACTCTTCGGCCGAATGCGGGTCGCGGATCGTCATGTAGATCACGCGGCCTCCCGTCGAGCATGAGATCACGGAGTGCTCCTTGTTCTTGTCCTGCGCGATGCATCAGCAAGAGCGATGCCATGCGCGGAGCGGCGCTTTCGCGTGATCAATCTCACGGACTGCGGCCGCGCGGCGCCGCCCCCTCGCGCTCCGCCGCCACCGCCGTCGGCCGCGCGACATCGGCCGCCCGCGCGCTAGTTCGAGCGGCGCAGCGCGAGCCGCCGCCGCCCGCGTGTCGTCGCGCGCGCACAGCGCATCGTGACCGCGTTTCATGACGCCATATGCGCGTTTTCTGGGATGTAAGAACTGCGGCGCGGGAGTAATTCTTACGCCGCAGAAGCGCATCGCGCCGCTCTATTCACGCATGAAGCGCGTTCTCCCTCATAGCGTAGCGCGCGCGCCGCGCGATAAACCGCGTTTGGCACTGGATTTGCTTTTTACGCCGAAGCAGGTCGAGAGGACTCCCACATGCTTCGGAAAATCGCGCTCGTCAGCGATCACGCTTCGCCGCTCGCCGCCGCGGGCGGCGTCGACTCGGGCGGCCAGAACATCTACGTCGCGCAAGTCGCCCGCAATCTCGCCGCGCTCGGCTACGCGGTCGACGTGTTCACGCGCCGCGACGCGCCGGACCCGCCCGAGGTGCAGGACTGGGGCCGCCGCGTGCGCGTGATCCACGTGCCGGCGGGTCCCGCGCGCTACGTGCGCAAGGAGGACCTCCTGCCGCTGATGGAGGACTTCTCAGCCTACGTCTGCTCGTTCTGCCGGCGCGAGGGCGGCTACGACCTCGTGCACGCGAACTTCTTCATGTCCGGGCTCGTCGCGATCAAGCTCAAGCAGCGCTTCGACATCCCGTTCGTCGTCACCTTCCACGCGCTCGGCCGCGTGCGCCGGCAGCACCAGGGCGACGCCGACCAGTTCCCGGCCGAGCGCGTCGCCATCGAGGACGCGATCGTGGCCGAGGCCGACGCAATCGTCGCCGAGTGCCCGCAGGACAGATCCGACCTGGTCGGCCTGTATCGCGCCGACGCGCGCAAGATCGCCGTCGTACCGTGCGGCTTCGACGCCGGCGAGTTCTGGCCGATCGCGCGCCGCTTCGCCCGGCGCACGCTCGGGCTCGACGCCGACGAGCGCGTCGTGGTCAACATCGGCCGCATGGTGCCGCGCAAGGGCGTCGACAACGCGATCCGCGGCGTCGCGCGCCTGGGCCGCGGCTTCGGCGTGCGCGCGCGGCTGCTCGTCGTCGGGGGCAACTCCGACCTCCCCGATCCCGCGCTCACGCCCGAGATCGGGCGCCTGCGCGCGCTCGCCGAGGAGGAGCGCGTCGCCGATCGCGTCACCTTCACCGGCCGGCGCTCGCGCGAGCTGCTGAAGCTCTATTACAGCGCGGCGGACGTCTTCGTCACCACGCCCTGGTACGAGCCGTTCGGCATCACGCCGCTCGAGGCCATGGCGTGCGGCACGCCGGTGATCGGCTCTGCCGTCGGCGGCATCAAGCACAGCGTGCTCGACGGCGTCACCGGCTATCTCGTCCCGGCGAACGACCCCGACGCGCTCGCCGCGCGTCTCGCCGACGTGTACGCGAGCCCCGGACGCGCGCGCGAGCTCGGCCGCAACGCGGTGCGACGCGTGAACGCGTCGTTCACCTGGGAGCGCGTGTCGGCGTCGATCGCCTCGCTGTACGAGCGCGTCGCGGGCGGGCCCGAGGCGCTGCCCGGCGACCGCCTGGTGGCCGCGGCATGAAGACCCTCGACGGCAAGGTCGTCTTCGTCACCGGCGGCGGACGCGGCCTGGGCGCCGCGATCTGCCGCGCGTGCGCGCAGGATGGAGCGCGGGTCGCGGTCGCCGATCTCGACCTCGCGCGCGCGCAGGCGCTCGCGGCCGAGGTCGGCGGCTGCGCGATCCGCGTCGACGTCGGCGACGAGGACCAGTGCGAGCGCGCGCTCGCCGAGACGCTCGAGCGCCTCGGGCGCCTCGACGCGCTGGTGAACAACGCCGGCGTCGACTACACGCTCCCGCTCGCGGAGCTCTCGGTCGAGCAGTGGGACCGCGTCATCCGCACCAACCTGCGCGGGCCGTTCCTGCTCGCCAAGCGCGCCGCCGGCATCATGGCGCGCCAGGGCGCCGGCCACATCGTGAACATCGCCTCGACCGCGGCGAAGCGTGCCTGGCCCAACGCCTCGGCGTACCACGCGAGCAAGTGGGGCCTGCTCGGGTTCAGCCACGCGCTGCACGCGGAGCTGCGTCCGCTCGGGATCAAGGTGAGCGCCGTGGTCGCGGGCGGCATGCGCACGCCCTTCCTGCTCGACCGCTTCCCGGACCTCGACCCGGGCGTGCTGCAGGACCCGGCGAACGTCGCCGCGACCGTGCGCTTCCTGCTGACGATGCCCGAGGAGAGCGTCATCCCCGAGGTCATGGTGATCCCGATGCGCGAGAGCTCGTGGCCATGAGCGAATCCGGCCGCGCGGTGTTTCTGGACAAGGACGGGACGCTGATCGAGGACGTCGCCTACAACGTCGACCCGCTTCGCATCACGCTCGCCAGGGGCGCGGCCGAGGGCCTGTACCTGCTCGTGCGCCGCGGCTACCGCATCATCGTCGTGTCCAACCAGCCCGGCGTCGCGCTCGGCATCTTCCCGGAGCACGCGCTGCGCACGGTCGAATCGAAGCTGCGCGAGCTGCTGCGCGACGTCGGCGTGCCGCTTTCGGGCTTTCACTACTGCCCGCACCTGCCCGGCGGCCGGCTCGCCGAGTACGCGGTGCCGTGCACCTGCCGCAAGCCCGCGTCGGGCCTGCTGTTCAAGGCGGCGCGCGAGCACGGCGTCGACCTCGAGAGCTCGTGGATGATCGGCGACATCCTCGACGACGTCGAGGCCGGCCACGGCGCGGGCTGCCGCACCGTGCTGATCGACAACGGCAACGAGACCGAATGGGACCTCGCGCCCGGGCGGCGGCCCGACAAGGTGGCCTCCGACCTGTTCGAGGCCGCGGCGCTGATCGTGAGCGCCGACGCGCGCGTCGGCCCCGTTCTCGTGTGCGGCACCGCATGAGGCGCCTTCCCTGGACCGAAGCGAAGAACGTCCTCGCCGTGCGGCTGGACAACATCGGCGACGTCCTCATGACGACGCCGGCGATCCGCGCGCTGAAGGAGTCGGTTCCCGGCCGCCGCATCACGCTGCTCACCTCGCCCGCCGGAGCGCAGGTCGCGCCCTACGTGCGCGAGGTCGACCACGTGATCGCCTTCGCGGCGCCGTGGATGAAGGCGACCGGCGAGGGCGAGACCATGGACGGCGCGATGATCGTGCAGCTCGCGTCGAAGAGCTTCGACGCCGCCGTCGTCTTCACGGTGTACAGCCAGAACCCGCTGCCCGCGGCCTACCTCACGTATCTCGCCGGCATCCCGGTGCGGCTCGCGCACTGCCGCGAGAACCCGTACCGGCTTCTCACCGACTGGGTTCCCGAGCCCGAGCCCGAGAAGGGCGTGCGCCACGAGGTGCGCCGCCAGCTCGACCTCGTGGCCGCCGCCGGCGCGAGCACCGACGACGAGCGGCTCTCGTTCACGCTGCCGCAGCGCGTGCGCGAGCAGACCCGGCGCACGCTCGTCTCGCTCGGGGTCGAGAGCGAGCGGCCGCTCGTCGTCGCGCACCCGGGGGCGAGCGCGGCCTCGCGGCGCTATCCGCCCGAGATGTTCGCGCGCGCGCTCGATCTGATCGCGCGCGACACCGGCGGCCACCTCGTGCTGACCGGCGACGAGCGCGAGGCCGCGCTCGTCGATTCGATCCGCGCGCGGATGTCGGCGCCTTCGCACTCGCTCGCGGGACGCCTCGACCTCGGGGGCCTGGGCGCGGTGATCGGCGCGGCCGACGTGCTGGTGTCGAACAACACCGGACCGGTCCACATCGCGGCGGCGCTCGGCACGCCGGTCGTCGACCTGTACGCGCTGACGAACCCGCAGCACGCGCCGTGGAAGGTGCCTTGCCGCGTGCTGTTCCACGACGTGCCTTGCCGCCACTGCTACAAGAGCGTGTGCCCGAGCGGGCGCCACGAGTGCCTGCGCAACGTCGCGCCCGAGACGGTGGCGGAGGCGGCGTGCGAGCTGCTCGCCGGGCGCGGCGCGAATTTGCCCGAGCTCCCCGGGGACGCGGCGCCCGAGGCGCGCCCGATGATCCCGGCGGCGGTCGTCGAGTAGCGATGTCGATGTATACGCTCGGCATCAACGCCGTCTACCACGACAGCGCCGCGTGCCTGGTGCGCGACGGCGAGGTCGTCGCCGCCGCCGAGGACGAGCGCTTCACGCGCATCAAGCACGGGAAGCGCCCGGTGCCGTTCACGACCTGGGAGCTGCCCTACCACGCGATCGACTACTGCCTCGCGGCGGCGGGCATCGAGCTCGTCGAGGTCGACCGCGTCGCGTACTCGTACGATCCGTCCCTGCTGCTCGGGCAATACAGGCACGACGCGGCGATCTCGCTGCCGCTCGAGCCGAGCGCTCACCCCGCCGCCGTCGAAGGCCCCTCGCCCTGGGAGCCGCTCTCGCTCGCGTACGTCGTGAACGCCGAGCGCCAGCTCGTCGACGGCGCGCCGCACCACCTGCGCGCGCGCTTCGCCTCGGCGAAGACCGACCGGCGCTGGCGCTGGCACTTCATCGAGCACCACGGCGCGCACGAGGCGAGCGCGTACCTCGCGGCGCCTTACGACGAGTGCGCGGTGATGACGCTCGACGGCCGCGGCGAGCGCGCGACGACGAGCTACGGCCACTTCGACGGCGAGCGCTACCGGCGCATCGGCCAGGTCGAGGTGCCGCACTCGCTCGGGCTTCTCTACGAGCAGGTCACCGATTACCTCGGCTTCCTGCACTCATCGGACGAGTACAAGGTGATGGCGCTCGCCTCGTACGGGAAACCCGAATATCTCTCGGAGTTTCGCGAGATGGTCGAGTTGAAGGGCGGCGGCGACTACGTCGTGCACGAGACGCGGCTCGCCGAGCGCTTCGGGCCGCCGAGGAAGCGCGGCGCCGAGCTGCTCGCGAAGCACTTCGATCTCGCGCGCTCGCTGCAGGCGCTGCTCGAGGAGACGGCGGTCGAGCTCGCGCGCTGGCTGCGCCGCGAGACGGGCGCCGAGCACCTCGCCATGGCGGGCGGCGTCGCGCTGAACTGCGTGATGAACGCGCGCATCCGCGACGCCGCCTTTTTTCGCGGCGTGTGGGTGCAGCCCGCCGCGGGCGACGCCGGCACGGCGCTCGGCGCGGCGCTCCTCGTCGACCGCCAGGCTCGCGGCGGCGGCCGGCGCTGGCGCATGAACCACGCGTACCTCGGGCCCGAGTACGGCGAGACCGAGATCGAGGCCTTCCTCCGGCGGGCGAAGCTCACGTATCGACGCTTGTCCAATGTGGCCGACCAGACCGCCGGGATCCTCGCCGAGGACAAAATCGTCGGCTGGTTCCAGGGCCGCATGGAATTCGGCCCGCGCGCGCTCGGCGCGCGCTCGATCCTCGCCTCGCCGCTCTCGGCCGACATGCAGGCGCGCCTGAACGAGATCAAGGACCGCGAGGATTTCCGGCCCGTCGCGCCGGCCGTCGTCGAGGAGGAGGCGCCCGCGTGGTTCGAGCGCGCCGGCGCGTCGCCCTTCATGCTGTTCGTGCACGACGTCGTCCCGGACAAGGCGGAGCGGATCCCCGCTGTGCGCCACGTCGACGGCACCGCGCGCATCCAGACGGTCAACCGCTCGCAGCACCCGCTCTACTACGACCTGCTGCGCGCCTTCCAGCGGCGCACGGGCATTCCCGTGCTCGTGAACACCTCCTTCAACACGCGCGGCGAGCCGATGGTGTGCTCGCCGCGCGACGCGATCGAATGCTTCTGGACCTCGCCGATCGACGCGCTGGTGATCGGCCCGTTCCTCCTCGAGAAGGATCCGCGGTGAGGCGCGAGGCGTTCGAAGCGGCGCGCTCGTCCGGCGGCGTTCCCGTCGCTCCGCCCGAAGGCGCGCCGTCGAACGTCGCGGTGCTGCGCGCGCTGCAGCTCGGCGACATGCTGTGCGCGGTCCCGGCGCTGCGCGCCCTGCGCGCCGCGTGGCCGCACTCGCGCATCACGCTGATCGCGCTGCCGCGGGCGCGCGAGCTCGCCGCGCGCTACTCGCGCATCGTCGACGACTTCATCGAGTTCCCGGGTTTCCCGGGGCTGCCCGAGCGCGCCTGCGACCCGCGCGCCTTCGCCGCGTTTCTCGCCGACGCGCAGGACCGCGGCTTCGACCTCGCGCTGCAGCTGCACGGCGACGGGCGGCTCACCAACGCGGTCGCGGCGCTGCTCGGCGCGCGCCGCTGCGCCGGGTTCTTTCCGCGCGGCGGCTATTGCCCCGACCCGCTGCGCTTCCTGCCGTGGGAGCCGCGCGAGCACGAGGTGCTGCGTCCGCTTCGCCTGCTCGAGCGCCTCGGCGTCCCGGGCTCGGGCATCGAGCTCGAGTTCCCGATCGACGAGGTCGACCGCGATGAGCTGGCGCGGCTCGCCACGGCCTTCCGCTTCCGGCCCGCCCAGGTCGTGTGCGTGCACCCCGGCGCGCAGCTCGCGTCGCGCCGCTGGCCGCCCGAGCGCTTCGCGCGCGTCGCCGACGCGCTCGCCGCCGAGGGCCACACGGTGGTGCTGACCGGCACGGCCGGCGAGGCCGCGATCACCTGCGCGGTCGCGGGCGCGATGCGCGCGCGCGCGGTCGACCTGACCGGCCGCACGTCCCTCGGCGCGCTCGCCGCGCTGATCGCGAGGGCGCGGCTGCTCGTGTGCAACGACACGGGCGTCTCGCACGTCGCCGCCGCGACGCGCACGCCGAGCGTGGTGGTCTCGTGCGGCGCCGACACCGCGCGCTGGTCGCCGCTCGATCCCGAGCGGCACCGCGTGCTCGCCTACGAGCTCGCGTGCCGGCCGTGCACGTACGCGAGCTGTCCCTACGGCCACGAGTGCGCGCAAGGCGTCGCGCCCGAGAGCGTGATCGCCGAGGCGCGCGCGCTGCTCGAGCGCTTTCCCGCGGGCGCGCGCGGCGCCCGCGCCCCTGCCGCTAGCGCGGCGGTCCATCCGTGAGGGACCTGCTGCGCCGGCGGGTGCTCGTGACGGGAGGCGCCGGCTTCCTCGGCTCGCACCTGTGCGAGCGGCTGCTCGACGAGGGCTGCGACGTGCTCTGCGTCGACAACTTCTATACCGGCACCAAGGACAACATCGCGCACCTCGCGCAGGACCCGCACTTCGAGCTGCTGCGCCACGACGTGACCTTCCCGCTCTACGTCGAAGTGGACGAGATCTACAACTTCGCCTGTCCCGCCTCGCCGATCCACTACCAGCTCGACCCGGTGCAGACGACCAAGACCAGCGTGCACGGCGCGATCAACATGCTCGGCCTCGCGAAGCGCGTGAAGGCGAAGATCCTGCAGGCATCGACGAGCGAGGTCTACGGCGACCCGGACATGCACCCGCAGGACGAGGCCTACTGGGGCCACGTCAACCCGGTCGGCCTGCGCTCGTGCTACGACGAGGGCAAGCGCTGCGCCGAGACGCTGTTCATGGACTACCGGCGCCAGCACGGGCTCGCGACCAAGGTCGCGCGCATCTTCAACACCTACGGCCCGCGCATGCACCCGAACGACGGCCGCGTGGTGTCCAACTTCGTCGTGCAGGCGCTGCAGGACGAGCCGATCACGGTCTACGGCGACGGCGCGCAGACGCGCTCCTTCTGCTACGTGAGCGACCTGGTCGACGCGGTGGTGCGGCTGATGGCGAGCGCCGACGACTTCATCGGCCCGGTCAACCTCGGCAACCCGCACGAGTTCACCATAGAGGAGCTGGCCGAGACGGTGATCGAGCTGACCGGGTCGCGGTCGCGGATCGTGCACGCGAAGCTCCCTGCCGACGATCCCGCGCGGCGCTGCCCCGACATCGGGCTCGCGCGCGCGGCGCTCGGCTGGGAGCCGCGCGTTCCGCTGCGCGAAGGGCTCGCGCGCACCATCACCTACTTCGAGCAGCGGCTCAGGACGGGGCGCGCCGCCGTCGGCGACCCGCGCCGGCACGACAGCCTCGCCGAAGCGCCCCGCTGATCACTTGCCGCGGCGCCGGCGCCGTGAAGGATACTGCGGCACGTCTACCCGAGAGCGGAGCACGTTCGGTGCCGTGCCGCGCGCCTGGCCCGATCGGCGCATCGACTGCGCCGGCGGTCCGTTGGCACGCTTGGTGCAATAACTGAGCTTCCATGGACGGACCCGCCACCCGCGCCACCGGTCTCGCGTCGCTGTGGTCGTGCGCCTGGCGCTTCCGCTGGCGCGTGCTCGTGGCGATCGTCCTGCTGGTCATCGCCAAGCTCTCGGTCGTCTCGGTGCCGCTCGTCCTCAAGCGCATCGTCGACGGCCTGTCGCGTCCCGAGAACGTCGCGGTGCTGCCGGTCGCGCTGCTCCTCGGCTACGCGCTGCTGCGCTTCGCCGGAACGCTCTTCGGCGAGCTGCGCGACCTCGTGTTCGCGCGCGTGGGGGCGCAGACCTCGGCCGACTTCACGGCGCGCGCCTTCGCGCACCTGCTCGCGCTCACGCCGCGCTTCCACGGCCAGCGCCAGACGGGCCGGCTCATCCGCGAGGTCGAGCGCGGCACGCTCGCGATCGGCTTCCTGCTCGGCGTGGGCCTGTTCACGATCGTGCCGACGCTGGTCGAGATCGCCGCCGTGATGACGATCATGGTGTTGAACTACAGCAGCTGGTTCGCGGCGGTCATCTCGGCGACCTTCGCGGTCTACACGGCGTTCACGCTGGTCTTCACCGAGCGCCGCCAGGTGCACCAGCGGCGCATGAACGAGCTCGACTCGCGCTCGAACGCGCGCCTGGTCGACAGCCTGCTCAACTACGACACGGTCAAGTACTACGCGAACGAGTCGCTCGAGCAGTCGCGCTTCCGCTCGATCATGCGCGAGTGGGTCGAGGTGGGCGTGCGCAACCAGAAGGCGCTCTCCACGCTGCACGTCGGCCAGAGCGCGATCATCGCCGCCGGCGTCGCGGCCATCATGCTGCTCGCGGGGCACGACGTCGTGCGCGGGACGATGACGGTCGGCGACCTGGTGCTGGTGAATGCCTACGTGATCCAGGTGTGCCTGCCGCTGAACGCCCTGGGGTTCGTCTTCCGCCAGGCGCGCGACGCGGTCGTCAATGCCGAGAAGCTGTTCGCCCTGCTCAAGCAGCGGCCCGACATGGAGGAGGCGCCGGGCGCGCCCGGACTCGCGGTGCGCGAGGCCGAGGTGCGCTTCGAGCACGTGAGCTTCGGCTACGAGCCCGCGCGCCAGGTGCTCTGGGACGTGAACTTCCGCGTGCCGCCGGGCGCGACCGTCGCGGTGGTCGGCGGCTCGGGCTCGGGCAAGTCGACGCTCGCGCGCCTGCTGCTGCGCTTCTACGACGTCGCCTCGGGCGGCGTGCAGATCGACGGCCAGGACGTGCGCTCGGTGTCGCTGAAGAGCCTGCGCGACGCGATCGGCATCGTGCCGCAGGACACGATCCTCTTCAACGACACGATCGCCTACAACATCGCCTACGGCCGCACCGGCGCGACCTTCGCCGAGGTGGTCGAGGCGGCGAAGGCGGCGCAGCTGCACGACTTCATCCTGGCGCTGCCCGAGCAGTACGAGACGGTGGTCGGCGAGCGCGGCGTCAAGCTCTCGGGCGGCGAGAAGCAGCGTATCGCGATCGCGCGCGCGGTGCTGAAGAACCCGCCGATCCTGATCTTCGACGAGGCGACCTCGGCGCTCGACCCCGTGGCCGAGCGCGCGATCCAGGCCGAGCTCGAGCGCATCGCGCAGAACCGCACCACGCTCGTGATCGCGCACCGCATGTCGACCATCGTCCACGCCGACGAGATCCTCGTGCTCGAGCACGGCCGCGTGGTCGAGCGCGGCACGCACCACGAGCTGCTCGGGCGCCGCGGGATCTACGCGCGCATGTGGGCGATCCAGCAGCAGGAGCGCGAGCTCGCGCACGCCGAGCGGCGACTCGCGCTGCAGGCGGTGAACCTCGCCGCGGTCGCGGCCTCGGCGATCGACGCGCTGCGACCCGAGATCGACGCGAAGGGCATCCGCCTCTACGCGATGATCGGCTCGCAGAGCGAGCGCGTCACCGGCGACCCCGCGCTGCTGCAGCAGATGGTGTGGGACCTGTGCGCGAACGCGATCGCCGTCACGCCCGCGGGCGGCCGGGTCGAGATCGAGGTGCGCCGCAACGGCCCGACCGTGCGCCTCAAGGTGGTCGACACCGGACCTCAGGCCGCGAGCGGCGCGACGCGCGCGGAAGGCGCGCTGCGCCTCGACGTCGCGCGCCTGCACGAGGCGATCGAGCGCCACGGCGGGCGCTTCTCCGTGGAGCGGCTGCCCGCGGGCGCAGGCACGGGCTACGTCGTCGACCTGCCCGTGAGCGCCGTCGCCGGCACCGCGGAGCTGCTGCCCGCGCCCGACGGCACGCCCCGCGCGCGGAACGGCGATGCGACGCCGCGGCTCGAGGGGGCGTCCATCGCGATCGTCGACGACCAGGACGACGCGCGCGAGCTGCTCGCCACCGTGCTCGAGGCGAAAGGCGCCGACGTGCGCGCCTTCGCGCGCGGCGGCGAGGCGCGCGGCTGGTTCGAGCGCACGCCGCACGATGCCTGGCCCGACCTCCTCGTGTGCGACATCGGGCTGCCCGACGAGGACGGCTACGCCGTGGTCCACGCCCTGCGCGCGATCGAGGCCGAGCGCGGCGTGCCGCTGCCCGAGCGCATGCCGGCGATCGCGCTCACCGGCTACGCGCGGCCCGAGGACCGCACCCAGGCGCTGCTCGCCGGATTCCAGATGCACCTCGCCAAGCCGGTCGAGCCGCGCGAGCTGCTCGCGAGCGCGGCCGCGCTGATCGGCGCGAAGCCGCGGCGCGCGCTCGCCGATCGGCCTACGTAGCGCGAGGCGTTCCTTTGCAGACCGCGATTAACCTCTACGCAGCATGAAGCGCGAGCTCGACACGCCGGGGCTGTTCGTCGACCGCGACGCGGCGCACGAGGCGCTGCGCCTCGCCGCGCCGCTCCTCGAGCGCGCCGCGGGCGACGCGAGCGTCGGCCAGAGCGGCGTCCTCTACGTCGTGGTGATGGACCCGTCGCGGCCGCCCGGCTCGTGCGCGTTCGAGCAGGCGATCCTCGCCGAGCAGGGCTTCGGCAAGCCGCGCGCCGAATGGGACGCCGACTACGCGGGCTACGCGCGCGCCAAGGCGCGGCTCGCCTGGCGCACCGGGCGCGACTCGCACGCGGTGCGCGCGCTCTCGCCGCACCTGCTCGCGCGCGACGACACGCCGCTCTGGGGCAGCGTCTGCGTGGACGGCATCGCGGTCGGCGTGAGCGGTGCCGAGCCCGAGTTCGACGAGGCGCTCTCGGGCGCGGTGGCGATGTGCCTGCGCGCCGTGGTCAAGAAGAAGGCGCGCTCGTGATGCGCTTCGTCAAGCGCCTCGCGCGGCGCGCCCGCGTCGAGCCGCCGCCGCCGCGCCCGCGAAGAGCGCCTGCGCGAATGTTCCGACGGGCGACCGCCGCAGCGAGCCCCAGGCGGACGCGTGGCCGCGAGGATATTTCGGGTTGACCTCGACCTCGAAGCGGTAAAAGCTGCACGCCCCGGTGTAAGACTTCCCGGGCCCCTGCGCTCAGGGAAAGGTCCCGCGCTTGCCCTTCTTCATCGACTCGGTGCGATGGTCGGCCCCCACGCCGAGGCGCTCCTGGTTGCGCTTCAGCGCGTCGCTCGAGCGGCGTCCGTCCGTATCGCGCGCGAGCCCCGCGGCCCCGGGCCGCGAGCGGCGCGCCGGCTTGCGCTCCGCGTTGGCCGCTTCGCCGTCGTCGGACGGCGACTTCTCGTTGACCATGATGGGTGATCCTGGAATCGGAAACGTCGGCTCACGCGATGCAGAAAACATGCCACGCGCTACGACGCGGCGGATGCGACCCAGCCTTCGGCCGTGATCCACTGCAGCTTGGTCGCGGGCGCGTGATGCTCGAGCGCGCGCGCGATCCAGCCGCGCCAGCGCGCCATCACGTCCGGGTGCTCCGCGTCGACCGGATGCAGCGACAGCCGCAGCAGAGGGCCGCGGCTCGCGACCGAGAACGTCGCCGCGTTCAGCGACTGCGACAGCGAGCGCCGCCACGCGCTGCGCACGGTGCACACCAGGCTCGGCGAGAAGGTGTATCGCCAGTCGGGAAGGCGGTACACGCCGCTTCGCGTCGTCGCGTACGCGAAGCCGTCGCGCCCGCCCGTCAGCCGGGACAGCGCGATGCGGGCGCCGCGCCCCAGCAGCCACGCGGGCGGGACGAAGCCGCGCACGGACCAGCCGAGCGACGCCATCAGCGCGGCGCCGCGCCGCAGCCGCGCGAGCGCCTCCTCGGCGCCGAGCGCCGCGAACTCGCCTTCGCCCTGCGTGAGGACGCGGCGCTCGACCCAGCCGAGCGGCCCGCGCGGCGGCGGCGCCTCGTCCTCGTGGTAATAGCCGTGCAGCGCGATCTCGTCGCCGCGCGCGCGGCGCTCGTCGATCGCGCGCACGAACCACGGATAGAGGTCGATGCGGCCGCCGTGGTGGAAGTCGGGCACGACGAGCAGCGTCACCGGTCCCGCGCCGCACTCGTCGAGCATCGCGAGCAGGCGCGCGCAGCGCGGCCACGTCGCGGGCGCGACGTCGTGCACCGAGATGCAGACCGAGGCCCGCTCAGCGCAGCGCATACGCCTCGCCCACGCCGTCCGCGCTCGAGACGAGCAGCCGCTGGCGGTAGATCCCGAGGAGCGACTGCATCACGCAATCCCAGCTGTAGCGGCGCTCGACGGCCTCGCGCGCGCGAGCGCCGAGGACGGCGACGTCGGCGGAGTACGCCGCTTCGATGCCTTCGGCGAGCGCCGCGGCGCTTCCCGGCCGCACCAGCACGCCGTGGCGCTCGCCGACCAGCTCGGCGACGCCGCCCGCGGCGACGCCGACGACCGGCAGGCCGCACGCCATCGCCTCGAGCACCACCAGGCCGAAGGTCTCCTGCGCGCCGGCGTGGACGAGCGCGTCGCAGCTCGCGACCAGGCGCGCGAGCTCGGCCTCGCGCGTCTGGAAGTCGAGCACGGTGACGTTGCGCTGCGGCGCGAGCTCCATGCCGCCGCCGACGAGCAGCAGGTGGTAGCGGGGCCCGAGCTTGCGGAACGCCGCGAGCAGCATCGGCAGGTTCTTCTCGTGCGCGAAGCGGCCGGCGAAGACGAGCAGCCGCGTGTTCTCGGGCAGGCCGAGCGCGCGGCGCAGGCCCGGGTCGCGGCGCCCCGGGTGAAACACCGAGGCGTCGACGCCGAGCGGCTGGTGCACGACGCGCTCGAGTCCCAGCTCGCGCAGCTTCGACGCCACGTAGCGCGAGGGCGCCATCACCAGGTCGAACTCGCGGTAGAGCTGCCTCACGTAGCGCGCGGCCGCGGACTCCGCGGCGGTCCCGAGCCGCGTGCCGACCAGGCGCACGAGGTCGGAGTGATAGAACCCGATTGCCGGGACGCCGAGGTCCTGGCCCGCGCGCAGCGCCGCCCACGCCGGGGTGAACGGGTCGCCCGCCTCGATCAGGTCGGGCGCGAGGCGCACCAGCGCGCGCCGCCAGGCGCGCAGCCGCAGCGGAAACGGAAACCCGTAGGGACGCGGGCGCGCGCGCGTGCGCAGCGTCGTGATGCCGGGCTGCGCCTCGCCGTCGGCCGCGCCGGGGGCGACGATGGTGTGCCGCGCGGCGCCGTGGCGCCGCAGCCAGGCGCGCTTCGCGGACAGGTAGCGCTGCACGCCGCCGCCGCGCGCGGCGAAGAACATCGTCGTGTCGACCAGGTGCATGCGGGCCTCGGAGCTCCCCCCGGGGTTTCGACCGCGCTCGCGCTCCGGAGTGCCGGGAAGCCGGCTCACGAGCCGAGCTCCGCGTGCCGGCGCGCGAGCACCGCGCGCTCGGCCGCCCGGCGGCGCACGGGCTCGCGCGCCTTTTCCCGGGACTCCAGGCGAGCGAGCCAGCGCCGCATCGCGAAAATCGCCGCGCCGAGCACCACCGTCGCCGCGCCGACCAGCCACCAGTTGATGTCGCCCGGCTCGCGCAGCGCCGCCTCGATCTGCGAGCCGAACACCGTGGTCGCGAGCGTGCCCGGGACGTGCCCGATCGCCGTGCCGACGGCGAACTGCCAGAAGCGGATGTGCACGGCGCCGCCGACCACGTTCTCGACCACGAAAGGCGCGACCGGCACCAGGCGCACGGCGACGACGGCGAGCAGGCCGCGGCGCCTGAGCAGGCCGCACAGGCGGTTCAGGCGCTCGCCCGCGATGCGGCGCACGGTGTCGCGGCCGAACCTTCGGCCCGCCGCGTACGCGACGCAGGCGGCGATGACGTTGCCCGCGATCGAGAAGGCGAACGCGGTCCACGGTCCGTACGCGATCACGGTGGCGAGCGTTATCAGCGGCCGCGGGAACATCACCAGGCTCGCCGGCGTGTACGCGACCAGCAGCGCGAGCGGCGCCCACCAGTGGCCGGAGAACCGGTCGAACCCATCGAGCACCGCGTCGGGCGTCGCGGCCTCGGCGAGCGGCGTGTAGCGCCACGCGAGCCCGAGCGCGAGCAGGATGAAGGCGACGATCGCCGCGTTGCGGCCGACGTGGCGGCGCTCGCGCACGACCTCGTCCTGCGCGAACTCGTCGGCCAGCTGGTCGAGCGACACCGGCCGCTCCGGGTCGGCCACCGCGATCGCGTCGACCACGGCCTCGGGCCAGTCCTTGAGGTCGTCGAGCGGGCGCAGCCGCCGCGGACCGCTCGAGAGCTTCGCGATCGCCGCGGCCATCCCGCCCGAGCGCTCGATCTCGCGCGCGACGTCCTCGGCCGCGGCGCCCGTGTGCTCGCCGATCAGCCGGTAGCGGAAGGCGCCGACCGCGCGGCGCAGCTCGGGCCGCGCTCCGGCCTCGACCACGACGTCGCACTCGGTGTCCAGCCCCATCGAGCGGTTCGACAGGTTCGCCGAGCCGACGCGCAGCCACTCGTCGTCGACGACCATGAGCTTCGAGTGCACGTCGATGCACGCGCCCTCGGCGAGCCCGTCGATGTCGGGGTAGTAGACGTGAAAGCGCCCGTAGCGGTCGACTTCCTTCAGCGCCTGGATCAGGCGCGTGCGCAGCACCTGCATCGTCATCTCCTCGAGCCAGCCGTGGCTGAGGAGGCGCGTCACGACCACGATCTCCGGGCCGTCGGGCTCGGCGAGCCGCGCGGCGAGCGCCTCTCCGATCGTGTGCGAGGTGAAGTACTGGTTCTCGACGTAGATCGTGCGCCGCGCGCGCGCGATCAGGTCGAGGTAGAGGCGCTCGACGTCGCGCACGCCTTTCTCGCCGTTCATCTCGGGAGCGGTGCACGCGACGCCGACGTCGACGTCGGTCATGTCGGGGCGCAGCGACTCGGGCCACGGATCGCCCGCGCGCGCGACGCGCGGGATCTCGGAATGCGTCGCGAGACGCCAGCGCTTGCGCGCGATCTCGGCGAGCGACGCCGCGGCCTCGCCGTCGACCGCGATCATCACGTCGTGGAAGGGCGGATAGGCCTTGCCGCTCGCGGTGCGGCGCGGATCGTCGGGGGTGTGGCCCGAGGTGTCCCAGCGCCGCGCGGTGAGATCGAGCCCGCCGACGAAGGCGAGGCGATCGTCGATGACGACGATCTTCTGGTGGTGCGAGCCCGCGAGCGGATGCGTGCCGTCGTAGCGCAAGTGCACGCGCCGGTGCGGCGTCCACGACAGGCCGTAGAGCGGCGGCAGCTCGCGGTCGACGCCGAACACCATCGGATAGTCCCAGTCGAGCACGCGAACGTGCAGCCGGCGGCGGCGCCGCGCGAGGCCGTTCAGGAAATCGCCGAGCAGCAGGCGCTCGCCGTCCGGCCCGATGCGCAGCGGCGTGCGGCTGTTGAAATCCCAGGCGAGCACGACGATCGAGCGCTCGGCGCGCTCGGCGGCGCGCATGAACGCCTCGAAGTAGCTCTCGGCGTCGACGAGCAGGGCGACGCGGCGGCTGCGCTTCACCGCGCAGCAGTTCTCGCCGATCTCGAACAGCGTTTCGTTTGCGGAAGCTTCGGGCATGGATGCGGGTTGGCTGCACGTTGGACTGCTTTCGCGCACCGCGGTTGCCCGGCCGTCGCGCTGCCGCGACATGGGCCGATCGGCGCAACGCCCGAGTTTCATCGCGTAAGAATTACGCGGCGCCCCGCGCGTTTTTACAACGTGCCGCGGCCCGCACGCGACGCGCGCGGGCGAGGCGCATCGGTACGGTCCTTGCTGCGGTGTTCTCGTTTTCACCGGTGCACTCACGGAAGGACATCTCATGATTCGCACTCGCATCACCCGCAATCTCGCCATCGCGGGCCTCGCCGCCGCCGCCTGGTGCGGCGCGGGCTACGCCCAGCAAGCGCAGTCGCCGTCCTCGGACGCGCAGAACCAGGCGCAATCGGATTCGCAGCGGCCGACGCCGGAGAACGTCGCGCGCGACAACCAGGGCGGCAAGAACGACGCCGCCGACAAGCTCGCGCGCCGCGACCGCGAGTTCATGGAGAAGGTCGCGAAGGACAACGCGGCCGAGATCGAGGCCGGCAAGCTCGCCTCGACCCAGGGCTCGAACGAGCAGGTGAAGCAGTTCGGCCAGCGCATGGTGCAGGATCACGGCCAGGCGGGCGACGAGCTGAAGCAGCTCGCGCAGTCGAAGGGCGTCGACGTCCCCGACGCCGCGGACCGCAAGCACGAGCGCGAGGCGAAGAGCCTCGACAAGAAGCAGGGCGCCGAGTTCGACAAGGCCTACATGCAGCAGATGGTGAAGGACCACCGCGCCGACCTGAAGGAGCTGCAGAAGGAAGCGAAGAACGCCAAGGACCCGGACTTGAAGGCGTTCGCCGAGAAGACGGCGCAGGTGGTGCAGGAGCACCTGAACCAGGCGCAGCAGATCGCGGCCGAGGTCGGCGCCAAGGGCGGTTCGAAGAACGCGTCGCGCGACAAGAGCGCGTCGGACGCGAAGGGCAAGAGCACCTCTCAGGGCTAGCGCCCCGCGCGGGCGGGGGAATCGAAGGCGCGGCCGCGGGCCGCGCCTTTTTCATTCGCCGGCGTCGGCGAGGCGCCGCAGCGCCTCGACGTGCGGCGGAACCACGCGGCGGTTGCGCAGCACCCACGGAAGCCCGCGCAGCGCGTCGACGCAACCGGCGATCGCGGCGCGGTCGGGGATGCCGGAGAGCATCACGCGCGCCGTTCGCGCGAGCGCGGCCGGCAGCGGGCGGCGCAGCCACGCGACCCAGAGCGCGTTGCGCGCGAGCAGCCGGCGGCGGCGGCGCGCGTCCCGGTACGACGACGGATGATGGTGCACGACCAGCCGCTCGCTGTAGACGATGCGCCAGCCGCGCGCGAGCAGGTCGTAGGCGAGCAGCGCCTCCTCGCCGCCGATGAAGAAGCGCGGCTCGTAGCCGCCCGACTCGAGGAAAGCGTCGCGGCGGAACACGCACGCTCCCGCGAGGAAGCCCACGACCGCGCGTCCCGGCAGGCCCGCGGAGGGCAGCGGGCTCGCCGCCATGGCGGCGCACGCCGGATCCTCGCGGCCCTCCGGGCCGACGAGCACGCGCGCCGACAGCACCGCGACGCGCGGATGCGCATCGAGCAGCCGCCCGGCGAGCGCGAGCGATCCGCGCTGCCAGCACGTGTCGTCGTCGCAGAACGCGACGTAGGGCGTGCGCGCCGCGCGCGCGCCGACGTTGCGAGCCGCGGCGCCGTAGTTGTCGGAGAGCCGCACGAGGCGCGCCTCGGGGAAGCGCGCGGCGACCATGTCGGCCGTGCCGTCGCGCGAGCCGTTGTCGACGACGATCACGGCGGGGCGCTCGGGCAGCGCCAGCGTATGGGCGAGCGTGCGCGCGAGCTCGGGCGCTCGGTTGTGCGTGAGGACGACGACCGAGACGCGCGCGCCGGCGTCGCGCGCTAGAGCGTCAGCCGCCATAGGCGTTCGGCCGCGAGCGCGTCGGCGTGCCCGGGGCGCCCCGGGGTCGCGAGGCCGCGCAGCTGGCTCGCGTAGCAGGCGAGCGCGCGCCGCTTGCGGCCGCTCGCGCCGCGCGTCGGCTCGGGCGTCGCCGTGACGCGGCGCTCGCCGAGCCGGAGGAGCCGCCGCTGCACCAGGCCGGGAATCGCGCGGTAGAGCGCGTCCTCGTACGCGTACCAGGCGCGGCTTCGCTGCTCGCCGACGAGCGCGAGCGCCGCCTCGTGCGTGCGCTCGTGGTCGCGATGAAAGAGGCCGAGCGGCACGAGCACGGTCCGCGGGTCGTGGCGCTCGAGCGCGCGGCGCAGGTCGGCGGCGAGCGCCTCCTCGGGCGCGGGAACGCCGTACTGATCGTCGCACCAGTCGAGCCACTCGGGCTCGGCGCCGAGCAGCTCGAGCGCGGCGCGGTCCTCGGCGCGGCGCGCGGCGATCGCCTCGGCCGCGCCCGCGAAGCCGCACGCGGCGTCCCACTCGGTCGGCGGCGCCGCCGCGCTCGGCGCGCCCGCGAACACGGTGAGCACGCGCACGCCCGCGTGCGCCGCGATCCACGCGCCGCAGCCGAGGACCGCGTCGTCGAGATGCGGAGAGAGGACCAGCGCCCCGCTCACCGCACCGCCTCCACGAACAGGCTCTCGCGCTCGCGGTTGTCGAGGCGCGCGAGCTCGGGGAAGGGCGCGTGCGTCACGCCGAACGCGCAGCGCCGCACGTCGCGGTAGCGCGCCGCGAGCAGCCATTCGCGCACGAAGTCCCAGTTGCACGGCGTGCGCACCGAGCCGTACCAGACGATCTGCGTCACGAGCTTGGCGCCGGCGCTCTTCGCGTGCTCGTCGGGCACGTACCAGTACGCCCGGTCGCCGGCGAGATAGGCGCGGATCGCGCGGTCGAGGTCGGGCACGGCGAGCCGCAGAACGCCCTCGGGCTTGAGCACGCGGCGCATCTCGGCGAGCGCGGACAGGAGCTCGGGGTAGGGCAGGTCCTGCAGGACGTGGATCGCGGCGATGCAGTCGACGCTCGAGTCCGCGAGCGGCAGTCCCGCGCGCACGTCGCCCCGCACCGCACCCGCGACCGGCTCGACGTCGATGTTGAGCCACCCCGGCGCGGCGTTCGGGCCGCAGCCCAGGTTCAGCCTCACCGCCGGCCCGCTCACGCCGCGTGCGCGACCTGGCCCTCCGCGACCGGGGCGCGGTCGCCGGTCACCTGCGCGAAGGCGGCGTTCCAGTCGCGCACGAAGCGCTCGATGCCGAAGCGCTCGATCGCGCGCCGGCGGGCGCCCGCGCCGAGCGCGCGCGCGAGGTTGCGGTCGGCGAGCAGCGCGCGCATGCGCTCCACGAGGCGCGCCGGGCTGGTGTCGACCCACCCGGACACGCCGTTCTCGATCGCGCGCGCCATCTCGGTGGTCGCGAGGCCCACGACCGGCACGCCCGCCATCATCGCCTCGATCACCGCGAGCCCCAGGCTCGTCCAGCGGATGGGGTTGAAAAGGAAGCGGTAGCGCGCCGCGAAGGCCGGGATGTCGCGGTGCGGGATCTCGCCGATGCCGCCCAGCTCCTCCGCTCCCATGCCGACGAGGTCGAGCGGCACCTGCGCCCGCGCGGCCTTGAAGATGTCGGCGCCGAGCCTGCGCCCGCGCCGGGCGAGGTTGTTCACGATGACGATCCCGCGCGCGTAGTCGCCGGTGTACAGGGCGCGCGGCGGCGGGATCACGCCGTGCTCGATCACGCGCGTGGGCGTGCGGCCGCCGTCCCACATGAGCGCGTTGAAGGGCGTCACGTGCACGAGCAGCACGCCCGGATCGTCGACGGGATGGCGCGCGTCGGTCGGGCTCTCGCGCGGCGGATCGTGCTCGAGGTAGATGCGCGGCAGCCGCCGCTGCTCGGGCGTGAGCCAGCGGTGCTGGTCCTCGAGCCAGTGCGGATCGTCCTGGAACACGATGCAGTCGAGCTGCGCGTCGCGCGCCTCATCGACCGGCAGGTCGTGGACGTTCGCGCCCCAGGGCAGCTGCCCGCCGCGCCCGCCGTAGCCCGGCGGACGCTCGGGCTTCGACAGCACGTAGAAATCGTGCGGCGCCTGCGTCAGGTAGTACAGGTAGGCGCCGTGGGTGTGCCAGGTGAGGATCCGCAGTCGCCGCATGCCGCTAGAAGGTCCCATGGTAGACGGCGCAGCTGCGGCAGATCTCGGGCGGGTCGTCGGACTCGAGCCGGCGCCGGAACTCCGCGTACGCTTCGTTGCTCCAGACCTCGGCGACGCCCAGCTTCGCCATGCTGCCGAAGTTGATGCGGTCGGGCGTCGCCACCATGCAGCACGGCATCGCCTCGCCCGAGTAGCTGACGTACGCGCCGCGCCAGGGCCAGTCGCAGCGCGAGCGCCCGGGGACCGCCGCGCCGTGCCCGCGCGGGCGCACGTTGGGCAGCCGCAGCGCGACGCCGAGCTCCGCGGCGGCGCCGCGCGCTTCGTCGAATATGCGGCGCACGCGCTCGGGGTCCACGTGCAGGAGCGTCTCGTCCTCGACGAAGGCGCGCATCGGCCGGTAGCGCTCGGGCAGGCTCGACTCGCCGAAGTCGTGGCACAGGTGCTGCACCGAGACGTGCGCGATGCCGAGCTCGTGCGCGAGGCGTACGAGCGCCGGCAGCTCGTCGAGGTTGCGGCGCATCGCGACCGCGACCAGGCGGATCTCGGGACGCGCGCCGCCGAGGAGCGCCTTCGCCTCGGCGAGGCGCCGCAGGTTGCGCAGCACGCGCTCGAAGCGCGAGCGCTCGCGGATGTACTCGTAAGTCGCGGGGGTCGCCCCGTCGAGCGAGACGTGCACGCGCGCGAGGCCGCTCGTCACGCATTCCTCGGCGCGGCGCTCCGAGAGCACGGTCATGTTCGTGTTGGTCGAGACCTCGATCCCGCGCGAGCTCGCGTAGCGCACCATGTCGAAGAAGCGCGGGTGCATGAGCGGCTCGCCGAGGCCCTGCAGGTGCAGCTCGGTGAGCGCGGGAAAGCCGTCGACCAGGCGGCAGAACAGTTCGTAGCTCATGAAGGCGGGCGGCCCGCCGGGCGAGCCGTCGGTGCGGAACTGGATCGGGCACATGCGGCAGCGCAGGTTGCACTGGCCGACGGGCTCGAGCTGGAGGAACTTCGGCAGCGGCGCGTTCACGCGATCACCTGGCTGCTCGCCTAGCCGAACACCACGCGGTAGCGCCAGGCGCCGACCGCGCGCCAGAAGACGGCGAGCGGCGGGATGGCGGCGGAGGTGATCATCATCTCGAGCACGTGCGCGGGAGCCTTCGACGCGCCGCGCAGGCGCGCGGCGCAGAAGCGCGCGGTGAGCGCGAGCCACGCGAGCCCGGCGCCCGCCGCGACGCCCGGCTCGCCCGACGCGAGCCCGAGCGCGAGCGCGAGCAGCGCGGCGACCGTCAGGTAGTAGTCCCAGCGCGGGCGCGCGCGGATGCGCTCGCGGTACAGGCGCGGGTGCTTCTTGTAGAGGAGCGCGTCGTACGCGACCTTCCTCTGCTGCCGCACGCTCACGCCCCAGGGCGCGGGCCGCACGGGATGCACGACCACGGCGTCCTCCGCGCGCGCGATGCGCGCGCCCGACTCGAGCAGGCGGAAATGCAGGTCGGAATCCTCGCGCCACGCGAGGCCGAAGCGCTCGTCGAAGCCGCCGAGCGCCTCGAGCACGCGCCGGCGGCAGAAGCAGTTCGCCGTCACGAACTCGCTCTGCTCGAGCCCCTGGGCGTCGCGCTCGTAGTCGGTGGGACGCTCGGGGATCGGCATGACGATGCGCCCGCACGCCGCGTCGACGTCGCCGCGCATCGCGCGCAGGCCGTTGCGGAGCCACCGCGGATCGGGCTCGGTGTCGTCGTCGGTGAAGGCGACGACGTCGCCGCGCGCCGCGCGCCAGCCGTGGTTGCGCGCGGCCGCGGGGCCGTGCGGTCCCGTCGAGGCGATGTAGCGGATCGCGAGCGGGTGCGCGCGGCGCGCCCAGCGCGCCACGGCGCGCTGGGTCGCGGCCGAAGGCCGGTCGTCGACGACGATCAGCTCGAACGATGCGATCCCGCGCGGACCCGGGTCCGCGCGCTGCGCGGCGAGCGCGCGCAGGCACCGGTCGAGCAGCGCGGGCCGGCCGCACGTCGGCACGACGACCGAGACGCTCGGCCGAGGGGCGGCGCGCACGAGCGCGTCGTTCGCCGCGGGACGCCCGGCGCCTCGCACCGGCGCCGGCGATCGCAGCAAGGAGCGTCCTTCGGTGGAGGCGGGAATCGTCATGGGAGATCGCCGCCGGACGATGCATAGAGCGGCATTCGAGCGATATAAAGCAACTCCCGTTCCACGAAACGCTGACCGCGGCCCGCGCGCCAAAGCCGGGCGGCCGCTGTAATTCTTACGGGACCGCGGTGTAAATCGTGCCGCTCGGACGCGCCCGCCCGGGATCCGCCGGGCGCGCGCGCGCGGCGGCGACCGGTACGGAATTTGCGTTCGCAATGGTGCCCTTCATCGAAAGGAAATCTCATGGCCCATATCGAGAAATCGATCGACGTCAATTGCCCGGTGCGCGCCGCGTACAACCAGTGGACGCAGTTCGAGGAGTTTCCGCGCTTCATGGAAGGCGTGAAGGAAGTGCAGCAGATCGACGACACGCATCTGCACTGGCACGCCGAGATCGGCGGCAAGGACAAGGAATGGGACGCGGTGATCACCGAGCAGGTGCCCGACTCGATCATCGCCTGGCGCTCGGTCGCCGGCGCGGAGAACGCGGGCCGCGTCGACTTCCAGCCGGACGCGAGCGGCAACGCCACGCGCGTCACGGTGAAGCTCACCTACGAGCCCGAGGGCGCGGCCGAGAAGGTCGGCGACTGGGCCGGCGTCGTGTCGCGGCGCGTCGAAGGCGACCTGAAGCGCTTCAAGGACTTCATCGAGAGCCGCGGGCGCGAGACCGGTCAGTGGCGCGGCGAGGTGCGCAGCGGCCAGAAGGTCAGTTGATGCCGCGATGGCGAGGATCGAGCGCTCGATCGAGGTGAGCGCGCCGCTGCGCGCGCTGTACGGCCAGTGGACCCGGTTCGAGGACTTCCCGCGCTTCATGGAAGGCGTGCGCGAGGTCCGGCGGCTGGACGACACGCGGCTGCACTGGCGCGCGCAGATCGGCGGCAAGGACAAGCGCTGGGAGGCGCGCATCACCGAGCAGGTGCCCGATCAGCGCATCGCCTGGCAGAGCGTCTCCGGCACGGAGAACTCGGGCTCGGTCGAGCTCGAGCCGCTCGGTGAGTCGCGCACGCGCGTCACCGTGAAGATGAGCTACGGGCCCGAGGGCGTGCTCGAGAACGTCGGCGACGCGCTCGGGCTGACGGCGCGGCGCGTCGAGGGCGATCTCGCGCGCTTCAAGCGCCTCGCCGAGGGACGCGGCGCGGACCTCGGGCCGCCGCCGCGGAGCCTCGGCGGCGCCTGGGACGAACCGGTCGCCGCCTTGCGCAGGGCGTCGGAGCACGTCGATCGCCTGTTCGAGACGTTCGCCGGACGCGCGCGCCCGCGCGTAGGGCTCGAAGCCCCGGGAACCTGGGTGCCGCACGTCGAGCTCTCGCGGCGCGGACCGCAGTACATCGTCAGCGTCGACCTGCCCGGCGTGCGGCGCGAGGACGTGCAGATCGACGTCGACGACGCGCTCATCGTCATCCGCGGCGAGCGGCGCAAGGAGGACGCGCGCGGCGCAAGCGGCGTGCTGCGCTCGGAGTGCAGCTACGGACGCTTCTACCGCGCGGTGCCGCTGCCCGAGGGCGCGAAGCCCGAATCGGCGCGCGCCGTCCTGCGCGACGGCGTGCTCGAGATCGCGCTCCCGCTGCCGCCCAAGCGCGAGCCGCGCCGGCTCGAGATCGAGGACGCCGGCATCGCGGCGCACCGGGAGGCGTACGCATACCAGGCCGATCCCGCGAACGAGCCGCATCCTCGGGAGCCCGACGGCGAGCACGACCGCCGCGAGCGCCGCGATTGGCAGAGCGAAGGCCGCCTGGGGATGTGACGGCTACGCGGGGCGCTTCTCGAGCGCCTTGCGGATCAGCGACAGGTCCCCGACCAGTTGCCGGAACGCGGCTTGCCTTTCTTCGGCGTCGCGAAGTCCGCCGAGCGTCTTGCGCTTCGGCTCGTCCATGACGCCTTGGAGCGTGCGGCGGCGCCGAGCGTTCGGGCACAATAACGGCTTTCCGGATCGAGGAGGAACGCCATGGCCCAACCGGCCGTCGGCATGATCGGGCTCGGCATCATGGGCTCGGCGATGTCCTACAACCTGCTGCGCGCGGGATTTCCAGTCGTCGGCTACGACGTCTCGGACCCGGCGCGGAAAGCGCACGAGAAGGCGGGCGGCAAGCTGGCGAGGAGCGTCGCCGAGGTCGCAAAGGCGGCCGAGACGATCATCACCTCCCTGCCGTCGTACAAGGCGCTGACCTCGGTCGCCGAGGAGCTCGGCGCCGCCACGAACAGGAGCCACGTCGTGATCGAGACCAGCACCATGCCGATCGCGATCAAGGAAGCCGCGCGCGATGCCGTCGCAAAATCGGGCGCCGTCCTCCTCGACTGCCCCTTGAGCGGCACGGGTGCCCAGGCGCGCGCGAAAGACCTCCTCATCTACGTGAGCGGCGACCAGAAGGCGTACGAGCGCGTCGCCGAGGTGATGGAAGGCTTCACGAGCGGCCAGTACTACATCGGTCCCTTCGGCGACGGCTCGAAGATGAAATTCGTCGCGAACCTGCTGGTCGCGATCCACAACGTCGCCGCCGCGGAAGCGATGGTGCTCGGCATGAAGGCCGGGCTCGATCCCGCGAAGGTGCTCGAGGTCGTCGGCGGCGGCGCCGGCGGCTCGCGCATGCTGCAGGTCCGCGGTCCCATGATGGTGAAAGGCGACTACTCCGAGGCGACGATGAAAGTCGAGGTCTGGCAGAAGGACATGACCATCATCGGCGACTTCGTGCGCAGCCTCGACTCGCCGGCGCCGCTCTTCGCCGCGAGCGGGCCGATCTACAACGCGGCGATGGCGATGGGGCTCGCGAAGGAGGATACCGGAGCGGTGTGCAAGGTGCTCGAGGAGATGGCCGGGTCGCCGCGGAAAGCGGCGAAGGCAAAACGATGACGGCCCGGCACGGGGTCCGGATCCTCGACAAGGCGGGCGCGCGCTGAGCACCGTGCCGCGGCGCTCCCTGCAGCTCCCGCTGGCGTTCTTCGCTTCCGGCGCGGCCGCGCTGCTGTTCCAGGTGCTGTGGTTCCGCGCGCTCGGCCGCGTTCTCGGGAACACGGTCTGGGCGGGCGCCGCGGTGCTCGCCGCGTTCATGCTCGGCATGGCGGCGGGCGGGCTGCTCGCGGCGCGCTGGGCGCCGCGCGTCCGCGACGCGGCGCGCGCCTTCGCGCTCGCCGAAGCGACGGTCGCGATCACCGGGAGCCTCGTCGTATGGGGACTGCCCGCGCTCGAGCCGCTCGCCGGGCAATGGCTCTCGCCCTTCGCTCATGATCCCGCCGCGAGCGCCGCGGGGCGCGTCGCCTTGGCGCTCGCCGTGCTGATCGTGCCGACGACCGCGATGGGCACCACGCTCGCGCTCGGGGCGCGCGTGCTCGCGCGCGGCGACGCGGTGCGCACGCTCGGCGTGCTGTACGCGGCGAACACCTTCGGCGCCTGCCTCGCGCCGCTGCTCGCCGAGTATCAGCTGATCGGCGCGCTCGGCCTGCGCGGGACGTCGCTCGTCGCCTGCGGGCTCGATCTCGCCGCGGCGGCGCTCGCGCTCGCCGCGCCAGGGGCGCCAGCCGCCGCGCCCGTCCCCGCTCCCCGGCGGCTGCCCGCCCGGCCGCTCCTCGCCGCGGCCGCCGCCGGCGGCCTCGCGCTCGCGCTCGAGGTCGTCTGGTTCCGCCTGCTGATCCTGTACGAGCCGGCGAGCGACACGGTGTTCGCGCTCATGCTCACGGTGGTGCTGCTCGGCATCGCGGCCGGCGGGGGGATCGCGCCGCTGTTCGCGCGCGCGCGCAGCGCCTGGGTCGGCGCGGGCGCGAGCCTCGCGGTCGTCGCCGGCTACGCGCTCTCCGGCCCCGGCGCTGCCGATATCAGCGCGCAGGCGCTGCACCTGATGCTGCCCGCGGCGGTGCTCTCGGGGTCGCTGTTCACGCTGCTCGGGGCCGAGCTGCGCGGCGACGCCGAGGACCCGCAGCCCGCCGTCGGCGCGCTCGTGACCGCGAACACGCTCGGCGCCGCCGCGGGCGCCGCGCTCGCCGCGCTGGTGCTGCTGCCCCGTCTCGGGATCGAGGCGAGCCTGTTCGCGCTCGCCGCGGGCTACGCTCTGCTGCCGCTGCTGCTCGCGCGGCCCGCGAAGCGATGGGCGCCGCCGCTCGTGATCGCCGGCGTCGGGCTGCTGCTGTTTCCGTTCGGGCGCATCGATGCGCATCTGCGCGCCGCCGCGCTCCCGTACGAGCAGCTCGACGACGCGCGGGTGGTGCGCGTCACGCAGGGACCGACGACGACGCTGCAGCTGCTCGAGCACGATCGCTTCGGCGAGCCCGCCGCGTGGCGCCTGCTGACCGACGGCTACTCGATGACCGCGATCAACACGCGCGCGCTGCGCTACATGCAGATGTTCGCCTGGCTGCCGCTCGCGCTGCATCCCGAGCCGCGCCGCGCGCTGCTGATCAGCTACGGCGCGGGCAACACCGCGCAGGCGCTGCTCGCCGACCCGCAGCTGCGGCGGCTGACCGTGGTCGACGTCTCGCCCGAGATCCTCGGCGCGAGCCCGGTGATCCACGCCGCGCGCGACCCGCTCCGCGACCCGCGCCTCGAGCTCGTCCTCGAGGACGGCCGCCATTATCTGCGCACGCCGGGCGAGTCCTTCGACATCATCACGGCCGAGCCGCCGCCGCCGCTGATTGCCGGCGTGGTGAACCTGTATACGCGCGAGTATTTCCGAGCCGTCGCCGCGCGGCTGCGTCCGGGAGGCCTCGCGACCTACTGGCTGCCGGTGCCGCAGTTCGAGCCCTCCGGGGCGCGCGCCGTGGTGCGCGCGTTCTGCGAGGCGTTTCCGGATTGCACGCTATGGGCGGGAGGACAGCGCGACTGGGTGCTGATGGGCGGGCGCGAATTCGCCGCGCGTGCGGGCTTGGGGCATTTCGCGCGTCTGTGGCGCGACGCGGCGGCGAGTGCGCTGCTCGCGGCGGGCGGCCTGGAGCGCCCCGCCCAGCTCGGCGCCGCGTTCATCGCCGACGCGGACCAGCTGCGCCCTTGGTACGAAGGCACGCCCGCGCTGACCGACGACTTCCCCAAGCGCATCGCGCCCGAGAACGGCATCGAGCGGCCGATGGGCGAGTACGCGGCGTGGCTCAAGCCCGACGACGCGCGCCGGCGCTTCGGCGAGTCGCGCTGGATCGCGGCGCACTGGCCGGCGCCGCTGATCGCGGCCGCCGGACCGTTCTTCGCCGCGCAGCCCGCGCTCGACGGCGAGGGCTTCGGCGATCCCGTGCGCAAGCTCGCGTACCTGGACGCGCTCCTGCGCCGCACCGACCTGCGCGTTCCGGTGCTGTGGCTGCTCGGCAGCGACGCGACCGAGCAGCGGATCGTGAGCCGCGCGCTCGCGCGCGACGGCCATCGCCCGGAGCTCGCGTACCCGCTCGCCGCGCGCGCGCTGGCCGAGCGCGACTACGCGCTCGCGGGAAAGCTCTTCGCCGCTGCGGCCGCGGACGAACCGCGCGCGGGACCGCTCGCGGCGTACGCGCTGTGCCGCGCGAAGCGGGGGCCGGACGCGGACTGCGTTCGCGCCGTCAGCGCCGGCTCTTCAGCTTCAGCAGCCTCGCCGCCGTCCCGCCCATGATCGCCTCGCGCTCCGCGGGCTTCAGTCCCGGCACGCGCGAGATCGACCCCACCGGGTCCTCCTCGCCCATGTCGAAGGGGTAGTCGGTGCCGAGCAGCACGTGGTCGGGCCCCCAGCGGTCGATCAGGTGCCGCAGCATCGCCGTGTCGAAGGTGATCGTGTCGAAGTAGAACTTCTCGAGGTAGCTGGTCGGCTTTTTCTTGATCACGGTCTTCGTGTCGGGCCGCGCGCGCCAGCCGTGGTCCATGCGCGCCCAGTAGTGACCGAGGTAGCCGCCCGCGTGCGGGAGCACGATCTTGAGGCGCGGATGGCGGTCGATCACGCCGTCGAAGATCAGATGGCTCGCGGCGACCGTGGTCTCGAGCGGGTTGCCGATGAGGTTGTTGAAGTAGTGGTCGACCAGGCGCTCGCCCTGGGTGAATCCGATCGGGTGCATGAAGATGACGACGTCGAGCTCCTGCGCCTTGGCGAAGAAGGCGCCGAGGTTGAGCCTCGGATCGGTGAGATCCATGCCGTTCACGCTCGGATTGATCTCGACGCCGCGCAGGCCGAGCTCCTTCACGCCGCGCTCGAGCTCCTGTACCGCGATCTGCACGTCCTGCAGCGGCACGGTGCCGAGCGCGACGAAGCGCTCGGGCCACTTCGCGACGATCTGCGCGAGCCGCTCGTTCACCATGCGCGACATCTCGCGGCCGACGTCGGGCTCGGTCCAGTAGTACGTCTGCTGCGGCGCCGGGCAGATCGCCTGGACGTCGATGCCCATGCGGTCCATGTCCTTGAGCCGCACCTCGATGCTCGTGAGCTTCGCCCCGCGCTCCTGCCCCTGCTTGACGTTGGTCTCGCGCGTGAGCGCGTTCGCGTAGCGCACCATCGGCTCGTACTGGCCCGGGTTGAGGTGCGCGACCTTCGCCGCCGCATCGGCGTTCAGGTAGTGGCAGTGGATGTCGACGCGCCTGGCGCGGCCCTTGCGGTCGCGCACGGTCCTGGTCGAGGCAGCCGGCCTGGATGCTTTTTTCTTGGTCGGGCGGCGGGCGAGAGCGGCACGGTGATCGTGACGCGGGTCGGCGCAGCCGGGGACGATGCAGGTATACATCATGGTGTAGCTCCGTTGTTTCGGTTTGTTCGAGTCTTGGAAGACCACCCCGGCGCCTTCGGCGCCACCCCTCCTTTACAAGGAGGGGAGGGCCTTAGGTTAAAAGACTCCGAGATGCTGGGTGATCAGGGCTTCGTTGTCGCGCACCTCGCCGACGCCGCCGGTGAACGCGACGCGTCCCGTGTTCAGGATGACGACGTCGTCGGCCAGGCCGAGCGCGAGCTTGATGTTCTGCTCGACCAGCACGATCGACTGGCCTTCCTGCTTGAGGCGCGCGATGGTCTTGCCGACCTCGTGCACGATCAGGGGCGCGAGCCCCTCCGAGGGCTCGTCCATGAGCAGCACGCGCGGGTTGCCCATTAGCGCGCGGCCGATGGCGAGCATCTGCTGCTCGCCGCCCGAGAGCGACCCGGCGGTCTGCTGCAGCCGCTCCTCGAGGCGCGGAAACAGCTTCACCACGCGCTCGAGCGTCCAGGGGACGGGCGTCCCCGCGCGGCTGCGCGCCGCGACGATCAGGTTCTCGCGCACGGTGAGCGTCGGGAAGATGCGCCGCCCCTGCGGGACGAAGCCGACGCCTTTGCGCGAGATCGCCTCGGGCGACAGGCGACCGATCGGCTCGCCGTAGAGCCGGATGTCGCCGCGCCTCGCCGGCAGCAGGCCGATCACCGTGCTCATGCACGTGGTCTTGCCGGCGCCGTTGCGGCCGAGGAGCGCGAGCACGCGCCCCGCGCCGAGCGAGAACGACACCTGGTGCAGCACGTGGCTCTCGCCGTAGAGCGCGTCGATGCCCGAGAGCGAAAGGGCCTCCTCACTTGCGAATCGAACGCGACTAGTCACCGAGGTAGACCTCGCGCGTCTTCGGATCGGCCACGACTTCCGCGCGCGTGCCCTCGACGATCACCTTGCCGTAGTGCAGCACCGTGATGCGCTCGGCGAGATCGAGCGCGGTGTCCATGTCGTGCTCGATCATGACGACCGTCACCTCGCGCGGGATCCCCGCGATCAGCTCCTTCATCGCCGCGCGCTCCTCGCGCGACAGGCCCGCCAGAGGCTCGTCGAGCAGCAGCAGCCTCGGCTTCTGCGCGAGCGCCATCGCGATCTCGACGCGCCGCTTCTCGCCGTAGGAGACCTCGCCGATCGGCCGCTGCGCGAGCTCTCCGAGGCCGACCCGCCCCAGCACCCGGCGCGCCTCGTCGTTGAGCGCGCCGTAGCGCGCGATCGGCCTGAACGCGTCCCAGCGCGACCGCGACAGGCCGAGCAGCGACAGCACCAGGTTGTGCTCGAGCGAGTCCTTCTGGAAGAGCGTGATGATCTGGTAGGTGCGCGCGAGCCCGCGGTGCGCGCGCTGGTGCGGCGCGAGGCGCGAGATCTCGTCGCCGAAGAGGCGGATCGCGCCCGAGTCGCGGCGCAGGTCGCCCGTGATCAGGTTGAACAGCGTCGTCTTCCCCGCGCCGTTCGGGCCGATGATCAGGCGCCGCTCCCCGGGCATCACGTCCATCGACACGTCGTTCGTCGCGGGCAGCCCGCCGAAGGACTTCTTCAGGTTCTGGATCGAGAGCGCCGGCGTCACTTCGATCTCCAGCGATTCCACAGACGCCTGAGGCCCGGCACCACGCCCTCGGGCATGAAGATGACGATGAAGACGAACACGAACCCGAGCAGCATGTTCCAGCGCTCGATGTACGCCGACACGTAGTTCTTGAGCAGCATCACGATCGCGGCGCCCACGATCGGGCCGGCGAGCGTGCCCGAGCCGCCCGCGATCACGCCGAGCAGGCCCTCGGCCGAGCTCTGGATCGAGAGCGACGCCGGGTGGATGTACTTGTTGTAGTAGACGAAGAGCAGCCCCGACACGCCGCCCCAGAAGGACGAGTAGACGAAGGTGATCCATCGGATCAGCCACACGTCGTGGCCGAGCGCGCCCATGCGCCGCGGCTGGTCGCGCGTCCCGCGCAGCGCGGCGCCGAAGGGCGACGCGACGAACATCGCCATCAGCGCGATCGCGATCACCGTGGCCGCGAGGCAGAAATAGTAGAAGGCCGTGGCGCCGTCCAGGCTCACGCCGAAGGGCGCCGGGCGCGACAGGCCGCGCAGGCCGTTGTCGCCGTCGGTGACCGCGACCCAGCGGTACGCCGTGCCCCAGAGCACCTGCGACAGCGCGAGCGTGAGCATCAGGAAGCCGAGCCCGGTCGCGCGGAGCGAGATCCATCCGAAGACGCAGGCGACCAGCGTCGTTCCGAGGATCGCGGCGGGCGCCGTGATCCAATGGCCGAGGCCGAGCTTGAGCGACATCCACGCCGAGAGGTAGGCGGCGAGCCCTAGCCACGCGGCGTGCCCGAGCGAAGGCAGCCCGCCGTAGCCGACCAGCAGGTTCAGGCTCGCGGCGAAGACCGCGGCGATCAGGATCTGGCTGCCGAGGTTGACGAAGTACTCGCCCATCACCCACGGCAGGCCGAGCAGCACGGCGAACAGCAGCGCCCAGCCCGCGACCCTCATACGGTCTGGCGCCCGAACAGCCCTCGCGGGCGGAACGCGATCACGAAGATCATCGGCAGGAACAGGATGACGTACGCGAGGTCGGGCAGCAGCGCCGTGCCGAAGGTGTAGATCGCCCCGGTCAGGAAGCTGCCGACGAAGGCGCCGAGCAGGCTCCCCACGCCGCCCAGCATCACCACGATGAGGGCGAGCGGCAGCATGTCGGCGTCGAGCCCCGGATATGCGGACATGATCGGACCGCCGATGATGCCGCCCGCGCCGGCGAGCGCCGCCCCGAGGCAAAACACCGTGGTGAACAGCTTCGAGACCGGGATGCCGACCGCGCGCGCCATCTGCGGGTCGTCGACGCCGGCGCGGATCATCGCGCCGATGCGCGTGCGGTCCATGAGCAGGTACAGCGCGACGGCGGTCACCACGGCGATCGCGAGCACCACCAGCCGATAAGTCGGGAACGCCACGCCGCCGACGCGCAGCGGCGCCTGCAGCGACGGCGGCGTCGGCACCGGGATCGGATCGCCGCCCCAGACCATCAGGCAGAAATCGGCGACGATGAACGAGATGCCCAGCGTGACCAGCACCTGTCCGAGCGCGTTGCCGGTGAGCTCGCGCAGGATCAGGCGCTCGAGCGCGACGCCGAACACGCCCACGAGCGCCGCGCCGGCGGCCACCGCGACCCACATGTTGCGCGCGAAATCGGGCAGCGTCACGGCGCCTTCGAAGGCCGACCCCGGCGTGCCGAGCGTCAGCACGCAAGCGGCGACGGCCGCGAGCGCGTAGGCGCCGAGCGCATACACCATCGTCCGCTGCCGCAGCCGTGCGATTCGCATCACGCCGAACAGCAGCAGGAACCCGCTCGCCACGAGGAACAGCGCGAGGTCGCTCCCCGGGACGCGCACGCGCAGGCCGCCCGAGAGCACCGAGGCGCCGGCGTAGGCGCCGAGCATGTACATCGAGCCGTGCGTGAGGTTGGCGATGCGCATCAGCCCGAAGATGAGCGAGAAGCCGGCGGCGAGCAGGAACAGCAGCCCGCCCAGCGCCAGGCTGTTCAGGGTCTGGATGGTCCAGTACTGCACGGGCGGAAAGAAGAGGGGCCGGTGTGCCGGCCCCAGGCTCTTTCAGTTTTTCACGACTCGAGGTTCTTCGCCGGCGGGTAGTCGCGCGAGTACGGCGGGTTCTTCAGGTACTGGTCGGGATCGTAGGTCCAGAACTGGCTGACGTTCGGGTAGGTGTGGACGACCTCGTTCACGAGCCGGCCTTCCTTGCGCGCGACCTTGCGAATGTACACGTTGCCGACCACGTTGCCGTACTTGTCGAACGACACCGGGCCGCGGCAGGTGTCGACCTTGACCGAGCGCACCGCCTTCATGAAGGCTTCCTTGTCCTCGATGCGGCCCTTGATGCGCTTGAGCGTCTCCTCGAGCACGGCCGCCTCGGTGTACGTGGCCGCGGCGTAGAAGCCGGGGTCGTACTTCCATTCCTTGCGGAACTCGGCGGCGAATTTCTTGTTGATCGGGTTGTCGATCTCGGCCGAGTACCAGCACGCGGTCAGGATGCCGAGCGCCTCGTCGCCCATGTTGCGCAGCACCGCCTCGTCGAGCGCCGTCATGCCGCCGACCACTTTCATCTTGCCGGTCAGCCCGTACTCGTTGAACTGGCGCAGGTAGCGGAAGCCGTTCGAGCCGGCGAAGCCGAGGTAGATCGCGTCGGCTTTCTGGTTGAGCTGCGCGAGGTAGGTGCCGTAGTCGGGCACGGTGAGCGGCGGGAACGTCTTCTGAACCACCTTGCCGCCCAGCTCCTCGAACACGCGCTGGAACCCGGCGCACATCTCGTGGCCGTAGGCGATGTCGTCGGCGATGAGGACCATTCTCCGGTAGCCGAGCGTCTTGTAGCAGTAGTCGGCCATGGGATGCGCGCACTGCGACGCGGTCGACGTGCCGCGCGTGAACCAGGGATTGGGCTTTCGCTGCGTCATGTCGTCGGCGGCCGCGACCGAGAGCGTGAGCAGGTGCTGCTGGCGGATGTAGTCGTCGGCGGCGAGCGCCTCGGCCGTGGCGAGCGGCCCGATCATGAGCTGGATCTTGTCGCGCTCGACCAGCTCCTGGATCTTGGTGCGCGCCTGCGCCGGCACGCCGCCCGAGTCGCCGACGAACAGCTGGACCTTGCGCCCGGCGAGCGTGTTGTTGCGCTCCTTGAGGTACTGCACGAGCGCGCGCTCCATGTCGATCCCGCCCGAAGCGAGGGGACCGGTCTTCACCGTCATGAGCCCCAGCCGGATCGGCCCGCCGCTGCCCTGCGCCCCGACGATGGCCGGAAAACCGAGCGCCGACGCTCCGGCCGCCGCGCCCGTCGCCTGCATGAACCGTCTGCGACTGAATGCCATTGCTGGTCCCTCCTTTGTCGTAATGGGTGGTGCCGCTATTTCGCCAGCGCGTGCGCCTCGGACGCCGCGCCGATCTTCTCGAAGAACTGCTCGTTGGTGACGACCCATCCCAGGCAGCGCGCGACGTTCTGCAGCCCCAGCACGTGCAGGTCGTCGCCGTACATGCTGGCGACGCAGTCGGACAGCACCACCACCCGGTAGTCGTAGTTGAACGCGGTGAACGAGGTGTTCAGCACGCAGGTGTTCGTGTTGATCCCCATCAGCACCACGTTCTTCGCGCCCAGCGTCTCGAGCAGCTGACGCAAGTCGGTGCCGTAGAAGCAGTCGAGCCGCTTCTTGTTGTCGATCACGTAGTCGCCGGGCCGGTAGAGCTCGGGGATGATCTGCGTGCCGGGCGAGCCCTCGATGTTGTGCTCGCGCACCGTGCTCTTCCTGCCCGGCACCAGGCGGTCGTTCTCGGCCTGCGCGGCGTGCAGCGCGCGCCAGAAGGGCGAGGTCATGCCTTCGCTGCCCAGGCCGGGAATGCGGCGGTAGACGAGGATCACGTGGATGACCGGGATTCCGCGGGCGCGGGCGGCGTCGAGAGCGGCTTGCGCGTTTCGGATCACTCGCTTCGCGTCCTCGGGCTTGGCGGGCATGGTCGCGACGTCCATGTCGAGGTGGCCGCGGTGCATGTCGACCGTGACCACCGCGGTCGCCTTCGGGTCGAGCGCGAGCTCCCGGTAAAGCCCCTGCATCAGGCTGGAACGATCGACGATGTCTACCCGGGCCATGGAGCGATCCTCGTGCGGGTGCGGCGGGACGGTAGGAGTTTATCGGAACCGCGCGCAATCATGGAAGCGCGGGATTCAAGGCGCCTCGGCGTCGGCGCGCGACAGCGCGAGCGTGCGCGCGAGCCAGCCGCACACGACGTCGGCCACGGCGACCTCGCGTCCCCGGTAGAAGTGGTCGCAGTCGCCGACGATCTCGACCGAGCACGGGCCGCCGCTCGCGCGCGCGAAGGCCTCCGCGGGATAGAGCTCGCGCGGCTCGCGGTCCCCGCGCAGGTACAGCGTCGGGCAGCGGATCGCGGGCGCGAGCTCGAGCACGTCGGGCACCTCGGTCAGCAGGTCGAGGAAGCTCTCGGCCGTGATCGCGTACCACCATCCGGGGAGAAGCAGCAGCTCCCGGCCCCGGCCTTCGCCCGCCATTCTCCGGGCCTGCTCGGTGATTTCCCCGAGACGGTCGCGGGCGAGCAGCCCCGCGGCGGACGCGAGCGGGACCATGCTCCGCCCGCCGCAGTGCGCCGAGAGCAGCACCAGCGCGCGCGTGCGCGGATGGTCGGCGACGTGGCGCACGGCGAGCATGCCGCCGTTCGAATGGCCGATGACGACCGGGTCGGGAAAGCCGCGCGCGGCGAGCCAGCGCGCCGCGATGGCGTTGTCGGCGATCGCCTGGCGCGTCGTCTGGAACGCCGCGCCCTCGGCCGCGCGGCTGTCGCGGATCGCGAGGATGTCGTGGCCGCGGCGGTTGAACGCTAGGCACGAGAAGCCGAGCTGCACGAGCCGCGGAGGCAGGAAGCGCGGCGCGCCGGTGTAGAAGTTCATCGTGTTGCCGTGGAAGAGCAGCACGGCGCCCGCCGCGTTCGCAAACGAGTCGGACCCGTCGGGCTCGTACCACGCCCCGTCGAGCGGGATCGAGTCGGTCGGGATCGAGACGAGCGCGGTCTTCAATGGGCCGGGGTCGCGGGCGCGTCGGGCTGCTTGAGCGGCTGCGAGCGGTCGAAGGCCTCGAGCTTCATGCACTCGGCGAAGATGCGCGAGGCGGTCGGGAACGCGCCCGTGTCGACGTTGAAGAACTTCGCGCCGAACATCTGCGAGGCGAGGCAGATGTCGGCGAAGCTCGGCGAGTCGCCGTGGCAGTAGCGCCCGGTCTCGCGCTCGCGCGCGAGGTGCGCCTCGAAGGCGCGCAGCGCCTCGGCGGTCCAGTGCGCGAGCCAGCGGTTGCGCGCGGGCTCGTCCTGGCGCATCTCGCGCTCGAGATAATTGCGGATGCGCGGCACGACCAGCGGGTGGCCGTCGGCGACCACGATCTGCGCGAGGCCGCGCACGCGCGCGCGCCCGGGCGCGTCCGCGGGCAAGAGCGCGGGCTTCGGATGCGTCTCCTCGATGTACTCGAGGATCGCCATCGACTCGAACAGCGGCGTCCCGCCGTCGACCACCAGCGCGGGCAGCACGCTCTGCGGGTTTACCGCCTTGTACTCGTCGGTGTGCTGCTTGCCCTGCATCAGGTTGATCGAGATCTCTTCGAAGCGCACGCCCTTCAGCGCGAGCGCGGCGCGCACGCGGTAGGTCGCGAGCGAGCGCCAGAAACCGTAGAGCTTCATCGCCATGAGGCCTCCTCGAGGTGGAATCAGCGCTTCGGGGGCACGACGGGCACGAGCACGTACGCCTCCTGCCCGGGCCCGAAGTGGAGCGTATTGGTGCCGCCGAAGATCTTCGCCGGCCGGTCGCGCGGATCGTCGTGCAGAAACGGCCCGCAGCCGCGCAGCTCGTTCTTGAAGTTGGACAGGCGCGCGCCGGTCGACTTCTGCCATTCGTAGTCGCGCCCGCGCACGCTGAGCGCGAGCCGGTGTCCCGCCGGCACGACGATCGACGTCGGCCAGATCTCGACGTCGAGCTGCACGGGCTTGCCCGGCGCGAGCGGCTGGACCTCGTCGTGCGCGTGGTAGGGCCGGTAGGGGGTCGAGAGCTTCGCGTCGAGCTTGCGGTGCGACGCGCGCAGCCAGCCCTGCGCGACGGGCGTGTGCGGGTCGATCGCCCCCTGGAACACGACCTCGCGCAGGTCGGCGCTGAACACGCGGAACACGAGGAACACGTCCGCGTCGGTCGTCGACGACGAGAGGAACAGGCGCGCCGCGAGCGGGCCCGTGATCTCGGTCTCGCGCTCGAGCGGCGCCGAGACGAAGGTCAGGCCTTCGCCGAGCGCGGCGTAGGAGACGCTGCCCGGCGCCTTCGGCGCCTCGGGCGCCAGCGCCTGCGCCGCGGGATCGAGGTACAGCCGCCTCCACTCGGTGCGCGCGATCGGCCATTCGTTCTCCTCGCGGGCCACGAAACGATCGATATGGCGCACCTGCAGGCGCACGCGCGGCGCGTCGGGCCAGGCGCGCGCGTCGCCCTTCAGGAACCGCGCGAAGAAGCGCTTCTGCAGCGACACGCCGTAGTCGGTGTAGAAGTGCGTCCAGTGCTCGATGCCGTGCGCCTCGAGCCACTTGTGTTTCGAAGCGGCGCGCACGAAGCCCTCGAAGTTGCCGCGGGGATGCAGTCCCTGGCCGCCCCAGTTCGCCGCCGAGAGGAACGGCGCCGTCACCTTGTCCCATACCGGCGAGCGCGCCTTGTGATAGTCGTCGTCGAGCGGGTGCGCGAGGATGTCCTCGCCGAAGTCGGCGCGGTTCTCGTACAGCTGCGAATCGGAGTGCGTCTCGTCGCCGCAGACGAGCGCCCCGGTCACCCGGCTCCGCGGCCCGCGCTCGCCGAGCCCGTACTGCACGGTCTTCACCTGCATGTCGTACCAGTTGGCCCAGAACGTGGAGAGGATCCCGCCGTGGTGGGTCATGTCGCGGTACCAGTCGGCCGCGCCTTCCCAGATGCACATCGCGGCGAGGTGCGGCGGCTGCAGCGACGCGACGTGCCACTGGTTGATGCCGTAGTAGGAGATCCCGTTCAGGCCGACCTTGCCGTTCGACCACGGCTGCACGCCGGCCCACTCGATGCAGTCGTAGAAGTCCTTCGTCTCGCGCGGCGAGAAGTGATCGATGACGCCCGGCGAGCGGCCCGCGCCGCGCGAGTCGACGCGCACGCAGGCATAGCCGTCGGGCACCCATTTCTCCGGGTCGACCACTTCCCAGCTCTGGTACTGGTTCGACGATCCGTACGCGACGTCGGGATGCTCGGCGACCATGCGCTGCCACGCCGACGGGTAGCCTTCCTGGAACGCGAGGCCCTTGGCGTAGGGACCGTAGCTGAGGATCACGGGATGACGCGCGCCGTCGTCGGGACGGAACACGTCGGCGCGCAGCTCGAGCCCGTCGTCCATGCGGATCGTGACGTCCCAGTCGATGCGCATGCCGTCGCGGAGCTCGCTCTTGGGCGAACTCATCGCCTGTCCTCCGTGGTGTAAGGCTGACGAGGGGGTGAAGTTGCTATGATTGGCGCCTTCATTTCACTCTACGGCGCCCGGGCGTGTCAACCCGGCTGGAGGCGGTATGAAGGTCGGCGTAGTCGGCATCGGCAGGATGGGAGCGGCGCTCACCACGCGGCTGCTCGGGCTCGGACACGAGGTCACCGTCTGGAACCGCACGCCCGACAAGACGCGTCCGCTGGTCGCCGCGGGCGCGACGGCGGCGGCCACGCCCGCCGCGGTCGCCACGCGCTCCGAGGCGGTCATCTCGATTCTCTCCGATGCGCAGGCGATCACCGCGGCGTACGAAGGACTGCAGGGGCTGCTTCACGGCGAGCCCGCGGGCAAGGTCTTCGTCGAGATGAGCACGGTGCGGCCCGACGCGCAGCGCGCGCTCGCGCCGAAAGTGAAAGCGGCCGGCGCCGCGTTCGTCGAGTGCCCCGTCGGCGGCACGGTCGGCCCCGCGCGCGAGGGCAAGTTGTTCGGTTTCGTCGGCGGCGAGGCCGCCGACGTCGCCAGGGCGAAGCCGCTGCTCGAGCAGCTGTGCCGCCGGGTGGAGCACGTCGGCCCCGTGGGCGCGGGCGCGACGGTGAAGCTCGCGATCAATCTGCCGCTGCTGGTCTACTGGCAGGCGCTCGGCGAGGCGCTCGCGCTGTGCGGGCGGCTCGACATTGATCCGACGCGATTGATGGACATCATGGCCGACACCTCGGGCGGCAACAACGCGGTGAAGGGCCGCGGGCCCGCCATCGCGGCCGTGATGAAAGGCGGGGCGCCGGGCCCCGTCGCCTCCGACGTCGAGCTCGCGCGCAAGGACCTCGTCGCGATGATCGAGGAAGCCGCCGCGCTCGGCGTCGAGCTGCCCGTGAGCGCTCGCGCGCTCGAGTGCTACGAAGCGGCCGCGCGCGAAGGTCGCGGCGGCGCGGACATGTCGCTCGTCCCGGTCGAGCTCTACTCGAAGATCCGCGGCCGCCGCTGATCCGTCATTCGGGCTTGATCCCGGCGTCCTGGATCAGCTTCGATCATACCCGAAGCGTTGCGCGGGCGGCGCCGGGCCGCTAACCTTGCACCTTCGCGCCGCGGTCGCGGCGCGCCGGCCAATCTCAGAGGACCCTCTTCGATGCCTTCGACCCGAATCGGACCGCGAGCGGACCAGACGCTCGCGCTCAACATGCGCCTCCTCTCGCACCACGAGCTTCAGGGATTCGGCGGCATCGGCGAGGGCATGGGCATGCAGCTCACGCGCGGGCGGCGCATCCTGTGGCTCGCGCACGAGTCGGCGCCGAAGAACTTCACCGCGGTCGACGTCACCGATCCGCGCAAGCCGCACGTCGTCGTGCAGACGGAGCTGCCGCACGCGAAAGTGCGCTCGAACTCGCTCGACGTGGTCGGCGACGTCATGGCGGTCGCCTACCAGACGAAGGACGTCGGCCTGAAGCCCGCGGGCTTCGAGCTGTTCGACATCTCCGAGCCGGAGAAGCCGCGGCTGATCTCGCACTTCGACTGCTCCGGCCCGCATTCGCGCGGGGTGCACGCGGTGTGGTTCGTCGACGGCGAGTACATCCACATGGCGGCCGGCGCGGCCGACTTCCAGCCGACGCATCCGAACGACGACCAGTGCTACCGCATTGTCGACGTGAAGAACACGTCGAGCCCGCGCGAGGTCGGGCGCTGGTGGTTCCCGGGCACGCGCGTGGGCGACGACGTGCCGCCGCCCGCGCGCCTGCCGAAGATCGACGCCGGCTACCGCGCGCACAACACCAACGTCTACCCCGAGCGCCCCGACCGCGCCTACGTCGGCTACATCGACGGCGGCGCCGTGATCCTCGACATCGCCGACAAGTCGCGGCCGAAGCTCGTCTCCAACTGGCGCTACTCGCCGCCTTACAACGGGTTCTGCCACACGGTGATGCCGCTGCTCGACCGGGGGCTCCTGATCGTCTCCGACGAGTGCATCAAGAACGACGGCGCCGACTGGCCCAAGCTCGTCTGGGTGGTCGACGCGCGCGAGGAGAGGAACCCGGTGCCGATCAGCACCTTCCCGCTGCCGCCGCACGAGACCTTCACCCAGCGCGGCGGCCGCTTCGGCGCGCACAACCTGCACGAGAACCTGCCGGTGCCCGGGTCGTGGCGCTCGCAGGAGATCGTCGTCGGCACGTTCTTCTCGGGCGGCGTGCGCGCCTTCGACGTCGGCAACCCGTACCAGCCGCAGGAGGTCGCGTATTACGTCCCGGGCACGCCGGCGGGCTCGCCCGTCGGCTCGGCGCAGCTGAACGACGTCTACGTCGACGACCGCGGCATCGTCTTCACGGTGGACCGCTTCATCGGCGGCCTCTACGCGCTGGAGATGAACATCTGATGGCGTCGGCCGGCCGCGACCCGCTCGCCGGCAAGCTGCCCGTCACCCTGATCACGGGGTTTCTCGGCAGCGGCAAGACGACATTGCTGCGCCGCCTGCTGCGCGACCCGGGAATGAACAAGGCCGCGGTCATCATCAACGAGCTGGGCGAGGTCGGCATCGACCACGAGCTGGTCGCGCAGTCCTCCGAATCGATGACGCTGCTCGCGAACGGGTGCCTGTGCTGCGCGGTGCGCACCGACCTGCAGGAGACGCTGCGCGAGCTCTTCATCCGGCGCCGCGCGGGCGAGGTGATCGACTTCGACCGCGTGTTCGTCGAGACGACCGGCCTCGCCGACCCGGTTCCCGTGCTGCACACGCTGCAGAGCGACGGGCTGCTCGGCGCGCAATATCGCCTCGACGGCGTGGTCACGCTGGTCGACGCCGTGAACGGCGCGGCGACCCTCGACACGGCGCCGGAGGCGCCGCGCCAGGTCGCAGTCGCGGACCGCATCGTGATCACGAAGACCGACCTCGCGCCGCCCGCGACCGTCGCGGCGCTGCACGACCGCCTCGAGTCCATGAACCCGTACGCGGCGCGCACCGAGGCCGTGAACGGCGAGCTGGATCCCGAGCTGCTGCGATCGATCGGGCCGCGGAGCGCGCGCGCGAACCTCGACGAAGTGAGCCGCTGGCTCGCCCCCTCGGGCTCGCCCGACGTCACCGGCCGGGGTGCGTACCTCGGCAAGGCGGCACGCGCGCTGCACGACCCGTCGATCCGCTCGTTCGTGCTCTGGTTCGACAAGCCCTTCACCTGGGATTCGTTCCACGCCGCGGTGCAGGCGCTCACGTCGCTGCGCGGGCCCGACCTGCTCCGCGTGAAGGGGCTGATCAACGTGAAGGGCGAGCCCGGCCCCGTGGTGGTGCAAGGCGCGCAGCACGTGTTCCACCCCCCCGTGACGCTCGAAGCCTGGTCGAGCGACGAGCGGCGCTCGCGCCTGGTCTTCATCACCCGCGGGGTCGAGCGCGAGGCGGTCGCGTCGCTCTTCGCCGCGGTCGGCGCGCTCGCCTAGATTGACCGATCAAGTCCTCGTCAACGAGAATCGCAGCGCTTCCCGCCACCGCTCACCGACGGAGTCCCCATGAACGCGAAAGAGAACCTGTCCCCCAACGCAGTCCGCTCGGAGACGCCGGTCGCGGGCGCCGAGCCGAAGGAATTCTGGGGATCCGACGCGGTCGCCGCGATGCTGCGCGCGCTCGAAATCCCGTATCTCGCCTTGAACCCCGGTGCGAGCTACCGCGGCCTGCACGACAGCATCGTGAACTACCTCGGCAACAGCGCGCCGCAGATGCTGCTGTGCCTGCACGAGGAGGCGGCGATCCATATCGCGCAGGGCTACACCAAGGCCTCGGGGAAGATGATGGGCGCGGTCGTGCACTCGAACGTCGGCCTGATGCACGCGACCATGGCGATCTTCAACGCCTGGTGCGACCGCGTGCCGATGCTCGTGCTCGGCGCGACCGGCCCGTGGGACGCGGCCAAGCGCCGCCCGTGGATCGACTGGATCCACACCGCGACCGACCAGGGCGCGCTCGTGCGCGGCTTCACCAAGTGGGACAACCAGCCCGGCTCGGCGCTCGCGGCGTACGAGGCGCTGCTGCGCGCCGCGCAGATCGCGAACACTGCGCCGCGCGGCCCGACGTACATCAATCTCGACGCCGCGCTGCAGGAGCAGAAGATCGGCGCGCTGCCGCCCGTGCCCGATCCCGCGCGCTTCCGCGCGCCCGATCCCGTGATCCCGGCGCCGCACCTGGTCGAGCAGGCGGCGAAGCTGCTGTCGCAGGCGAAGCATCCCGTGATCCTCGCCGGCCGCGTGTCGAGGAGCGAGACCGGCTGGAAGCAGCGCGTCGCGCTCGCCGAGAAGCTGCAGGCGCGCGTCTTCACCGACATCAAGATCGCGGCGGCCTTCCCGACCGATCACCCGCTGCACGCCGCGCCGCCGTCCGCGTTCCACTCGCCGGTGGTGGCGAAGATGATCCGCGAGGCCGACGTCGTGCTCTCGCTCGACGCGGTCGACCTCGCCGGCACGCTCAAGACCGCCTGGGGCGGCGAAACGATCGGCGCCCAGGTGATCAACGTCTCGCCCGACGCGCACATCCACCGCGGCTGGAGCATGGATTACCAGGGGTTGCCCGCCACCGACGTCTACATGATGTGCGAGCCCGACGCAGCCGTGCCGCTGCTGCTCGCCGCGGTGAAGGCGCGGCCCGCCGCGGCGCCGCAGCCGAAGCCCGGGCTGCCGCCCGCCGACGCGAAGGTCGTGTCGCTGCGCACGCTCGCCGACGCGTTCAACGCCGCCACCGAAGGGCTCGACGTCTCGATCACGCGCGTCCCGCTCGGCTGGAACGGCGCCTACCGCCATTTCCGCCACCCGATGGACTTCCTCGGCAGCGAAGGCGGGGGCGGCGTCGGCGCGAGCGTCGGCAACACGGTGGGCGCCGCGCTCGCGCTCAAGGGTGGCGGACGGCTCCCGGTCGCGATCACCGGCGACGGCGACTTCCTGATGGGCGTCACCGGCCTGTGGACCGCGGCGCACTACGGAATCCCGTGCCTGATCGTCGTCGCGAACAACCGCTCGTTCTTCAACGACGAGCTGCACCAGGAGCGCGTCGCGATCGAGCGCTCGCGCCCGGTGCAGAACCGCTGGATCGGGCAGCGCATCGGCGACCCCGACATCGACCTCGCCGCGATGGCGCGCGCGCAAGGCGCCCAGGGCATCGGCCCGGTGACCGAGACGAAGGACCTGCTGCCCGCGATCCGAAAGGGAATCGACGCGGTGCGCGCGGGCGCGGTGTGCGTGATCGACGTGCGCGTGCAGCCGGGCTACGACACCGAGCTGAAGAGCTCGAGCGCCACGTCCCGGAAATAGAGAGGAGAAAAGCCATGCCGACGCGTCGCAGCTTCATCCTCGCCGCGGTCGCCGCGGCGGCCGCTCACGCCGGTCTCGCGCCCGCCCAAGCGTGGCCGGCGCGGCCGATGCGCATCATCGTGCCGCTGCCGCCGGGCGGCTCGCCCGATTACATGGCGCGGCTGCTCTCGGAGAAGCTGCAGCCGGTGCTCGGCCAGCCGCTCGTCGTCGAAAACAAGCCCGGCGCCTCGGGCCACATCGCGCGCGACTTCGTGGCGAAGGCGCCCGCCGACGGCTACACGCTGCTCATGACCGAGGCGAGCCACGTCATCAGCGCCGCGGTGGGCGCGAAGCTGCCGTACGACCCGATCAACGATTTCCAGCCGATCGCGCTGATCGCCACGATCCCCTTCGGCCTCACGGTGAACTCGAAGACGCCGGTGCACACGCTGCGCGAGTTCATCGATTACGCCAAGGCGTCGCCGCGGCCGCTCACCTACGGCACCGCCGGCGTCGGCGCGCCGCATCACTTCGCGGTCGAGCTGTTGCGCGCGGAGACCGGGATCAAGGTCACGCACGTCCCGTACAAGGGCTCGGCCGGCATCATCCCCGCGCTGCTCTCGGGCGAGATCGACTTCACCATCGCCGCGGTCAATTCCCTGCTGCCGCACTTCAAGTCGGGCAAGCTGCGCCCGATCGCGATGGCGGGATCGGCGCGCACTTCGGTCCTTCCCGAGATCCCGACGATCGCCGAAGCGGGTCCCTTCCCGGGCTACTCGATGGACGTCTGGCTCGGCGTGATGGCGCCGGCCGGGACGCCGCGTCCCATCGTCGATCGCCTGAACGCGGAGATCAACCGCATCGTGCGCGACCCGCAGATCGTGAAGGAGCGCATGAACACGGTCGGCCTCGAGCCGCTCGGCAGCACGCCGGAGAAGATGCTCGAGGTGATGACGACCGAGCTCGCGAAATATCGGAAGGTGGCGCGCGCCGCCGACATCAAGGCGGATTGAGCCGCTATCCCCGCGCGGGGAAGTGCCGGTCGAGAAAACCGAAGAAGGCGCGGTTGAACTCCTCGGGGTTCTCGGCCCACGGGTAGTGGCCCGAGCCCGCGACGACCGCGAACGCGGCGCCTTTGATCATGTCGGCGACGCGCTTCATGCCCGCCGCGTGCCCCGTCTGGTCGACTTCGCCGGCGACCAGCAGCGTCGGCACCGACACCGCGCGGATCGCCGCGACCGCGTCGGCTTCGGGATAGCTCTGCACCGCCTTCACCGCAGCCTGCACCGACTTCGGCGGCGTGCGCGACGCGATCCAGCGCACCAGCTCCACCTCCGGGCCCGCCGATTTCGGTCCGAGCATCGAGTTGACCACGGCGAGCTGCGCCGTGATCGGATCGGTTCCCGCGGGCGGAGGCGCGCTGCGCTTGCGCACGAACTCCTCCTGCTCCTCCTTGGTGCGGTTGCCGAAGTAGCCGATCGTCGCCGAGATCACGATGCCGTGCACGAGCTCGGGGGCCTTGAGCCGGATGCGCGGCGTGATCTGCCCGCCCATGCTGTGCCCGAAGACGACGTTGCGCTCGCTGCCGGTCGCGCGGACGAGCTGGGCGGCTGCCTCGGCCAGCACGTCGAAGCTGAAATTCTCGGGCAGGGGCGATAGCCCGTAGCCGGGCGCATCCCACGCGACCACGCGGTAGCCGCGCGCAACCAGCCGTTCGGTCTGGTAACGCCAGTAGTCCTTCGCTCCGTACATCCCGTGCAGCAGGAAAACGGTGATCTTGCCGTCGCCGGTGACCTGGTAGTCGGGCGTGCGCATGCGCGAGCTCCTACGACAGGGCGTGCGCCGCCGAGCGCGCGAACAGCGCGCGCGGGCGGATCAAGAACGACTGCTCGCGCTGCTCGAGGACGTGTGCGACCCATCCCGCCACGCGCCCCAGCGCGAAGATGCCGCCGGCGGCGCCCGCCGGCGCGCCCAACGCGCGGCATAGCATCACGAGGCCGATCTCGACGACGGGACGCACCTCGAGCTCGCCTTCGATGCGCTGGACCGCGTCGAGCATGCACTCGACCGCGGCGGGATCGACCTCGCGCGCGATGCCGATCAGCGCCTCGGCGCGAGGGTCGCCGTTGGGATACACGGGCAGGTCGAATCCGGGCAGCTTGCTGCCCGCTCGCAGCGTCGAGCGCGCGCGGTCGAGCGCCTCGTCCGCGGCGACGCCGGGAGCGAACATCTGCTCGAGCTGGTCGCACGTCAGCCCGATCGCCGAGCCGACCCAGACACCGAGCGCGGCCTGCACGCAGGCGTGGAGCGACGAGCCCGCGGACGCCGCGACGCGCGCGACGAAGGTCGCCGGGTTCAACTCGTGGTCGGCGATGAGGACGAGCGCGGCGTCGAGCGCACGCAGGCGAGCGGGCTCCGTCGGGATGCCGAGCGCGCGCGCCAGGCCGCGCGCGACCGACTCGCCGGGCTCGAGCACGGTGAACGCCCGCTGCGACCCGATGAAGCCGAAGGCGCCGGTGATGGTGCGGATCAGGCGGCTCGCGCAGGGCGAGGCCGCGCCGGGCTGCTTGTGCTGCCCGCCCATGGGCGCGAATCCCCGGATGACCGCGGCGCCCGAGAACAGCTGCAGGATGTGCACCTCGGGAAAGAGCTTGACGCGCGTCGCGAGCAGGTTGGGCAGCTCGCCGAGCAGGTCGTCGACGCGCCAGCCCTGCGCGCCCTCGTGCCACTCGCCGGTCCAGAGATACTCGGCCACCGACTCGAAGGTCGCGCCCGAGCGCGCCAGGTCGACGGCCAGGCGGCTGCGGTAGCGCGGTCCGCGGTCCGTGATCTCGGTGATCGAGGACTCGATCACCGGCTCGCCCCAGCGCATCGCCGATGCCGCCGCGGGTCCGTGGCCCGAGCGCGCCACGCTCTTCGCCTTGACGCGCTCGACGTCCTCGCGCAGGTAGTAGCTCGTGCGCCCGCCGGGCTGCGGGACGCTGCGGATGTAGCCGCGGCTCACGTAGCAGTAGAGCGTCTGCGGCTTGATCCGCAGAATCTCCAGCGCCTCGCTGCGCGATAGATAGTCGCCGCGCTTTCGCGCCTTTGCAATGGTCTCGGCCATATGCCCCTCCCCGGGCATGGTGGTCTGGTTCAAATAAAAGCCGTCGCTCGCCTCACGCCGCCACCTTCGAGCGGTTGGTCTCGAAGCCGGCATGGGTGCCGAGCAGGGCGATCGATCCCTTCAAGTCCTCCTGCCACAGGAGGGACTCCATCCAGATGTGCAACGGCTGGTCCTGCACCGTGAGCTCGTACACGTAGTCGTCGTACGAGGCGTGGTTGTGCACGGCCCAGCCGGGCGCCGACAGCATGAGGTCGCCCGCCTGCCACTCGTAGCGGTTGCCGGCGACCATCGAGTAGCCGCGCCCCTGGAAGTAGTAGTTGATCGCGGCCGACGCGTGGCGGTGCGGCCGGTCGACGATCTTCGGCGGCCGGATCGTCATGGTCGCGAAGAAGTTCGGCGTGATGCCGTTGGTGCGGCCGGTCACGGGGTTGTAGTACATGTAAAGCCGCCGGCCGATGTAGTCCTTGCCGAGCGCCTCGAGCTTGTCGAGCTCGGGCTTCACGCGCTTCCACGCGAAGTGCAGCGGGCGCGACTCCACGGGCTGCGGGTTGATCAGCGTCTCGTACGGCATCAGCAGCCCGCCATCGTCGGTGATCGGGAACATGCCGTAGGGATTGCGCCTGCGCGGATCGTTGCGCGGGTCCTCGTCCTCGTGCACTTCCTTCGGCCCGGTGTCCGGATCGTCCTCGGGCAGGTACACCTGCAGATGCTGCAACAGCGGCGCGTTCGAGTACGTGAGCCGCACCATCAGGTCCTTGCCGTCGTTCACGTGACGATAGATCGCGTAGCCCGGGGTATTCCAGACGTCGTATTGCTCATAGGCGATGCGCCGGCCCGCGACGAGCGCATGGCTCGACCCGCGGATGCAGAAGTTGACCTCGGTGGCGTTGTGGCGAAACGGCACCGTCGACTCCCCCGGCTTGAGCACCGAGAGCTTCACCTGGATCCCCGGCGCGAAGCCGGGCGCGTTGGGCGCCGCGAGCGGATGCACGATGAGCGACTCGCGCCGGCCGTTCGCGGGCAGCGGCTTCGCGGCCAGGCGCTCGACCTCGGCGTCGATCTGCTTCTTGCCGACGATGATCGGAGGCCAGTAGCGGTTCTCGTCGCGCGCCGGGGCGCCGAGCCGATCCTCGAACCGGCCCTCGAGCCTTTCGAAATCCTTGCGAAATTCGTTCATGCAGCCTCCTCGTACGAGGTTTAGACCTTCATGCGGCCGATTTCGTTTGCGCGCGCGTCAGCCGGGGCTTGACCTTCTTCGGTTGGGCTATGGTACGCCCGATGCCGCGCCGCCGCGCGCGCGCCACCAGCTCGGCTCCGAGGGCGAGGTCGGAGATCCCCATGCCCATCGCCTTGAACAGCGTCACGTCGTCGCCCGCGGTGCGGCGGCGGCCGTTCGCGATCAGCCGCGAAAGCGGCGTCACGTCGTCCCAGCCCCGGTCTGCGTACCGGGTCATCAGCTCGCGCGAGAGCTGCTGCACTCCAGGGAGGTTGTCCACAGCGACCAGCGTCGTCCGCTCGAACACATCCTGGGCGAACTCCTCGCGGTCGGGCGCGATCGCGCCGACCGCGTTGAGATGGGCCCCCGCGTCGAGCATGCGCGCGGTGAGGAACGGCTGCGCGGCCCGCGTTACCAGAGTCACGATCTGCGCGCCGCGGCAGGCGTCGGCGGCCGAGGCGCACTCGGCCACCTCGATGCCGAGCTCCTCGCGCGCCCTGGCCGCGAACGCCTGGCGCGACTCCGCGCGCGGGCTGTAGACCTGCAGCCGCTCGATCGGGCGCACCGCGATCATGGTCGCGGCCTGGGCGAGCGCCTGCTTGCCGGTGCCGATCAGGGCGAACACCTTGGCGTCGGGCCGCGCCATCCAGTCGGCCGCGACGCCCGAGATTCCGCCCGTGCGCATGTTCCCGAGCGCGAAGGCCTCGATGACCGCGACCAGCGAGCCGTCGGTCGCGCTCCACAGCAGGAGCAGCGGGCAGGTCCCGCCCGGGGTGTGCGTCCAGGTCTTGGTGCCGACCAGGTCGCCGAGCTTGCCGCCGATCGCGTGCAGGTTGCTCTTGCCGTACTGCAGCAGCGTCTTCGTCATGTTCTGCGCATCGCCCGAGGCTTCCTTGCGCAGCGCGTCCTCGAGCGCGGCGATCGCGTCCTTCAGATCGAGGAGCGCGACGACTTCGCTTTCGGTGATCCAGAGCGGGTCGGTCGTCATGAGAGCCTCTCAGACCTTGAACGTGGAGAGCACCTGCTTCGGAAACAGGTCCTCGGGCTGCAGCCGGCGGTGGAACACGCCCTGCTCATGCCCGTACTGCAGGAAGGCGTCGAGCGTGCGCCGGTTCTTCTCGACGCCGTAGGGAAAGAAATCGTCGCCGAAGATCGCCTTCATCTGGCCGACATAGTCGTACAGCCACGCGAGCGGAACCGAGGAGAGCGCGATCTGGTCGAGCCGCTCGCAGCTGCGGCGCTTCGCCTCCTCGAACGCCTTCAGCAGATTGGTCGCGACCCAGGGATGGCGCTGCAGGACCTCGGTGCGCAGCACGACGACGTGCATGATCGGGTAGATGCCGGTGCGGCGGTAGTGCGCCTCCTCGACGGGCCGGTAATCGGGAATGAGGCGCGCGATCCCCTTGCCGACCGCGCGCGGCGCACGCGCCGTCAGGATCGCGTCGAGCTCCCCCGCGAGCAGCATGTCGTTCAGCGTGTCCTGCGGCGCGGGCCGCAGCTTCAATCCCTGCGGAAGGTTGAGCTTCACCTTCTCCACGCGTCCGGGCGTGTGCAGGCCGGCCTGCACCCAATCGATCGACTCGAGCTTGACGCCGCAGTCGTGCGCGAGCCAGCCGCGGCTGTAGACGGTCGCGGTCTGCGCCCATTCGGGGACGCCGACGCGCTTGCCGGCGAGCTGCTCGGGCCGGGTGATCTTGCCGTCTTCGCGCACGTACGCCATCGAGAGGCGGAACTGCCGCGAGACGAACACCGGGATCGCCGTGAAGGTCTCGTCGCCCTGCGAGCGCAGCGAGCAGTACTTGCCCATCGACAGCTCGGAGATGTCCCACTCCTTGTAGAACGTCGTGCGGTAGAAGATCTCCTCGATCTGCAGGTTCATGGGCACGAGCTCGACGCCCTCGACCGGGACGCGTCCCGACATGAGGTCGCGGGTGTGGTCGTATTCGTCGAGCGCGATGCTGAGCCTGAGCTTTTCCATGGCGGAGAGTTCGATCAGAGGGGGTAGATCATGCTGGTCGGAACGAGCGCGCTGTCGAAGACGCATACTTTCTCGCGAAACCGCAGGCGGCCATCGTCGACCGCGAGCATATCGCGGTACTGCCCGGTGTTGAAGACCCGCGTCAGCTCGTCCTGCATCGTCTCGAGCGCGAGGTAATTGGCGCGCACCTCAAGCGTCTCGCCGCGCCAGCCGAGCACGCGGATCGCGCTCACCATGCGCCGCAGCGTCCTCGGCGCGTACATCGCGGTCTTGCGAATGGCGGCGACCCGGTCGCGGAGCATGCCGCGGCTTTCGCACAGCCACGTCGCGAGGGGCAGGCCGCGCTCGAAGTTCTCGCGCGGCACGATCTTGTATAGGCACGGATCGGTGAAGAACTCGGGCCACGCCTCGAAGCGCTCCTCGTCGAGGCAGCCGATGTACTCGGCGTAGAGCTCCTCGAGCGCCAGGCGCAGCTCCGAGGCGTTCATCGAAAGGTAGCGCTGGCTGGCCGTCATCAGGCTAGAACGAACGTTCGCTTTAGTGAATTAAAGCGTTGATATATCATACTTCCATGACCTTTCGGTAGTGGTCATAGAAGCCCCGGATCACGGATTCGGTCACCATGTGCTCCTCGGCGGACTGCCAGCCCCGGCCTCCCATTTCCATGACCGCCGCGCAATCGGGCCGGTGCCGCAGACCACCCTGCGAGAACATCATGATCTCGCTGTCGTCGATCGAGACGTAGCCCGCCGGCCCCATGAGATTCGCCTGGCGCAGCCGGCGCCGCGTGATCGCCTCGTCGTCGCCCTCGTAGCCGAAGAACGTCCAGGCCAGCTCGAACGCCTCCGGTCCCCGGGTCACGAGCTGCCGCATGGCGAGCGTGTTCGACTGCTGCTGGATGATGAGGTTGGGCCACAGGGTCGTCATGACCACCGTGTACTGCGCGAACTCGCGCACGGGCTCGAGCATCGACGGATCGTCGAGCTTGAAGTCCTCGATCAGGGATTTCATGTCGGCGTTGTCGGCGGTGCGCTTCTGCTCGCCGCGCCATGACAACAGCGCCCCATGCCGGCCGGTCGCATCGGTCACCACGCGCGACGGATTGTCCGCGCGGAACAGGCCGAAGGTGACCAGAAACACGTGCAGCAGGCTCGCGTGATACGGGTCCTTGATGTTCTCGAACATCAGCTTCCAGTTGGCCGGGATCAGCTGCCGCGAATACCCGAGCACGCGCAAGGGGCGCCCGTCGAAGACGCGGTCGAAGAGCCCGAGGATCGTCTCGCCCAGGTAGTCCGCGAGCGGCTCGAGCTCCGGCGCGAACGACGCGAACACGACGCCGTGCCGGCGGGCGACGCGAAGCTGGGTGAGCCCGTGCGCCTTCATGTCGAAGTCCGCCGGCATCCCGCCCTGGCGCTTCAGCCCGCGGCGGAACGGCACGCCCACGAGGTTGCCCTTGAGATCGTAAGTCCATTGGTGATACGGACACATGAACTCGGTCGCGTGCCCCAGATGCTTCTGGCAGAACTGCACGCCGCGGTGTGCGCAGCGGTTCTCGAGCACGTTGACCCCGCCGTCCTTGTCGCGGACGACGACCACGGGCTTCTCGCCGATGAACGTGCGTTTGAAGTCGCCGGGGTTCGGGATCTCCGCTTCCAGGGCGACGTAGCTCCAGCTCGGACCGCAGAAAATCCGTTCCTGCTCGCGCGCATAGATGCGCGGGTCCGTGTACACCCAGTACGGGACTCGCGCTACGCCTTCGTCGGGCCAGGACAAGCGCCCCTCGTTCGCGGTCTGCATTTGATCCGGATCAAGCGGTTTTGACCCGATCATAGCAGTGGCTCGCCGGCTGCGTCCTGGGCCCGCGGGCGAGCACCTCGGCCCGGCGTGATGGCGGCCGCACGATCAAACGGAGATAATCCGCCGCTTCGAGTCGCGCGTTCCGGCGGCTTTCAGGGAGAGACGATGTCGCCGGGCCGGCTTCGCGCGCTCGCCGCGCTTTTTCTTGCCTCGGTCTGGCTCTCGCGCTCGGGTTGCGCCCTGGCGCAGGCGAGCGCAGACGAGGTCCGGGTGACGGGCCACTACGAGAACGCCGTCGGCACGTCGGACGCGGCGAGCCAGGGAAATATCACGCCCAAATTACTCGAGGCGCGGCCGATGCAGCGGCCCGCCGAGGTTCTCGAGTATGTCCCCGGGGTGATCATCACGCAGCACAGCGGCGAAGGCAAGGCCAACCAGTATTTCCTGCGCGGCTTCAACCTCGACCACGGCACCGACTTCGCCACGACGGTCGACCACATGCCGGTCAACATGCCCACGCACGCCCACGGCCAGGGCTATTCCGATCTGAACTTCCTCATCCCCGAGCTCGTCTCGCGCATTTCGTACAAGAAGGGACCTTACTTCGCCGACGAGGGCGATTTCGCTTCCGCGGGCGCGGCCAACATCAACTACGCGACCAAGCTCAAGGCGCCGATCGCGAGCCTCGGCCTGGGCGGCTGGGGCTGGAAGCGGGCGATGGCGGCGAGCTCGTTCGACTCGGGTCCCGGCCACCTGCTCTACGGCCTGGAGCTCTTCCACAACGACGGCCCGTGGGACAACCCCTCCGATTACAACAAGGTGAACGGGGTCCTGAGCTACAGCGTCGGCACCAACGCCGACGGCTACACGCTGACGGGCATGGCCTACAGCGGCAAATGGAACGCGACCGACCAGATCCCGCAGCGCGCGGTCGACTCGCAGCAGGTCTCGCGCTTCGGCGCGATCGACCCGAGCGACGGCGGGCAGACGTCACGCTACAGCCTCTCGCTGGACCGTCACCGCTCGTGGTCGAACGGCGACTTCCACATGAACACGTACTTCATCAAGTACCGCCTGCGGCTGTTCTCGAACTTCACCTTCTTCCTCGACGACCCGGTGAACGGCGATCAGTTCGAGCAGTTCGACGATCGCAAGGTGTACGGCGTGGATCCGACCTGGACGTTCACGGGCAAGTGGGGCGAGCGCCAGGTCACGAACCGTTTCGGCGCCGACTTGCGCTACGACGACATCGGCCGGGTAGCCCTCTACCATACCCTCGAGCGCGAGCGGCTCGCGACCGTGCGCGAGGACAAGGTCGGCCAGACGGGGGCGGGTCTCTTCTACGAGAACACGGTACAGTGGAACGACTGGGTGCGAACCATCGCCGGGCTGCGCACCGACTACTATCGCGCCCGAGTCGACAGCAGCCTGGACGCGAACTCGGGGTCGAGCCGCGATCACGTCACCTCGCCCAAGCTCAACTTCGTCTTCGGCCCCTTCGAACACACCGAGTACTTCCTGAATTTCGGCCAGGGCTTCCACAGCAACGACGCGCGCGGCACGACCATCACCGTCGACCCGACCACGGGCGCCCCCGCGGAAAAAGTGAAGCCCCTGGTGAAGACGCGCGGAGAGGAGCTGGGCGTGCGCACGGAAGTCGTCCCCGGTCTGCAGAGCTCGCTCGCGCTCTGGCGGCTGCGCCTGGATTCGGAGCTGGTCTTCGTCGGCGACGCGGGGACGACAGAGGCGAGCCGACCGAGCCTGCGCCGCGGCATCGAATGGTCGAACCGCTACGTCCCGAGGCCCTGGATGATCGTCGACCTGGATCTATCCGCCTCGCGCGCGAATTTCCGCGACGACGATCCGGCCGGCAATTACATCCCGGGCGCGATCGACAGGGTGGCCTCGCTCGGCGTCACGCTGAACGACCTCGGACGATGGTCGTACACCGCGCACCTGCGCTACTTCGGACCGCGGCCGCTCGTCGAGGACAACAGCGTGCGCTCGCCGTCGTCGACGTTGGTCTCGCTGCGCAGCTCGTACCGGATCGATCCCCGGCTCAGGATCCATTTCGACGTGCTGAACCTCTTCAACCGGAAAGCCGACGACATCGACTATTTCTACGCGTCGCAGCTGCGCAGCGAGTCGGCGCCGGTGAACGATATCCACTTCCATCCCGCCGAGCCGCGCAGCTTCCGCATCGCGCTCGTCGGCGAGTTCTAGCGTGGCGGCGGTCTAGCCCTTCAGCCGCGAGAGCAGGTCGTCGAGGTGCTCGGGGCTCGCGTAGTGGATCACGAGCTTGCCCGCGCCCTTCTTTCCGGGGCGGATTTCCACGCTCGTCCCCAGCTCGCCGGAGAGCTCCTCTTCGAGCCGCTCGACGTCGCGGTCATTGCGCGGCCGCGCCTTCGCCCTGACCGCCGGGGGGTTGAGAATGTCGTTCACGAGCTGCTCGGTCTGGCGCACCGAGAGACCGCGCTCGGCGACGCTCTTCGCGGTCTCTTCCTGGCGCCGTCCTTCGAGGGCGAGCAGCGCGCGCGCATGCCCCATCTCGAGCCGGCCATCGAGCACCATCTGCTGCACCGGCTTCTGCAGCTGCAGCAGGCGCAGCAGGTTCGTCGTCGCGGCGCGCGAGCGCCCGATCGCCTCGGCCGCCTGCTGGTGCGTGAGATTGAACTCTTCGACGAGGCGGCGCACGCCGTTCGCTTCCTCGAGCGGATTCAGGTCCTCGCGCTGGATGTTCTCGATCAGCGCCATCGCGAGCGCCGCGGAATCGGGCACGCTGCGCACGAGCACCGGAACCTCGGCGAGGCCAGCGATCTTCGCCGCGCGCCAGCGGCGCTCGCCGGCGATGATCTCGTAGCGCAGCTCCTCGCCGGCGCCGTTCACCGGGCGCACCAGGATCGGCTGCATCAGCCCCTGCGACTTGATCGACGCGGCCAGGTCCTGCAGCGACGCCTCGTCCATGTTCGTGCGTGGCTGATAGCGCCCGCGCTCCAGGCGCTCGACCGCGACGGTCGCCTGCACCTCGCCCGATGCCGCCCCGCCGGCGTTCTCCTTGTCGAGGAGAGCGTCGAGGCCCCGACCGAGGCCCTTGGGTCGGGTGGCCATGTTCACGCGGCGGCCGCCAGCGGGTTGCGGTTGAGGATCTCGCTCGCGAGCGCCATGTAGGCCTGAGAACCCTTGCACTCGCGATCGAAGCTGATCGCGGGTGCGCCGAAGCTCGGCGCCTCGGCGAGCCGGACGTTGCGCGGAATGACCGTCTCGTACACTTTCGCACCGAAGTGCTCCTGCAGCTGAGCCGAAACCTGCTGCGCGAGCGTGTTGCGCGGGTCGTACATCGTGCGCAGCAGCCCCTCGATCTCGATCCTGGGATTGAGATGCTGGCGCACCTTCTTGATGGTGTTGACGAGGTCGGACAGTCCCTCGAGCGCGTAGTACTCGCATTGCATCGGGATCATGACGGCGTCCGCAGCGACCAGGCCGTTGAGCGTGAGCATGTTGAGCGACGGCGGGCAATCGAGCAGCACGAAGTCGTATTCGGAGGCGATGGGCTGCAGCGCCGACTTGAGCCGCGACTCGCGGTGCTCGAGATCGACCATCTCGACCTCCGCACCGGCCAGATCGCGGTTGGCCGGAATGATGTCGTAGCCGCCTGCTTCCGATCGCAGCCTGACCGAGGGCGCGGTCGCGAACCCGAGCAGCACCTGGTACACGGTCGCGCTGAGCGCGCGCTTGTCGATGCCGCTGCCCATGGTGGCGTTGCCCTGGGGATCCAAATCCACGAGCAGCACGCGCTTTCCGGCCTGCGCCAGCCCGGCCGCGAGATTCACGCTCGTGGTCGTCTTGCCGACGCCGCCCTTCTGGTTCGTGATCGCCAGTACGCGAGTCATGCGCGCTCCACGAGGATGAGATGCCGCTGCGCCTCCAGCCCCGGAACGCTGAGGCGCACGGTGTCGTGCAGGCGGTAGCCCTGGGGTAGGCCTACGAGCTCGTCGCCCGGTACGACGCCTTTCATTGCGGCGAACACGCCGCCGGGTGCGAGAAGGTGCCGCGACCAGCGCACGAACTCCCCGGTGTCGGTGAGCGCACGCGAGACGATGACATCGAACTTTTCCTGGGGCTGCCAGGCCTCGACGCGGTCCTCGATCACGGTGGCGTTATCGAGCTGCAGCTCGCCGACGGCCTGACGCAGGAACGCCGCCTTCTTCTGGTTCGAGTCGAGCAGCGTGACTTGCAGACGCGGACGCGCGATCGCGAGCGGAATCCCGGGGAAACCGGCGCCGCTACCGACGTCCAACGCCCGCCCCGTGGAAGCGATGTGGGGAACGATGGCAAGGCAGTCGAGTAAATGCCCGCTTACGATCTGGTCCGCGCCCCGTATGCCGGTCAGGTTGTAGACCCGGTTCCACTTTTCGAGCAGCTCGGCGAACGCGAGCAGCCGCTTGCGCGCGCTGCGGTCTAGCTCGAGGCCGAGCTCCTCCAGGCCGCGGTCGAGCTGCTTCTTCGGGTCGGTCGCGGGCGCGGTATCGGCTTCGGTGCTCATGCGGCGCTCTTCTGCGCTTGCATCCCGCGCTTCAGATGAACGAGCAGCAGCGAGATCGCTGCCGGCGTGACCCCGGAGATGCGCGCCGCCTGTCCCAATGTCTCGGGCTTGTGAGCGTTCAATTTTTGCTGAACCTCGATCGACAGGCCGCGCACCGTACGGTAATCGAGGTCTTTCGGCAGCCGCGTCGACTCGTGGCGCCCGCGCCGCTCGACCTCTTCCCGCTGCCGCTCGATGTAGCCGCTGTACTTCGCCTGGATCTCCACCTGCTCGGTGACGGTAGCATCCAGCCGCGGCTCGCCGCCGACCAGTTTCATCAGATCGCCATAGCGCACATCGGGCCGTTTGAGTAGATCGAGCAGCGTGTAGTCGCGCTCGAGGGCGGCTCCGAGGACGCGCGCGCCGGCATCGGGGCGGATCGCCCTCGGTCCCACCCAAGTGGTCTTCAGTCGCTCCGATTCGCGGGCTACGGCATCGCGCTTGCGGTTGAACGCGTCCCAGCGCTGGTCGTCCACCACGCCGAGCTTGCGACCGACGTCGGTCAGACGCAAGTCGGCGTTGTCTTCGCGCAGCATCAGCCGGTATTCCGCGCGACTCGTGAACATGCGGTACGGCTCGCTCACGCCTCTCGTCACCAGGTCGTCCACGAGCACGCCGAGATAAGCTTCGTCGCGCCGCGGGCACCAGGCGTCCCGATCGCGGACCTTCAGCGCGGCGTTGATGCCCGCCAGAAGGCCTTGTGCTGCAGCCTCTTCATAGCCGGTCGTGCCGTTGATCTGTCCTGCGAAGAACAGCCCCGGGATGGCCCGGGTTTCCAGCGACGACCTGAGACCGCGGGGATCGTAATAGTCGTACTCGATGGCATACCCCGGCCTCAGGACGTGGGCATTTTCTAAGCCTTTGATAGAATTGACTAAACAAAGCTGAACATCGAACGGCAGGCTGGTCGAAATCCCGTTCGGATAGAACTCGTGAGTGCTCAGGCCCTCGGGCTCGAGGAAGATCGGGTGGCTCTCCTTCCCCGCAAAGCGATGAATCTTGTCCTCGATCGAGGGGCAATAGCGCGGGCCGATACCTTCGATAACTCCCGTGTACATCGGGGAGCGATCGAGCCCGGCGCGGATGATCTCGTGCGTGTGCGGATTGGTGTGCGTGATCCAGCACGGCAGCTGGCGAGGATGCATATCCACCGTGCCGAGGAACGAGAAGCACGGCGCCGGCTCGTCGCCGGCTTGCTCCTTCATCACCGAGAAATCGATGGTCCGACCGTCGATGCGCGGAGGCGTCCCGGTCTTCAGCCGCCCGACCGGCAGTCCGAGCTCGCGCAATTTCTCTGCGAGCGCAAGGGACGCGGGGTCCCCCGCCCTGCCCGCATGATAGTGGTCGAGACCGACGTGCACCTTGCCGGAAAGGAAAGTACCCGTCGTCAGCACGACTGCACGCCCGAAAAAGCGGATACCGAGCTGGGTCACCACTCCCGCCACGCGACCCGCTTCGAGCATAAGATCGTCAACCGCCTGCTGGAAGAGCGTGAGGTTGGGCTGGTTCTCGAGGCGGGTTCTGATCGCTTGCTTGTAAAGCAGCCGGTCCGCCTGCGCTCGAGTCGCGCGGACTGCGGGCCCCTTCGACGAATTAAGAATCCGAAACTGGATTCCCGCTTCATCCGTCGCGAGCGCCATCGCACCGCCGAGCGCGTCCACCTCCTTGACCAGATGCCCTTTTCCGATACCCCCGATCGATGGATTGCACGACATCTGGCCCAGCGTTTCGATGTTGTGGGTGAGCAACAGCGTTCGGCACCCGGCGCGAGCCGACGCGAGGGCGGCCTCGGTGCCGGCGTGACCGCCGCCTACCACGATGACATCGAAATGACCGGGGAATCTCATTCAGATTGCCTGCTCTTCGGCGCGGATTGTAGGGCATTTTTGCGCGCAAAGTCGTGTGCGTTGTAGCGGTGGCTCTGGGCGGCGGCACCACCGGCCTTTTGTTCCACGTGGAACCTCACAGTTTGCGCACGAGTCCTCCAAGCGTAATCCACTGCTTTATCCACTGGCCGTGTACGATACAAGCTATTGAATAGAAAGAAAAAGGCCGCCAATGGCGGCCCTTTTTCTACTATGTAAGACGGTCAGCGGAAGGCTTGCCCCAGAGCGTCACGCTTAGCGGCCAGTTCGCCGGGCAGCCGCGAGCCGATCATGCCCAGGATCTGATCGTGGTACTTGAGCTCCTGGCGCCAGGCCCCCGCATCGATCGAGGTGACCTTGGCGAATTGCTCGTTTCCGAAGCCCTCGAGACCTTTCCATTCCATGTCGCCGAATTCCGGTACGAACCCAACCGGTGTCTTGACCGCGTGAGCCTTACCCTGGCAACGCTCGACGACCCACTTCAGCACGCGCATGTTCTCACCGAACCCGGGCCAGATGAATTTGCCGTTGGCGTCCGTGCGGAACCAGTTGACGAAGAAGATGCGGGGGCGATTCGGCACCGAGCGCCCGAGTTTCAGCCAGTGGTTGAAGTAGTCCCCGACGTTGTAGCCGATGAACGGAATCATCGCCATGGGATCGCGCCGAACGACGCCGACCTTGCCGGTCGCGGCCGCCGTGGTTTCGGAGCCCATGGTGCCCGCGAGATAGACGCCCGAATCCCAGTCGAACGATTCCATCACGAGCGGCACCGTATCCGAACGCCGACCTCCGAACAAGAAGGCGGAGATCGGGACGCCATCGGGATTCTCCCATTCAGGATCGATGGAGGGACATTGAGCCGCAGATACCGTGAAGCGAGAGTTCGGATGTGCGGCCTTGCGGCCGCAGTCCGGCGTCCACTCCTTGCCTGTCCAGTCGATCAGCTTCGCGGGAGGCGTCTCGGTCATCCCCTCCCACCACACGTCGCCCTCGGGCGTCATCGCGACGTTCGTGAAGATGGTGTTGCTCTGGATCATCTTCATGCAGTTCGGGTTCGTCTTGTTCGACGTTCCCGGCGCGACGCCGAAGAACCCGGCCTCCGGGTTGATCGCGTGGAAGCGGCCGTCCTGGCCCGGCTTGAGCCATGCGATGTCCTCGCCGATCGTGGTCACCTTCCAGCCATTGAACGCCGGAGGCGGAATGAGCATCGCGAAATTCGTCTTGCCGCAGGCCGACGGGAACGCCCCGCTCACGTAGGCCTTGCGCCCGTCGGGCGAAGTCACGCCGAGGATGAGCATGTGCTCGGCGAGCCAGCCCTGCTCGCGTCCCATCACCGAAGCGATGCGCAGCGAGAAGCACTTCTTCCCGAGCAACGCGTTACCGCCGTAGCCCGAGCCGAACGACCAGATCTCCTTGGTCTCGGGGTAGTGCACGATGTACTTGTGTTCCTTGTTGCACGGCCAGGAAACGTCGCTCTGTCCGCGGGCAAGAGGCGCGCCGACCGAGTGCACGCCCGGCACGAAGGGTCCGTTCTCGCCCAGAATGTCCCAGACCTTCCTCGACATGCGCGTCATGACGCGCATGCTGACGACCACGTACGGCGAATCGGTCAGCTCGATGCCGACGTGAGCGATGTGGGATCCGAGCGGCCCCATCGAATACGGCACGACGTACATCGTGCGTCCGCGCATGCTGCCGTCGAACAGCTGGTCCAACTTGGCGCGCATCTCGGCCGGGTCCATCCAGTTGTTCGTCGGTCCGGCGTCTTCCTTTTGCTTGCTGCAGATGAAGGTCCTGTCCTCCATGCGCGCGACGTCGCTCGGGTCCGACAGCGCGAGGAAGCAACCCGGGCGCAGCTTCTGGTTGAGCCGCTTCATCGTGCCCTTCTTGACCATCTCGTCGCAAAGGCGCTCGTGCTCCTCGCTCGAGCCGTCGCACCACACGACGCGCTCCGGTTTGGTGAGCGCCGCGATGCGCGCCACCCACTCCTTCACCGGCTGGTGCCGGACGTAGTCGGGAGCAGCGATATCGACGCCTGGGGTATACGGTTGGTTCATCTACGGCCTCTTCCTCGGGATTTGAGCTCTCGCGCTATTGCTTCGCAGCATCGAGAACGAGTAAAGCCATGCATTGCCATTCAAAAACAGCGGCCTCGCAGCGCAAAAATAGAGAAGTTTTCGCCGCTTCCGGGCGATGCAGCGAACCGGAAGTCGTGGCTGATTGACGTGTAGAGGCGCGACTCTACCATAGCAAGCCGGCGTACGTAATGACACCCCGGGCGCCATGAGGTTCGCCCGCGCTGGGCGAAACGCACGTTTCGCGCGCTCGAACGGCCACGGCCCGTTTCGGCCTCACTTGCCGATGCAGAACCGCGAGAAGATCTCGCCGAGCACGTCGTCGGGCGTGGTTTCCCCGGTGATCGCGTCGAGCGCCTGCTGGGCGATGCGCAGCTCCTCTGCGAAGAGCTCGAGCCGCGCCGCGGCACCCGCCGCGCGCTCCAAGGCCTCGGCCGCGCGCTCGAGGCACACGACGTGACGTTCGCGCGCCATGAAGATATCTTCGTTCGTCGCCTGCCACCCGGCGATCGAAACCATCGCGGCGCGCAACAAGTCGACGCCCTCGCCGGTCTTCGCCGAAAGCCGAATCCGGCGCGCGTCCTCGGCGTCCTCCGACGCGGCCGCCACGCCGCACAGATCGATCTTGTTGAACACGACGATGCGCGCGAGGTTTCGCGGCAGGCGATCGCGGATGCGCTCATCCTCGGGTGTGACGCCCGTCCTCGCGTCGACGACGAGCAGCAGCACGTCAGCGCGCTCGATCGCGTCCCACGCGCGGGCGATGCCGAATCGCTCGACCGTGTCGCTCGTGTCGCGCAAGCCGGCCGTGTCGATGATGTTCATCGGCACACCTTCGACCTGGATGGTCTGGCGAACCGCGTCACGCGTCGTTCCGGGGATCTCGGTCACGATCGCCACGTCCTCGCCGGCGAGCTTGTTGAGCAGGGACGATTTGCCGACGTTCGGCTGGCCGGCGAGCACCACCTGAAGGCCCGCACGCAAGACGCTGCCGCGGCGCGCCTGCTCCAGCGCCCGGCGCAATTGCTCGCGAAGACGCCCGAGCCGGGCGTGCGCCTGGAGACGGTGCTCGGCGTCGATGTCCTCCTCCGGAAAATCGAGCGTCGCCTCGACCAGCGCGCGCAGCTCGAGCAGCTGGTCCGCGAAGCCGTGGATCAGCTGCGAGAACTCGCCGCGAAGCGAGCGCAGCGCGCAGCGCGCGGCGGTTTCCGTCGCGGCGTCGATCACGTCCGCGACGGCTTCGGCCTGCGCGAGATCGAGCTTGTCGTTCAGGAACGCGCGGCGCGTGAACTCGCCCGGCTCCGCGAGCCGCGCGCCGAGCTCGATGCAACGCCGCAGGAGCATCCGCAGGACGACCGGGCCGCCGTGGCCGTGCAGCTCGAGAACGTCTTCGCCCGTGTAGGAGGAGGGCGCGGCGAAATAGAGCGCGAGACCTTCGTCGATCGGGCGCCCGTCCGCTCCCCGGAACACCGCGCGTACCGCGGACCGCGGCGGCGGCAGCCGCCCGAGCAGAGCGGCCACGAAGGGCTCCAGGCTCCTCCCGGAGACGCGAACGATGCCGATGCCCGCGCGACCCTGCGCGGTGGCCACGGCGGCGATCACATCGATGTCGGCGGACATGTCTGCGGTAAGTCGCCGGTCGTCGAACCGACGGCCCTTGCGGACGTGATGTCGATCAGCGCTTGGGCGGCTTCTTGCCCTCGATCATGCGGGTGATCTGCCACTGCTGCGCGATCGACAGGATGTTGTTCACGAGCCAGTACAGCACCAGGCCTGAGGGAAAGAAGAAGAACATCACGCCGAACACGAAAGGCATGATGAGCATGACCTTCGCCTGAACGGGATCAGGAGGCGTCGGGTTCATCCTCGTCTGCAGCAGCATGGACGCCATCATCAGCGCCGGCAGCACGTAGAACGGGTCCTCGGCCGAGAGGTCCGTGATCCAGGCGTAGAACGGGGCATGGCGTAGTTCCACGCTCGCGAGCAGCACCCAGTAGAGGGAGATGAACACGGGAATCTGGACGACGATCGGCAGGCAGCCGCCTAGCGGATTGATCTTCTCCGTCTTGTACAGATCCATCATCGCCTGGTTCATCTTCATCCGGTCGTCGGCATATTGCTCGCGGATCTTGGCGAGCCTCGGCGTGACGAGCTTCATCTTGGCCATCGAGCGGTAGCTCGCGGCCGAGAGCGGGAAGAACAGCAGCTTGATGCAGATGGTCAGCAGGATGATGGCGAGACCCCAGTTGTGGAGCCAACCATGGAAGACCTTGAGAACCCAGAACAGCGGCTCCGCGATGATGGTCAGCATGCCGTAGTCGACGACCCGATCGAGCCCGGGCGCGATCGCCTTCAGCTGATCCTGATACTCGGGCCCCGCGTACATCGGGACCGTGACGCTGGCCGTGCCGCCCGCTGCGATCGGTCCCAGCGGGACCTTCACGCCGACGGAGTAGAAATCGTCGCCGAGCTTCTGCGCGTAGAACTCGCGCTGCACCTTGTCCCGGGGCAGCAGCGCCGCGACGAAATAATGCTGCACCATGGCGACCCAGCCGTTGTCGGCGGACTTGGCAGGAAACTTGCCCTTGTCGATGTCGCCGAAGGAGATCTTCTGGAACTTGTCCTGATCGCTGTAGACCGCCGGGCCGGTGAACGTCTTCACCATATTGGGATCGCCCGCGGGCGCCTTGTCGTCGCGCGTCAGCTGGAAATAAGCGGTGGTCGAGACCGGCGCCGAGGACCCGTTGACGATGTCTTCGCCGACGTCGATCAGGTAGCTCGAGCGGTGGAACGTGAGCGTCTTCACCACCCTCACGCCGGACGGGGTCCGCGCTTCGAGCCTGAGGTCGACCTTGTCGGCACCCGGGGCGAGCTGGAACTCCTTCGCCGACGCGGTAAAGACCGTCCGGTGGTAGGGCAGCCCCCCCGTGAGCCCGCTCTGCGCCGCGTAGCGGTGCTCCTTGTCGAACAGCACGAAGTTCTTCGTACTGTCGAGGGTGCTCTTGTGCTGCAGCAGCTCGAGATAGACGATGTCCCCGCCGGTCGTGCTCACGCGGGCGAGCATCGTGTCGGTACGTACGGTGAGCAACTCCCCGGCGTTCGCCTCGGCGCCCGCGCCCAGGGCCGGGACCGCCTCGGGCCTGGTCGCGCTCCCCGCCTTCGATGCTGCTGGGCCGGGTACTCCGGTCGGCGCTACCGCGGCCGGCGGGACGGGCGGCGGCCGGGTCTCCTTTTGCCACGCCTCCCAAAGCAGGAGCAGCGAAAGCGAAAACACGAAGAAAAGGATCAGCCGCTGGGTATCCATCCGCAGTTTTGCAGTCGAGATCGTTCAGGCGCGTTCTTGTTCGGAGCGCGGTACCGGATCGTAGCCCCCGGGATGCCACGGATGGCAGCGCGCGAGGCGCCTCGCCGCGAGCCAGCTGCCGCGGAACGCTCCCCAGCGCTCGATGGCTTCGAGCGCGTAGGCCGAGCACGACGGGTGGAATCGGCACTGCAGCCCGAGCATGGGGCTCACGGCATACCGGTACACTCGCAACAGCGCGGACAGCACGGTCTTCACGGAAGCAAGATCTTTACGGAAGTTTGGCCAGCAGTTGCGCGACGACGGCGCTCACGAGCTCAACGGGCTTGTCGGTCACTCGGACGAGAACGTCGCGGCTTCCCAGATGTTGTTGATTCGTTCGGAACCATTCGCGCAGCACGCGGCGGATACGATTCCGATCCACGGCGCGCGGCACGACGCGCCGCGGAATGATCATGCCGAGGCGCGGGCAATCGAGCGTATTGAGGCGCGCCTGCACCCAAACACCGGAGCGCCTCAGGCCCTTGCCCGACGCGAGCAGCGCGTCGATATCCTCGCCGCGGAGTCTTTGTTTGCGGGAATAGCGCTGCGCGCCGCTCAAACGACCCCGAGGCGCGCGCGCCCTTTCGCGCGGCGCGCGCGGATCACCGCGCGGCCTCCGCGGGTGCGCATCCGTACCAGAAATCCGTGCGTGCGCTTTCGGCGAAGCACCGAGGGGTGAAAAGTGCGTTTCATGAAGCGTTTTCCTCAAGGCGGACAGAACTTTGTATTAGACGATTTTTCGCTCGCTCGTGTCAACGCGCGGCGCTTGCAACGCCCTCGGACCGATCCTCAATCGCCTGTGGATAACTACCTCGGAAACGGGTAGAATTCGACGTTGGTTTCGCCCCCGTCCAGAACACAGAAAAACTCATGCAAGGTTTCTGGCTCTCCTGCCTGAGCCGATTTGAAAAAGAGCTTCCCGCTCAACAGTTTAATACCTGGATACGGCCCCTAAAAGTCGACGCCAACGGGGGCCCTTCGGGCGAGCTGCGCCTGCTCGCCCCCAACCGCTTCGTGCTGCAGTGGGTGAAGGAGCGTTTCCTGCCTCGGATCGAGGCCATGGGCGCGGAGTTCTACTCGTCGCCGATCCGCGTTGCGCTCGTGCTCGACGCCGCGCCCGCGCCCGCGCCGGAGCCCGCCAAGCCGGCCGCACCGGCGCGCGCCGGCAAGGCTCCGCGTCCCGCGAATGTCGAGCGCTCGAGCCTCATTCCGGAGTTCGACTTCGAGAATTTCGTGACCGGGAAGGCGAACCAGCTCGCGCGCGCGGCGGCGCTGCAGGTCGCGGAGCACCCGGGTACGTCGTACAACCCGCTGTTCATCTACGGCGGCGTAGGGCTCGGCAAGACGCACCTCATCCACGCCGTGGGCAACATGGTCCTCGCGCAGCAGCCGAACGCGCGTGTGCGCTACCTGCACGCGGCGCAATACATCTCCGACGTAGTGCGAGCCTATCAGCAGAAGTCGTTCGACGAGTTCAAGCGCTACTACCATTCGCTGGACTTGCTTCTCATCGACGACATCCAGTTCTTCACCGGCAAGGACCGCACGCAGGAAGAGTTCTTCTACGCCTTCAATGCGCTGATCGAGTCGCACAAGCAGTTGATCATCACCTGCGACACCTATCCCAAGGACCTCGCCGGCATCGACGAGCGCCTGAAATCGCGTTTCTCCTGGGGCCTCACCGTCGCGATCGAGCCGCCCGAGCAGGAGATGAGGGTCGCCATCATCCTGAAGAAAGCCGAGGCGATCTCGCTCAAGCTATCCGAGGAAGTCGCGTTCTTCATCGCCAAACACATCCGGTCGAACGTGCGGGAGCTCGAGGGCGCTTTGAAGAGCGTCATCGCCTACTCGCGCTTCAACGGTCGCGACATCACCCTCGATACCGTAAAGGAGGCCCTCAAGGACCTCCTGTCGTCGCAGAACCGGCAGATCACAATCGACAATATCCAGAAAACGGTCGCGGAGTACTACAAGATCAAGCTCTCGGACATGCACTCGAAGAAGCGCAGCCGCAGCGTGGCCCGGCCGCGTCAACTCGCGATGGCGCTTGCCAAGGACCTCACTCAGATGAGCTTGCCGGACATCGGCGATGCGTTTGGTAACCGCGACCACACGACCGTGCTGCACGCCTGCCGCACGATCGCGAGCCTTCGCGAAAAGAATCACGACATCAACCGCGACTATCACATTCTCGAGCAGGTTCTCAAAGGATGAACGGAGCCGGGTGGCAACTGGGGGGCGAAATGTGGGCAACCGCTGAAAGCCGCGCGGCCGGACGGCTTACCCCAAACGCGCTCACACGGCTCCGGGAACTTATCCACCAGTTTCATTCACCGGGATCCCGCGTCGTTCCTGGCGCGAGAGGCTTATCCACAGTTTCGGCAGCGCTCATCATCATCATCAAGGAATAGTAGATGAACTTGCTAAAAGTAAAACGCGAAGCGCTGCTCGAACCGCTGCAGGCGGTGACCGGAATCATCGAGCGTCGTCATACGCTGCCCATTCTGTCCAATGTGCTGCTTTCGCGCACGGACACGCACATCGACTTCGTGGCGACGGACATCGAGATCGAGATCACGGCCGGCATGACCGTAGAGGGACCCGGAGATGCGAAGACCACCACGGTCGGCGCGCGCAAGCTGTTCGACATCCTGCGCGCGCTTCCCGAAGCCTCCGAGGTGACCCTGACGCTCGCCGACAAGCGGCTGCAGGTCAAGTCCGGAAAGAGCCGGTTCAACCTGCAGACGCTCCCGGCCGAGGATTTTCCGCGCCTGGCCGCGGCCGAGGGGACGCCGACGCGCTTCTCGGTGCCCCAGAATCTGCTCAAGTCCCTGCTGGCGCTGGTGCAGTACGCGATGGCGCAGCAGGACATCCGCTACTACCTGAACGGTCTCCTCATGGTCGTGGACGACGGCCAACTCAGGCTCGTCGCTACCGACGGGCACCGCCTGGCGTTCGCGAGCCGGGAAGCAGGCTCGAAGTCGCTACCGAAGCAGGAGGTCATCCTTCCGAGAAAGACCATCATCGAGCTCTCGAAGCTCCTCGGCGATGCCGACGACCCGGTCGCGATCGAGCTCTCCGCGACCCAGGCGAAGTTCAGCTTCGGCCGGGTGGTATTGGTCTCGAAACTCGTCGACGGAAAGTTTCCCGACTACACGCGGGTGATTCCGCAGAACCAGCCCAAGAAGCTGAAGCTCGACCGTATCGCGCTGCTGCAGTCGCTGCAGCGCGCGGCCATCCTGACGAGCGACAAGTTCCGGGGGGTGCGCTGGGTGCTGGGCGACGGCAGCCTGAGGATCAGCTGCAGCAACACCGAGCAGGAAGAGGCTCAGGAAGAGCTGGACGTCCCGTACAAGGGCGAGCCGCTCGATATCGGATTCAACGTCGGGTACCTGCTGGACGTGCTCAACAACCTCGACGTTTCCGAGATCGAATGCGGCCTCGGCGATGCGAACTCGAGCGCGCTCTTCATGGTTCCCGGGCGCAGCGACTTCAAGTACGTCGTGATGCCGATGCGAATCTGACGGAACCACGGGAAGAAAATGACGGATAGCGCGAAAAGCCAGCAGCCCGGCGACCAATACGATTCGGACAGCATCAAGGTCCTGAAGGGACTCGAGGCCGTGCGCAAGCGGCCGGGAATGTACATCGGCGACACGTCCGACGGCACCGGCCTGCACCACATGGTTTTCGAGGTGGTCGACAACGCGATCGACGAGGCGCTCGCCGGCTTCTGCGACACCATCACGGTCACGATCCACACCGACAACTCGATCAGCGTCATCGACAACGGCCGCGGCATCCCGACCGAGATCCACAAGGAGGACGAGCAGGGGCGCTCGGCGGCCGAGATCGTCATGACCGAGCTGCACGCCGGCGGCAAGTTCGACAACAACTCGTACAAGATCTCTGGCGGCCTGCACGGCGTCGGCGTCTCCGTGGTGAACGCGCTCTCGGAGTGGCTGCGTCTCACCATCCGGCGCGACGGCCTCGCCCATTTCATGGAGTTTCGCCATGGCGTCCCGGTCGAGCCGCTGAAGGTGCTCGGCAAGACCGAGCGCCGCGGGACCGAGGTGCACTTCCTCGCGAGCGCCGAGACCTTCGGCACCGTCGAATACCATTTCGACATCCTCGCCCGGCGCCTGCGCGAGCTCTCATTCCTGAACAACGGGGTCAAGATCAGCCTGATCGACCAGCGCACCGGCAAGGAAGAGAACTTCGCGCACACGGGTGGCGTCAAGGGTTTCGTCGAGTTCATCAACCGCAGCAAGAACGTGCTGCATCAGAACCCGTTCTACGCCATCGCGCAGAAGGACGGCATCACCGTCGAAGTCGCGATGCAGTGGAACGACTCGTACCAGGAGCAGGTGCTGTGCTTCACGAACAATATCCCGCAGCGCGACGGCGGCACGCACCTCACGGGTTTGCGCGCCGCGATGACGCGCAGCCTCAACCAGTACATCGAGTCGAACGAGATCGCGAAGAAGGCGAAAGTCGAGACGAGCGGCGACGACATGCGCGAGGGCCTCTCGTGCGTGCTCTCGGTCAAGGTTCCCGAGCCGAAGTTCTCATCGCAGACCAAGGACAAGCTGGTCTCCTCGGAAGTGTCGCCGGTCGTCCAGGAGATCGTCGCGGATCGCCTGAAGTCGTTCCTGCTCGAGCGTCCTAACGACGCGCGCATCATCTGCACCAAGATCGTCGAGGCGGCGCGCGCGCGAGAGGCCGCGCGCAAGGCGCGCGAGATGACCCGGCGCAAGGGCGTGCTCGACTCTTTCGGGCTTTCCGCGAAGCTCGCCGACTGTCAGGAGAAGGATCCGCGCCTGTGCGAGCTCTACATCGTCGAGGGTGACTCGGCCGGTGGCTCGGCCAAGCAGGGACGCGATCGCAAGTTCCAGGCGATCCTGCCGCTCAAGGGCAAGATCCTGAACGTCGAGCGCGCTCGCTTCGACAAGCTGCTCTCGTCGGCTGAAATCGCCACGCTCATTACGGCGCTCGGCTGCGGCATCGGCAAGGAGGAATACAACCCCGAGAAGCTGCGCTACCACCGCATCATCATCATGACCGATGCTGACGTGGACGGCTCGCACATCCGCACGCTGCTGCTCACGTTCTTCTACCGTCAGCTGCCGCAGGTCATCGAGCACGGGTACATCTACATCGCGCAGCCCCCGCTGTTCCGCGTCAAGCGCGGCAAGTCGGAGACCTACATCAAGAACGAGCGCGAGCTCGAGGAGTATCTGATCCGGCGCTCCGTGGGCGGACGGGTCGTGCGCATCCCCTCGTCCGGGATCGAACTGTCGGGCACCGATCTCGAGAAGCTGCTGCAGCGGATGATCGCGCACCAGAAGCTGATTCAGACCGTCGAGCGGCGCGGGCACTCGCGCGAGCTGGTGGAAGCGCTGCTTGCGGCCG